>DAIDBH010000017.1:0-286406 GCA_027310185.1 Thermoplasmatales archaeon
GATTCGACATAATACCCTGAAAGAAGGGTGAATAGAAGGCTGTCGAAATATCTCCTATTCTAAACAAACACCAACCACTTGGAGGTGGTCAGAATACTGATTGGAATGGATGTACATAAACGTACCGTATACATTACGGAAATGAATGATGATGGAAACATCATGGAACAGTATGAGATTGCAAATACAGATGATTCATGGACAGAATTCGGTAAAAGATATTTATGCATGAAACCTGAGATTGCACTGGAAGTGTCAACAACAGGAAAATACATTGCAGGAAAGCTGAGGGAAATGGGATTCTCTGTACATCCTGCAGATCCGGTGAAGCTCGCACTCATATTCAACACTTCGAAGAAGAATGACAGGGAAGATTCATACAAGCTTGCAAAACTATTGAGATTGAATGAACTTCCAGAAGTTCATTTACCATCAAGGGAATCTGATGATCTGAGATTACTTGTAAGGTACAGGAGATCCATCGGCGAGGATATCACCAGGATAAAGAACAGGATACATGCACTCCTGTCATCCCATGGAATTACATTGAGGCAGACAGACATATTTGGAAGATCAGGTCTTATGGAGATTGAAAGGCAATCCACAAAGTTAAGTGCATCAGAAAGAATAGTGCTGAATTGCATGCTGTCCTCTGTGATCCATCTGAGGAAGGATGCCATTGAAATAGAGGATCAGATGGCCAGGCATGGCAATGTTAGAGAGGATGTAAGGTTGCTCATGACAGTTCCAGGAATAAATGTCTATTCTGCAGTTGCAATAGTATCTGAGATAGATGACATAAGAAGATTCAGTTCAAAGGAGAAGCTTGCATCATATTCAGGCTTAACACCACGACAGGATCAATCAGGATCAAGAGACATAAGAGGTCACATATCAAAGCATGGTCCTTCAATGCTCAGATTCATACTTGTGACAGCTGCCCATTCTGTGATAAAATATTCACGAAGAATGAGGCAGAAGTACATGCATATTGTAAGGAGGACAGGAATGAAGAGGGCAATTATTGCAGTTGCACGCATACTTGCTGAAACAGTATACACCATGTTGTCAAGGAATGTTGAATTCATGGATTCCATGGATGAACTTACAGAGAGAAAGATCGCTTCCATGTCCAGCAGGGCAAAGAAGCAGTATCAGCCAGAAGACATATCACAGACAATAAAGTTATTAAGATTGCAGAAGATCGGGAGGATGTCAGGAGAACTTTTTTCATAGAAGAACTTTTTTCATAGAAGTCTTGGAATATGGTCACCTCCATGGAAGTTATTCTCAGGAGGATTTCCAGGGGTGAGCAATGGCTTAAAGGAGGCAACTTATGTAGGAGTGACTATTTATCCTGGGCAAAGCCTGACTCTGAGAGGCATTGAACTAATTGATATTCCACAACGCATAATTGGACTTAATGCTCCACCATATCTTATGGGATTCGGTTCTTTTCCACCCGTATTTTGGGCCCCAACTTCTCTACCAAACAAGATTACGGCACCGCTCAAAGCTAATGAGAGATATACACTTATAGTATCGTTATACTATGAAGAGGCGAAGAAACCAGTGATTTCAAATTTCATCATAGCCTATGATTCCAAATCTACTTTACTTACCCTTATAAAATGACAAGGTTTCTCGCTCAAATTTCTTGCAGCATTCCTAAATTTACAAACTTGGATAGTACTTTTAATGTAAAGCGGAAGAGAAGCTTGCCATCATAAAAGAAGTAAGGAAGAAAATCGGGACTGCTCTCAAAATATCCAGAACAAGTGGAGGAAAGTACATATATCCCAAGAAGGTATTAGAACTAAAAGAGAAAGGGATGAGCATGAGAGCCATCGCAAAACTGATGGACTGCTCTATAACACCAGTAAGAAGAATACTATGCGAGGCTTAGATAAAAATGGGAAATAGAAAAAACGTTGAGTTTGTATCATCTATTAGCACACTTACTTCAGATAGAAGGAATCTGAAAATGATCATGGGTGATTCGACAGATAAAAAAAGGAAAGCGAGGTCGATGTGAATATCCTCCAATAGTCAAGATGAGACATGGCTAAATAGACTTTGCATTTTATTGGAACATTATGTAGATAAAATGGTAATAGATAATTTCTTATCACGTGACTTCCCGGTTCACTGTACAGACGATCCTAAACTTGTTTATGCTTGTGATCAGGGAAGACTGAAGGAAGTGTTTTACGCCGACAAAGGCATAAAATATGATGAAATTTGGGAGTATCCCGACGAACAGAAATTATTTTCATTAATCGAATTTCTTTATGTTCATTCTAGTGAACCTATACAACTGAGGCAACACCCCTTTTTCAACCACGAAGATATTAATAAATTTTCAGTTCAATCAGGGTGTGAGAAATTTACAAACGGAATTAATGACATTTTTAAAAACGTGAAAGCACCGTTTCAATTGATTTCAGGGAGAGTCACAAATGCGGTTAATGAAATTTTTGAGACAATAGTTGATAAAAATATTTTCAACACAGGAGATAAGACGACAGACGAACTCCTTAAATCTTCTGTCAACTTATTCAAAGATACAAGCAACGCAAATAAGAAGAGGGCATTAGAGGACCTATGGAAATCATGGGAACGTATAAAAACCTTGGAAAACGCCAACAAGAAAACAGGACTTGAGAAAATTCTCAAAGAAGCGGTACCTAGCAACGAACTCCGTAAAGAAATAGAAAAAGATGCAATGAGTTTGACAGAAATTGGAAACCATTTTCAAATTAGACATTATGAGAATAGTTCAATTCCCATAAGAGATGAAGACATGGACTATCTCTATTTCAGACTGTATAATTTGATATATAAAATTTTATTAGGAACTAATCGAATCTCACATGAGACGTAATAAAAATGTCATTCTGTCGTGAATGATGCGACTGACTTAAATCTTCCATACTAACTAGTTTTTCTGAAATCCGTCACTCATTATTTCCATGTATTTGGATATTTTGAAATTTGTGAGGTTTTGAAAGCAAACTAATATTACTCCATTCTTAAATGTAGTCACTAGAAGTTTCATTTAGACCTTATTTTTACAGTGTTTACAAACTGTCAACCGGTAAGGTTACTTTTCCATCATCCTTTATATAACCTGACCTTTTATTCATAAAACGTTATGAATATCCTGATCCTGTTTTCCGATTTTAACTCGCTGCAAATAGCTCTCAGTTTTTAACTGGTATATTAGTATCCTGTCTTCTGGTTCTATAATTTTTTTAATTCCCTTCTTCATACTCTCAATTGTAGTTCTTTTTCTGTGATCCTAAATATGATTATGTTCTAATACGAATTCCTCACTTACTATTACTAACCCACATTGATACCCTTAAAACTCAGTTCAATATTGTTGTTTGTCATGATGATTCTTGCACCATACCTTGTTTAACCTCTCATGCCATATGACAACTTGGCAATGTAATTCTGGGCCATATACCGATGCCACATGCCTCTGGAAAGTTTCTGTTTTTTGCTTTCACATCAATAGAATAATTGGAGCGTTTTTCCAATGATACATAGATGAACTCATCCGGTTCGCAAACTATCTCTGTTGCATCACCCTCTCTAGAAAATGCACTTCCTCCTACCGATGGTTCGGTGATCTTTTCCCTAGTCATATGCCTTGATGGCCGTTTATGTGTATTCTCATGAAAAAGCAGTCTCTTCCCCATGGATTAGATCTCCCCCCTTAGTGTTTCATTCTCATCCGTAAGTTTAATTAGAGTGCTTTCCAGTTCCATAATATATTTCTCAGCATCAATCTCTTCTTGAATTACCATGTGATGTCATGATACGCTCATGAGAATACTTTTCGGTTCAGCATATAACAATTTACGACAATCAAATTGATGAAAGGAATTAAATCGGAGCTAAACAAGTACAAATTATGAATTCACCTATCATCTTTGGAGCATGGGTAGATTTAAGTTTGATTTTCTATTCACGACCTATGTTGCTTGCCATTGACGGCGGTTCAACAAAGACCATTGCTGTCATTTTTGATGATAATAAGGGTGAAATAATCTCAGCTGGCCTGGGTGGATCTGCAAATTATACCACCAATAGTGTGGAGAGTGCTATTTCAAATCTTACAAAGGCCATAAATAATGCTTTGAGTGGTGCTCAGATCCGGATGGATTCTGTTCATGAGATCATAGTGTCCATTGTTGGAATAGGGGATTCCCAGGAAGCGACTCTTATGGGCGAAAAAATTCTTTCAGACATACTAAAAGGAAAAAAATACAGTGCCATTAATGATGGTCTTGCAGCCTATTATCTCGGGAACGGTTCCGAAAATGGGATAGTCTTCGCCCCCGGTACAGGCAGTGTGGGATATATAAAAACAGGAAGTGAGATGAAAAGGTTCGGTGGCTGGGGATGGAGCATTGGAGATATGTCCTCTGCAACCTGGTTCAGCAAGAAAGCCATTGAGATTGCCATGATGGAAATGGATTCAGAACAGGAGGAAAAACCTTTTCTTGAACACCTCCAGAGGCATTTTAAGATGCCACTCAGGGATATTGCCTGGCAAGTTGAAACCAGAAAAATGCCGAAAGAAGATCTTGCGTCTTTCTCAACCAATCTGTCCCCAATGGCATCTTCTGGAAACAGTGAGGCACTTTCACTCTATGAACAATCAGCCATATACATGGGAAATGTAGTTAGGGGCATCAAAAGGAGATATCCAGATGCAACGAGGGTTTCCATAATGGGCGGGACAATGCAGGCAGGCGAATTTTATTACGAAAAGATAAGAAAACACATACCTGATGTGAATATATATTTCGGTTATGAGATTATAGCTGGAGCCATAATGCATCGTAAGAATGATGTATCATTCAAATTCAGGGATAAATTGCTTGAACAGCTAGACAGTGCACTGAGAGCCATACCTGAAGCTGATCTTAAGAAATACCTTAATATAGAGAGGCCATTGCATCTTCCATGATCATTTCTTCTCAAAATTAAAGGTACCCACTGACATCCTTATATCCTCCAGAGTGGCATTTTTTCCACCCACGCTTAACTCACCATTTTCTGTTCGAATTATCAGCGCCTGCTGCAGTCCCGGTATCCTCTGGACAGATATTACTTCCGCTTCAATAGAAACGGGTCCGCTAGAATCGTATCCCTCAATTTCTACAAAGGACCTGTAACCCTTCGATGTCATATTTTCTATAAGTTCACAGGCCAGCCATGAAGAGGATATCTTTATATTTTCCATCCCTTCAAAATCTGAATAATACCTGGATGAAGTCCAGTTCATGTTGAAGTAGTAGAAATCCAGCACATCAACGAGTTCCTCTTCCTGTATGAATATGGAATAATCTGAGCCTTGCGAAAGTGAATTGGCATTGAGGAAGGCCATTTTTCTATCCACGACCACTATCTCTACTGGCATGACATTCCTGATTCTGAGAACACCAAGTTCACACAGGCTAGTCACGTTTTGGTCACCTATATTTTCCTTCATAACTGAACATATGGTAACGCCCTTTTTTCTCTTCCTCCTGAGGGCCGGTAAGAGATCTGTAAGTTTGCCATATTCCATGGAAAGAAGTATTTCTGATTCCGCCTGTGAAATCATGTCTTCTAGTTTGACCATCACACTTTTACTATTTTCTATAAACCATACGTTTGGTGCCCTGATTTCGAAACTCCTCCTGTTCTCCCTTACGTATTCCTCAAGACTATCTAAGTAATTATTCATGGATTCGACATGGTGCCTGAGTGCTGCAGATGGCATCACTGCCTCATATGTTTTCTGTATGCTTGAATTCATGATTATGAGCCCCTTTCTCTGAAGTTTTCCCAGAACATCATATGTTCTCGGCTGCGGGATTCCAGTTTCCCTTATTATTTCACTGGCTCGCATTGGACCTCTTATTAAGAGTGAAGAATATGCTTTTATTTCATAGTTGGATAACTGAAATTTTTCCAGGTCTCTAAATGCATCAGAATCCAAGTCCATCATCCGGATTATGCTTTAAAAATATATAATGATCCACATTGCCATAAACCTTTCATGAATCCATAACTTCTACCTTAACCTTCCTGTGACCTGTGGATATCTCTCTATTATGATCATTATGAGATATATTGAACTCCCCATCCATGAAAATTTTGAATGAACCCTTTCCATAGACATATATATTATGGTCATAAATTACTGCCGAATTGTTTTTTATGAATATTGGAAAGAGATCATCAACTTTTAAATATGCAGGTCCCGAAACCGTTTCACCTGTGCTGAAATGAATCCATTTTCCTTCAGGCAGGTATAATTCTCTCCCCTGTGTGTTTTCCAGGTTAGGTGCGTATATTATGTTGTCACCCAGCATGTACTGATCCTGGATATGTATGGCGGTTTCATCGTTCCAGTAATAGAATGACATAGGTGCAACAGTTGGCTTCAGGTATTTATGTGAGAAGTATATTGACTGGTAAATTTGATCCTGAAATTTGTAACGCATTTTCACGCTCTGTATGATGTTTTCCCTGATTCTTGGAGGCTGAAGGAAAATTTCCTGCTCGTTTCCTGCTTTATCCTTGTGGTTCCTGTATAATGGAAATAGAAGAGCCATCCTGTAATAGGCAGCCAGAAGATCGGGTGTGCCATTGTTGAAAAAACCCCCAAGGTCGCAGCCGCATGAGGTCACTCCACTGATAGAAAGTGATGGGACCATGGACATCTGAAGGTAAAGATCATCAACAGATGATATATTATCTCCCGACCACATGGCTGCATATTTCTGGATGCCAGAATATCCTGACCGTGTAAGAATAAATGGATTGGAGAACTTCTCAGCCATCGATTCGTATGTTGCCTTGGCCTGAAAGTTTGGATAGGCGTTCCTTATTTCTCTGTGCTTCCTCACCATTCCATCATCTGTTCTGTGCAGAGCGTTTCCCTCTATAATTTTGTCATCCTTGAGCACTGTTGGTTCATTCATGTCGAGCCAGATTCCATCCACGCCGTATTCAAGCCATCTCTTAATTTCTTCACCCCATTTCCTCCTGGCTTCCATGTTGAAAAAATCCGGAAAGGCAGAAATTCCCGGCCACATGGGACCTGTATATATCTCATTTTTTTCCGTTTCCATGTATGTTCCATTCAATCTGTTGAAAACGTCATATTCCTGATCTACCTTCACCGACGGATCTATAATTGTCACGATTTTTGTATCCCTTTCATGAAGCTTGTTTATGAATGCTTCGGGTTCTCTAAAACGATCCCTGTCCCAGGTGAACAGCTTGTAATCCTTCATGTGATGTATATCAAAATACATTGAATCTACTGGAACAAACTCCCTGTACATGTCAAGAACCTCCAGTGCAACATTATCCGGGTAGTATGTATATCGTGAGATGGAATGACCTGTTGCCCATTTTGGAATGAGCACAGGTTCCCCGGTCAGCCTCATATACTGCTCAAGAATTTCCTCAGGTGTCCTGCCACTGAACACAAAGAAATCAAATTCACTGGATTCAACTTCTATATTGATTTTATTGTATATATCTACACCAAAGTCAAAAACTATTTTTCCAGGATAATCCACGAAATATCCATATGCCCTGTTTCCTGCAATCAGGGTGAAGAATGGAATGGATGAATAAATTGGATCTTCACCCCTTTTATATGTGTCAGGGTCCCTGTTCATGGATACCAACTTCCTTCTTTTCCTGTCCACAGGAAATGCCTTTTCACCAAGTCCAATTATGTGGGATTTCACAGGGAGATCTATCTGAATTGATGTACCATCACCCTGCAGATCGAATGTTGCATTGCCAGGAAGTTTAATCGAATTTTTTTCGGATGAGCTCTCATCATTCTTTCTAAAATTCATTATGGATCTGTATCCATTGAAATTTACCACCGTGTAATCATGATTTAAATAAACTGCAAATGACATATTCTTACCTCTATTTAATTAAATGAGTTGACAGCAAATGTCACTCAATTTTTATCTATCCTCTCTCCACCTGTTCCAAACAAATATATCTCCGACATTGGAATATAAAGAATTAACTCCGATGCGGGATACATTTCTGGGGTTTCTGTTAGCCTGACCCTGACCTCCTTCCCGGATTTTGTCCTGCCTATAATTACGGAATATGAGCCGAAACTTTCAATTGTCTGCGGGTTGATCCTGATTTCTATATCCGTATCGTTCTCCTTTTTCAGCTTTATGGATTCTGGTCTAACACCCAGATTTATCTCCTTCTCCTGAATAGTGATTCCTTTTACATTAAGATCGTCCGAACTGTATGCGTCAGAAACTTTGACAAGATCGAAGAAGTTGATGGCAGGTTCTCCAAGGAAAGCGGCCACATAATCATTTACAGGATTCCTGTATACATCCATAGGCGCACCTACCTGTTCAAGCTTTCCGTTTCTCAGAATTGCTATGTGATCTCCAAGGGACATGGCTTCCTGCTGGTCATGTGTGACATAAATGAATGTTTTTCCAAGATTTTCCTGTATTAATTTTAATTCGACCCTTATCTGGTTCCTTATTTTTGCATCCAGGTTCGAGAGGGGTTCATCAAGAAGAAATATACCCGGGTCCCGTACCAGTGCCCTTCCCAGGGATACCCTCTGTGCCTGCCCACCGGATAGTTCCCTTGGATATCTGTCCAGATATTGCTCCAGTCCCAGCGTGTTTGATACTTCATCCACCTTCTTTGCTATTTTGTCCTTCGGAAACTTTCTCATTCTCAGAGGGAATGCGATGTTATTTCTCACGGTGAGGTGAGGATAAAGCGCGTAATCCTGAAAGACCATTGCGATGCCACGCTGGACAGGACTCAGGTGATTTACTATCTTGCCATCGAACATGATGTCGCCTGATGTTGCCTTTTCCAGGCCTGCTATTATATTAAGTGTTGTTGACTTGCCAGAGCCTGACGCACCAAGAAGGATGAAAAACTCCTTGTCCTCAACATCGAGATTCAAATCTTTTAACACCACTGTGCTTGAAAACTTTTTGCTAATATTTGCTAATTTAACTGAAACCATATTTTCACCCTTTTACTCCTCCTACGGAGAACGCTTTTATAAGATATTTTTGTGCGAATATGTATAGAACCAGCGCTGGAATCATATATATTACAGAGGCTGCTGCGAGTTGATTGTACTGAACAGAATATGCACCAAAGTAAGTATAGATGTAAACGGCTATGGGAAAAAGATTTCTGGAGCTCAACAGAATGTATGGCACATAGAAATTTCCCCAGTTTGTTATGAAATCTAGCAGTATGAGTACAGCAATGGTTGGAAATGCCATTGGCAGGAAGACGTATAAAATAGACTGAACAGGAGACGCTCCGTCAACTAAAGCTGCCCTCTCGATAGATCTCGGTATCTGGTCAAATGAATTCTTCATTATCCAGATTGTAATTGGAAGATTCAGCACACCGAGGAATAGAATGACACCTATCTGGGTATTGTAAAGATTGACGTTCTGGTAGAACACATACATGGGTATTAGCAATGAAAATACTGGAAAACCGGTAAAGAACAGAATTGTGAGTATGAGTGCAATCCTGAAAGGAAACCTCTTTCTTGAGAATACATAGGCAGCAAAGACTGCCAGAACTATTGAGAATGCAGTTCCTCCAAGGGACTGTATTAAACCGTTCTCTATGGATAATGAAAAGTATTTATTTGCGAATATTGCCTCATATGCCCCGATTGTAAAAGCTCCAAAATTGCCAAAACCTTCATTGCTTATGGATGCGAATCCTTCTACAAATATCCATACAAATGGTATCAGGAAAAATATTGCTAGAGCTGTTAACAGGATGTAGGAAAGCACACTCTTTAGGTTAATAATTTCAGTCTTCAATTTTTATCACCCGTATATATACCAGGGACATTACCACGCCTGCGAGAATGATCATTACACCTATGGTATTTGCCAGACCTATGTTAAAAACAGAGAATGCAGTATGATATTGATATATTGTCAGAATGTTTGTTGCATCTGAAGGACCTCCATGCGTCAGTACATAAATAAGCGTGAAAGCTCCCAGAGTCCAGAGTGTGATGAGTATTAAATCAGTTAGAATGGTCTGTTTTAACATAGGCATTATGATCCTGAAAAATCTTGAAAATGGCCCGGCTCCATCCACAACTGTTGCCTTTATAATTGACGGATTGATGTTTTTTATTGCAGAACTGAAGATCAGTACGGAAAATCCCATTCCAAGCCAGGCGTTTGCGATGATTATCATATATAGAGCGTTGTGGAATGATAGGAAATGAATTGGAGCTCCTCCCAGACCTGTTATGATGTAATTTGCCAGTCCCATGGGCACATAGCTTAGTGTGCTGTACCACGTAATTCCACTCACCACCTGTGGGGTTGCCCATGCCATCAGGATTGTTAATGTAACAAGGGTTCCAAATAGTTTTTTTGTTCCGTTTATCGTATAGGCAACGACAGCTCCCATAAACATCTGCCCTAAAATTGCTGAAAATACAAAAAAAACTATGGTTATAATAACAGACTGTTCAAAAACAGAGCTTGTAAAAAGTCTTTCATAATTAAATATACCAACAAAGCTGAAGTGATTAATATTTAGTAGGGATATATTGGTAAAAGAATAATAAACAGAAAGTGCAAGTGGATATATGAAAAAAATTCCCAGATACAGAAATGCTGGAATTAAAGCCAGTATGTAAAATGTAGTAGAATCTTCCCTGCTGCCTGTTGATTTATTCCCCATTTTGAACATGTTTTACCTCTATTAAAAAAAGTTAGTTTTTAGAAATTATGTAAAGATTGTTATAAAATCTTACTGTGGGTGATTGAATATTTCTGGCGGATGAATCACCTGTATGAATAACAGATGATATAACAACTGATGGACCCACGGTTGGATGTGTTACAATCTGAACCTTTGAACTTCCGAAATCTGTTACAAGGGCTGAGTCATATGCACTGAGAGCACTGGATACACTCTTTCCGCCTACAACAACATCACTCATGGCTGCCTGAAGAGCAGTTGAAACTGTTGGATAGGTTGAGACTGGTGGCCTGTAGCTTCCATACTTTAATGCGTTTGCGTAAAATGTATCAAGCTGTGGTGCATTAGGCATCAAATTCTTGAAGAGTGGGTTGCTTGAAGCGCTTGTAGTTGCAGGTAATCCCCCTGCCAGTGCCTGTCCAGGTAGATTTATGTTTATCTGGTTCGTTGTGTTGTCCATTGCCTGCATGAATGAATATACCAGGGACTTGTTACTAACGCCACTGTACATTGCCCATCCCCATCCACCTACCATGGAGTTGTAGTAAGGGGCCTGGCCGAACTCTGTCGGAATGTATGCAACTCCTATGTATTTCGTGAAGTTGTGTATCTCATGCGAACCTGATGCCCACTGGTAGCCATACATCCAGCTACCGTCTACAGCAATTCCTAATTTTCCTTCCTGAAGATACTGGCCTGTTGTTATGTAAGGTGTTGTACTCAAATCAACGGTTGCCAGATTATCTGTAACAAATGCAGTCTTATAGAAATTTAGTGTTGCATTTAATCCTGGATTGTTTCCATACCACTGCCCGCTGCTGAAGTTATAAAGACCCCATCCGGTTCCGTAGAGTAAGCCTTCAAATCCTGTAAAGCTTGCTGCTTCTCCTCCTCTTGTATCTGTATATATGTTCATGGGAACAAATCCATTAATTGAAGATAGATTTGACTTGAGTTCCATTGCTGTATGCAGAAGATCAGCCCAGCTCGTTGGCTGCCAGGGTGTCTTTATGCCTGCCTTCTGGAAAAGAGACATGTTATAATAAATCAGTGTGTCAGTTACCTGAGTTGGCATGCCGTATATGGTTCCATTTATTTCCATTTGCCCAAGTGCTGATGGGAAAAATGAATTCTTTTCTGTGCTGTTTATATAGCTATTCAAGGGAGCTATCACATTTTCATGTGCATATGTTGCAGTATAGAACATGTCCTCAAGCATTACATCTGGTGCTGTGAATGCTTTTGATGTCATAAGATCCAGTTTATCATAGTACTGAGCTTCACTACTGGCATCTGAGGGGCCTACAAATTTTATTACCACATTCGGATGTGCCTGCTGCCACTTTGCGGTAGCATTATTTATGAAGTTCTCCCAGATATTTGTGCTCGAACTATAAACCGGTGCCGCCACTGTAATTGTCACCGTTTTGCTCGTTGTTGTCGGATGGTTAGTTATAATAAAATATGTTCCGACACCAGCCGCAATAAGAACGATTACCACAGCTATTGCTATTATAGCTTTCTTGCTGCTTCCTCCTGTTTTTATATTGCCACTACTTTCCATAGTATAACACATGTTTAAAATACTATATATGTGTTTTGACTGGTTTATATACCTAAGAATTTTCATTTTAGAATTGCCTGGAAAGACTAAATTAATGTTATTGTTAATCACTTATGATACCGCTGATAAATCTGCTGAAAATGAGGTTCATTTTCATTGTACATTTTAGGCATGCTTAGATATGCCAATGCCTCGCCCGAATTACTGTGGTGTAGAGTGGAAGGAGTTATGATAAGCAGGAAATCTGCCATTATGTTCACAAATATTCTTCTGGGAGCTGACTAGTAGCTGGCTGTTGATCGGTTACAGATTCTTTTGACGGGCTTTCTTGCACGAAAGATCGATGAAGTATGTGTTCATACATATAAGTGAGCTTTTAGGGATTTTAAAGTAGTTATAAAAATCACAGTTCTATGGATAGTGTATATGAGTTCCAAATATAAACTGCTTAGAAATAATCCATTAAAGAGACCTTTCAGCGTAATCGAATGAGAATGAAACATTAAATACACACAAACGCATTATTATAAGGTATTTCCATGAGCTCTGAGCTTTTTGATGTGTTGAAGGATTTTGGACTTACAGATTACGAAGCTAGGGTTATGGAGGCATTACTCATGAACGATTCCCTCAGTCCGGGAGAAATAGTATCCATATCGGGCATACCTCAGCCAAGGGTTTACGATGTTCTTGGTAAACTCAAGGAAAAGGGCATGGTGGATGAAAGCCCTGGAAAGAAAAAGATGTACAGGGCAAGGGACATTGAGGCATCCCTGGGCATGAGGGTGAAGGAGCTCAACAGTGGAATAGGGAGGATCAAGAAGATAGTGCAGAAGAACAGGTCCTCAAATCCCAATTCAAAGCCCTATCTCTGGCTCATGGAAACTGAAAGAGTTATCATAAACGAGATGAGGAAGAGGGTTGATAGCGCAAAGGACGAAATCATCATATCCTGCAGCAAGACAAGGCTGATCAAGATGAGGGAAAACCTGATCAGGGCAATTTCAAGGGGCGTAACAGTAGCAATTGTCCTGTTTCCGGAGCCTGATAAGCGGCTGCTTGATGACTTCAAGGGCGCTATAATAAAGGTAAGGAACGGAATGACCTCTGAAGTTCTTATCACAGACAGGTCGATGGCCATAATAAGCATCGGTAAGACAATAGAAAGGAAGGACTACGCAGTTCTCAATGAAGAGGATGAGATAATTCATATCACAGGCTATTTCTTCTACCACACTATCTGGGATCCTTCCTATTATTTTTCAACGCCGGAGAACCTTTCGAAGCACAGGTTCAGAACCATGTGGCTTCTCTGTGACGCACTGAACAAAACATACAGTGTACCAGAGGGTATAAGGTGCAAACTAAGTGGATGGAGGAACGGCACAGAAATAACAATGAATGGAATGATCAACAGGATTGATATTGTGAATGGACTGAAGCATTCCATCTATGTAACTAGAGGAAAGAAGACCTACTCCGTGGGTGGAAAGACTGCCAGGGAGGAAGACATAGCACTGAAGAGGATAGAGATACTGAGCTGATTATCCTTGAATACATAACCTGAACAAAATTTTAATGCGTGGTTGATCAATATTATCCAGAAGTGAGTGTATAATCTGCAAATGTATTTTTCAAGATAATACTACTGTGAGTTGTCTATTATATGTTATATCAATTATTATTATATTATATTTAAATATAATGAGAACAACCATTTTCACGTATTAACAGATGATTCATGATAAAGTTTTAAAAAGAATTATATCCCTTTTATGACTTAGCCCTCAATGGATATAAAATGCTGGTCAAACAGCGTTTATTTTAGGTATAATGTTAACAGTAATGAACCGCTTGTATCATTCAACGGTGAAAATGAAACCTCGATGGAACAGAATCTGAAGGATTTTGGCATTGAAATAAGGGAAAATCCTGAAGAACTTCTTCTTCTGATCCCATTGCCACTCAATGCCCATATACTTGGACTGGGAGAAAGAGCAGTGGGCATGGACAGGAAGAGGAAGAGGTTGATATCAAAGAACAGGGACCCTGGTGGATATGGAAGAAATAATGATCCGCTGTACATTTCAATCCCTTTCTATTACCAGGTTGTTGATGGAAAATCAATGGGTGTATTCATAAACTATCCTGGTGAAATCATATTTGACTTCGGTGTTGAGGTATACAACAAGACAAAGATCACCGTGAAATCAGGATCAGTTGAATTCTTCATCTTCACAGGCAATTCCCCTTCGGAAATACTGAAATCCTATTCAGGCCTGACCGGGAATACATTCATGCCACCAAAATGGGGCATTGGGCATGCAATCTCAAGATACACCTATTATCCCTCTGATGTTGCGGTTGAGGTTGTAAAGAGATACAGGGAATTCCTTCCCGTTGAATCCATTTACCTGGATATCCACTACATGGAGAACTACAAGCTCTTCACATGGAACAACGAACGTTTTGGTGACGGCTCGGATTTCATCAAGAGGATCCATGACATGGGCGTAAAGGTTATCCCCATCGTTGATCCTTCCATAAAGGCTGAGCAGAATTACGATATTTTCAGGAGAGGCCTGGGGTCCTATGTTGAGGATATAAACAGGGACATCTACACAGACAAGATGTGGCCTGGAAAGTCTGTGTTCCCTGATTTCATAAACACCAATGGCCAGAATTTCTGGAAGGAGGAGGTCAGGTCATGGATGAAGCAGGGCGTGGACGGCATCTGGCTTGACATGAATGAACCAACAATTCTTACGGAAGACCACATGTTCGATCCTGAATCCCTGCATAGATTGGATAATGGCAAGATGATCTCACATAAGAAAGTGAGGAATGCATATCCATATCTCCAATCAAAGGTGACTTATGAGGCAATGGAAGACTCTGGCAAGCAGCCATTCATCCTCAGCAGGTCCGGATATTCAGGCATCCAGAAATATGCAGCCATATGGACAGGAGATAACATGTCCACATGGGATGATGTGAAG
Organism: Thermoplasmatales archaeon; assembly: GCA_027310185.1. Classification (GTDB taxonomy): domain Archaea; phylum Thermoplasmatota; class Thermoplasmata; order Thermoplasmatales; family Thermoplasmataceae; genus Cuniculiplasma. The sequence goes on from DAIDBH010000017.1 coordinate 15,352, forward strand.
CTGCAGATTTCCATTGTAACCAACCTTTCCATATCTGGAGTTGCAGTTGTGGGATGCGACCTTGGAGGCTTCTTCGGAAGCAGCACTCCTGAGTTGATCGCAGCATATTACAGGATGGCCCTTCTATTCCCATTATACAGGAACCACAAGTCAATGGATGGCAATGATCAGGAGGTGTTCCTGTTATCAAACAGGGCCAAGAGCGACATAGAGACAAGTGTTCACCTGAGATATGATTTCCTTGACCAGATATACAATGTAATACATCAGTCCCACAAACTTGGGACGCCATCAGTTTCACCTGTTTCGTTCCAGGACTTCAGGGATAACGAGAGCTTCTTCATAGAGGATGAATACTATCTGGGTGACAATATCATATATGCACCCCAGATCTATGAAAATGCCGCTGAAAGAACGGTATACCTGCCTGAAGGTAGATGGTATGACTTCGAGAAGGAGATAATGATAGATGGCAACTGCTATTTCAAGACAGAGAATAATTATCCCATATATGTGAAGGATAACTCATACTTCATCTTCAGGGGAGAGGTTGTTGTCATAGGTTCAGGCAAATTTACCTTATTCTATAATGAGAAGGAATATGAGGTCACATCTGAATCTGGAAAGGTTACTGTAACCCCGGATGGGCTGAAGGCAAAGATTATAAAGGGCAGGAAAAATACTGATCATGACTGAACCCATGCTGGGAAGGCAGGTTTTATTTTCAATACCCTTTGAGGAGGGTGATGAATCATGCTACCTGAAAGGAACCTTCGACTGCAATGGTGATGGAAGCATTGAACTCCTGAAGACCCATGATGGGACCAGATGGGAGAAGACTGTCAGCCTGCTGCCTGGAACCCATAAATATTTTTACTCAATAAATCAGTTTAATCTTTTCAATGAACGGAGAAAGAGAATAAGGAAGCCTGTTACTCTTGACATAAGACAGGAGTGCTTCCTTCATGATCCTAACTCTTCCCATTTCTTTTCCAGAACGGGAGGATTCTATGTGATCAGGTGCATAACTCCTCCGGGTTTCAAGTCTGTCAAAATTGAACAGGAAGGTAACAGGAAGAGAAACAGCGATTTCTCCTACAGGTCAAAGAATTACAATCTCTTTGAATTTGTTACTAGAAGCGATGGAAAGTATTCATTCATGGATGACTGGGGAAATAAATATGGTCCATTTACTGTGCCTGGAATAGATGAACCGGTAAGACAGGCCGATGTGATATACCAGATCTTCCCTGACAGGTTCAACCGGGAAGGCAAACTTGAGGACGGTCTCACGAAATGGGGTGAAAAGCCGGAGAGAAATTCATTCTTCGGAGGGAACATTGAGGGGATCATTGAAAAGATACCATACCTGAAGGATCTTGGAGTGAATCATCTTTATCTTACTCCTTTCTACAGGTCCAGAAGCAATCACAGGTACGATATAGATGATTATTTTTCCATAGATGAAAGATTCGGAACCATGGATCAGCTGATCAGTTTATCCAGAAAGCTCAAAGAAAATGGAATTTCAATGATCCTGGACATGGTTTTCAATCACACGTCCATCTATTTTCCTCAGTTCGTGAGTGAACTCAAAAAGAAATTGCCACATGATCAGAGCTGGTATAAATTCATAAAAGATACAGATGAGGGGATGAGGATAAGATGGCCGGTGAAACATGGTATAACAGATGCATATTATGAATCGTTCCTTGAAAATGGAGGAATGCCAAAGCTGAATCACAGGAATGATTCTGTGAAAGAATTCATGCTCAGGGTGATGGAATACTATTCTGGCAGGTTAAATGTGTCTTTCCTGAGATATGATGTTGCAGATTCAATAAATCTGGAGAGCATGAAAGAAATATTCGCAAAATTCATGAAAGAATTTCCAGAAGTGGGACATATTGCTGAAGTATGGTGCATTTCAGACATATTCTTCCGTGATGGACTATACACGTCATCCATGAACTACCAGTTGAGAAAGCTGATCATCTCATTGCTGAATGGAGAGATCAACACAGCAAAAATGAACAGTGAACTCCTCAACATGCGGTTCATACTTGGTGAAGATGTATACACAAAGATGATGAATATAGCAGGTTCACATGATACACCAAGGATCAGAACCCTGCTTGATAGCGAGAAACTGGCAATGGCTTCCTATGGAATACTCATGATGATGAACGGGATGCCCAGTATATATTATGGGGATGAGCTGTCAATGGAAGGCGGTCCAGATCCAGATTGCAGGCGAACAATGGAATGGGACAGGGTTGGAAACGAATTCTATATTAAGTTCAGGGATATAGTCAGATTACGGAAGACTAATCCGGCGACCTATAATGGAATAATCAAGTTCAGCAGGAAAAGAAATGGATTGATAGATATAATCAAGTATTCAAGTGAACAGAAAGTGGAAATGATATTCAATCCTGTTAAAAAAATGAACAAAAATGAAAAAACCGGAACCAAAATTGAAGATCCTCATAATACAGGATCATGGAGGCCTGCTCCCGGGGAATTCTCCATTCAGGTTTCCTGATAGGCGTTATACACTATTCATCCAGTGACCAGAGGTACTGTAAATCAGTTAACTGCCTTTGGCACTTCCTCTTCCTGGTATTTCTTCCGTCCGTATTTATAGATCAGGTTTCCTGTATTGGTCTCGAACAGATATATGGATTTTGGATCAATCGTTACCATTGCCCTGTCGCCAAGCACAAGCTTTGAACTCTCTATATCCTGCCTCACAATATTATCTCCATGCTGTGTCTTGAAATACTCAAATATACTCCTTCCAAGGTTCTGTATGAGGTTCAGTTCAACAGGTATTCCCTCATCACCAAGCAATACATCTTCTGGCCTCATTCCAACCATAACGTCCCTTGGTGTTTCCCTTTCTGTATGGATATCCGGCATTTCTACTGAGAAATCTTCGGTTGCCAGGTAAGTTTTTCCATCCTTTACGGTGATTTCTCCGGGTATCATGTTCATTGCAGGATCTCCGAGGAATGTTGCAGAGAACATGTTAATGGGCAGTGTGTAAAGATCGTTTGGGTTTCCCATCTGCACTATTTTACCACCGTTCATGAGGCATGCCCTATCGGCAAGCGTTGTTGCTTCAACCTGATCATGCGTCACATACACAGTTGTTGTGTTGAATTCCCTCTGCAACCTCTTTAGTTCGACCCTCATCTGTCCCCTGAGCTTTGCATCCAGGTTGCTGAGTGGTTCATCCATGAGGAAAAGACTCGGTTCCCTGACCAGTGACCTTGCCAGTGCAACCCTCTGCTTCTGTCCTCCTGATATCTCTCCAGGCTTCCTGTCCATGAGTTCAGATATTCCAAGTGTCTTTCCAATTTCCTGCACTTTCTGCTCCATCTCGGATTTTGGCATCTTGAGTATTTTAAGCGGGAAAAGTATATTGTCCTTGACGCTCATGAATGGATAAAGTGCATAATTCTGGAAGACCATGGATATGTTCCTCAGTTTTGGTGGAAAATTTGTGATCTCCCTCTCATCAAGAAATATATGACCGCTATCCACTGTTTCCAGGCCTGCAATCATTCTCAGTGTTGTTGTTTTTCCGCATCCGCTTGGACCCAATATAACAAAGAATTCACCTTCCTTAACTTCAAGATTTACTCCAAGAACACCAACGTTCTTCTTGAATACCCTCACAATGTCCTGTAATACAAGTTTCTCCATACGTTATCCCTTACAGATATCATTCTACTTATATCAGTTTTTCGAAAAACAAACTATTTTAAGTAGTAAAAAAAGGTGTTTTAAATTATTTATAAAAGTTTACTTGTACGTGGAAAGGCTGAATCCCGATACAAGATATCTCTGGAACACGAAGAACAGTATGAATATTGGTATTCCCATGAGCACAGCGAATGCAGAATAGGTACCGTAATTTATCACTATGTCTCCCTGGGAAACATAATACAGTCCTATGGCCATTGTATACAGGCTCTTAGATGTGATGAACTGTCCTGCCAGTGCATAATCAGTGTATGGACCCATAAATGCTATGAGCATTGCAAAGATGATCACAGGTTTCGACATGGGTACAAGTATCCTGAAAAGGGCCGATCTCCTGCTCAATCCATCAATCTGTGCAGCCTCCTCATAATCCTTAGGCAGGTTATCAACATAATTCTTTATCAGGTATGATGAATATATGAGTGCTCCTGCCGAGTATGGGATGATCAGGCCGATGTATGAATCCAGGAGGTGCAGCTGGGCGAACATGAAGTAGTACGGGATTACCATCATGGTGAATGGGAACAGTGTAAGGATCAGGAGCATGTAAAGGAATGCATGCTTGAGTGGTATATTGAACCTTGAAAGGGCAAGGCCCGATGTTATTGATAGCAGGACTCCTATAATTGTCGAAACACCTGTCAGTATGAGCGTGTTCTTCAGCCAGAGGAAGAATGGATGGTGGTAAAGGATGCTTATGTAATTGGCAAGACTGGAGTGTGCAGTTGGAAGAAGGTCACTCAGGCTAGCCTCAGCCAGTGAACCGATGCTGTTCAGTGATGTTATAACCACGTAATATATTGGAAAGACGGCAAAAATTGCAAAGATAATCAGAACCAGATGGGAGACTACCCTCTTTACAATCTTTATCCTCTTGTAATAATTATTCATCCTGTACACATTTTCCAGGCTGTTTTCGGCAACCGTCTTATTTTTATTTGAAAATTTGTTTTCCATTTTTTCACCTCAGTCCAGTATAGTCATCATCTTGGTGTAGTGGTTTGCCACAACCACGAAAACCAGCAGTATAACTATGGATATTACCGCGTATGCGGCACCAAGTGCGTAGTTAGAGTATGAGAATGCCTGGAGATATGAATATGTGATCAGTATTTCTGTTGAAATTCCCGGGCCTCCACCTGTCAGCAGGAACGGTACGTAAAAGTTGTTCCATGTGAATATAAACCCGAAGATTGTGATGAAGGCAATCTGCCTCCTCAATAAAGGCAGTGTTACTGTTGTAAGTGTTCTCAATGAACCATAGCCATTCACTTCAGCAGCCTCGTATAGCTCCTGTGGTATACTCTGCACAGCAGATGTGTAAACAAAGGTGTAATATGGGAATGATAGCCAGAAATTCACAAGGATCAGGGATATCATTGCATATTTGGGTGAGGTCAGCCAGTCAAGAGACTTGAATCCCATTACATTGAGAAGTTCATTGGCAACACCTCCCGTATATGCAAGCATGTTTGACCATACCAGTATGGTGATGAAAGCTGGGAATGCCCACGGAAAAAGATACATTGTCCTGTAGATGGTTTTTCCCCTCATCTTCTTCTGGTTCATGACCAGTGCCAGTGCGAATCCTGCAGGAACCATCACTGCTGTGCTACCAATGCTCCATACCAGAGTGTTTCCGATAACAGTCCAGAGATCAGAGCTTGTGAAGACATAAATGAAATTTGCAAGACCTACATAACCATAATTGAAGAAGTGCAGGGAATTGAAATCTGTCAGGGAGTAATACACACTTTCAAAAATGGGATAGAAATCAAGGAAAACCAGGACAATTATTGCAGGTAGAATGTAAACTATGCCTCTGTACTCAACCTTCTTTTTTTTCACTTTATATTCTTCTGTTTCAACCATATAACTCACTTTAAAAATTTAAAAAAAAATAGGGTATTAAGATTAGTTTTTCTTTTTTCTCACATATACGAAGCTGGCCGCTGCAACAATTATTATCACTGCAGCCACAATTCCCAGTATTTCATAGAGACTTATGCTCAGCTTTGCAGATGTTGGCGTGGATGAGACTTCATTGATCTCGCTTACCACGGCCTTCTGGAAATTGTTCATGACCTGTGAAACATTGTTTGTTCCATTGTCATAAAGATTACCAACGTATGTGTGGAAGTTTGGCCAGTAATAGTTCATGTTCACGAATCCTGGCTGTGGCATTGTGTGGTTTTCCTGTGCAAGCCATCCCTTTATTAATGGATCGTTGTTGCTGTGTGCAGTTATGTAGCTTCCTGCTGCCAGGGATGATGGAAAGTCTCCTGCCTTATCGAACAGATGTACCTGGGCTGTCTCATTTGTCAGCATCTCAATGAATTTCAGTGAAGCCCATATCTGTGAAGATGTTATCCCACTTGCCTGTGGTGAGGATATGAAATATCCGACTGATCCCCATATGGGTGTTGGCCATAATCCCGTAACGTTGTTGAATGGAAGTGCAGTTACATGGAGATTTGAACCGAGATAGTGAGTGTATGTGCTCTGGTCCCACGGACCGTCTATCATGAAGGCACTTTGATTGTCTTCAAACAGATTGTACTGTTCTGTCATGGATGTGAGTCCTGTTGGACTTATCTTGTATTTGTATGTCAGGTTATACAGGAAAGATATGGCATTTATGTCAGCTGTTGAGTTGAGGACTGGCATCTGCTTTGAGTTGAATATTGTTCCACCGAATGCCGGGAACCATGCTGCGGATCTGTATCCAGAGTCAGTGCCCAGACCATATGCAAGACCCCATACTTTTGTGGCTGATCCTGCCGGGTTTAGCGTTGTGTTATGTGTCACGTTCAATGAATCCTGGATCATCTGGTAAATGGTCTTTGGAGCAGTCTTTACCAGCGCACTGTTATAATAGAGTCCGACACCATTGGTGTTGACCGGTATACCATACAGGGAGTTGTTTGCACTCCAGGCGGTTATTGTTCCCGGACTGAAGCTGTTTATGTACGTGCTGTTCAGGTATTTGTTCAATGCCAGTACTGTGCCTTCTGCATAAAGAACTCCTGCATTATCGCTGCTGTCCCTGTATATATCAGGGGCTGTTCCAGCATGTGCAGCACTTGTATATGTTGTAGAGGCTATACCAACCGCTGGACTGTCATCCACAGTCACGTTTGGATAAACCTGTTCAAAATATGCAAGAGTGCTGTTGAAAACATCAGCCTCTCCTCCCGGTGAGCCGGATCCCCAAACGGTGATCGTTACCTTGCTCCCGGATGATGCACTTGGTACTGCTATTCCCGATGATCCTAATGATGGGTGATCATATACTGTCACAAAAGCAGTCAGTACAAAAATTCCCACTACCATTAAAACTGAAAGAACCTTGAGTTTATTCCTCACGGAACTTCCAGCTATTTTTTTCCGTTTTAATTTAATATTATTATTGGTCATAATAACATCTCCTGTAGATATTATTAAGACCATTGATAAACTTTTCTTAATTACATACTATTTTAAGTAGTGACTTTATTGACAGAGTTTATCACCCTGAAATGCATGATTTGAAAATTTCCTGAAATACTGGAGAAAAATAAGGTAAAATATCCATAAAACTCAAAGGAGCAATATGAATGAAATCTAAGGGAAAGGGATCTTATGTTTACGGGAAGATTAAGGATTATACAGTTTCATCAGACGATGTCATAAAGACAACTGCAAATCTGTCAGTGACAGATGGGCTTTTCTGGTCCATATATTCCAGCCTGACAACACCTTTTGTTATTCCCCTTTCCATATTTCTTCTCGGCCAGAATGCGCCTGTTGGTTATATTACGGGTTTCCCGGTTCTTGTGGTTCCCCTGGCACAGTATCTTTCCAGATATTTTTCAAGGAAGGTGAAAGACCTCAAGAAACTCACCGTATATACAACCCTCCTGGATAGATTGCTGTGGCTGCCTGTTGTCTTTCTTGTATTTGTCCACGGGCTTCTCCTGACATATCTGCTTCTCATAATCCTTCTTTCAGCCAGGACATTCTTTGCATCATTCAGCGGTACAACATGGACCCTCTGGGTACCGGGCGTCATACCGGCAAGGAGGAGATCGAGCTACTTTGCATCCAGGAACTTTGTAATGAAGGTCTTTTCACTTGTTGGATATGCACTCGCACTTGGAATATTTCTTGGAATAACAGATGAGGAAATAGCATTCATCGTGGTTTTCCTTTCGGGTGCTCTCATATTCTCATCAATTTCCCTTTTCATAATGACCAGGATCAGCCCGTATTCCATCCCGGATTCAGAAAGAAATTCTGCAAGAAAAAAATGGACAAGAGCATTCGGCTATTTCGTCATATTCTCACTTGTATGGAATCTGGGCTACAGCATGGTCATGCCATATTTCCAGCTATATCTTGTATCTCCACAGTATCTCGGCCAGAGCGAGAGCTTCTATACAATTGTCTACGTTGTGATAGCCATTTCATTCATAGCTTCACAGATATTCTGGGGGAAGCTTGCAAATAAATTTGGGAATTTCAGGATCATCCTCATGAATTCTTTTATAATCATCTTCTCAGCTTTGCTTATTCCTCTAATTCACAGTCCTGTACTTATTTTCATACCGTCCATATTGTATGGGGTTGGGCAGTCTGGCCTTACACTTTCCATGTTCAACGAGATGCTTGGAAGAACTGAGTCTTCCAGGATAAATTCCATATCAATGTATAATCTTGTTCAGTCCATATCAGTTGGACTAGGGCCCATATTTGCCAATTTCCTGATCGAGATCTTTGATGTTGACATCCATTTCGTCTTTGAGGTTTCCATAGGATTCATGTTCTCCTCACTCCTGTATTTCGTACTCAGCCAATTCAATCTCAGGAAATCAGGTAATCAACTGACGGTAGATTGATCTGAAGATTAGTAATAACTGTTTTCAGTAGAGAGTTTCAGCAATGAATCATGTGAACCTTTCTCCGAGCCACTCTATTTCCTCTGGAACACCAGATTTTTCAGATATTTCCCTGAAGACGAACGCACTGGGTCGTATGGATCGCTTCTTTGTTTTATAATCCACCCTTAGAAGCCCGAACTTCTTGCTGAAGCCGCTGGACCATTCATAATTGTCTGTCAGTGACCAGTGAAGATAACCTTCCACCTTAGCACCATCCTTTATTGCCTTTTCTATCACCTTCATATGGGATACGAGAAACCCGGGCCTGTATCTGTCCATATCATCGGCAATACCATTTTCTGTGACCATCATTGGCAGGTTATATCTCTCATGGTATCCCATCAGAACCACATATAACCCCCTTGGATATATTTCCCACCCCATCTCCGAAACTATCCTGCCATCCTTTGATTTTTCGTATCCGGAACATTGGAATCCATATCCATCCACAGCCTCGAACCCTTTCTCACTCCGCCTAACAACATACCTGCTGTAGTAATTGACCCCTATCCAGTCCAGCCTGTTTTCAAAATCCTTTCTTAGAATGCTTTTCTCAGGCCACCTATCATTGTAGTTCATATTCCTGACGCTGAATGTTTTCCCAGATGTAATAGAGTCAATGAATGAATAGCGATTCCTCCATGTAACCTCTTCCACAAGATCTTGATCACTGTTTTCCAGTGATTCTATATGCTCGTTGGCGTAAATGATGCCTATCCTCTTCCTGCTGACGGCTCTTATGCAGTCATATGCCCTGGCATGTGCTTCTATGAAGAATTTCATTTTTGAATAGTATTCCCTTTCTGACCTGTTATTCCCTCCTGAAAAGACAACATTTGGCTCGTTCATTGTAGAATATGAATCCACGAGATCATCGAATGAGTATGCTGCAAACGCTGCAAGTTTTGCGAATTCTATGACAGAATTGTTATTGAAATAATTTCCAAGATTATTGCCCTTCGAAATATCTCTCTTTCGTGGATCATTTATCCACAGTGGCATGCTCCAGTGGAATAAATTCAGTATTACATAGAAATTCCTGTTCTTTAGGTCGCTGAATATTTCCCTGTATCTTTTAACCGCATCCAGATTACATATTTTTTTCAGTTTCTCAAGATCTGCCTTCTCTACTGTTACACCTGTTATATTGTCTCCGTCTGTATCAACCCTTACTCTGATTTCTTCCGTGGATACTGGAAATATCCTTGACCACTCTATCCCGATCCTTGCCGAATTCATTCCCATGTATTCTGCCATTTCGTGGTCCTTCCTGAACAGTTCCCAGTATGCTGCACCATCCTCAGGAAAATCTCCGGAAACTATTCCGTTTTTTATGTTGTAATCATCATGGCACCACTGGTACCAGTCAGTGTTCTCGTCCTTTCCTGACAAACCCATTTCCGACTGGAATCCCGCAAGGGAAAAACCAAATTTGAATCCTTCTGGAAGCATTTATGATCATGTTTCCCTTATACTTACGGGTTATCCCGATACATATATCATTGAAAAATCAAGGACTTTCTTTTATTCTCATCCAGGTATTACCGAGATAAGATTAACAGAACAATGAGTATAAGTGGTATTCCCACTATAAGAATCAAAACTACCCATGACCACATATTGGAGATTTTGATATTTCTAAAAGAATAAATCTAACACTAACGCCACCTGAAGAACAATAGACTTGCTTAATATTTATGTGGTTATTATTTTCTTTTTGAATTTAGCTTCATAAAGCTCTTTATTTCAGAAAGCCTTTCTTTATAATAGGATGAAATATCTTTTAACTGATTGATTGAATCCGGATAAATATCGCTTCCTATCCAGTATTCGAGTATAGTTTGAACTATTTCAGGTTTATTTCTTTGAAATGATATTTTTCTTAGTTTTTCTAACATATCAATATCCACTTCAATTATTTGAATTGCCTTTCTGGTTTCTGTTATGGGGACAGTGCGAAATCTGATCCATTTAACAATATTATTTATTAGTGTTTGAATTGAATCATTTTCAAGATTTGTAATTCTTGCAACCTTTATAGTAAACCTTACAGAACTTAATGACTTTATGAATAAATGGTTGTTTTCTAAAAGATATTCTTCAATCGAAGCTAATGCTGTGCGTTTGTTGCCATCTATGAATGGATGAAGCCGTATTATCCCTTCAAATAAATAAGCACTCTTCTCGAAGATGGTAGGATATATCTCCTTGTTGTTATACTGCCTTTCCATACCTACACATATAGATTTTAAGGAATCCCTATCCTTGTAACCCCTTTTATGCCAAATCTATTTATGAGATATTCGTGGATTTTATCGATCTGTGACGCATTAAAGCTCATAAAATTATATTTTTAAAATTTCCCCAGTCTTTCATAAACAATTTTACCTATGGGATCGTCTTTAGTAAAAAAATCAAGGTTGGTTTTAAGATCATCTTTTAGTCTTTTCTTTCTTTCCATCTATAACAGTAATTAAATAGATGTTATAACCCCTTCCTTGGTTGAAGCATAGTGTATTAAATCTGCTTTAAAATTGAAAAGATCCTGTGCAATTCAGATTTTAGATGTTTGAAATATGTGAAATCAAATAAAAAGTAACCAGGAAAATAATAACAATTTTGTAAAGAATAAAATGGACTGAAAGACGGGATTAGTTGAACATTTCCTCAATCATATAATGAAGCTGCGAGCGAAGAAACAGATACCAGTCGGTGTTTTCGTCCTTTCCTGACAAACCCATTTCCTACTGGAATCCTGCAAGGAAAAAACATATTTGAATCATTCTGGAAAAAAGTTGCTGTCACACAAATGTTACCGAAGTGAGATTAACAGAACAATGAGTATAAGTGGTATTCCCACTATAAGAATCAAAACTACCCATGACCACTTGTTGGATAAGTTGAATGTGTATCCTACTCCATATCTTTTTGGAACGAGGATCTTGCTGTCATTTTTGTTATGATATACGAGTCCCCCGTCCCACTCTCTGTCATCATCTAAAGTATTATCCTTGCCATCTGTATCATTCAGGTTCTGGTACATTTTCCAGCCGGTCTGTCCTGAACTGGCTGCGAACCAGAATACCAGAGGTAGAATTACTATCACTGGAAGGGGGACAATGAAGGTGTAAGATGAGGAAATCACATTCCATACAATCAGGGAACTGAGAAATAGTGTTACCAGAATGATCATGTTTATGCCAACAAGCAATTTGACGATTCTTGCATTGAACCCCTTCATCTGGATGGATGATTTCTTGGGTTGTGCATTGTTGCTTCCTGGTCTTGTCCTCTGAATTGCGTATGAAATAACCTCCAGAAGAACTGTAAGCGGGATGGCGGTAAACACAAGAAGCGAGAATACAGAGAAGATGGATTTTGTGGAGTATTCGTCAGGCTTGCCATTCAGTCCGAAATGGGTTGCAAACCGGTCTGGAATGGAAGGATAATATAATATTCCTATAACTATGAATATAACAAGCTCAATCCATGGAAGGACATACCAAAGTGCATTCACGTTCGGACCTGATTTGGGAATGTATGCTGAAACTGTGCTGTTTCTCTGGTTTTCTTCTCCTGCCTCATCCTTCAGGTGTTTTGTAATATCCCTGAAATGGAAATATACAAGTGTCAACGGTACAAGTTCCAGGATGGGAAACAGGGATGCTATAAATGCTGAGATATATATTGATAATATTACAGCTAAAACAATGAAAACTAATGAGATGGAAATATCGTAAATTATATTTCTTTTTTTCAGTCCATTGATAATTGGATCATAATTCTCGTGGTCCATGAACCTGATGCCAAATATGAGTTCAGGCCTAGTAAAATATGGAATGAATGCAAAAAATAATCCTATGAACAGGACAACTGGAAGAACCGTTGAAAGAAGCAGTAGAGATATCATCTGATCACTTCTTCTGGACCACTATGTCCTCAATGAGCTCGTTAATTCTCTTCCTTATCTGGTCCACTGAAAATCCCTTTGATATGGATTCAAGGAGAAGATTCCTTATCTGCATTTCCCACATCTGGTCCATCTTCCTTTCCTTCCTGTCCCCTATCTCATTTACAATGATGTGTTTCCTGCGATCCTGAAATATGTATTCTTCCATTTCCAGGTAAATGTAGGCCTTATTCACCGTGTGATAATTTATGCCAAGTATTGATGAAAGTTCTCTTGAAGATGGCAGCCTGTCACCTTTCTTCAGTATTCCCATGGCAATATTCTTCACAATGTCATTGAATATCTGCCTGTAGATTGGTTCGGGAGATGATAGATCGATGGTCATCCTGAACCCTTCATTTTCATCAGACATATCCTTCACTTCTGATCTGTATTCTCTACTGTTTCCAAAGTCGTGGTTTATGGATTCTGGCATATCTTAACACTCTGTTATAGAGTATGTATAACATATACTTAAATGTTTTATAAAGGAATGCATGAGGGATAAGTTAAAAAATTAAATTGTGACTGCTTGTTGAGTCACCTATCACTTGCTTTCTGGACTGGCCTCTTCCTTCTTTTCTTCCTTCGGACTTCCTTCAGCCTTTTTCTCTGTTGTTGCCAGCTCATATTTCTTTTTCCTTATGGCCTCTGTAAGCTTAGGCAGAACCTCATAGAGATCAGCGTTAATTATATAATCAGAGATGCTGTTTATCTCAGCCTCTGGATCAGTGTTTATTGAGACGATATTCTCACTGAGCTTCATTCCCATCAGGTGCTGTGCCTTTCCAGATATACCGCATGCAATGTACAGTTTTGGCCTCACAGACTGGCCTGTCTGGCCGACCTGGTGATCCTTTCCAATCCATCCCATATCGACTGTGGGTCTCGATGCGCCAACGTATGCGCCTATCTCGTCTGCCAGCTCCTGGATCAGCTTGAATCCTGAAGCCTTGCCCAGTCCAAGGCCTCCACTAACTATGTATTTTGCCGATGTGAGATCTACTGCTGTCTTTGGCTTGAAATCCACTACCTCCTTCTTGAGATATTCCTTCTTGATCTTTGCCTTCCTTATCTCGCTTTCATATTTCGCATCCCTGTTCCTTTCAGGTACCGGGAAAATTCCTGGCCTTGCCGTTGCCATCTGTGGCCTGTGGCTCTTGCACAGGATCTCCGCCAGTGTGCTTTCTCCATATGTTGGTCTCCTTGCCTGCAGGATTCTTCCATTGGGATCAACATCCAGTTCTGTACAGTCAGCGGTCACACCTGTTCTTGACCTCACAGCAATCCTTGAAGCAAGATCTCTTCCATTCCTTGTTGCCGGAATTAATAATATATTTGGCTTAAGTTCCTGTATCAGGTCACTTAACAGCGTTGCATATGGAATTGTCCTGAAATCCTTGAGATCGGGTGATTCATATCCTATCACCCTGTCGCATCCATATTCACCTGCCTCCTTGACCATTGTTCCTACTTTTTCACCGAATGTTATGCCGATGAGTATTTCATTGACCTTGTGGGCCATGCTTGCTCCGACAGAAATCATCTCAAGGCCAGGCTTCTTTATCTTCCCATCCCTGGCTTCAAGGAATATCATCACGTTCTTGTATTCGTCCAGGTTTTCTGGCTTCTCAGCATTGATAAGTCCTACCATCTCACTCACCCCCAAACTTTAGTATTTCCTTTGATACCAGCTCATCAACAAACTTGTCCATTTCGTCAACTCCGAACTTCTTTCCCTCCCTCTTCTTCTCATTTATCGTTCTCATTGACTTGACAATTGTTGGTGATCCTTTCAGGCCTACCCATTCAGGCTTTAGGTTTATATCAGCCAGTGTCCATGTCTCTATGCCTTTCTTAAGGGCATCAATCTTCATCCTCAGTGTTGCTTCCCTGGGTATGTTTGCATTCGTAAGCACTGTTATAAGGCATGGAGGCTCCATCTTCACGGTTTCAACCCCATCCTCCAGCTGCCTCTCAGCAAAAACTGAGCCGTCATCAACCCATGAGTTTGATGTGTACGATGCCTGCTCAATTCCGAGAAATTCAGCCACACCGGGTCCCACGTGACCGGTTGATGAATCTGTTGATTCCTCACCTGCATATATGATGTCAAACTTGCCGATCTTTGTGATTGTTGCTGCCAGTGTCAGGCCAGTAGGATAGGTATCTGCTCCTGCGAATGCCCTGTCAGTGACAAGTATTGCCCTGTCAACCCCTCTTGCCATGCAGTCCAGAAGTGCGGTTTCTGCAAAGGGTGGACCCATTGTTATAACCGTAATATGGGTATCAGGATTCTTGTCCTTTATAAGGAGAGCCTGCTCCACTGCATTCTCGTCTGCGGGATTTATGACATTCCTGGCTGCACCCCTGTTAAGAGTGAATGTGACAGGATCTATCACGACCTCTGAACTGTCCGGTACCTGTTTTATCATAACTATTATTTCCAGTCCCATTTCCATCATCCGTATTTGTATTTTACTCCGTGGCCGCCCTTTGTATTTGTCCAGAGAACACTGCCATGAGAGCAGGCAATATCACATGTTCCGCATTCCACACAGTCCTCGTACTTGAAATTCAACTGTCCATCTATGAGTGTGTAGCATTTTGCGGGGCATGCAAATGTGCAGAAATGATCCGGGCACACTGCACAGATGTCGTGGTTCACCGTTATATGCTCATAGGACTTGTCTATCTTGTAGTTCAACAACGATAATCTGTCTTCTATTTTTGTCATTTTACAACCTCTTCATCATTCTATAAACATCCACAATCATGTCCTTTCTCTTCTGCTTGTTCTTAAGGGCAGATTCCATGACTATCCTGGAAAGATGCTTCTTTGGCTCCCCATTCTCTGAGAATATATTCAGCATTATCTCTTCCGCCATTGCCGGTACCGTGTTGTGAATACTTTCGCTCCATGTGACCCTATCTGACCCTTTGAATGTTTCCATGTCCTTCAATACAAATGTTTTCTTCAATGAATCCCTGTATAATTCGTATCTGTCCGCAGAAGTACTTCCCTTGGTTGCAATATATGCGTCTGCTGCCATTATACCAGATACTATGGCATAGTTCATTCCCTGAAGTACAAGACCGTTGCTGAATGTAAATCCTGCCGCATCTCCAGCTATCATGTATCCATCTCCATATATCTGGTCAACTGACTGGCCTGCCTCAGGCACAAGATGGGCGCTGTATTCCTCAACTCTACCATCTGCAAGGAGTGGTGCTATGAACGGATGCTCCTTGAACTGTTCTATAATATTAAATGAATATGTCTGGTTGTTCTTCCTCAAATCTTCCATGGAAATTACAGCGCCAATTGATATGGATTCCTTGTTTGTATAAAGGAATCCACCTGCCTTCACTCCACCTTCCAGGAAGCCCAGGACATACTCAGATGCATATCCCCTCTTTGCACTTGTGAGGTTGAATCTTTCAGTGATGGTCTTTTCTGGTAATTTTATAACTTCCTTCACGCCGATGGCCATGTGCCTGTCGTCAGGTTTTTTCTTAATACCTGAATCTATGGCTACTCTTGAATTTGCTCCTTCTGCAAGAATCACGGTGTCTGCTGTAACAGTTTCACCGTTCTGCATAACGCCTGTTACCTTCTTGCCTTCCATTGCCAGCTTGTCCACAGTAACGCCAGATACTACCATTGCACCTGCATCCTTTGCCTTCTTTGCAAGCCATGCATCAAACTTGGTTCTCAGTACAGTATAACCACTCTTCACTTCCCCGAATCTTGTTGACCTGAAATCCAGGGCAATCTTTGAATCCTTTGTGAGAAATGTAACGCCCTTTGCCTCAACGTATCTTTCAAGCATATTGCTCTTTTCCCAGTCCGGAATGACCTGGCCGAGGGAATCTCCCCAGAGAACCCCACCAGACACATTCTTGCTTCCTGGGGGGTCTGCCCTATCTATAAGTAAAACGTTGGCCTTAGCAGAAGCTAACCTTATGGCTGCTGCAGAACCGGCTGGTCCGGCACCAACTACAATGACATCAAACTCACTCATTAAACCTACCTGTTATGTGTTAATTACTCCTGACGTAATAACTGTTTTCCAAATATTTAAATCATTTCGTATAGATTGATTACCGGATATTGGATTTCTTCCCTTTATGGTTATGTTTCATATTTAAACACCACAGTAGTTTTATTTTCCTGGATAGAGTCTTTATATGATACTTTTTGAAATACTCTCCATCATAAAGGATTGCACATTTTCAGTTTTAGCAAATCAATCATGGAAATCAATGTACATATTAAATCTCGCCTGGGTTCAGTGTTTAGACACTGATAAAGTTAATTCCCGGTGATAACAGAACTTCAAATATATTTTCCAGCATGAAATGAGGAATTAATTACTGCCCCACAGATCTCCGGCTGGATGGCAATCACTACCTTGATGAATGCTCCAGTTTTGCCCCACTCCCCAATCTTTCCTTACAGTAAGCATACAGGGCATCATATAGTGGAAATTGTAGCTTCATGTTCTCAAAATCATCCTTGGCAATGGCTCTGAAACCAAGAGCGGCCGCCTCCAATCCTGCTGATTCGACCGGTGCGTCAGGTATGGATGCATCTGCCCCTCTCACTATATGTGCAAGTTCTGATAAGGCCTGGTCCCTGATCTCATATTTCCTGATTATTGCATCAAAACTGACGTACTCCATTCCATTTTCCCTGTAATGCATCAGTTCAACACCCGGAAAGTCAAATGGAGTTGCGTTCTCTCTCTTTGCAGTTTCCATGACTTTATCCTTTGGAACGAATAAAAATACTGCTTCCCTATCTACAAATCTGGAGATCAACCATGGACATGCAATCCTGTCGACTTTTGCGTTTTCTCTTGTTACCCATTTCATATGAAACGTTTCTTCCATCCCCGTGAGGTATATAAATATCTTTATGGGTGACCGGCTGGACCTAAACAACTTCTTGTTTCATAGCTGCCACAAATTCAGGATATGAAGAAATCTGGTTCCTGTGAAAAGATGAGTTAATTCTAAATAATCTGAGATTTATTGCTTCCTGTACAGTGAATCCCTGTTTAGTTCTTTCAGGTTTTTAAATCCAGATAATCCCATCTCAAGATCCATTTCTGCCAGTACCTGCTCGAGATATAATTCTATGCCTTCCTGGCCTGCAACTGACAGCGCATATGCATAGGGTCTTCCAATCAGTATCCCACCTGCGCCAAGAGCCATTGCCTTCATTGCATTTGCTGCGTGCCTGAATCCACTGTCAAACAGGATTTCCCCCTTAAGGTCATCCCTCCCTGAAATCGCTTCAAGTGCGTCCAGTGACGAGATGGCACCATCTACCTGCCTGCCACCGTGATTTGAAATAACCACTGCTTTTGCACCGGAGTTAAATGCCATTTGAACATCATCCTCGTGAGTTATGCCCTTCAGGATTACAGGTAATTCTGTAGATCTGCATATTTCCCTGAAATCTTCCCATGAAAATGATGGATTTACATACACGGAGATGAATTCCATTATGGCCTTTATCAGATCCTCTTCAGGTGGTTTTTCCAGTCTCTTGAGGAAAGCTGGATCCGAGAAGAAATTTGCCAGTCCCTCACCTCTTAGAAATGGCAGGTATGCGTTATTCAGGTCCCTTTCTCTCCAGCCTAGCATTGTTGTGTCAGCAGTGACAACAATTGCCCTATAGCCTGATTTCTCAGCTCTCCTTATGAAACTCCTGACTATGTTTTTGTCCTTTGATGGATAGAGCTGAAGCCACTTCTCGCCATCTGGAGATTTTTTCGCGATTTCTTCCATCGTGATTGATGATACAGTGCTGAGGTTAAACGGCATGTTCATTTTTGCCGCAGCTCTTGCACTTGCAATCTCGCCATCCTTATGCAGTATGGATTGCACTCCTATGGGAGCAAGTATGAATGGTGATTCATGATTTATGCCAAGGAATTCTGCATCCAGTGATCTCGTGGAAACATCCCTCAGGTATCTTGGCCTTATGCGCCATTTCCTGAATGCCGACCTGTTTTCCTGCACAGTATCTTCCTCTCCTGCGCCTCCCTCAAGATAATCCCATGCATCCTTTGTGAGAGTATTTTTCGCTCTTTCCCTCCATTCATCAACTGACTGTGGCAGCTTCCTGTTTTCTGCACCTGTGAATACCCTTGTCTGGTATTTTGTTCCCTGATCTGTCATTGTGATTCACATGCCTTCAGAAGTATATTTTATTTAGGGGAAACGTTAATTTGTCTATTTCCTTATTTGCCTGATTATCCTCGCTTCAGTGCATAAGAAGGTATTTTTCTCTTTCCTCCTCTGTAATCCTGCTGATCTGTTTCTCCAATGATTTTACCTCACTGGCAGGATCAAAATTCATTTCCCTGTTTTCCTCCTTGAGTGTGAGGTATATGGATCCGATTACTGCGTGATACCCATAAAGCGGGTCGGTTGGAATCATTTCCGGATATTGTTCCAGCACATCGCTCCTGACCTTTTTCCAGTAGAGGTTTGATGCCCTGAATAATCCACCGTAACCGCTGAAATGTACTTCCTCATCGCCAAACATTGTTTTCCTCAGTGATATTATGCACTTTGCTGCCTCTGTGGCTGATTCTTCCAAGAGTTCAGTTGCAAGTTCATCCCCTTTTTCAGCCAGTTTAGCTACAATGCCTGTAAATGATGCTATCCTGCCTATGTCTGGTGGATTTGTGTACACCTGGTTCACAATTTCCTTCAGATCATCTACATGAAAAAACTCCTTCACAGAATCCGGGATTTTACTCCTGATCACAGATCGACCATCATAAATCTTCATTGTTTCCTGTAATGCTCTTCTGGCTGTGTAAAATGCTCCACCTTCATCACCCAGTATCCAGCCCCATCCACTTACTCTCCGGAATGCTGTTCCCTTCCTTCCATAGGAAACCATTCCTGTACCAGGGCATATCACAATGCCATCCTTTCCTGGAAATCTGCAATCAAATCCAGCCTCTCCATCATTGAGCACCCTTACCATTGATATCTTTTCATGATCAACGACCCTGCCTATAAGTTCATTTTTCAGATTAGAGTCTTTCACACCCGCCAGTGCAATTGAAAATTTTGCTATATTATTTATAACTATATCTGCCCGTCCTACGGCCCTTGAGATCGCTTCCTTTATGTTTTTTCCTGCTTCTTCAATTCCCCTTGTCCTGTAATTGCTTGGACCGGAAATACCCATCCCGTGAATGGAGCCATCTTCTGAGTAGCAAACCGCCACGGTCTTCGTCGCACCACCATCCACGGAAACAAACATCATTATTACTGGTAATATTCAGGAATACATAAATCAATCTGAATTGTTGAGAACAGAGAATACAAAGTTGTGGAATCTTCTCCTGAATTTCAGTATCCTGATATTTTCCCTTGTTGGGTATACCCTGTTGCTCAGCACTATTGCATAGGCACCTGTCTTTGGATCTATGCAGATGGATGTCCCGGTAAACCCTGTGTGGCCAAATGCACCATAGTTGACTGTTTCACCCATGAATGCGTTGTACCCGAATGACGGTCCTGGAACTGGTGGCCTTGGTACCTTGATCATCCACCCAAGGCCGAACATTCCTCCTACATTCTGGTTCTGTGGCGTTACCATCATGCTCAATGTTTCCTTCCTGACAATTTTTCCACTTAACAGTGCTTCAGTAAAAATGCCCATGTCATGGGTGTTGCTGAACAACCCAGCATGCCCACATACGCCGCCGTAAAAATACGACTTCTCATCATGTACCTTTCCCCATACCGGCATTCCTCTTTCTGGATCCTCTTCAGTTGGTGCAATTTTTTCCTTTGCCACAGATGGATTAAAGAAAGAGCTATTCATTGACAGGGGTGAGAATAACTTCTCCTTTGCCAGAACATCCAGGGGTTTTCCAGATATCTCCTCAAGAAGGAAGGCGAGAAGTATGAAATTGAGATCACTGTATTCTTCTGTTGCAGGAAGCGTATCATGCTGGTGCATCAATCCAATTGTTCGCAGGTAATCTTCCTTTGTCTTTCCATATTTGTAAAGGGGGAATGTTGAGATCAATCCAGAAGTGTGTGTGATCAGCTGCCTGACTGTCAGGTTGGATATGATCAGATCCTGGTTGTAAAGACCAAGAGAACCAAGGCTGTCCTCCAGGCTAAGCTCTCCCCTTTCAATATATTTCATTACCAGGCTTGCTGTTACCACTGGCTTTGTTAGAGATGCCATGTCATAAATGGTATCCTCACTGTATTTGAAGTTAAGTTCTTTTATCTTTCCCTTGAAATATGACGTTTTATATGACCCCTTTCCTACCAGAACATTCATTCCTGAGGATACGCCTTCGAGATTTTTATCGACGAATTCCTTTAATTCTTCCGTGAAATTATCCATGTTCTTCCCCTTCATTCGATTTGCCCCCATATTCACCATCTCACAACCTTGCTCAGGTTTGATGGATGATCAGGATCCATGCCCATGTTTACGGCCTTGAAATTTGCAAGAAGCTGGATGTATACAAGCGAGTTGAAGACCTTTTGAAACGGGTTTGTTTCATTGATCTTCAGGACTGCATCCCCATTCCCAATGGTTATGACCTCCCCTGATAACGCCTTCAATTTTTCCATTATTTTCCTGTTGGGAAAACTACCCTCAGTCAACCAGATTACAGTTGTATCCCCATCCAGCCTGTGCACCGGGCCGTGAAAATATTCCCGCGTTGGATATGACTCTGTGACAACGCCAGATGTTTCCTTGAACTTAAGACCGCCTTCAAGAGCAACAGGGTAGCACTTTTCTGAACCGAGAAAAACAACCTTATTCCTGATTTTTGTAGATACTGAACCTACTTCATCTATAGCTGAAACGATCTTTGCAATGCCATTACATATATCATCCACTTCCTCACTTATGTTTTTATCATTCCTGAGCCTGTAGTCTATGAGCATTGAGACTGCTACCTGGACAGCATGGGACTTGGTTGCTGCAATTGATTTTTCCTTTCCAGCGTGTGTGAGAATTGAATTATCAGATTCCCTGAAGAGCTGACTTTCCCTCTCATTGGTTATTCCTATCACTGTAAAACCGTATTTCTTTGAAAGCTTTTGGTTGGAGATTGCATCAGTACTCTCTCCTGACTGGCTAAAGATTATGTTCGTTATATCTCCATGAAGGTTCTTTATGAGGTTTTCGCTGTATTCTGATGATGTAATGGCCATGGATCTTATGCCATTCTCAAGTAATGTATAATTTAACATTAGTGCAGCGTTATAGCTTGTTCCACTACCTGTTACAAAGACAAATGATGATTTCCTTATCTGATCTATTATGGAATCAATTCTGTCAGCGTTCTCATTGATAGTTTTCCTTATTGCCTCTGGCTCTTCCCGGATCTCTTCATACATGACAGTCATATGGAGTTGTATTGGTATTAACGCTATAAATCTTCTTTTGCTGCCCTTTTGCATATATATCAATTCATGATTCAATTTCTGGAAGTGGTAAAAAACGCTCATCACAATTTTGTATGAAAAATTGCTATGGGAACCACTTGGATATAATTTTTTACACAATGCTTCAACAACAATGCTTTAATACGAGCGAAAACATGTTCAAAAAATTGTAGCATTATGCTTAGAACTGAAACTAAGAATAATACAAATTTGAAAGTTTGGACACCCAAAATAAACACCTTATATACATAGATAAACTCACATTAGTAGAGTGATTAATCTGGAGAGCAGTATTCTTCTGAAGAGGATCGTTACACCGAATGGATATGTGGATGACTGCTATCTCAATATAAAAGATGGTGTTATACACAGCATAACGAGAAAGGGAATATTTGGCAATGAGATTATAGATTATTCAAATCTCACTGCAATTCCAGGATTCATAGATATACACACCCATGGGTATTTTGGAATTGATGCAACCTATTCATCAGAGGATGAGATTCACATGTGGGCCTCCATGCTAGCCAGGAAAGGCATTACCTCCTTTATTCCCACATGCGTCTCACTTCCACTTGAGACCATGATCAAATTCGTAAATAAGATCAAAACAGCATCACTTCATCAAAAGAAAAATGAGGCGAGAATACTGGGAATGAGAAGCGAGGGACCGTATATCAGTCTGGAGCAGAAAGGGGCACATAACACACTATACCTGAGGAAACCAGATGTTGAAGAACTGAAAAAAATAGTTCACGCTGCTGGTGATTCCACGTTTCTGATTGATATGGCTCCAGAGCTTGAAAATTTCATGGAATCAATGGAATATCTGCTGGAGAATGACAAGATTGTATCCCTTGGACATTCAAATGCCTCATACGTCCAGGCCAGGAAAGGAATTGAATCTGGCGCGAAACTGATGACACACTTTTTTAATGCAATGTCTCCCCTGAAACACAGGGAGGTTGGCATGGTTGGGGCCGGTCTTTTATCAGATTCAGTATATCTGGAACTCATAGGAGATATGCATCATGTGTCAAGGGAGGCAATTGAGATTCTACTGAAAACAAGAGATATTGATCACATAGTGGGAATTACAGATTCACTTTCCATAGGAGGTACTACCACAGCAGAAGTTAAACTTGGAGGCCTTGATGTCATAAAAAAGGATGGTGTTGCATGGATCAAGGATACAAACACCATCGCAGGAAGCATCCTCACAATGGATGCTGCATTCCGGAATCTTAATGAGATTATCCCAGATCTCATGAGCCTGACGAAGATTTTTTCGACTAACCCCTCAAGGGTATTGAGCCTGAAAAACCTGGGATATATAGATGCTGGAATGAATGCAGACCTGAATTTTATTGATGAACATATGAATGTGAAAGCCACGATGATAGGTGGGTATCTTGCTGGTGATGAGAAATGAGAATATTTAAGGGGCAGAACTATCTGGTAAGAAGGTATAAGATATGACGTCATCCACTGAAGACATAAACCCATTTTCTGTAAACATACATGAGTGGGATGAAGAAACAATTAGCTCATTTATTCACCTCTCAGATATAGCTGCCTATGAGGCAGTTGGAAAAGCGATGGATGAAATTTCCAAAGCATGCCGGATGATTCTGGAATCCCTTGAAAAAGGTGGGAGAGTCATTTACCTTGGTGCAGGTACAAGTGGAAGGGTTGCTGCCCAGGATGTTGTTGAACTGCTTCCAACATACGATCTCGGAACAGATTACTTTGATTTCATACTGGCTGGAGGTGTCGGATCACTTGTTAAATCTGTTGAGGGCGCAGAGGATGACAGGAACGGATCAGTGAATGAGTTGAAGCAGAGGAGGCTAAATTATAAGGACACTGTTGTTGGAATATCAGCATCAGGCACTACCCCATTCGTCCTTGGTGGCATGGACTACGCAAGAACACTGGGATGCAGGACAATTGGAATAACAAATAATCATGGCAAGAAGATAGAGAAATCATCTGATCTATGCATTGAACTGCTGACAGGCCCGGAAGTTATTCAGGGTTCAACCAGGATGAAGGCAGGGACTGCTCAGAAGATGGCACTGAATATAATTTCTACCACTGTAGCGGTAAGGCTTGGAAGAACCTACAGGAATACCATGTCCCACATGGGATCATGGTACAATGAAAAACTGAAGAAAAGATCGGTTAACATACTTGTTACCCAGTTTTCAATGACTGAATCTGATGCAGAGAAAATGCTTACTGAAAATAATTACAACATTAACAGGTGCATAGAAATTCTGAAGAACAGTAGATAAGTGAGAAACTGCTCCAATCAACTTAATATTGCCAGTTATTATGCTCCGGTAGATGATAAAATCAGTAAAATTTAAAAAACTGAATCTTGAGATGAAGAAACCTTTCAAGATTGCTTTGGGCTCAACAGATTTTTATGAGGGATTCCTGGTTTCCATTGAGACAGATGATGGCATAACAGGATACGGTGAGGCTACCACAACACCATTCATTACAGGAGATACCATGGGCTCAATAGAGAGCGAACTTTCATTCTTCTCAAAGAAGCTGATCGGAGAGGAAGAATCACCTGAGATTGTAAATACAAAGATGAAGGCGTGGATGAGATCATCCAAGGCAAGCAGGAATGCAATTGACTGTGCACTCTGGGACATCATAGGAAAGAGGGCAAACATGAACCTTGTAAAATTGCTGGGAAATCATAAGAAATCAATCCTGACTTCATACACCGTTGATCTGGTTGATGCAGAGACTGCGAAATCACAGGCTAAGGAGCTGTTATCACAGGGTCTCAGGGTTTTCAAGATAAAAGTCGGATCCGGGATTGAGGAAGATTTGAAAAGAGTAAAGGTTGTGAGGGATGTGGTTGGGGAAGATAAGATGATCTACATAGACTTCAACCAGGCATATAACGTTAAAAATGCTGTCAGGATATCAAGATTACTGGAACCTTACAATATAGAATTCATGGAACAACCCATTGCTTCCACAGATATTTCTGGATTGCGTTTTATAAGGGATCATTCTGAAATTCCTGTCTATGCAGACGAGACCATTTTCACGCCACAGGATGTTTCTGAAGTTCTTAGAAGGGAAGCTGTGGATGGAATAAATATCAAGCTGATGAAATCTGGAGGAATCTCAGATGCAATGCAGATGGCAAACACTGCAAAATCATTTGGTGTGCCAGTGATGATAGGATGCATGGTTGAAACGAGGATTGCGAACACTTCTGGCCTCATAGTTGCACTGAGCAACTCTGCAGTTAAATATGCTGATCTTGACGGATACAATAACATAAAGGAGGACCCTGTTACAGAAGGAATTCTGATGAATAAGGGAGAAGTGAGCTTATCAGCAAATCTACCTGGAACAGGTATAGCTGTGAGGGAGAAATTCCTTAAAGCATGAACTGAGCGTCAACTCATAAATCCAAATGCCTTCATTATTGCTCCAACTATTACTGAAGGCTTCTTTGAATATGCACTTATATATCCCAT
This sequence comes from Thermoplasmatales archaeon, assembly GCA_027310185.1. Classification (GTDB taxonomy): domain Archaea; phylum Thermoplasmatota; class Thermoplasmata; order Thermoplasmatales; family Thermoplasmataceae; genus Cuniculiplasma. Next base: position 40,962 of record DAIDBH010000017.1, read on the forward strand.
ATTTTCTGAAATTATTCCAAGATCGCCGTCAAAGCTTGTGGATATGAATACGCATATGTTTCTTTCTGAAATCTCATTCAGTAACTTCACCCTTGACCTCAGATGCTCGTTCCTCCCTACAAAGATAATCTGTCTTCCTGCATCTTTCATGTTCTCTAAGAACTCTATGCCATAATGTAATTTCAGATCCAGGTTCAAACTACCAAGATGGGAAGATACAAGATTTGTAGATTTTGTTATTTCAGCCACCTGGCTTTCGTCCTTTGAATCCATCAGAACAAGATCAGTTTCCTTCTCGGGATCAAGCATCTTCACTCTTCTTACAATAGGGGAAACAGTCTCAACGGACTTCAGGAGATATGGGGATGGCCTGTGTGACATTTTCCTGACCGGTTCCATGAATTCAAGGATTCTCTGTTCCTTCTTTTTCAATAATGCATTATCTATCTTCTGAATTTCTTCATAGAATTCCATGGAGCCTACAATATCTGCATTCTCCAGTACATCAACCTCATTTTTAATGGAACCCTTGATAATTTCTGAAACGTCATACCTTCCCTTTATTGCCTTCATGTCCATGGAATCTGAAATTATGAGGTTCTTATAATTGAAATCCTTTCTGAGCAATTTCTGTACTGCTGATGACAGAGTGGCTGGATAGTTATCATCCAGGGAATTGTAGAGAACATGAGAAAGCATTATGGAACTGACGCCCGCTTCAGCTGCCTTCCTGAATGGATATGCATCGTTTATTATGGATTCTATATTCCTCCTATCTTCAGGTAAATCAACGTGGGAATCAACCATTACAGATCCATGACCGGGGAAGTGCTTTGCTGTTGCCCGAACACCATAGGACTGAATACCCCTGATGAATTCCACGCCATGCTTTGCAATGAGTTCAAGATCAGATCCAAAGGATCTCTCAAGAATTACTGGATTGTATCCATTTAGGGTATCCAGAACAGGAGCCAGGTTCCATCTTATTCCCAGGGAGTTTAGCTGGTATCCGGTGAGTCTTCCAACATAATTTGTGAATTTAGGATCATCAAGCTTTCCAAGGAACAGGTTGCTCGGGTTGTAATCAATCCATGGAATCCTTACCACGTTTCCCCCTTCCTGATCCACTGCAATGAAAGGTGCATCAACATTGTTTTCCACAACGTATATGTGGTTTATCTTCTTTATCAGTTCAGCCAGTTCCTTCTCATCCCTGAAATCATTGCTGAACAGCACTACAGATAGGGGCAACATCTTCGAGACATACCTCAGGCTTTCTTCCCTCTCTACACCTCTGAGGCCTGTCTGAATGAATAATCCTGATCTCATGCATCACCAATTGCCCTGATTTATTAAATCTATTCCATTATCACTATTTTGATTGATTATCCATGACCTGAATTTCAACAGATGATGGAAACTGATTTCCATGGAAAACGTTCTGTTCTGCAATTTTATAATTTCCAGTATCATACTGCTTTCCTGTTAGATTCTGGTTCCTGGCATATTTTGGAAAGGCACTGGATGATATTTCAATCCTCATTCTGTGATCTTCCCTTATTTCATGTAGCATATACCACATGTCAATGTCTATCCTGATGATTTTTCCAGGTTCATATGGGATTTCCTCAAATGGGCCATTTCTATACCTCAATCTTGTTATACCGTCCTGAAGCCTCTGGGCATATCCATCAGGATGCACATCCAGAATCTTCATGGTAAAGTCGGTATCCTCACAATCTGAGGATACATATATTCTTCCTGTGATTCTTCCGGCAATTATCAATCCACCTTCCATTTTCCCCGAAGTGTAGACCAGGATATCCTTCCTCTTTTCTATTTCGGAATAATCATCCGGCCCCCCAATCTGGGCAAATCCCTCACCAGACAGGTATGGAACTGGATTCATTGGATCATATGAGAACTGATCATTTCTCATTCCATACGAAGGTATATCCAAACTCAGGCTCCCATCACCCAGTATGCTTGATGCACTTTTTTCTGATGACAGGTACATATTAACGATTTTACAGTTTTTGAGTGGCCATTCATTGGATTTTATCCACCTGTTAGGTCCCATGGCAAAAACCCTGACTCTATCCTCATCCCTCACATTCCTCTTTTCAAGGATTGTGTTGATCCATTCAGATTCTATTTCAACAAGATCTAGCTTAGAGTCCTTTCCAAAATCAATGTGATCATTCTTTATGTCCCTGTTAACTGCATGTCCCCATGGACCTATTATGAGACTCTGATTATTCCTTGAAAATTCACTTCTGGAATTTTTTCTCATATTCTCATAATTTATGAATGTGCCTATCTGCTCATCATCGTACCATCCTGAAATATGCATTACCGGAAGATCAAGGGAATTCATCTTTCCCTGGTAAAATAGAGGTTTCCAGAATTCACTTTCCGGCCTGTTTATGAAATACTGCCTCCAGAATGGGATATCAACTCCAATTTTTTCAGGCATGGAAATTAATGGTAAATGTCTGTAGACTTCTTCCCAGTCCACGCTGTTGATATTCTGCATTCCTCTTCCCCTGAGTGAGAACAGCCATGAGAGGTTCATGGGTGAAGTGTAAACTGATGGATTCTCAACAAAGGGATCTGATGGTGGGACAATACTTATCATTCCCCTAAGATGTTCAGGTTTCCTCAATGCAGTGAGCCACTGGATCCTTCCTGAATAGGATGCTCCCCATGTGATCACGTTCCCGTTGGACCATGATTTGGTGGCGAATTCTTCAATGAGCCTGGAACCATCTTCTGCCTCTGAAAAATATGGCGTGAATGTTCCATCTGATTCTCCCCTTCCCCTCACGTCATTTGCAATGAATACGAAACCCATTTTGTTGAATTCCATTGCTGTGTTTAGCAACTCGTCTGAGTTCTTTCCGTATGGAGTCCTGAAAAGTATTACCGTGTTCCTTCCCTTTTCTACTGGTAGGTAGATATCTGAGGACAATTCGATTCCGTCCCGCATTTTAGTTCTTTCATCATAAATAATCATATAATTTTCAGATCATAAATTGAACTAAATATATAAAAGAAACATTGTTCTTAATACAGCATTATTTCTTTTATCTTTTCCCTGTATCTCCTCAAATCTTCCTGATAATTTTCTATAATATCTACAGGATTCGCTCCTGATATGGTCCCATTTCTTATTTCCCGGTTTCCTGCAACAGAATCGAAATAGTGATCATGGAATTCTATCTTATCAGGGTGCAATCCATATATGGATGATATTAGATGGACCACAAATTCAAATGGCCTGAAAATATTCCTGTTGATCACGTTGATCATAAGTCCATTGCACTTCTCACCGGTGTACTTGGAAAAATATGGCTTGAATCTTATCTCATTGAGCATGACTCCTGCAGGATTATGTTTCTCAAGATCGGAGATCAGCTTTCCTGCATCAAGCCATGGAGCTCCTATAATCTCAAATGGCTTTGTTGTTCCCCTTCCCTCCGATATGTTTGTTCCTTCTAGGAGGACACACCCTGGATACACTGTGGCTGTATTCAAAGTTGGCATATTTGGGGAAGGCATGGTCCATGGGATTCCCAGCTGATCATACCACATATCTCTTTTCCATTCCTTCATTTTAACTACGTTTAGCCTGACCGTTTCCTTTGCCATATTACGATTGAAGAATGTTGCAATTTCCCCTACTGTTAAGGAGTGTTTTACTGGTACTGGCATAGCACCGATAAAGGATTGAAGATTATCCAGAAGCAATGGTCCATCAGGATTGTTTCCACTCAAAGGATTTGGCCTGTCAAGAACAATAAAATCTATGTCAGTGCCGCCCGTTATTTCCATGGCATATACCATGGTAGCAATATATGTATAAATCCTGCATCCCACGTCCTGAAGATCGAATATCAGGGTGTCAAACTGATCAATGATCTCTCTTGAAATCAATTTTGAGGAGTCCTTGATTGAATCGGTCTCCCTCATTTCCCTGTCAATATCATTAGAACCTGAACTATTTTTAGAATCAGGTTTCCTGTAAAGACTTTCTACCTGAACCCCAAGTGCAGAATCATAATATGATTCGACAGTCTCTCCAGACTGGTAATCACCAAAATAACCGTGCTCAGGAGTGAGGAGGGTAAGGCTTTTGTAACCACCAACTTTCTTCACTATCTCAAGGGATGATTTTCCTTCCCGGTTTCTTGCAGAGTTGTTTGTTATCAGGCCAACTCTCTTGCCTTCGATGAATTTTTCCCTTATGGAACCTATCTGGTCAATTCCCATCAGCATGGCTGCATATTGGTAGGAAGAATTTAAATTATAATGTTTGTTGTTTCCCTCGCAAACAATCACAGGCTTTTTGTGACCCGACCTATCTTTTCAAATATTTCATGAAGACTTTTTGAGTATTTACTTCCATCAAAAAGATTATTCACCGACACGCTTGCAGAATTTCCATTGGCATGTATCATGTTCCCATCACCAAGGTAGAGACCCACATGACCCTTGAAAAATACAAGGTCTCCCGGTTTTGCGTTGTCAAAGCTGTCAATGGTGGTGGTGAAATCCCTCTGTGCCCCAGAATTCCTTGGAATCTGTATACCTGTGAATTTATAAAGCCGTTGAACAAAACCTGAACAGTCATAACCAAATTCAGAGGTTCCTCCCCATAGGTATGGTACACCAATAAACTCCTTGGAAAGATCACAAACAGAGAAATTGTTGTCTGAAAACCTGATAAGCTTATTATCAGGTATACTGTATTTTTCAGCCTCTTCCTTGCTTACATAGGAACCGAATGGTAGTTTTATTTCTGGGTGGCTGTGGAATCTTCTTAACTTGAATGCTTTCTCAGTGTGTTCAGTTATTATATTTGTCTTCACGTATCCTTTAACATGATCCTGGGTTTGAATTAAAGAATAGGCGTCTCCCCTTTCCAGGAGGTCAAATCTTTCTCCAAAAACTACCTGTGTTTCTCTTTCAGATTCAAACATTGCCTTACTTCTTAAATCTCCTACACCTATCCGTACCTGATACATCGTGCAAGATATCCCTTAGGGATATGAAACTTATTATTGCTTACTGATCTCTTTAATACCTGAATTTTGGAATTATATAAAGGTAGATTCGAATCAATAGAGTCACTATGGTTATCTTTCCTAATTTCAATGTTGGAAAGATAACATCACACCTATGGAATTAAGACTAAGGTATTATATTAAAGAAGCACTTTTAGTAAGGAACCTGTGAGAAGAACATGAATGTTGTAAATGTGATAATTTTGCTGGGATGCCGATCATCTGGATGCGCCCCCACTGAAGAGCTTAAGGGTAGGGCAGGAGAAGCAGTGAATTTATATAGGTCCCTCAATGGAGAAGCAATTATAATCCCATCAGGCGGAGTCACGGAGAAGGGATGCGGAATATCAGAAGCTGAATTTATGTTAAGAGAACTTTTGAAATATGGCATCCCCAGAGAAAAGATAATTATGGAGGAAAAAGCTGGAACCACTATCGGAAACGCATTCTTTTCAAAATTGCTTTTGGAGAGAAATGGAATCGAGTACGAGAAGATTCATATTATCAGTTCATGCTATCACATGAAGAGATCAGAGTATATTTTCAAAAATATATTTTCTATAGATGATATTGGAACTGGTTATTGCTTTGGAGAGTCAATGGAAAGAGAAAGTGAAACAGAAAAACTCCGTAGGGACTCCATGATTTTGAAAAATATCAGAGGAAGATCTACAGAAGAGGTGGAGAATAATTTCAGGGAATATCTCTGAAGATTGAAAATATTTTTTTAATCGTAAGATATTGTGCCGCTACTCATATTTTTTAGCAATTTCATGGAATTTTGTGTGCCTAACAAGATCCTCGAAATTATCCCCTTCCCTTATTGTTATAATTTTCCCATCTGTGAACAGTAATTCTCTTGGAAGAAGCCTGCCATTGTAATTGCTTGCCATTGACATTGTATACGCCCCGCAGTTGAAAACAGCAACCGTATCTCCAGTGTGTGGTTCTGGCAATATAATATCCTTTCCTATCCTGTCAGTATTTTCACATATTTGCCCTGTGACATCTGTTTTAAATGTTCTTTCCTCATCCATCCTGTTTGCTATTAGTATATGATGATAAGCACCGTAAAGAGCGGGCCTCATGAGCAGGTTCATGCCTATATCTGTACCTGTAAAGTTTGACTCCTGAATTTTCACATCTGTAATCTTCCCGATTAACAACCCCATGTTGGAACTTATATATCTCCCAGGTTCAATCACAAGCCTGGGCAATTGTCGACCTTTTCCAGAGTAAAAAGCCGTAAATATTTCTGCTATGTTTTTTGCAGTGGCAATGATGTCTAATTCCTCTTCCTCCGGCCTGTATGGTACTCCAAATCCACCTCCAATGTCCACGAATTCAAATTCTATACCCAGCTCTTCCTCAAAATTTTTTACAACTTCAAGAATCTTTTGAGATACTAATTTGAAGTGGTCCGCGTTTCTAACATTGGATCCGGCCATAACATGTATTCCAAATCTCCTGCACCCCTTCTCCTTTGCTTCCCTGTATCCCTGTAATGCGAATTCCGGAATTTCGCCAAATTTAGCACCCTTGCCTGCCGTCTTGATGCCAGGAAACTCCCCCTTTCCATAATCGATCTTAATCCTGAAACTCACTATTTCTGGTAAGTGATCACCTGCCAATCTGAACTGAGATAGAGAATCAAAGTTAATGGTTATATTCCTGTCTATTGCATATCTCATTTCCTCTGGTGTAACATTATTTGGTGTAAATGATATATTATCGGGAGATACGCCACTTACAAGAGCTATTTTAATTTCGTTTAATGATGATGCATCCATTCCACATCCTTCCCGTGCAAGTAAGGAGATCAGTGAAGGGTTGAAATTTGATTTTATTGCAAAATCTATGGAAATATTTTTGAAATACCTAAAGAAAGCATCTCTTATTCGTTTATAATTAGAAATAAGAATCTTTTCAGAATAAAGGATGGAAGGTGTTCCATAGTCCCTTGCAACCTTTAAAACGTCAATTCCATCCCAGAATAAATTTCCATTTCTGTTTTCCGCATAACGTGGCAGGATTTCATCCATTTTATGTCATTTTATCTAGGTTATTTAACATATCTAGTGAGTGTCAAATCCCTGCCTTCACTGCCCTGGAAATAAGAGGTTAAAAGTAATAGAAATTTTCTCATGGAATCTAAAATCAATTGCAAGTTTTTGTGGACAGTTTATGTTTATATTTTGCTGGCCGAACTAAATTTCTAAATTCTGGAATGGATCATCTTTTTCATCTTCAGATATCGATATTCCAGGATAGTTTTAGTTAAAGCGGCTTCGGGAATCACATATTCAAAACCATGGAATATGCCCTCATAAACATGCAGATCCACCCTTCTCTTAGAGTTAAGAATTCTACTGGCAAATGCAACTGATTCGTCCCTGAAAACCTCATCAAACCCAACTTCTATATAAGTTTCTGGAAAACCTTCCAGATCAGTTGCAAGTGATGGAGAAGCAAGTTCTGATACCTCTTCCTGTGAACCAAGATAGCCTTTCCATCCAAGTTTGTTATAGTATGTTGACCAGAATGGCCAGTTACCATCATACTGTGTGCTTGAAAGGCTATTGTTCTTGTAATCAAGCATCGGTGCCATAAGAAAAAGGTTCCTTATTTGGGGGCCATTTTCCCTGATTGAGCGTATAGCGACGGATGCTGCAAGACCTCCTCCAGCGCTTTCTCCCATTACAGATAATCTTTCAGCATCAATTCCAAGTTTCTCAGCATTGTTGTAACAGTATTGAAATCCAATATAACAGTCATCTTGAGGTGTGGGGAATTTAAATTCAGGAGCCAGCCTGTATTCTATGTCCATAATGATGCAGTCCAGTGTCTTTGAAATTAAGGCCATCCTATTTATGTCCTCATCTATTCCTCCAACGAGTAGACCCCCGCCATGTATATGATATATGCATGGAAGATGATCTCTTGCCCCAGCTGGTGAATAGACCTTTGCCCTGATGTGCGTGCCAGGAGATAAATCATCTATATCTTTGATATCAACTGCAGGCACTGCAACTGATTCTGAAGTGTCCTCTGAAGATTTTCTAGAATCCAGTAAATATTGCTTGAATTTCTCAACCCTTTCATCCACGTTAGAGATTTTGTCTAAATTTTCAATGTTCTTTCCAACAACCAGAGACCTCCTTTCTGCCTCTCCTTTAACTTCCTCCACAAGGTCGTATACCTTGGGATGAATTCGGTCTGCTTCCATTGGAAGTATAATGCTTCCTGAATGAATAATTATTCTCATTAATGCTCAGTGAGATGCTTTAAACGCGAAATTCAACATCGCATCTCAAATATTCAGACAAATATTAAAGCGCACAAACAATTATTTAGAATAAAATTAAATAGTCTCATTTCAGGGGTGGAGGTTATTCTTTTAATCGATGTGAAAAATGGGTGAAGATTAGTATTGATAGTGATAGGAAAAAATCTGTTGAATTTTAGATGTGATTATTACAAAGGCGATTATATGGAGGAATTAAGGATATCCTGGGATAAATAATATTATTATGTTAATTCAGATACAATCCAATGCCATTTAATCTTGGAATTGAAAATCTTGCAAGGAATAACGTGAATGAGAATGCAGCCCTATTAACAAATGCAAGCGGAGTCATTCAGCATTTAGAGCAGAATGTTGATTTCCTGCTGAAGAAGGGCTTTAAAATAAAGAAGATATTTACAGCAGAGCATGGATTTTATGGAACGCTTAATGATGGGGATGATGTCAAAAATGAGACCTATAACGGAATCGGTGTCATATCAATATATTCTGCAGATAGAAAGTCCATAAAACCAGAAGAACTTGAAGATGTGGATACAGTCGTATATGACCTGCAGGATGCCGGAACAAGACCATATACATTCATCTCTTCCCTTAAAAATCTGTTGATTACCGCCTCAGAGCTTGGAAAGAAAGTTGTTGTGTGTGATCGGCCAAATCCGCTTTCCAATGTTATAGAAGGACCTGTTTTGAAAAGAGAATTCGTTTCATTTGTTGGTGCCGATGAATTCCCACTGAGATACGGGATGACCATTGGAGAATTAGCTCAATTCATGAATAGAAACATAAGTTCAGATCTAAGTATATCAAAGATGACGGATTATGATCCTTCTAGATATTATGATTATCATTTGAAATATTATGTCCCACCGTCACTGAATCTCAATTCGCTGGATTCAATGTTCAATTTTTCCGGGATGGTATTGCTGGAAGCAGCTAAAGTAAGTGTTGGCAGAGGGACTCCCTATCCATTCCTGCAGTTCGGTATGGAAAATCTACCAGACCTGAAACCAGATGAATTCGAAGGTGTGATTCTGCGGAAGACCTCATTTATCTCATTGCTTGATCCTCTTAAAGATAAGAAACTCAAAGGGTATTTTATCCATATAAAGGATAGAAAACTTTACAGCAGCATAAGGATGGTTGCTTCCGTCATGAAGAAGATCTATGAGATGGACAGGACCCTGATCAATTTCAAAAAGTTGAATCTCAATTACGGTTCTGATGAGATGTCAAAATGGCTGGAGAGAAATGGAACAGTGCTGGAACTTTATGAGCAGATGGATTCAGAATGTGCTGGGTTCTTGAATACCAGAAAAGATTACGCACTTTACAAGTCACCTTCTTAAAGTGTCCAAAATCTCCCTGTACCAGGATTGCTTTGACTTTTCGCCTTTTTTCACTCAACCATGGATTCCATAGGTTCAATATATGGTTCTGATTCTGTTATTCTGACCCTCAGATTGAGTGGGATTAACATCTGTTCATTTCCATGCCCAAAAGGTGCCATTGCAAGGGAGGGTTTTGCATTCTTTACCATGTATTCCTTAATCACATCTTCAATAGATGGCTTCCCTTCTCCCGAGGTTGATCTATTTTTGAATTCGCCGAATACAAATCCTGAGAGCTGGTTGATAGTGCCATTAAGCGTCATTATATCCAGATATCTTTCTATATCAACCGATCTTTCATTCGTGTCCTCGCAGAATAGAACCTTTCCATTGAATTCTGGCATATATGGCGTGCCAGTTAGGGATGAAAAGACGGACATGTTGGTTCCCATGGACCTCCCCTGTGCACTTCCTTCAACCACATATTTTACCAGTCTTTTTATGTAAGGCTTCAGATCTGACAGTTCTCCCCTGAAAATCCTGAACATTATTTCCAGTTTTTCTCCACGAAATTCTTCTGTATCCGTATCTGGCATTGGACCATGGAATGTAACAAGTCCGGAAAGCTTATTTATGGCCATATGAAGATTTGTTATATCACTGTAGCCCATGAATATCTTGGGGTGCTCACGTATAACATCAAAGTCAAGAAACGGTAAAGTCTGTCTTGCACCATGGCCTCCTCTTGCACAGAATATTGCCTTTACATTATCGTCCGTAAAGGCATCCATTAATTCCTTAGCCCTTAATTCAGGGTTTGCAGAATGGTAATTATCCTGGTTAAGCTTTTTCACGTTGATGCCGTAAGTGACTCTATAACCAAGTTTAGTTATTTCTTCTGCAGATTGACTTAGAGGTATAATTTCAGGGTAACTTGAGGGAGCGATTATTCTTATTTCTTCACCTATTTTCAGTCTAGATGGTTTTATTACCTCTTTCTGTTCCTTATAATCTTCATAGCTTCCTTTCATTTTATTCAATTTGTAATATGGACTCCATATAATAAATTTTTAATTGGCTAAAAGAAACCTTTTACTAACTTCCTTGGAATAAATAATAAACAGAGTTTTTTAAATTCAAACACTGAATCCCCAAAAACTCTGTCAATAATATAATAGTAGAAATTGAAATTGAGCTTACAATAACATGATAAAATAAAAAAGTGATAAAGATTTGTTATGCCAGAAATTATTTATCTGGCACAATAGTTTTAAAAATTAGTTTTTAGGTATTTTCGGTTTTCTAATGAGGAAAACACCAGCTACAGCTACGATTGCTATAACAGCAACCACAACACCAACCACGACGTAAAGATAGGTACTTGATGTTGGCTTAACAACCTTCTCATTTACAGTGTAATTGACATATGTATATGCTGGAAGTATAGAACTGCCTGATGTGCTTGCCATTGCAACAATGCTTTCGTTGACGTCCACATATGTGCCCTTGCCAGTTGTTGAATTCCCAACTTTGAATGAGAATACCGCCACACCTGCGCTATTTGTTGTCAAGTTTAACCCGCTACTACCTACCGTTATTCCCTTCAGATCATAGGATGTTATATTCACGAAAGCTCCTGAAACCGGAGTCCCGTTCTTAGTAACTGTGAAAGTTATTTCACCTTTCTGACCTGTAGTGTAATTAGTGCTTCCTATTGAATATGACATTACAAGTGATGGGTTCATGACGAAGACGTTGTTGTATGTATATCCCGCACCTGTTTGGTTCTGATTTCCTACAGATGCAACTGCAGTGATGTTTATCTGCTGGTAATATAGATACATTGGATTTCCTGATGAACCAATTGTTGTCATTAGTTTGGAAAGTGCTCTGGGAATTGTGAATGTGAAGTTTGTACTGTTTCCTGTAGATGTGTTGAAAGTGAATGCGCTGCTACTTATGCTTCCCGGTATTCCAGTCATTACTACAGTTATATTTGCATCTGTTACATTTGCTCCCGTATTGTTTTGAACAGTATACATGATAGTACCACTATTGCCTGCATAGAGATGAGAGTTCCCTGAATATTTAGAAGTGACTGACAGACTATTTTTCTCGTTTGTATTCAAGAGTTCTATATTAAGGTAAGTTGATGTTGTAGTTGTGTGAATATCCTTTGCTGGTGGGTTGACTGTTGCAGAAATGTTAACCTCTTCGTTAGGTAAATTGATAATCTGACCACTTGATGATGTTGTTTGTAGAAGCAGGTTGAGATTATTGAATACCTGATACTTCCAGATTGCCTGTCCAGCTGAATTTGTGATGAGCTGGTTTGAAGTTGTGTTAATCAGACCTCTAGCTATGGATGAGACAGATATACTTACAATTGCCCCCTGCACTGGCATTCCTGTGGTCTTGTTAATAACGGTATAGGTTATGCTTCCAGAGTTCCCTTCCTTTTCAACTAGAGCACCACTTAATTTCTGCTGCACCTCAATGTTGTACTTGTAGCTTACAGATGATGTTATCTTTGCCTTGTATACTTCTGTCAGGGTAAAGTAAAGACTGAAAAGGCTGTTGGAGTTTTCTGTTGTAAAGTTTGAGAATTGGCCTGTCTGGAATGCTTCCATATTAGTGAAATATCCAAGGTTTATGAGAGTTGCTTCTTCATTGATTAATGTCTGAATTTCCTTTGATAAATGAACTGCCTGTTGTATGGTCTCAGCCTGCAGTAATTCATTTGATAGATTTGTTAGAAGTGAAGTAACCTGCTGACCTGAAAGATGCTTTCCGTTAAAGTTCAAAGAGGTATATGGTCCGAGCGTGCAACCAACACTGAAATAGGCTGGAGCATCATTAATGAATAGTGCACAAAGGTCGGCTGGATCGCCAGATTCTGTCCCCTGTCCATATATTGCCATCTGGTAGAAGTTTCCCTTCCCAGTTACGGTTTGGTATATATTGTCAAACATGGTTGAATATGCCTCTTCCTTTATGATCGTCTTGATCCCAAGAGCTGCGAATGATGTTGACATCTCATTAGCAATTTCAACTGCACAGGGAGTTTCACTTCCAGGTGCGATCTGGAGTTCTATGCTTACCTGCTTTCCATTGTAGGTCAATGTGCCTGATTGATTGCTCATTCCAGGAATACTCTTGATCATGGAACTTGCCTTTTGCATATTATAGGTATATTGAGGACTAGTTGAATTATACCAAAGTACATTACATGGTGGTACAGTGTTCGACGAAGGTGTTAAAAGTCCGTCATAGACTGTACCATCAATGGTTTGATAGGGTGTTGCATAACTCAAAGCCTGCCTGAAAGTGGTGATATTCAATGGAGTTTCGTTCTCATTGATTCTCACAGCACAGAATACCTGAGATGGCTTTACGTAAATATATGCTCCCGGTGTTCCTTTAACCAGTGAAAGGAAAGACGGAGATACTGGAAGGAGATCTAGCTGTCCCTTTGTGAAAGCGGCAACCATTGAAGACTGCGAAGAATAGTATGGCTGATAGAACTCATATATTTTTGGAGAGTATTGTCTCAAGCCACTGCTTTTGTTTGCATATTGAGCGAAGAAGTAAGGATTGACATAGTATTTATTATATTGATTTGGCAAGATTCCTCCTTCCGGCATTCCGTATCCATTGTTTACCATGAAAGGCCCATCCCCTACCAATCCCGGAGCAGAACCTGTTGCAGTGTTCCAGCCAAGGTCCCATCCATAATAACCATTTCCTGATGAAATGCCAGGAGTATAGTTGAAAAGTCCTTTTACACTTGTAAAGTCATGGTGAACCCATATGTGGTAAGGAAGTATGTAAGATTCAAGAGAACTTGAACGTATTAACAGTGTTGGCTTCGGTACGAATATCTTGACAGAAAGGTTTCCATTTGGAATTACATTGACTACTCCTGGCCACCCTCCCAGTGCAGACTCCATTCTCCAGCTAAGAACAACATCAGCAGACTGCAGATAATACTTTTTCATAACGGTTGGTGAATAGCTTGTATATGTGTGTGTGAAAGGTGCTCCTGTTGCATTGTTATAATCAACCTTGTTCGAGAAGGTGTATGTTTGTGAAGCATTTGCTTTTGACCAGTCCGTCCACTGGACATACGGTCTCAGATTTACCGTGTATACATATGAGTAATTTACCATGCTACCTGTTTCAATGTCAAAGGTTTTATTGTTTGACGTGACGTGAGTTAATGTATAGTTTGTTGCCAGCCATGGTTCAATCTGTCCATTAGGCATTGTTTTGTATAAACTTCCATATATTAACTGATAGATAAACAAATCACCAAATGTTATACCTGTGAATGTATTCAAATCGCCTATAGTATAGTCTAAACCACAGGTGAACGTTCCATTGGTATAACCGGGCTCTTGCATGGTAGTTGTTGGCATTTGCCACGGAGTTGCTGATGAACTTTCAGGCTGCGCACCCAACTGACTAATCTGACTAATACCAGTATTTGCTGAGGATGTATTAATTGGTACTGATGCTCCAAATACAAAAAATGCGGAGCCTACCATTAACAATACCATAAATACTGATAAAACAATTTTCTTATTTATCATTCGACTGGAATCTAATTACATATTAATAAACATTTTCATGAATTTTTTTACAACATAAAAATTTTAATAGGCGTAAGCAATTCGGTTTTTATCGTTAATTTATAAATTCTATGTGTTGATTGCCAGTTTCAAATTATTAAACTTTTTACAAAATAATAACTAATTATTTTATACATTCCATCGTATTCCTTATTCAATTTCAAAAATTTAATTATTTGATTCCCATTTCTTTTTATGGAAATACATAAAAATAATTTGATTTCTTACTGTTTTATGGATTCGGATGGTAATGAACTCCAGTCAATTAATGGAGACTTGCCACTGATACCTGCTTCAAATATGAAATTGGTAACCTCCCTATGTGCACTGGAATTACTTGGACCTGATTATGTGTTTACCACAAAGTTTTATTCGGCGAAAAAAGATCTGCACATTTCTGGAGATCCGACTTTCTTTTTGAACAGAAGTGAATGCAAGAATATAATGAAGGAATTAGACACAAAAAATCCAGACCCTATTCATTTTGAAATGCCGAGAATTGACAGGGAGTTTTACAACAGTGACTGGGTTTATGGTGATTCAAAATATAGTTATCAACCAAGAATTTCAAATTTTTTCGTTGATGAGAATTGCGAGATTAAAAAGGATTTCAAATTCGATGATGCTGATTTCAACTATATTCATCAGAATGAACATTTATTTCTGCCTGTTAAAAATCCTGATAGGAATTTAGTAGAGGCATTTTCAGGCCAGAAAGATGTGAAAATAATGAGGCCCAGTGCGTCTATAGGTAACAATTTTCAAAAAATAAGTGTTCATAAGGCAAATATAAGGGATGTTCTGAGACATATTCTTTATGAAAGCTGTAATTTTTATGCTGAAGTCATATTCAAGTATCTTTCCAGTTCAGAGAAATCAAAGGGAACATGGAAAGACTCGTCTAGTCTGATTATGGATTATCTTTCTAAGATAAGAGGATCTGAAAATGTAAGAATTACAGATGGGTCTGGACTTAGCAGGGAGAATTATCTAACTACTGGATTTCTCTCTAACATGCTTCTGTATGCAAGGAGAAATTTTGGTAAAAGTTTTATAGAATTGATGCCGACCTCAGGATATGGAACACTCAGGAAACGTCTAGATTCGTTGAAGGATTTTGGGATTTATGCAAAAACCGGAACCCTATCCGGTGTTTCTGCTCTCAGTGGTTATATTAGTTCATTGGACGTTACATTCTCAATAATTATCAATAACAGCCTAGATGATGGAGCAATTCGCCAGAAAGAAATAGATGGAATTTTATCAGAGTTTATCAATGGGTATAAGAAAAAACATTATTCCTGAAGATGTAAATTTCTATTTTCCCTTTTTCATTTGAGCGGCAACTACTGGAAAAGAATTGTTGAAATAATTCATCTTTTCTATTTTTTATAATTGTCATGGTTCAAAAGTGATAATGACATTATCTGAAATTTTCTTGTGATCTTGAAACCGTATCTTGAATACAAATGGGAGGCCTTCTCTGATGTCCAGAGAAAATATGCATGCCTGATCCCATTTGCTTTCATGTTGATCAGCGTGGTGGTTAATAACCTGCCCCCGATCCCCATGGATCGGTAAGCTTCCAGAACCTCGAAACAACCAAATCTCTCGCCCGGAGAAAATTCAAATGGACCTTCTCCACTTGCGTACATGGAATAACCAACAATCCTATTATCCAGTTTTGCAATTGAGATTTGATCCAAGCTTCCATGTTTTATTACACCTTCAACTCTCAGATAGCAATCATAGGGAAAATTACTTCTTACCATTTTTAGAAGTTCTTCGGTTTCTTCAATTTTTAAGTTTCTGATCTCTGCTTCATTTTTTTCCTTTTGAGTATAGTGGATTTCTCCTATGTCTGCTTCCATAGCCAGGGCTTCTGAATCTAAACTGAAACCAAGTTCCGTGAGTAAGTCATAAAGCTCAGGATATTTCTCTTTATCGATGCCTGGAAAAAAATATCCAGGTGAAAAATTGGAATAATATATTCTTTCAATACCCATATCCCTTGCATATTCTATTTGCTTCTTCAAAAGTTTAATAAATTCTATTCTATCGGTGAATCCAGCACAAATTACCCATGCTTCCTTCCCTGAATTTTCCTCTCTGGGCTCACCCCTTCTTTTACATAGAAGCGAGAAGGCACCTTCATTTACCTGCTCACCTATTGGAACCACATGTGGATTTTGAAAATATTTCCTTTCCAGCTGAAATAGGGATGTTGGATCAAATTTATAGAACTTATTCCAGATTTCCAGTATTCTTTCTCTTTCTATACCCTTAATCATTATTTTTGGAATCCTTAAGGCCTTAACTACATTTTCTATAAGTTTACCATGTGAGTGAACCTATCAAACTCTCGATTGTATTTATTTGAATTGCTTAACTTAAGGGAACTGAATTAAGAAGATGAAATGCAATAAAGTGGGAACGATTTGAAGCCTGAATGGATAAGACATACTGGTTATGAGTTTAGTGTTTTTGTGATATAAAAACTTTAATAATAGAGATTGAATATTTATAAAGCACATCGAGATGTGGTTCTAATGTGCCGCATGTTTTCTTTGTCTGGCGATTTCTCTAATGAATACCGAAAAATAATGACATCTTTTCTTGACGTCACCAGACACGATCCTCTTTCTACGAACAGCGATGGAAGTTTCACGTCTCACGATCATGGTTATGGCTATGTCCACTATGATAATTCTTCTCTGGAGTTTTTCAGATCAAAAACCCCTGTTTTTGAATCACTTATTTCAGACTTCACGTCAGGACAGTTTATCATGCATGCGAGAAAAGCAGCCCCTGGAGAACCAATTGGGACACTGGAGAGTCATCCACATTATGAAGTTGATGAAGATTATGAGGTATTTCTCGCGCACAATGGGTGGTTTGATAAAAAGGCAATTGCCATGGAGCTTGGCATTAATAACTATGGAAGATACGTGGACAGCCAGCTATTTCTTAAGTATGTTATTTCATTCGATGGTGAATTCAGAAATCGTCTGGAAAGAGCCCTCTCCTTTGCTAAGGAGAAAGAATTGATAAAGTCAACTGCCAATCTGATGATTCTCTCAATAGATCGTAACACCCGGGAATCAAGGCTATATTACTATACTGATGTTAAGGAAGGTCGGGAATATGGCGATTATGTGAGACTATACCACGGGAAGACTGACCGCTGGAATGGAGTGTTTTCCTCAAGCATTATACAATCTGATTTCTTCCCGAAAAATGTATCTACGGAAGAAGTGAAGAGAGGTGTTGTAAATGAATTATAATTTTCTGTGAATTGAAAGAAAACCTGTTTAACTAGAAGTGATGATATTTTAGCTGTTTTATTCCTTACTTCCTTAACAACGAGATTGACTAATAACGTTAGAAATTCATACTTTTTTAAAGATTGGCCAAAAGAAAAATCATAAAACTTTGAACATGAAATTCATTTAAATAACATGAGGCTAAGACTAATATACAGTTTCCATTACTGTTAGGTATAATTAGGGTGGTGACAAGTTTTGGAAATTCCTTTGGAATTCAGATCATTGAATGAGATTGCAGGCCTGATAAAAAGTAAGGAAATTTCTCCGTGCTACATTTTGGAAAGACTCATTGAACGGATTGAAAAACTGGATACAAAAGTCCAAAGTTATGCAAGACTGAACTCAAACGCGCTGGAAGAATGCAGGAAGATAGTAAGGCTGTCAGAATATGTAATGCCAGTTTCAGTTAAAGATTTATTTGACACCAAGAACATTGAAACAAATTATGGTTCAATGATCTATAGAGGTAACATTCCCGGGAAAGATGCAACCGTGGTAAAAAATATCAGGAAAAAAGGTGGGATAATTATAGGCAAAACAGTAACCCATGAGTTTGCGCTTGGGATCACATCATCTCCTACAAAGAACCCATGGGACCTTAGAAGAATTCCTGGAGGTTCAAGCGGGGGATCTGCTGCAGCTGTAGCAGCTGGAATGTCAGTGTTTGCTACTGGAACAGATACGGGTGGGTCCATAAGGATTCCAGCAGCAATGTGTGGTGTTACTGGCTTGAAACCAACTTATGAGTTAATATCGAGATCTGGGATTTTCCCTGAATCATGGTCCCTTGATCACGCAGGTACCATAACGAGGTATGCAAGCGATCTGATTCTCGAACTGGAATTCATGACTGGAAAAATCTATTCCAGTAAAAGGGAGGGAACAGAAAACTTAAAAGTCGGAGTTGCCTGGGAATTGTTTGACTATTGTGAACCTGGGGTGCGGAAGGCTTCATTAGCTGCCCTTGAGAAAATTAGAGGTGAACTGAATATTGAATATACTGGTGTTAGAGAGGAGAACCTAAAATTTAAAGAAATGAAGAGACTTCATGAAATTATTGATACATGTGAAATAGCACTAATTCACAGGGAGAACTATGCTAAATATCCAGACAGCTATTTGAAAAGTTCTATTGAGCAGATAGAAGAAGGTCTGTCCTTCAAAGCAGTGGAGTACATAAATGCAAAAAGAAGCAGAAAAAAGTACAGGGAACTACTGGATGCAAAGTTTAGGAACCTGGATGTAATTTTAATCCCTACGCTGAAAGATGTGGCTCCAATCATAGATAACAAAAAAAATACAAGTGAACATGATAATAATTCTGAAATAGATTTTCTTTCGCCATTGAATTATTCAGGAAACCCAGCAATATCTATTCCAGTTGGTTTTTCCAAGGAGCTCCCAGTTGGTATGCAGGTGATCGGCAGGAATAATTCGGACTTGAAATGCATTGAATTTGCTTCCCTTGTGCAGGACCGAACAGATTGACATAAAACGATTCCGCCTGGCTTTTCCTGAACAATGATCTCTTAGGCAGAGTATGACCAGATTTAGAAAATAATAAACACATATACCTCAAAATTCCATTATATGACCAGAATCAAATACAGAAGGAGCACTTGCTTCTAATACACGACATGAAGATGCATCTGCCAGTTTATTGCCTATGAAAATTTTCATATTTTTTTTAAATAAATTTATCGTTTCAAATAACATACTGGATTCAATGGAAATTGAGACTGTAATTGATCCCGACAAAATGAAGAAAATGATCCCCATAATAAAGTCGGCATGGGGGATGAACACCATGGATCAACTGGTGAAAGATATGATAGCTGCCATGAGATTCCACGGAGGATTGGCGCTTATAGCCATGGAAGATGGCAATGCAATAGGAATGCATTTCAGCTTTACAGGAAGGAGAAATGGCAAGATATATCTATATTCCCATATGACTGGAGTTCTCAGTGATAAAAAGTATTCAGGCGTAGGATTCAAATTGAAAATGAGGCAGAAGGAATGGGCTATGGAAAATGGATTTGATCTTATAGCATGGACATACGATCCATTAATGGGTTTGAATGCAAATTTCAATATTCGTAAGATTGGCGCGATAGCCAGGACATATCTGAGAAATTTTTATGGAGATATGGAAGATTCCCTTAATTATGGGATTCCAAGTGACAGGTTTGTGGCTGAATGGCGGATCCTTGATGATAGGAAGGCACAGGGAAAGCCGATGCTTAATATCAATGCGTTGGAAGGAGATACGGAGTTAAATGTAAAAGAACTGCCAGATGTGATATCGTTCAAAATTCCAGAAGATTTTCTATCAATGAAGAAGAATGATAAAGATGCCGCCTCTATGATAAGACTTTCCACACGTACAATTTTGGAGAATTTATTTTCATCCGGATTCACAGTGACAGATTTTCATAGGGATTCCTCATCATATATCATGACAAGATGTGGTGAAGAAGACCCCGATTTCCATGAAAATATTTTTAAATGATCTTGGTACATTGATACTCAAATATTTCAAATCTTAATTTTGGTGTCAGATATTGATTATCAGACTTAAAAGTGCCGAACGTTCTGGGAGAGTATCAACGAGTACATATTCATTTTCTGAATGAGCTCCGTCACCCACTGCACCTAGACCATCTATTACCGGACAATATTTAGAACAGATATTACCATCGCTGGCTCCAGAAACAGAAACTTCATCCAGATTTATTCCAATTTGACTTGCCATAAGCTTCACTTTCTGGAAGAGTTCACCTGTCAGCTTCGTCCTGATCATAGGTTCTCTCAATCTGTATTTGATTGATGCCACAGAGCCTTCTACATCTGGCTTTACTGATTTTAGAAATGATAATACCCTTCCGGCAGCTTCTTCAGAACCGTATCTTAAGTCTATTCCAATTTCGCAGTAATCGGGTACCACATTTGTTCTCGTACCTCCACTGATTGTGCCTATATTAATTAACGTGCCATCATCAATACCGGCATAAAAAACTCTAATCTTCTCGATTATAGAACTCATTGCATTTATTGCATTGACACCTTTATTCGGATCCAGCCCTGCATGTGCAGACTTCCCACTGGTGCTCAATGTTATGGTTCCGACCCCTTTTCTTTCTGTTTTTAGATTCCCATTGAGAGAAGCTTCCATGACCAGGGCAAATTTAGATCTTTTAGCTTCCTCTTCTATTATGGACCTGGAGAATGTGGAACCGATCTCTTCGTCTGATGTTACAAGCAAAACAACTCTGTTCTTAAGAGTCTTCTTACTTACTAGATAGTCCAGGGCAAAGAGGGTCTGTACCAGTCCTCCTTTCATATCAAAAACACCTGGTCCATAAGCCCGGCCATTTTCAATCCTGAATGGATTTTTCAATGTTGTTCCCTCCCCAAAGACAGTATCATAATGAGTTAGGAGCAAAACCTGCTCGCTTGCATCTGGATTGAATACACAACGGAGATCGTTTCCAGCAGATTCAGATTTTATCAATTCGCATTCTACTCCATATAGCTTCCTTATTTTGGTTTGAAGGTAACCTGCAAAATCATCCAGAAGTTGTTTATTTGTTGAGGGGGTTTCCATGCTTACCATATCTCTGAGCATTTCTATCATTTCACCTTTTCTGGCTATCATATTATCCAGTATTTCTATGATAACACCCCTTCTTCAACTTTGAATTTGTTGAGCATCGATTCATTCAACTGCACTCCTATTCCTGGAGAATTGAATGGTTTAATAATTCCTTCATTCATTTCAAACAGCCTATCCACTATATCCTGGTTGAAATATCTCTCGTTAGGAGAAGTGTCACCCGGATAGTCTATATACTCACTGGATGCCATTGCTATGTTAAATGCTCTTCCAATTCCTGTTTCAAGCATACCACCGACCCATGAATGTCCCTTATTTTTTCTGGCAATTCGTGCTATGAGATTGGAATTATACAATCCACCAACTCTACCGGGCTTAATGTTCACGACCTTACATGCACCCACTTCAAAAGCATTTTCTGCTATTTCTGGGGACGTAATGGATTCATCCAGGCATATTGGTGTTGAAAGCAATTTTGAAAGTTTCGAGTGGTAGATTATATCATCATGATAAAGTGGCTGTTCCAGATAGACTAAGTCAAATCTATCAATTTTTTCAAGCAGGTGAAAATCCTTAACAGTATAATCACTGTTGGCGTCCGCACTGAGAACTATATCGGGAAACTGATCTCTTATGGGCCTTAATATTGCAACTTCTTCCCCTTTCTTGATTTTTACTTTGATCCTTTTGTATCCTTTATCCAGTGATTCCTGAATTTTTTGCAGGGTAATATTTATTTTATCGATTCCTATGGAAATGCCAGCATTTGCATAACCTCTTGGCTTCTCACCTAGAAACTCGAAAAGAGGTTTTTCCGCTATCTTGGAATGATAATCATAGAGCAACATTTCCATGGCTGCCTTTGCCATGTTGTTTCCCCTGATAAATTTGGAATCCTCATTGAACTTTTCAGGCAATGGCATTCCTTGAACCAATTTCACAAGATAACTCCTGATAATGTGAAATGCTGTTGTATTATCCTCCGGCCCATAAAATGGATCCTCACTCGTAATTAATTCCGAGAATGCCCTGATCCCTTCATGATTCAGTTCAAAAATAATAACGTCCTTGTCCGAGGTAGTTCCAAAGCTAGTGGTGAACGGAGATTTCATCGGAATCTTCAACTTGTAATATTTCAGGTTCATGAACAATCGATTCAGGAAATATAGATAAAGATTTTGAAATGTTTTCCAGTGAATAAAAAAATTTTAACAATACAGATTTTGTTCCAACACAAGAATTCATTACCATTATCTTCAGGACTCTCATGCTATGAACATATTTACGTTTGGTAACAAACTTAATTTAACCAGGAAGAATCTTAAGAATTGTGTATAGTGATGTTAAGAGAGGAACTGTCGAGACCAGAGAGATGCTCATAGATTCTCTTGATTCAGTTTTCAGGCCTGGAAATGTTACCGGTTCATCCATGGGGATTGAATTTCCTCATTTATTATCTGTTGAGAATATACAAAATACGTTCTACATTGACGATGGAAAAGTTCCTGTTAGCCAGGCAAGTGTGCTTCTATCCAAGGTATATATTAACGGTGCTATCCTGGATGTTGCTTCCCTGGGTTCAGTATCCACATTAAAGGAACACAGGCATAAAGGACTCTCTACGAGAATCATCACTGAAATGACTGAATTCTACAGAGATTCCGGAATAGATCTACTACTGGTTTCTGGAGAGATCGAGCTGTATACAAAAATGGATTGCGTCAAAACTGGATCTGATTACTTAGCTGTGATTGATAAAACAGTAAAAAATAATGATATAGACCAGAAAGGGGACTATATGGTGAAAATAACTTCACCGGAGGAAAGAAAAGCTAATGCGGACCAATATCACAGGATTCACATGAAAGAAAAATTCAGGTACATGAGAACTTCTGATGAATTCAAGACTCTGTTAAACGCATTATGGTTTAAGAGGAAAGGTTTCCAGATGGAACTTCTTGAAATTAGAGATCAGAATAAAACCCTACAGGCATACGCTGTTGTGTTCAAGAAGATAGGTGAAATGGAGGCAAAGGTAATGGAGTATGCAGGTTCAAGAAAAGCCATAGCATCCTGCCTGCTTGATATACTCACTGAAATAAAATGTGACAGAATTAGGTTCAGGATAAATGATGATGATTTTGATCTTATGGAACAAATGTCCAGATTAGATGTAAAATTGGTTCATGAAAATGTTCAAGGAACATTAAAAGTACTTGATTCACAATCCATATTCAGAAAACTCAGACCGCTAATAATAGAAAAGTTAGGGGAAGATTTTGTTTTTAAAGAGATAAAAAATGATACATGGTCATTCATGTCTGTTTCTTTTGTCAAGGAGATTATGGGATATGGCCAGTTGACCCACTTCATATTTGATAAGATCGACGGGGCTCTAGGTCTTTCACTTATGTTTACCGATGACCTGAATTATATATAAAGTATAGACTGGATTCCATCCAATACAGGATCATTACTTTTCTTACCCTTATCAATGCAATGATTCCTGTATATAAATGAAAAAATAGTGTAAATAATTTTTTACTCAGAAATTCTGCCTGCTCTCTGCTGGTCCTCGGCGCGCTGATCGTAGGGATAGGTTACTTCCAGTTCACTTGCCCTGTTTATCCTTTCAATATCAGCTTTTGACAGCTCCCATCCGGTTCCACCTAGGTTATCCTTCAGCTGTTCGAGGTTTCTTGCACCTATTATGGGTGAAGTAACTGCAGGGTTTCTGAGCAGCCAGTTAATGGAGACCTGTGCCATGCTCTTATGATTCTTTTCAGATATCTTTTCAAGTGTATTGATTATGTTCTTTGCCCTTCTGGTTTCGAACTGCCTGTAAAATTCTGCATTGTTTGAGTCTCCTATTCTTGTTCCCTTTGACGCTTCTTCGATTCCGCCCTTATACTTTCCAGTCAGGAAACCTCCTGCCAGTGGACTCCATGGCATTACAGCAATATTCTCTTCTCTGGCCATAGGCAATAACTCAAACTCAGTGGCTCTAACAAAGATGTTGTAATGCGGCTGAAGGCTTACCGGTTCGTTCCAACCCTTTGATCTGCATAACTGTAGTGCCTTCTCGAACTGCCAGGCCCTGAAATTGCTAATTCCGATATATCTTACATATCCATCTTCAACCATCCTGTTGAGTGTTCCAAATGTTTCTTCCAATGGAGTGAGGGCGTCCCATGTGTGTAACTGTAAAAGATCTATATAGTCTGTGTTCAATCTTTCCATGCTCTCCCTGACTGAGTGTAGGAGATGTTTTCTTGATAATCCAACACCGTTAGCATGGTCACTCATCCTGAACCTGGCCTTCGTTGCAATGACAAGTGATTCCCTATCCTGCCTCTTGAGCCATTCACCTATGATTGTTTCTGATTTTCCGTGTGAGTATACATTTGCAGTATCGATAAAGTTCCCTCCATTTTCTGTGAAGTGATCTAAGATTTCATGACTCTGTGCCTCGTTTGCCTGCCATCCAAAAGTCATTGTACCAAGGCATAGATCACTAACTAGCATCCCAGTGTTTCCAAATTTCTTCATTTCCATAATGTAATGTATAAGGTCTCTAACTTAAAAATATTTACCAGCGACTTTTGATCTTTTATAAAGACATTAGGTGGATCTGTTAAATAAGCTGATTATAAAAGTGGTTTGATCTTTCATCTAAGCTCATGGATGAACCTAAATTTCATTTGCTGAGTGGATTCGTTGAGCGTCTTATATATTCACCAATACATGGAGTGTATACAAGACAGAGAATTAAATTTTCAACAGCATTAAATGAAATTTATATTTGGGAAATGGGGATTTTCAATTCTGATAATTAGATAACTTGATCTATGGAGTTAAAGCTCATTCATGAAAAATAATTAAACCACAATGAGCATATACCCCTTAATGAAATTAATTGAGAATTGGTTTTCAGAAAGATATTCAGATAACCTCCAGCTATCTTTCAGGGTGAGTGATCAGTTGCTATCAGTAAAAACTGATTTCCAGAGAATTGATGTTTTTGAGACATATGATTTTGGAAAGCTCCTATCCATAGATGGTACTGTACAGCTTACTGAAAAAGATGAGTTTGTGTACCACGACATGATAACAAGGATGCCATTTTACTATGCTGACGGAATCCCTGAAAAGGCACTGATAATTGGTGGAGGCGATGGAGGAGCTGCTGGGGAATTACTGAAGCTTGGACTGAAATCCATTGTCAATGTTGAGATAGATGGTCAGGTAGTCGAGGTATGCAGAAAGCACTTTCCCTCCCTGACTGCTTCATTCAATGATCCTAGGGTCAAGCTCATTGTGGATGATGGAATAAAATATGTCAGGAACACGAAAGAAAAATTCGATATTATAATTGTGGATTCAACTGATCCAGTAGGACCTGCAGAAGACCTTTTTAACGAGGAGTTCTATTCAAATGCTTCCAGGATACTGACCGATGGTGGCGTAGTTGTTACACAATCAGGATCACCATTCTACCAGCCTAAAGCCATCGAGCTGGCCAATAAAGGAATGAAAAAGTCATTTCCACATGTTGCAAGCTATGTTGCATTCATTCCAACATATCCAAGTGGTTTCTGGAGTTTCACAATGGCAAAGAAAAGCCAGATCAAGCTCAGAACAGAAAATGTGGAGAAGGGAAAATACTTCAACCTGGAAATAGCAAAATCAAGTTTTGCACTGCCTGAGTTTGCAAAAAAACTCACGCTTTGATCTTCCAGAAACTCTTCTTGTTCTGGAGCATTTGCTGATAGAGGCTTCCATGCTCCCTTGCAATTTTTTCAAGTTTTTTCATGTTTTTCATGAAGTGGGATTTGCTATCTGAATTGATATTCTTCATGAAGAACCTGTCGTCCTCAATCCACTTATAGACGTAATAGATGAAAACTCCGCTTACAAATAGTGATACTATGAATATCCAGTCGTTCCAGTTTCCAATGGTATTCAATCCAAATGAATATGTATTTACTGCGCCATTATGGAAGAATATGTAGTTAGTTGAAAATATCAGAAATATTAATCCGACTACAGCCATTACAAGATAGAAATAGAGTGAAAATTCTCTTAATTTTGATGCCATCAGTCATCACATATATATTTTAAATTATAAACTTAGTCCTCTATTCCAAGATACCGGATGAAGCTCTTTAAGGCATTTATCCTGTGGGAATGCTGATTCTTTTCCTCGATGCTCATTTCTGCCAGTGTTTTTTCACAGTTTTCCGGTATGAATATGGGATCAAAGCCAAACCCCGTTTTTCCCTTTTCCTCTTCTGCTATTTTACCATGCTCTTTTCCCTGAAATGTGAGGATCTTTTCTCCATCAAAGTAGGATATTACAGTAAGGAAATATGCTGACCTTTCCTTATTCCTAAGTAAGTCCAGAATTCCCAAGTTTCCTATTGTTCTGGAAACGTAAGATGAGTATGGGCCAGGGAAGCCATTCAGTGAATTGATATACAATCCCGTATCTTCCAGGAAGAATTTCTCTTCTATTTCCCTTGATAGCTTCATTGCGCTGTCCCTTGAGATTTCTTCAGTTGTGTCCCCCTGTATTTCCTCATATTTCATCTTTACCCACTGGCATTCTATTCCCCTATTTCCAAGGAATGACGATATTTCATTGAACTTATGCATATTGCTGGTCAAGAATTTTAAAATCAAACATATCTCCTCCTTTTCTCTATATCATGCAGTACATTGACTACCTCATTGCATCTTTCACTATTTTCCCTGTATATTCTCTCAAACTTCTCATATGCGTCATTTCCGTAAATTGAGATCATGCTCTCCTTCAGGAGTCTGATATCATATGCCATGTCAGTAAGCGTTTTAGATACCTTTCCCATGCTGGGATCAATCAGATATATATTGCCTTCATTTAAGATCATATTGTTAAGTGTCAGATCGCCATGAATGATATCCACTTCATGCAGTCTTGAAACACATTTCGCTATCTCATCCAGGATTTCCACATCTACTTTCCCGATGTTTGATGCCTGAATTCCTGGTATTTCTTCCATTTCAAAGCTCATTCTATCTTCATTGATTGAAAATACCGAAGGCACATTTAAACCAGCTTCCATCATCCTGTGGAGCATCACTATTTCATTCCTCATTCTCTTATTTCTCAACCTGAGATCAAGCTCCCTGTTCCTGTATGACTTAATGATTCTTTCTTTCACGATTGAATCGTATTCGTGAAATCTTCCTTCACTTATTATCGACTCGGCCCCTTTCTTGCTGTATATTATATTATTCTCTGATACCCACGGAGTGTCAACTTCATCTATGCGATACATCTGATCTATTCCAGTATCTTCTATTTTCTGACCACCGTAATTAAGGTATGTGAGAATAGCAGCCTGCCCGATCATTGCACCATTATCCATGCAGTATTTCTCTGGCGTTTCAAAAACCCTCACACCGAGATCTTCTGCCATCCTCGATATCATTTCCTTCAGCCTGTTATTCCGGGCTACTCCTCCAGCCAGAAGTATTTCGCTCTTTCCAGATGTGTACAGTGCCCTCTCAAGTGTTTCAACAAGCATGGAGAATGATATTTCCTGAATGCTGTATGAAACGTCGCTCTCACTTTCCCCTTTTTGAAGTAAATTTTTCGCGGCTGTGTATATTCCAGAAAATGAACAGTCCATTCCGCTAACTGAATATGGAAGATCGAGCAAATTTGAACCCTGGATAGCAAGCCTTTCTATTTCAGGTCCACCTGGAAACGGAAATCCCATATCCCTTGCAATTTTATCCAGCATATTTCCAATCCCAATATCAAGTGTCTCTCCAAAGACCCTGTATCTGCCGTTCTTGTGGGCTATTATCTGTGTATTTCCCCCTGAAACGTATAACATGACTGGATCATTGGCGCCTGTTTCCCTCCTCCCAATCTCAATATGCCCGAGGGGATGGTTTACTCCCACAATCGGTATATCAAGCTTGAGTGCCATTGCTCTTGCAGCCACCGCCGTGATTTTCAAAGATGGTGGAAGTCCTGGACCTCTCGAAAATCCAATCATTTCTATGTTTGATTCCCTGAATCCGGATTCCTGTATTGCCTTATGTATAACATTAACAACATTTTCAAAGTGAAAATTTGCAGCCTCCCTGGGATTTATTCCACCCTTTACCGGCTTATAGGTTCTTGATACCATGGAATATATGTGTTTTTCATCCAGTACTGATGCGCTTGTTGTATGAGCAGTGCCTTCGAGGCCGAGGGTAAGCATTTATTGTGTATGCCTGATCTTTATATAATTATGATCAGGCCTTATTGTATGTGAAAAGGGCATATATCGTAGCAATGAACAGTATTCCAGCTCCAATTGATCCAAAGGCAAGCGTTTTAAGTCTGTCCTTCAGTGTTCTGGTTGCTGCAGAGCTGGCAAAAACAAGGGATGCCACAGCTGAGGATGTTGTGCTTAACCTGTATAATACGCCAATAGTAGTTATATGGCCATGGAAATGGAATCCAATCATGCTGAATATGGCTGGTATGAATCCCCTGAAATAGAACACTTCAAGGAAAATGATTCCTTTCAATAGAATAACCGCAAGAAATACGACTGGAAGAGTATAGGTAAATACCTGCTCAATCCTGTAGAATTTATTTGCCCTCTTCAGCGAGCCATTTCTCAGGCTCTTGAAGAATGTTCTCCATCCAGTTCTTGACCATCTTATATTCTGCTTCATGTAACTTTTTATATTGTCCTTAGGAATGGTCGTTACCCTTGCTTCAAAGGATTTTGTCGCAATGTATCCCTTGCCTATTATGTATGATGTAAGGTCTGCATCATCTCCCCCACCGTAATATGGAATTTTCCCTTCAATCTTGAAGTCGTAGAATGCTGGTGATGTAATGTATTTTCCAACAACATCCATCCTGTATGAACCAAAACCCCCATCTATTAGCATTACACTCCCGAAATGCTTCATTGATCTCTGGATGATTTCCTTTGATCTCTCAATGAACTGTGAGGCATATGATGTGAACCTGCCATCCATAGTGTCAAATATTATATTTCCACCAACTCCTCCAACTTTTGGTGAATATTCATCCAGTATATTCTTAATGGCGTCTGTTTCAGGGATCATGTCCCCATCCATGAACACTACGATTTTTGTCTTAACTCTGGAAACCCCAAGGGCCATAGCCCTTCTCTTCCCGGAATGAACACCAGTGGTTAGAAAAGTGACACCTTCATCCTTGCACAGCGATAGGTATGGTTCCTCGACTCCATCCCCCACTACTAGTATTTCCTTGACCTGATCCCTCACTGCTGCTATTGCCCTCTTCAGGTGATCCACCGATTCGTTGAATACTGTGATGACCAGTGTGGCATCCTGTGAAGTCAATCCATCTGATTTTACATGGGGTGAATTTTTCCTTCTTGAAAGATATGAATTTAAAAGGTAGTATGTTACTGAAAGTACGGATGAAACCGCCGTTATGGTAATAAAAAGGAGGAATTCTATTCGCATTTAATACCATGCTGTATCACTAGGCAATACTAATAAGTTAGTGGTACTAGTATTTAGTACATATAGTCCCTGAGTCTTGTTATTGAAGGTTAGTTGAAAACCGGTTCCTTCTCCCTTACGAATGTCCCATTTCTAAGGTCCCTCATAGCTTCGTTCAATTGCTCCCGTGTATTCATGACTACCGGGCCATACCATTCTATATGCTCATTGGTAGGATTCCCTGCAATAAACATTATGTCGCTTTCCTTTTCCCTGCCCTTAATTTCTATGAACTCACCGGCCCTTGAAAATATGAAGGCTTTCCTTTCAGTCATCTCTGTTTCACCGTTTATTCTTACATTTCCGGAAAAGTTGAACATTATGGCTCTCTTGCCTTCCAATTCGCTCAATTCTATGGTGTCTCCTTCCTTTATCCTAATATGATAATAGTCAAGACCAAGGTCATATGCAGATTTGTATGGTCCAGCGGCATCTCCAAAATCTCCAGCGAATACTCTCACAACTGAACCTGCATCAGTTTTGTACTCTGGGATATCCAATGCTTTGTAATAGGCATATTCCGGAGTCTTCATCTTTCTTTCTGCAGGGGTATTAACCCATAATTGTAATCCGAGAACTGTCGTGTCTAATTTTTTATCATCGCTGCCTCTCATGCTTAAGAATGTTGGCATCTCCTGATGGAAGATGCCACTTCCAGCACTCATGTCCTGTACATCACCAGGAAAAATAGTTCCCTTGTTTCCATTGCTATCTTCATGATCAGTTTTTCCCTTGATCTGGTATGTTATTGTTTCGATGCCTCTGTGAGGATGCCATGGAAATCCCTTCTCATACTCTGATGGTTCTGATGATCCGAAATAATCGAGCAGAAGAAAAGGATCGGTATATTCAAATGTAGAAGGACCACCAAAAACTCTCAGAAGCCTTACGCCTGCCCCATCTATTGTGTAGTGACCACTCATTTCAGCTTCTATTGATTTACTTTTGATACCCATATATATGAAATTGAAGAAGTCGAATAAACATTTTCATTTTGTTTTACTTATGTTACCTGATTTACCTTTATTGACAATTATCTCGCATTCTTCCTGAATAACGTTTCCATGATCTTCTTTTCAGCGTTCCTTATGTGATACAGGGTTGTTACCTTTGATGCACCGTTTCCGATTGAAATCTCTTCTAGACCATTTTTTCTTGGCCATTCATAATATCCAGAATTGATCGCAACCTTCAGAGTCTCAATTTCCCTGTCAGTCAGGCCGTATAGAGATGGTGATGCATTATGCAGGAGATTTCCAGAGATTATATCTGAAACAGATACCTTATCAATTATCTGCCTCTCCACAAGATTTTCTCTTCCTACCTTATCCACTATATTTTCAAGATCAGACCTGAATCTGGATACGAGCCTGAAATTCTCTATCCCATTCCTGGCAATAATGGGAAAAAGCATGAAGACGTCCTGGTTCATCACTGCCTTAAGCATTCCATGTCCTATTTTATATGAATCCACAAACA
Organism: Thermoplasmatales archaeon; assembly: GCA_027310185.1. Taxonomy (GTDB): domain Archaea; phylum Thermoplasmatota; class Thermoplasmata; order Thermoplasmatales; family Thermoplasmataceae; genus Cuniculiplasma. The sequence continues at coordinate 72,265 of DAIDBH010000017.1, forward strand.
TGTTACCCTTGAATATTGTTGTTTCATAACTCCTGAAATCACCCTTTAATATGGATAATACCTGATCACTTTCTCTTCTGGCCGCTGTCAGGATAACGTGATTGAGGTTTCCCTTTATGATTCTTGCATTCTGGATCAGTATTGAGTCTGGACTGTATTCACTTGCAGTAGCTATACTGCATTTCCCTCCAACCCCAAGTTCCAAGTAATACAATTCATAATGCATGAACTGAATAAACTTAAATCTTTTGAAGGTGTACATTGGATATTAATAGTAGGAATGCATTTTTTGGCTGTGAGAACCTCAAAAACTGCTGCAGAGAAAATATTTTCGGAAAAGTCAGGTACAGATGCAAGTACCGGAGATTATGTCTGGGCAGTTCCAGATCTGGTTTACATGCACGATGTTCTGGGTCCCTCCTCAGTTCAGGCACTCAGGAATATTTCTGGTGGCAAGACAAATTATAAGGGAAAGGTAGTTGTTGTGAATGATCATATATTCCCTCCTAAGGATATTGAAAGTGCCCATAACATAAGAATGATGAATGAAAATGCAGAAATTGAAAAGTGGGAAATTATCCCATTTGGAGATGGTATAGAACATACATTACTGATCGAAAATGGAACAATAAAACCAGGAATGCTTGTGGTGGGAACTGATTCCCATACCGTTACTGCTGGTGCGGCTGGTGCTATGGGAGTGGGTCTTGGTTCTACCGATATTGGATCACTGCTGGCAATGGGAAAACAGTGGTTCAGGGTGCCTAAAACCATCCTGTTCAATATAGAAGGGAGCAGGGGAAGGTACATTACTGGAAAAGACCTTATTTTAATGATTCTGAAAGACATCGGAGTGAATGGTGCCAATTATGCTGCCATGGAATTTCACCTTCATAAAAATTCGTCGTTTAACATGGATGATGATCTATCAATTGCAAATATGACAGTTGAGGCAGGGGCAAAGACATGCATCATAAAGAATTCCGGGCTACCGGAAAGCAATGAATTTCCAGAAAGCGATAAAGAGGCTGATTACATTGAAAAGAATTATGATATTTCTGAATTGGAACCTCAGATTTCTATGCCATATTCACCAGGAAATGTAACAGTTGCAAGCGAGCTAGAAGGTACAGAAGTGAATCAGGTATACATCGGGAACTGCTCCAATGGAACGATAAGTGACCTTAGAGAGGCTGCTTCAGTGCTGAGGGGAAAACACGTAAAAAAAGGCGTGAAGATGATAATTATCCCGGCTACAAGGAAGATATTCCAACAGGCAATTAGAGAGGGTTTAATTGATATATTCATAGAATCTGGTGCAACAGTCGGGCCGTCTACATGTGGAGCATGCGCTGGCCTGCATATGGGAGTACTGGCGGAAAATGAAGTGTGCATAACAAACATAAACAGGAATTTCATGGGAAGAATGGGACATCCGTCCAGCAAGGTATATCTTGCAAACTCATATGTTGCAGCTGAGAGTGCAGTGGAAGGTTTTATACATGTGCCAGGTGAATAGATTGGTATCTGTTTTTCTGTTGGGAGACAACATTGATACTGACAATATTGCACCTGGTGGTTATCTGCACCTGCCCATTGAGAAGCAGGTTGAGCACTGCCTTGAATCAGTGATAAATAACTTCTCTGGTAAAGTTACAGGGGGAGATATAATAATTGCTGGTGAAAATTTCGGTACTGGATCCTCAAGGGAGCAGGCACCGGTTCTGTTAAGGACTATTGGAATCAGGGCAGTGTTTGCAAGAAGTTTTTCAAGATTGTTCTTCAGGAACTCTATCAATGTTGGATTGTATCCAGGAATATATAACGGCCATGTTCCATTTTCAAATATGGAAAATGTAGAGATTGATTTTGAGCATTGCAAGATAGAAAGCAAAAATGGAATTATTCTATTCGAGCCGCCTACAGGAATTCTGAAGGAGATACTTGACTCTGGAGGAATGGTTAATTACGCGAGAAAAATGATAGAATGAAGGGCTGGCAGGTTTTGAAGTTATGCCTGCATTTAAGAATGGAACGAAATAATTAAGATTATACTTTTATCACTTTCCTGAAATTCTCACAATTTCTTCGGTAGTAAATCCAAGACTTGAAAGCACGTCCTCTGTATCCTCACCCAGTTCGGGCACATGTTCTTCTTTCTTTGTAGAAACTGGTGTGGCCGGTAGAAAAATATTCCTCCCCTTGAAGCTGACATTATTCATTCCGTTTAATGCATCCTCATCATTAAGAAGATCCCAGGGCTTCCTCAGGAAAGAATAAACTATCTGATGTCTGTCCAGTAAGTTGGAGAGTTGGCCAGATTCATATTTCGAGATTATCCCTGCAAGATAGGGTATCAGCGTTTCCCTGTTTTCGTATCTGTTCCTATTGGTAGCATATTTATTAGAAAAATCTTCTCCAATGCCAAACACATTGCAAAATTTCTTCCACTGCTCATCGGTGGTAACAGCGATGAATATTTTCCTTTTATCCGAGGTCAGGAAGAAATCATAAATTCCCCATGCAAACCCTGCTTCATTGATTGGCAATAATTCCTTCTGATTGATCTGGTATGTTGATATATGCTGACCTATCATGAACATGGCATTTGAAAACAGTGAGGAGTCTATGCTCTTACCCTTTCCTGTTCTTTCTCTTTCAAGAATAGCGTCGTATATTCCTATCACTGCCATTGATGCTGAAAACATATCCACCAGTGAGGCCCCAACTCTCATTGGCCTTTCCTTCAGGCCATTCATGTAGGCTATTCCAGAATCTATCTCTATGGGGTAGTCTAGTGACCTTCTTCCCTCTTTTTTTCCCTTCCCATATCCCCTGATTGAGACATATATCAATCCAGGATTCGTAATCTTAAGGGTTTCATAATCAAGATTCAATCCCTTGAGAAAATCACTGCTGAAATTATCGATTACTATGTCTGCACTGTTTATCAGTCTCTTCAGGGATTCCTTTCCATCCGGAACCTTTGTGTTTATGACAACGCTTTTCTTGTTCCTGTTATAGTAAGCAAATGAACCTGCACTCTCCCCTGTAAGATTTCTTGCAATGTCTCCAACACCTGGTCGTTCCACCTTAATCACTTCAAAACCCATTTCAGACAGTATTAACCCGGCAGTTGGGCCAGCCACTATGTGTCCAAGTTCTACTACTCTGTACATAGCTCATCAGCCTCCTTTATGATCTCATCCACTCCTATTACCCTCCCCTCACTGGCCGATATATCTTTTACCTTCTTCATTAGCGTGGATAGTTCTTCCCTGTTCAGATTTATATTCCTCCCTTCTAGAATCTTTTTTAGCATTGATTTTCCAGTATAAACATTAACAGAAAAGTCCTCACCTTCAAACACGTCTGAAAAGGCCGCGTGTGTTCCAGCAGTGTGTATATATGTATTCTTTCCAACGTTTGGAAGATTCTTCCTGAAAAAGGATTCTCCTGCCTTCTTCAAAACAATTTCCAGAAACTCCTTTGTCAAGTTATCAATCCGGTCTATCTGCAATTCGCTGTCCATGCCAGTTTCCTTCAGGTATCTTGCAATGATTCCTGTGTCCGTGATTCCATTCCTCTCACCAAGACCCAAAAAAGTGGTATCTATTATATCAGCACCTGCCTCGATACCGGCTATGGCATTGCTCACAGATAATCCATGATCGTTGTGGCAGTGAATTTCTATCTTTGCTTCCGAGACCTTTCTTGATTCTCCCACAACATCCCTGATCATTCCGGGGGTTGCCCTTCCCATGGTATCAGGGAGCTGGATTGTGTCAACGCCTAGTCCAGATAGAGCTTTTACAATTTTCACCAGCTGCTCCGTCCTGTACTGCGTTATATCTACAATACCAATTTCAACCTTCTTTCCAAGAGAAACTGCATATTTCACATTGCTGTATATTTCATCAAGAGAATCATACTTGAAAGGGAAATGGAGAGAAATGTTTGCTCCTGTTGAATCTATAAGATCAATATCTCCCCTTATGGCCCTTCCCAATCCAAAAACTTCGTGAAAGTATCCGCTCCTTGTTACTTCAGATGCAATTATAGTCTCGGATTCGTGAGCCGAAGGATAGGAGATCAATATTCTCTTTATCCCACATTCCGATATTTTTTTTGCAAGATTCAATTTTTCTTCCACGCTGAAACTTATCCCCGGAGCCTGCATACCCTCCCTTAATGAATCATCAGAAATCATGATTTAATATTCAGGATATTTACTTAAATTGATACCCTAACACGTTAGAATATATTGAGAAGTAATGAAAAAATAAGAATAAATTTTAAAAATTTTTATTTTGCTATGGCTTCAATAAACTTGTTTGTGCTCTTCGGTCCAAGTAATATTAGTACTACTGAACAGATTATAACGAGTATCCATACAAATGTGAAAATTCCATCTGCGTTATGACCTCCTATGAAGAAGGCTATGAACAGCACAAGTATTGTGGTTGAGATCCTGCTTATGGAATAAACAAATCCAGAAGCAGTGGTTCTCACCCTTGTTGGGAAAATTTCAGCATTGTACTGGTGCATGAAGTTCGAGAAGTTCCACAGCATAAATGCAGTGAGGAAACCGAATATTACGGCTTCATCTATTCCGTGAATCACCGCGAAGAATGTACCGAAAACGCCTCCCAAAACTGCGAAGAGTATGATTCCCCATTTCCTCTCAATCTTATCGATAATGAATATATTGAATACACTTCCGATAAGAAATCCTGAGAAAATTACTGCTGCAGCACCTAAAGGATCACTCGTTGGGTATGACACACTTACCAGTCCTGGTGCAAAGACTACAAACCCATAGAATATACCGGACTGGAAGAACATGAAAATAGCCATCATTATAGTCTGATTTCTCACATCTGGAGCAAAGATTTCCGTGTATTTCGAAACATGTATGGGAGCTTCAATTGTGTCTGTGACTGGAGGGAGTGCTGTCATTTTTGTTTCCCTCAATACTTCTGCCTCGATTACATCCATTTCTTTCTTTGCTTCATCCATCTTGCCATGAGTGGAAAGCCATCTTGGTGATTCTTTCAGTCTGAATCTTATTAACCAGACAACTATACCTGATGCTCCCATGAACCATAGTGGAATTCTGAATGAATAATAACCAAGCCCCGCAGTCAACGCTGTTATGTATATTATAAGCGGTGCTGATGTGACTGCTATGGTATAGATAAGGGCCAGCCAAGCTCCTCTCCTCTTCCTGACAAAGATCTCTGTTCCATAACTGTCCACGAGTGGAAATTCTCCACCTACACCTATTCCGCCGATCAACACAAAGACTGCAACGAGTTGCCATGAGTCCATGAAACCAGCGATTATCATACCAAGACCGAAAATCAACTGGTTATATAGGAACACAGCCTTTCTTCCTCTGGTATCTGCCAGTCTACCAAAAAATATAGACCCCAAGAACTCTCCCACAAAGAAGAAAGCGGGTAGAGCATAAGTTGCAAGAACTGAGGTACTTGATATTGCAAAATATGTTGCAACCAATCCAAGTATTGCTCCGTTTCCAAGCAGCATTAAACTCTCTGCCCACTCTCCACTTGTCAGCATTAGAGCAAATTTCACGTGAAATCTGCTATATGGCAGTCTTTCCAATCTTCCGGCAATATTATTCTCCGGATTCGAGTCATTTTCTACCATGGTGGAATAAAACTTCAATTCTATATATATTGAGATTATAACAGGTTAGGGGTAATATTTCTAGTAATTCTCAAATTAGCTTTAAATATTGTTCAAATTTTATTTTATGTATATTTATTGCATAATTCTGTTGGTACAATGATACATACAAATTAACCAAGAGTTGAAGGTTCAATGTATTCGAATCATTTAATTCGGTTGGTTTGTAAATTCAGTCTGATTGAACCAAATACTTTTGAATTGATAAATTTATAAGCCATTTTAGTATTTCCCATAATCTTAGAAAGGAGGATTAATTAAATGGCTGGAGGAAATTCGTTGGCAATCATTGCTGACAGAAAGACTGGAAAAACATACAAGAAAGAGATTAAACCTGAAAACCTTAGTCTGCTTAATGGAAGGAGAGTTGGAGAAGAGATTGATGGAATATTTTTTGAAATGCCAGGTTACAAGTTGAAGATAACTGGTGGTTCATCAATAGATGGGTTCCCTATGAAGCCCGATCTTTTCATACAGGGTAAAAAGAGAATACTTGTCACATATAATAAAGGAAACAGGGGAAAAAGTGGACTGAGAGAGAGAGTTACATTCAGGGGCGCTATTGTTGGACCTGACATTTCCCAGTTGAATTTTATTGTTACCCAATATGGACCAGATCCACTGGAGAAGCCTGAGGAAACTAAAGAATGAGCAATCAGTTGCCACAGCCTGTGGTAAATATAGGAATGGTAGGTCACGTCGATCATGGTAAGAGTACCCTAACCAAGGCGCTCACCGGGAAGAAGACAGACATACATTCTGAGGAAATAAAGAGAGGAATATCCATAAAATTGGGATATGCAGACACTCCAGTCTATGTCTGTGAAAATGGAGAAAAGGTTTATTCGAATAAGCCAATGAATGAAAATTGCAAGCTTGAAAGGGTCATTTCATTTGTAGATGCTCCTGGTCACGAGACCCTGATGGCGACAATGCTCTCTGGTTCGTCTATTATGGATGGCGCACTTCTTGTAGTAGCAGCCAATGAAAAATGTCCCCAGCCACAAACAAGGGAACATCTTACTGCGTTGGAAATAATGGGAATAAAAAATATAATAATTATCCAGAACAAGATTGACCTGGTTACAAGAGAAAGAGCACTGGAGAACTACAGGGAGATTAAAAGTTTTGTCAGGGGTAGCATTGCAGAAAATGCACCCATAATACCTGTAAGTGCCTATCACAACAAGAATATAGACAAGGTTTTTGAGGCTATTGAGGAATATATTCCAACACCAAAGAAGAGCAAAGAACTGGACCCACTTATGTATGTTGCCAGATCCTTTGATATAAACAAACCTGGACTTGCACCTTCAGAACTGAAGGGAGGCGTCCTTGGTGGGTCCCTTGTTCAGGGGACACTGAAGATAGGCGATGAAATTGAAATTGCGCCTGGAATACAGCAAACAAAGGGAAACAAGAATGTCTGGGAGAATATTTTTTCAGAAGTTTCATCACTCATGGCAGGTTCAAGCTCATACAACGAAATTATACCTGGCGGACTCTCGGCAGTTGGTACATATCTTGATCCATTTTTGACCAAAAATGATTCCCTGACTGGAAGGATTCTAGGAAAGGCAGGAAAGGTTCCAGCAGTTGCAACTTTCATAGTTGCAGATTCACATCTCCTCAACAGAGTGGTTGGTTTCGACGAGGAAATGAAAGTTGAACCAATTAAAACGAGGGAAAGCGTCATGCTTACCTTTGGTACATCAAACACCATAGGAATGATTTCCAATGCAAGGGAAGATGAGATAGAAATAATGCTCAGATATCCGGTTGCTGTCCAGCAAGGTGAGAGGATATCCATAGGAAGAAGAATAGCAAACAGGTGGAGACTGATCGGTTACGGCTCAGTCAAGTCTTTTTCATAATTGCACATCTGCCTGATGAAACATGACTGGCATCTGGGTTTTGCCCTGCATATATCCTTGCTGATTTCAACAATTTCTCCATGAAAATTTCTTAAATCATCAATGCCAAGACTTTCTTCTATTTCCCTGCCAAGACGGTAAGCTTCCTTCATGCCCGGTCTGATTATACCAATTCTCGAAAATAATCTCTCAGTGTATTTATCCACGACAAATACTTTCCTGTTGAAGGCATATAGCATTATATCCTGCATTGTCTCAGTTCCGATTCCGTTCAGGCTCAACAGGAACTCTTTTAGGTCATTATCACTGAGCTTATCCAGCTCCTCTATGCCTCCAAACATCTCTATCGCGCTGCAGACATCTTTCAGATACCTTGATTTCTGGTTGAAGAAACCTGCAGGTCTGATGTGCTCCCTGATCTCTTCAACATTAAGATTAGAAAGTGCCTTGATGCTATCCAGTTCATTTTTTGCAAGACTCCCAAGCGCCAGTCTTACATTGTTCCACGTTGTATTCTGTGTAAGAATTGCACCTATTATTATCTGGTCACGTGTTTCGGCTGGCCACCATCCAAGGTCACCATATTTTTCCTTCAGAATTTCATGTAGTTCTGAGTAGTCCATCCATACATGATATATTCATTATAGGTAAGATTGACTTTTAAAATCATAGATGACCACATATTGATCAAAATATTACATAATTTACGGATTGTTAGCAATTTTCCTTCATTAATATGGAGAATAAACAGTAAAAATCAATAAAATATGTATTTGTCTTATTTGGTAAGACGAATTATTATTTTTATTAAAATAATACTATATCCCCAATAGGGCAGATTTACTATGTTTACTAAAAAAGGAATAAAAATATTTTAATACTAGTATGTGTATTAAGTATTGGTAAAAATGGTAGGCATAAGCGAATTGTCGAAGGAGGTTTCTAAAAAAACCGGACAGACACAGAAAGTTGCCAGAGAGGTCATTAAGGTCTTTCTGGACGAAGTTGTAGCTGAGGCAAACAGGAAGCAGAAAATAAACCTGGCTGGCTTTGGAATTTTCGAAAGAAAGACACAGAAGCCAAGGACTGCTAAGAACCCGCAGACAAGAAAGGAAATAAAAGTCCCTCAGAAGGAAAAGTTTGTTTTCAGGCCTTCAAGCAAAATAAAATACAAGAACTGATTACAAATTTTTTTTATTTTTAGAGTTTAGAAAATCTTTTTTTCCTTTCTTTGGAATCGAATCCTGTCAGTTCAAGTAGTAAATTGTTGAATATTTTTATGGAATTCATTGGTTCTTTATAGGCTTCATCTGTTTCCGTTGAAATGAACAGGTTTTTCTTGCCGCACTCAACGTCCACTTTCTTTAGCCCCGGTAGAGTAAATGTGATAATGTCGCCATCAACTTTTGCGTCTTTTGCAAATTTTCCAATTCTCTCAAGTACCGTATTCACATCAGTTTTGTATCCTTTTTTAACTGGGTATTCCCTCATTTTTCCTTACCTCTTTCCTTCTTTCTTTGCAGATGTCTTGCAAAATTCCTCGCATATATTACTTCCATATACTGGGCATCGTGTTCCAGCAATGGAGAACATGAAATAAGCGTGAGATCATCCTGATAGTCCATAAGAACTTCGGACATTGTCTCAAATTTCAGATCACCATGCTTGATTGCTGTAAGCTTTGTTTCTGTTGATCCGCTGTAATCAACGCCTGCAAATTCTATATACAGATCGCCTTTTGAGTGTGCCTTGAACTTGTTGATCACCTCTGTGAAATCCTTCGCCTGTATCAGGCTGCCGTTCGTTCTTGCGTGATAGTGTGGCATATTCAGGATCGGTTCAACAGATGGTACCTTTTTTGCTATGGAAAACAACTCCTCAGCCGAACCAAATATTTCAGGCTTGCCTGATGTTTCAACACCTATGTACGGGAAACCATGGTCAATGCCCATTTCCTTGTCTATTGCTGAATATATCTCAATTGCCCTCTTAAGACTCCCCTTCTTTGACTCGTTGTAGAATCCAGTATGAGTGACTACTCTCTTGGCATTCATTGCCTTTCCTATTATAAGTGACCACTTAAGATGATTGATGGATCTCTCAGAGATATCCTCATCATTGGATAATGTCTTTGTTGTGAGCATATCCATGTAATATGGACTGTGCAGGGAAAGCAATACATCAAGCTCCTTTGCAAGATCACCTCCCATCTTCAGTTCATCGTAGTTTTTTGCCATGTTCCAGAACAGTTCTTCCACTATGTCATCTTCCTGAATTACCGTGTCCGTTCCTATGCTTGAATAAATACCTTCCTCGTTCGGTCTCAGGACGTCGATTATTATAGAGTTTTCGTTATCCTTCGGTAACATACCGGCATATTCTATACCCTGATTTTCTTGAACATTTACCCTGAGAAGCTGCACCTCCAGCGCCTTTAGCCCCAACTTATAAATTTCTTCAACGGAGTCAACAAATGTTCTTCCCTTGCTGGTAAGTGGTATCCCAGCTATACCATATCTTATCATAAACTCTTAGTATATTGAACACACCAATTTATTAGTTTTTATTTTCCATAAACATAACAGGCCTTAACGGAAAATGAAAATGTGATATTTTCTGTGCGGGCAGAAGTGGATTCAGGATTTTTTGCAGTTAAATGCCTGATTCAGATTTCGACTTTATGTGTGAATAAGGTGACATCTTCTTACTGCCAACGCAGGGGCTTCCTGTTTCAACTACAGTAGTCACCATTGCTGTCAGGGTCCCAATCCCAACATGCTTAATTCCTGATTTCCCCCCCCTATACTCCTTAATTCCTTGATTTTCTCCATGTGTTTATTCTCTATTTTTATTGCAGTATTGACAAATATCTTCCTCCTGTATTTCAAGACGTAAATGAAATGGCAGCATAATGAATATACAGAATGTGCCGCTTTCACTAGATCGTATGACATGGTAAATATAATATTCCATATACTGTGAAGATTTCACTCCCTTTCATTAGAAACGGGATTCCTGCTCGCATGTATTAAATATTAACATGCAATCAATTCCTAATGGATGTAGATTGGGATAAGTTAAATATTAGCCAAATTCTACCCATAATTAACAAAGGTGTACTTAATGAATGTAGATCCAAATATCACAAAATATCTGATAAAAGCAAAAATTTCTGCCGATGGGGTGGTTGAAAAACCTGATGTTGTTGGGGCCATATTTGGCCAGACAGAGGGTCTTCTCGGTGAAGAACTAGATCTTAGGGACCTCCAGAAAGGAGGGAAAATTGGTAGAATAGAAGTTGAGATTGACAGCAAGAAGGGTAGGACTGAGGGTTTTGCCCTCATACCATCCGGTCTTGATCAGGTGGAAAGTTCTATCCTGGCAGCTTCTCTTGAAACAATAGATAGAATCGGCCCATGCAAGGCGAAGGTAGAGGTTGAAAGCGTCGAAGATGTCAGGCAGGAGCGCAGGAAGAAGATTGTTGAAAGAGCTGAGCAGTTATACAAGAAGATGAGCGAATCTGGAAAGACTGTGAGTGAGAGCATAATATCAACGGTCAGGGAAGAGGTTGAGAGGGGAGAGATAATATCCTACGGAGAGGAAAAATTACCTGCAGGACCTGCAATAAAGGATTCTGATTCAATTATAGTTGTGGAAGGAAGGAACGATGTCCTGAATCTTCTGAAATACGGCATAAAGAATACCATAGCAGTACAGGGCACAAATATTCCAAGGGCTGTACAGAAACTTTCAACTGAAAGAACGGTAACAGTATTTCTAGATGGTGATAGAGGGGGAGACCTCATACTGAAAGAAATGCTTCAGGTTGCAGAAGTTGATTTCGTTGCCAGAGCACCACCAGGAACTGAAGTTGAGGAACTGAGCTACAAGCAGATCGTGAAGGCGCTGAGGTATAAAACTCCCACAGAGCAGTATCTTTCAATGAGAGGAATGAACGATGAGCTCAAGAACTTCAATGAGAAGAATGACAAGGATGCAAACAAGGAGAAGCACGAGCCGGAACACGTTAAGAATGACCAGAAACTGCATGAACATGAGAGACATGAACAGAAGAAGCCTGAACATAGAGATCCGGAAATTGAGCCAAAGCACGAAAAACAGGAGCATCACCAGAGAGAAGTCCACGTGGTAGAGGAAAAGAAAGAACGCCAGAGTGAACCTGAGGAAAATAGAAAGACGAATAAATTTTCCATAATGGATCCAAACAGTGTGAGAAGAAGAATAACAGAGCTTCTTGAGAAGAAGGAAACCCAGGTAGTTGATGAGAAGGGAGAACCCATGGAGAGTTTCAATCTCGCAGAGGCACCTGATAAAATTTCAGAGATGGAAAAAGTAGAATATGTCATGACCGGTGGTGTCATTTCGCAGAGACTGGTAGATATCTGCCACAAAAAAGGGGTTAAGATTATCTATGGTGTAAAGAGAGGAAACATCACCAAGAAACCGGAAGATATGAGAGTTGTGCCAATAGAAGAGGCGTAAATTTTGCCAAAAAGAAAAGCGAATACAACAGAAGATGTTAAAATACCATCCAACCCACTGGACAGGGTAATAGGACAGGACGATGCAGTAAAGATAGCCAGGGTTGCAGCAAAACAGAGGAGAAACCTCCTGCTTGTAGGACCGCCTGGAATAGGGAAGTCCATGATTGCACAGGCGATGTCATTCCTGATCGAGGTTCCAGAACATGAAGTAAGAGTTATACACAACCTGATGTATCCAGAGAGGCCATATGTTGAGGTGAAGAGCAGGGCCCAGGTAGAGCAGGAAAGTGATGAGATTAATGCTGCCGATGGCATGATTGTTAGCCCGGAAGATATACCGGCTGATGTGTCTGAAAAACTTGGTTACAGATGTCCGTCATGCGGGTATATTTCCATGTATACTGATACAACGTGCCCCAGATGCGGAGAGCAGAAAAATAAGAATAATGCACAGGGCCCCTTTGGAGATATGTTTAACGTGTTAGGTGCTGCCCTTGGCGTACAGAACAACATGGAAAGAGTATCTTCGACCAGAAGAGTTGGCGAAAAGGAAGAAGTAATCATATATGAACGATTCAATGACAAGGTAAAGATTCTTGATGAAAAAGCCCTTGAAAGAAAGAAAAAGATGGAAAAAAAGAGCCCCAGCAAGGTCATAGTACCATTGAACAGGAACACATTCATTCTTGCAACAGGTGCCAGTGAGACAGAACTTTTAGGAGACGTAAGACACGATCCCTATGGGGGCCATCCACAGCTTGGCACAATGCCCTATGAAAGAGTTATAGCCGGTTCCATACATGAGGCACATGAAGGAGTCCTGTTCATAGATGAGATAACACACCTTGGTGAATTACAGAGATCCATACTTACAGCAATGCAGGAAAAGAAATTTCCCATAACAGGAAGGAACCCGCAAAGCGCAGGTGCAAGTGTTAGAGTTGATTCTGTTCCAACTGACTTCATTCTAGTGGGTGCTTGTAATATCCAGGATCTTCCACAGATTCTTAGCCCATTAAGATCAAGAATTGCAGGTAATGGATATGAGGTGCTTATGGAAGTATCAATGCCATACAATGAAAAGAATGTTGAAAGGTATCTTCAGTTTATTGCCCAGGAAATAATCAGCGATGGGAAGATTCCCCATATGGAGATAGATGCAGCCATGATCATAGTCGAGGAGGGAAAGAGGAGGGCAAGCATAATAGATCACAGGGAAAATGCACTGACCCTCAGACTCAGAGAACTTGGAGGACTGATCAGGGCAGCAGGTGATATTGCTGTGAGCAAGGAACACAAATACATAACAAAAGACGATATTATGGAGGCACTCAAGATATACATGCCAGTTGAGGAGAAAATAAACAAGATTTACGGCAATATGGGTAACGCCATTTCCAGCGAGTCAACAGCATCACAAAAAATGTCAGGTTACTATGGCGGCTTCCATAACTATTATGTGGATCCTTCCTACCAGTAATCCTTACTTTATTATATTAGTTTTTTTCGCTATGTGCAAATTTAGCATGTCATGACGATAGTTAATAAAGTTAATATAATATCTATATGGTGATTAAATGCCAATAGCACTTGGGGAAAAAGTCCCTGATTTTACCGTAAACACATCGAAAGGTCCCATAACCATGTCGTCCTATAAGGGCAAGTGGGTTTTACTGTTTTCACATCCAGGAGATTTCACTCCTGTATGCACAACCGAATTCATGGCTTTCACAGAAAGATATGAAGATTTCAAGAAACTTGGTGTGGAACTCATCGGTCTCAGTATTGATAGCGTGTACAGCCATATAGCCTGGGTAAGAGATATCAAGGAGAAGTATGGAGTGGAGATACCCTTCCCAATAATTGCTGATGTCAACAAGGAAGTGGCAAACATATTCAATATCATAAACCCTGCAGATGGTATGACCGTAAGGGGCATCTTCATAATAGATCCTAACCAGAAGGTAAGGTGGATGGCCTATTATCCTGCTGAGGTTGGAAGAAGCATATCTGAGCTCATAAGAGTTATCAAGGCACTTAAGTTTAACTGGGATAGAAAACTCGCAACACCAGCTAACTGGCAGGAGGGTGACCCTGGAGTTATGGGAGCGCCTGGAACACTTGAAGAAAGTTACGCAAGAGAAAAAGATGGCGCTGAGAGATGGTATCTTAAAAGAGTCAAATGACCGATTGCGCAATGTACAATCTCACACTGGATGGATCACATCCATCCACAATTTGTGTGGAGATTTCGAAATTAAAGCCATCGCTTGAATCCCTGTATGAGATGATAGGTTCTGAATATCTTTCGGAATATTTATCAGATTTTATTTCTGAATTTGCAAGAACTGATGAGATCATGCCTGAGGATCATACACTTGGTTTTGTGATAGTCAATTCGAAGAAGAAGCATCTTTCATTTGCCTTCAATGGGCTGAAGGATGACTATATTAAAGATATCAGGGAACTTGGATCAAAGATCCAGCAAAAGGGTTACACAGTTGAATATGACATTGATTGATGTTTCCAAATGAAAACCAGATGTTTCAAATATTTTTGATATCGCTACAGCTATAAAATTTTAACTTTTCAGCAATATGATCTCATTGTAGATTGGTTGTGTGATCAATTATATATATTCAACAATCTTTTTGGATTTCATGATGAATGAGGATGCTGAAAGCTCAGCACTGATAAGGGAAGAGGATAGGAGATTTTTGACCAGCCAGTTCAGGAAGAAGCTGAAAAAGCCTGTAACCCTGATAGTTTTCACATCCAGTGATAAAGAATGCATGTACTGCGAAAAGGCAGTTGAGATTATCAACGAAGTATCCAGCTTGAGTGACAGGATCAGGACTTTGAGATATTCCTTTGAGAATGATAAGGAAATGATTGAGAAATATCAGGTGAAGAAATATCCTGCAATTATTGTAACATCTGAGAATGTTGAAGATGGAAGAGTGGTATTTTACGGATTACCCTCTGGATATGAATTTGGTTCCCTCATAGAAAGCATAGAGAGTGCGTCTATGGATCAACCTGAAGTTGCAGATAAGGCTAGGGAGATAATTTCAGGAATTATTGAACCTGTGAAAATAACGGTTTACATCACACCCTCATGCCAGTACTGCCCGAGGGCAAGCACTATGGCAAACAAATTCGCCATATTGAATCATAACATTAGATCTGAAATTGTGGAAATCCTGGAATTTGGAAAAGAAGATGAAATAAAAGATATAGAAAAAGTTCCGTATATCAGGGTAAACGACAGGATCACGGTAATAGGAACACACACTGAGGAGCAGTTTGCAGAATTTGTGATGGAAGCTACCAGAAAGGACTGATGATGATCTGCAAAAGATTTATTACAGGATTAAGGCTGTTGAACTATGGAAAGCAATGATATTATTGCTGTATCAACAAACTACATCAGTGGGTACAGGGTTACAAAGGTTTTTGGAACAGTCTGGGGGCTGACCGTCAGGAGCAGGGGAATCGGCGGTAATGTTATGGCTGGATTGAGATCCCTTAAGGGAGGGGAGATCAAGGAATATATCACATTACTGAATGATGCAAGGAATATAGCACTGCAGAGACTGAAGGACGAAGCTAAGTCCCTTGGAGCCAACGCAATACTTGACGTGAGGTTTGATTCATCGGATTTTGCCCAGATGATGACAGAAATTGTGGCATATGGTACTGCTGTTATCGTGGAACAAACAGGCAAGCAGGGAGATCTTGTATCTCTTTCCTGATTTTCCGGTTAAGTGCAGTATATAATTGCAAATAGATCAAAGACTTAAATAATCAATTTACATTTAGTATTATCATGATAGATTCACTGTGGGAATGGCTCATAGTAGGTGTTGTTATACTTGCCCTGTTTGGAAGTGCCAAGAAGATCCCTGATTTTGCAAGAAATCTTGGAAGGGCAACCGGTGAATTCAAGAGAGGACAGACAGAGATACAGCAGGAAATTAAGAAATCATTATTGGAGCCGGAGAAAGTTAATGAACCAGAGACAGATAAAATGATTGCACTTGCACAGTCCATGGGAATAGAAACAAGCGGAAAGGATCCAAAACAGATAAGAGTAGAGCTTTCAGAAAAGCTTAAAAGTGATAATTAATGGAAAATGGCCCGCTGAAGGTCATTACAAACAATATTGATGAACTGCGTTTCAGGGTTATAAGAATCGTAGCACCCATCCTGGTTTTTTTTAGTATTTTCCTGTTATTTGATCTCAGGTTTTTTAATATTAGCTTGGGCTCTTTCTCAGTTCAATTTCCTTTCATCTACCCTGATCCCTATGAAAATATGGGCGCCCAGTTCCTAAAACTCATAATTGACCATGTTATAACAGAGCATTTCCAGCTGATTGCCATTAAACCCACAGATGGAGTGGTGGCTGACTTTTATTCCTGCCTGTTCCTGTCCATAATAGTAACATCACCAAATATTTCATACCAGACCGGAAAGTTCGTAGGACCCGCCCTTAAGGCTTCCGAAAAGCACCTGATCAAGACAACAATATACCCTGCACTTATACTATTCCTGCTTGGAGCACTCGTAGGATTCTATTTTGTTGCACCACTCATGTTCAGGATCCTGTATGACTTTGACCTTGGTGTCGGGGCTCAGCCCACAATGAGTATAACTTCCTTTGTTTCATTCTTCTTCATATATGTTCTTTCCTTTGGATTATCCTTTGAAACACCTGTCATCATGGTTGGATTGACATATCTCTCAATTGTGCCTGCAGCCTACTGGAGGAAGAACTGGAGATACGCCATAGTGGCAGCACTTATTTTCGGAGTGATATTTTCCCCAGGAGTAACTGGGTTTACCATGATGCTACTGGCAATACCAATAATAGCATTGTATTTTGTGGGAATTTATGCATCCCAGAGAGTGGAAAGAAAGAAAAATAAGGAAATTCAGACAGACCTAAATGGTCCCTCTTAATTTCTGCCTGTATGATTCCAGTTCTTTGAGCCTGATTTTTTTTGTGTCAGTTGTTTCTATGTGGTGAGCATAGGACTTTAAGATCTCATTTCTCACAAACCTTGAACCCTTAATTCTCCTGAAAAAGCTGTTGTTTAATGAAATAGCTATGCTTTCAGCGTCTTCAAGGTTCCCCTCGCGACTTATTAAACCATGATCCAGTGATTCCTTCAACGTTAAGATCCTGCCTGTGGCGAGCTCCTTCATTGCATTGCCTGGAATAAAATCCCTCATTCCTTCCGGAGGTATCATGATTGACGGAAAATCGTAGAGAATATCAGGAAAGCCATATTTACTGTCTTTTTCACCTACAGAATAATCACTTATTAATGCCAGCTCAAGCCCTGCACCCAGTGTGAATCCCTTACAGAACGATATAATGGGTGCTTCATAGTTTCTTATAAGCTGCATGATGCCTGTCCCCAGCGATACAACAGTCAGAAGGAAATCATTGTCCTTTACAAGATGACATGAACAGTCATAGCCCATGGAAAAATTCTCTCCTGTAGATCTGATCACCACAGGTTTCAGGTTTCCGTCCGAAGTTATTGATGATAAATTCATGAACAATTGCTGCAGGGCCTCCAGATCCATTGAATTCTCAGGTATGTTGTTGATTATTAGTGAATGGATTGATTCAGTTTCCTCGTGAATTACCTTATTACTCAGTACATTGTCAGGTTGTATCTCTCATCAACCTCCTCATAGGTCTTCCTGTCCCTGATGCCGAGGATGTCCGATACCTTCTTCATGATGTCTTCGTATGGAGATGCCTCTTTCCTTTCAATATATGGCCACTCTTCTCCAATGATCAGTCTCTTGACCCTATCACTGTACATGAACTGGTAACCTTCCTTCTTCATCTCGTGGATCCTCTCTGCCACTTCTTCAGGTTTTTCCATGTTGCTGAACATGTGTTCAAGTTCTTCACTCATCACAGATCACCACATCTCTTTCCATTGAATTCGGGGAATCTCACATTGTATCTATCAGCTGCATAATAAAGGTGGTATACGAAGTTCTCAAGAAAACCTTTCCTGTCTTCAACATCATAGACAAAGTTTGAATTCATGACGTTTTTCACAGTATCTATATCTATTTTGCCTCTCAGGAAATCATCAATGGACTGCATCACCTTGAGGTGGCTCCTTATTCTTTCGTTCTTTGATATATTCACTTCATTTTCCAGGCTCTTCAATTTCCTTTCAATAAGCTTCATTGCATCGTCTATCTCTCCTGAAAGGACTGCTGAATCAATTACTTCCAGATCATATAATGGATTCATTATACACCAACTCCCAATCCTGAAACTATACTGCTCAGATATGGATATCCATAGATCAGGAACGAAAGTCCTATGGACATCACTGCACCTATCACAACCGGCAGAAGTATGGAACCGGATAGGTTGAATTCCCTGTCCTCTGTTGCAGGTCTGAACATGACTACTATTACCCTCAGGTAGTAGAATACAGATATTGCACTGTTCAGTATACCTATAACCGCAAGATACCACAGATTTCCACTAATGAGTGAAAGGAATAGATAGTACTTCGCAAAGAAACCTGCGGTTGGGGGTATTCCCGCAAGGGCAAGCATCATAATCCCAAGAGAAATGGCGAATACAGGGGACTTGAGGCCAATGCCTGAAAGATCATTTATCATGATTTTTTCCTTCTTCACAGCGCCTGATGCAATAAAGGCTCCTCCTTTCATGAATATATATACAAGAGAATAGTACATGGCGGCAAAAATAGCCACTGTTATTGCAAACTGGGATGCAGAACTGGAAACCACTGTCAGTACCAGGACCAGATATCCAGCCTGGGCTATGCTTGAATATGCAAGCATCCTTTTAAGATTGTTTTCCGAGAGTGCAGCGAAGTTTCCGTATGTCATCGTGATTATGGAAACTATTGTGAAAAGATAGAAAACATCCGTGCTCAAGGAGGAGAATCCAACCAGAAATACCCTCAGTATAATAAGGAATGCAAGTACCTTGGTTCCGGAAGAAAGGAATGCTGAAACAGGATTGTTAGTTCCATCGTAAGCATCTACCGCCCACTGCTGGAGTGGCACAAGAGCAAGCTTGAAACCGAATCCTACAAAAAGCAATATGAGCGCAAGAAGCATTGACGGCTTCGTCACATCGGTAATTGAGACTGTAGATACAAGGTTGAATGTTCCTGTTGAAAGGAAATAGAATGATGAACCAAGAACTATGAATCCGGTAGCAATAACCCCAGTGAAGAAATATTTAGCTGAAGCCTCAAGATTTCTTTTTGACTTGCCGTGGGCTGACAGTATGTATGTTCCAACACTTACTCCCTCAAATGCTATGAAGATGAATATAAGATTAAGGCTGAATGCTGCAATGATCATGGCTATGTTTACAAACAGAAATATGGAAAAGAATATTTCCGGGTCGTGCTTCAGTTCTGAACCTGCCGTGAATGAGACATAGAGAGATGATGTTATCAGGATAAGGGCAAAGAACAGCCCGAAATTATTTATAACAAAGGCTCCTCCAAAGAATGAGGAACTGCCTGAATCAAGCAGTAGCAGCATTACCATTGATATGAGCAGTGCTATAATTGAAACGATGGTGTATACCATCCAGTTTTTTACCCTTCTTCCCATCAGCAACATTCCAAAAGCCACTAGGCCGAGGAATATTTCAGGGTAGAGGGACTTTAGAATCGAAGAATACAATACAAACGTCATTTTAGAATACCCCCTTTACGAAGCTCAGTATGGGACCGAAGAAAAGGTTCGGATATATTCCAAGGAGCAGTATGAGTATGAAGAGAAATGAAAGCAGTAATATTTCTGTTCCCTTTGCATCCTTAAGTTTTCCCATATTCTCATTGAATGGCCCATTCAGAGTTTTCTGTACTACCCATATATGGTAGGATGCTGTAATAATCATCCCAAAAATAATCAGGAAGATTATGGCCCCAATCACGTAATAGGATGATAATACAATGGACGCCTCAGCTATGAACCCTGCCAGTCCTGGGAGACCAAGGGAGGCCATTATTCCTGCCAGGAAAAAGGCTGAAATATAAGGCATGTCCCTCCATAAACCACTTACTGACAGGTTTGACTCTGTTCCAGCTCTCTGTTTTATGAGATACAGTGAAGAAAAGACGAGACCCATGATTAGGCCGTGTGCAAGTATCTGGTAAATGCCTCCCGCATATGCAGTATATGAGACCTGGCCACTGGTGAGTATTCCATCCCCAAGGGATATGCTTATGAATCCCATTGAAGCAGCACTTGCATATGCCATCATCTTCTTTGTGTTTGTCTGGAACATTGCAGTGAGTGCGAAGTAGATGAGGCTGAAGATGCCCAGTCCTATTATGGTCCAGGCTATTCCCGCTCCGATGACTGATGCTATTGGCATCAGTACAGCAAAGAACCCGTAGCCTCCCATCAGGGAAATGGCTCCTGCAAGTACTATTGTAACAGGATAAGGTGCTGATGTATATGCATCAGGTAACCATGAGTGCAGTGGGAATGACGGCATCTTTACCAGGAATGCAAAGAAGAATCCGAAAAGGGCAAAATACGTCCAGAACGGTACCTTGTCAGTTATATCACTGATTATGAAGGAAGGATTCAGAAGTGTTGACATGTTAAGTGTGAAAACGTTTCCGTGTGATGAACCATAGTATGAAAACAGTGTCAGTATGGAAAGCAGGAGGAATACAGATCCTATCTGTGTATAGACGAAAAATTTCAGTGATGCCTTCTCCTTTCTTGAATCTCCGTATATGGCGATTAAAAGGAATACAGGTATTATGATAGCTTCCCAGAATACATAGAAGAACAGGAAATTCCTTGATATCAGCAGTCCATAGAGACCTACCTCTGTAAACATCATCAATCCATAGAATCTTCTGTCAAATTTTTCATTCTTTGCTGTATATAGAGCTGCAAACATTATTACAGTTGTCAGGAAGAGCAATGCTATGGAAAGACCATCCACGCCGGTGCTGAATGTAATGCCTATTGACCTGTCAATTGGATATGAACTCTGGGAAATGAGTCCTCCAGTATATGATTGAAATCTTGCAAGACCATATATTACAGTCAGGACAAGAATTATGAAACTTTCAATTACCGCAACTTCCCAAACCCTTTTCTTAAGGAGAATGGATATGATTGCGAATATTATGGTTAATAAGAAAATATATAAAATAAACATCTAAATCCCTCCAAGGAGTTCAAGGAGAAGCATCAATACTGCCACTCCTGCTATAAGAAATACGAAATAGTATTCCACAACACCATCCTCTATTCTCCTCAGTACGCCACCGAATCCCATTGCACCCTTTCCTGTCCCTTCAATAGAAATAGAGAATCCCTTCTCCAGCCTTGAGACACCGGAAGACAGTGGAAGTATCACTCTCTCCGCGATAACTCTTGTAAATAATGCATCCAGGAAGTACTTTGCCTTGAGAAGCCTGTAAACAGGGTTCCTGTCATAATTCATCCTCTGCCATCTTGTTGTGGCATAGAGCCCAATGGTTATGAGAACGCCTATTACGACCATTGTCAGTGGCATATACTCAATGAACAATGGCACAACCACCTTTGTGGTGTCCGGCACGATGAAATCGTAGAAACGGTACTGTATCAGGCCGAGCGTCAGTGAGAGAAATGCCAGTATCATCAATGGGATTAATACGATCTTTGGAGGATCTTTTGCTTCCTCTGCAAGTTTAGATCTCGGTTTCCCCAGTGCAACAAGGAAGAACATCCTGAATGTGTAAAGTGCAGTCATCAGTGCTCCTATTACAAGGAAAATCCATGGAAGTATTGAATAGACATTACTGCCATTCATTATATAATAGTTATATGCAACATCTATGATGGTATCCTTTGAGAAGAAAGCTGCAGTAGGTGGTATGGCTGCCAGTGTTATAGATCCTATGAACATTAGCGAAATTGTTACCGGCATCCTCTTCCATAGCCCACCCATTTTCTTTACATCTCTGAGCTCCATGAGAGTAAGTAGTATAACTCCAGCTGACATGAAAAGCAAGGCCTTGAAGACCGCATGAACTACCAGATGATAGATCGAATATCCTATGACGCTTTCACCAAAGGTAGAAACCATTCCGAGAGCTGCCATCATGTATCCGATCTGGGAGATCGTGGAATATGCAAGAATCCTTTTCAGATCATTTACAACTATTCCAATGGTTCCAGCAAATAAGGCAGTAAATGCCCCGATGTACAGTACTGACTCAGATGCCAGAGGTGTGGCATTTGCATAAAGTGGAAGAACTCTTGCTATAAGATATACACCGGCAGTTACCATTGTTGCAGCATGAATCAGCGCAGAAACTGTGGTTGGGCCTTCCATTGCATCGGGTATCCATACATGTAATGGGAACTGGGCAGACTTACCAGCTGCTCCTCCAAGGAAGAGCAGACCAATAATAGTCAGGTTCTGCGCCCCTATTTCTGTAGCAATTGTGTGGGCATTGTTGATCAGGTATGGTATGCTGAGTGGTGATGAAACTCCCTGTACTGTTAGAAGAGAGTAAAGTACTGCAAGCCCTATTATAAATAGCAGATCACCAACCCTTGTAACTATAAATGCCTTCTTTGCTGCAGAAGCCGCGTTTGGCTTGAAGAACCAGAATCCTATCAGGAGGTATGAACAAAGGCCTACCAGTTCCCAGAACAGGAAGAATTCAAGGAGATTTGATGCAAGTATAAGACCGAGCATTCCTCCTGTGAAAAGGGCTGTTTCTCCGAAGTATGTATTCTTCCTTGGATCATCCTTCATGTAATACATGGCAAAGAGATGGATCATCAGGGAAACGAATGAAACCATCAGTACCATTACAACGGCAAGGTGGTCCACATAGATTCCTGCGTTAATGTTATCGAACCAGTTATAAGTCTGATAAATTGGAGTTGATGTTCCTCTTATGTTCAACCATACAATTATTGAAAGTATGAGCGATACTAGTATGGATAATGAAGCGAGGACGCCTGCCAGTACTTTGCTCTTTTTCCCCGCAATGACACTTATGGGGGCAAATATTATGGGTGTAAGGAATATGAACCATGCATAGTTTAACATTTTACCACCTTATCTCCTTCAGCAACGAGATATCTATCTTGCCGAATTTCTTGTATATTGAAACCAGTATACTAATTCCAACTGCAGACTCAACTGCAGCTATTGCAATTGTGAACAGGGCCATGACAAGTGGATCTACCTTTCCTGTTCCAATGGCAGCGGATACCAGACTCAGTATGGCACCATTTAGGAGTATTTCCACCGATATTAGCATCTTAATCCCTATTTTGGATACCATTATGCCGTACAGACCTATGGTGAATAGTGCCAGTGAGATCAACTGAACTATGAACTGATCCATTTATTCATCATCCTCCGCCGTGTGAAACATTCCCACGATACCCGTCACCAGAACAACAGAAAGAAGTTCAAAAGGTATGAGGTATGTACTGAATAACTCCTTTGATATGCTGGTTATGTTCTGCTGTGCCGGGATATATGACCCAGAAACACTAACAATTGAAACAGCCATTACTATGAAGAACAGAACTGCGGATATGGCAGCAGGAATTTTATTCAATTTCCTTACCTCCTGTTATCATCATCGTGAATACGAGAAGGGCACTTACTGCACCCACATAAACAAGCAATTCTATGGCTCCAACAAGTGTCGCTCCAAGAAATATGAAATTGGCAGAGAGCACAAAAAGGAATGCCATTAGGAATATAATGCTCCTGACTATATCCTTCTCTTCTACAGAGATGGCAGCAAGAACTATGAGAATTATTGCGAATATAAGGGTGATTATTGTGTAGATCATCTTCTTACCTCGTCCTCCCCTTTCTCAAGGTCCGTTGGGGAGTACATGAAATTATTCTTCGTTCTTGCAGTCTCAAACACTTCCTTGAGGTATATTGCATCTGTTGGACAGATCTCCTCGCAGTTCCTGCATACTGTGCATGTACCAAAATTAACAGTTGGATATATCTTCCTCTTATTCCTCTGATTCTCCTTGTCCAGGTTCATCATGGTAATGGAGAGATTTGGGCATACCTGCTCACATAGTGTGCAACCCACACAGTCATCTGTGCTCAAATAGACCCTGAACCTGAATCTGTCGGGTATATCACCCTTAACTTCTGGATACTGAACAGTGACTGGCTTCTGAAAGAGATGTTTAAATACTGTGAACATCCCCATAACGGAACCTACAATTGGGATTCTTTTTGGTTCCTTCACTTCTTTTATTTCTATCATGCTATCCCTCCAAATATTATGATTCCTGTAATTATAAGATTGATAAATGAGATTGGCAGTAGATATTTCCACCCAAAGTTCACGAACTTATCTATTCTCACCCTTGGCATGGAAAGCCATATTGTCAGCGATATCACTACCAGAACAAGAGTCTTTATCATAAGCCAGATAAATCCAGCATAGTTCGTGTACGGACCGAGATAACCACCAAGATATATGGTACTTATTAGCATTGAGCCAAGGAAAATTGTTCCGAATAGCCCAAGGTAAAATAGACCGAATCTAAGCCCACTGTATTCGGTGGTGTTTCCGGTAACTAGCTCACTGTCACTTTCACCCATATCAAATGGAGAATATGATGCCCTGGCTGCCATGGATATTAGGAATACGAAAAATCCCAAAGGTTCCAGGATTGCAAAAGGTATTGACTGGGCAACGACAACCCCGTTTATGTCCAGTGGATCAGATACCTTGACCGATGCCATCATTACAACAGCAAGAATTGAAAGCATCATGGGAACCTCGAAGGATATATCCTTTGCAACTCCTCTCAATGCTCCAAGTACGGCATACTTATTGTTTGAACTTATTCCTGACAGTATCTCGCCTATGGGCATTATGGCCAGCAGAGCGAATATTATTATAAGGCTCACATCAGAGTGGGTTACTGTTAGCTGTCCGAACCATGCGAGAGGTCCGTAGGGAATGAATACAAAACCCATTATGAGCCCAAAAAATATCAGAATTGGTGCAACCTTGTAAGCAAGATCGTCTCTTCCTTCTGGCAGAATGGATTCCTTCTGTATTAATTTCAGGCCATCAGCCATAACCTGTAAAACTCCTCCCTTGCCTACCCTGTTAGGCCCGATCCTCATCTGGACCCTTGCCATATATTTCCTGAAGAAATATACCATGCCAGCGATAACAACAACTGAAAATATGATCACAATCAGGGTCTCAATTATATAGGCCAGAATGTAAGATGGATAATGCCCCAGTGCTGATAATATATCAGCAATCCTCAGGAGCAAATTCATCTATCCACCTCCCCGAAAACGAGATCTATGGAACCTGAAATTGCAACCATATCAGCAATCAGTACATCCTTAGCCAGATATGGCAAAACAGAAAGATTCTTGAAAGATGGGCTTCTCACATGAACCCTGTATGGTTTTACAGATCCGTCTCCTACGAGGTAGACTCCAAATTCGCCCTTTGTTGACTCTGTTCTTGCGTACACGTCCCCCTCTCCTCTCAGTCTTACCATGAGGGATTTTTTCGCCTTTGGGTTGAAATATGGGCCGTCAGGTATCTTGTCCAGGGCCTGATTGATGATCCTGACTGATTGCCTCATTTCCTCAAATCTAACAACAAACCTAGCCAGCACATCTTTTCTCTTTGAAATTGGAATATCGAAATTTACCTTGTCATATGCAAGATAGGGTTCCGCTTTTCTAACATCATATGGTATACCGGAGGCTCTCAGCATTGGTCCTGTTACTCCGTAATCAAGTGCAACCTCAGGTTCAAGAATACCTATATTCTTTGTTCTTGATATAAAAATATCATTCTTTACAAACAGGTTGTAAACCTCTTCAAGATTCTTTGGAAACTGTTTTGTGAACTCCTTAATCTTATAAATTATCTTATCATTAAAATCCTGATAGACCCCACCTATGCTCATGTAGTTTGTTTCCTGCCTGGATCCACATATTTCAGTGAATAGATCTAGAACTTTTTCTCTCTGCTCGAACACGTAGAAGAAAGGTGTCAGCATTCCAAGATCAAGTCCAAAGGCTCCTGCCCATACGAGGTGAGAAGCAATCCTGTTCAGTTCTGCCATGACTGTCCTTATCCATACAACCCTTTCTGGTGGTTCTATGTTGAGAAGCTTTTCCGCTGCTTCAAGATAACCCACTTCCATGTTCATGGCTCCCACATAATCCATCCTGTCGAAATATATGAGGGCATCACAGTAGAAATCAAGTTCGCATATTTTTTCAGCGTTTCTGTGAAGATATCCTATAACAGGCTCTACCTTTTTCACTGTTTCTCCATCAAGCAATAATTTTAACCTGAGCACTCCGTGAGTAGATGGGTGTTGAGGTCCCATGTTAAGTTCAATATATTTCTCCTTCAATCCGCTGTTTTCTATCATTATTACCACCCATCTCCAGGATCGAAGCTTACCTGATCGTTTCCTTCATCGTCCATGTTCACATACTGTATCTTGCTCAGATCATAGTCTTTCCTGAGTGGATAACCAACCCACCCTTCTGGAAGGAGGATTCTTTTGAGATTAGGATGTCCTTCGAATATTATTCCCATCATATCATACTGCTCCCTTTCATCCCAGTTCGCACTTTCAAAAAGTGATGTGACACTTGGCATCCTTGAATCTCTAGTTTCTGATTTTATAACAAGCATCTCCTCCGTCTTTGAATTCGTGAGATGATACACGACTTCAACCCTGTCCCTGAAATCGACTGTACTTATGAGACTGAGTGAATCAAATCCTCCGTTCTTCATATCCTTCATAAGTTCCAGCAGGTTTTCCTTCGGTATCCTCAGAACCTTTCTGCCATCCTTGCTTTTTTCTTCTTTAACTTCATAGGCCATCAGGTTCACCTCTCTGCTTCATTTCTTATCTTTTTCTGTAAGAGTATTATTCCATTCGTTAGTGCTTCTGGTGTTGGAGGGCATCCTGGAACATACACATCCACCGGTACCACCCTGTCAACACCGAGAACCACTGAATAACCCTGGTTATATGGGCCACCCTGAATTACGCAGACTCCCATTGCGATAACATATTTCGGGTATGGCATCTCATCATACAGTCTCCTGAGTCTTGGGGCCATTTTCTTGGTTACAGTCCCTGAAACAATCATTAAATCAGACTGCCTTGGAGAATTCCTGAACACCTCACTCCCAAATCTTGAAACATCAAGCCTTGATGCCTGTACCGCCATCATCTCAATGGCACAGCAAGCAAGTCCAAAAGTCAGTGGCCATATTGAGTTGCTCCTTGCCCACTCCATGGCCTTATCCATTGTTGTAGTTACAAAGCCTGTATCCCCAGTTTTCATTTAATCCACCTCATATACCCCTTTCTAAAGGCGTAAAAAACTACACTCATCGGCATTGAAATGAAGATTATTGTTTCAATGAATGCATATACACCAAGACTCTTGAAGTCGAATGCCCATGGAAGAAGAAGGGCCATATCTACATCAAAAAGTATGAAAAGAAGCACAATAACGTAATACTGTACCCTCACAAATGACCGGTATGAACCTCTTGCAACCTCTCCGGATTCGTATGGTTTTGTATAGACAGAGCCCTTTACAGGAGAGGATTCCTTGGAAAGATTTGAGATGATATCTGAAGGCTTGAAAGAAATCTTTGCCGCTGGACCCTTTGCCCTTCCTTTATCCAGGCTTGGGAGAATTGTGAAAACAAGGTACATAGCCAGTGCGAGTAAAACGATAGTGATAAGCGCAGGTATGTATCCATACAGTAACATAGTTCCATATTTTAGGAAAATATTTAAGTGTTGTTTAATTTGAATCCTTATTTCTCACCGTGTTTATTAACCTGGCGACAAGTGATGGATCTATAACACCTTCATTCATGGAACTGAGTTTCCTCAATATATCAGTCATGTTTGAATTTATATCTATTTCACATTTCCTGATCAGGTTCATTAAGGACTCTTCTGGAAGTGGTTTCAGCAGGTTAAGGTTTAATATTTCTCCAATGGAATTGCCTGAATACAAAAGATCTATTGCCCTTTCCATTGAATATCTCCCCAGTGAGTTCTTAACGCAGAATTCAATCACGGTTTGTATCTGATCCCAGCTTACCTCCCTTCCATATTTTTTGTTCATTTCTGGGATCGTCTGGATGATTATTCTGGATAATACCTTTCCATTATTTTCATTCGCAAGATCTGTGAATCTTTTCACTTTTCCATCTGATATAAGTGTTTCAGCATCCTGTGTTGATATTCCATACCTCCTGCTGACACTATGCATGAAGGATTCCAGTGCTTCAGGAATTTCCCTGGAAGCTTCTTCCAGAAGAAACTCATCTATCTGGATTACAGGAATGTCTGTTTCCGGATACATCCTGCTGCTTCCAGATAGTGGCCTCATATACCTGGTTGTGTTGTCTTCAAGTGCAGCCCTGGTTTCTGAGAAATCCATTGACATCAATTTGGCTATTCTTTCCTCTATTACCCTTGCTGCATCCTGCACAGTGTCCGGTTCTATGATCAGTAACAGGAATGAATCATTCTTCTTCAGATTGAGTTCGTCTGCGACCATATCCCTATCACTTGTTGTTAGTCCGTAGGCTGGCAACTCCTCATAGTGAATTACACCCCTTATGTTAATCTGCTTCAGTGCATCTGCAATTTCCCTGCCGAACCTGAACTTATCTGTCTTCATCACTCCCCTGAAGTTTGCCAGTCGTGATGCATATATCATCCTCCCATCGTCCAGTCCTTTCAATATCATCTTTGAACCTGTTTCCTTAAACATGCCTGTGATGTCCCTGAATTCCAGTTTCTCATGGCCTCCATTGGCCCTTACTCTTTCCACTGCCTCTGCCAGCCATTTCTGCCTTGCTGCTTCATTTTCAAGTATATCCCTTATGGCGGAGAGTTTTGATACTCCTTTTATTTCTACCCTTCCATATCCCATGGAAAAATTTACATCCTGCCGTATTGCATCTGCTCCCTTTTTCAGAAGTCCCATGACTAGCATCCTGTTTCCTATTTCCCTTGCTATGGCAATTGCATCTTCTGCATTCTTCATGTCTGGAGCTGTGGAAATCTCTATAAGTGGCAATCCAAGCCTGTCAAGTGAATAAACTACCATATTACCTTTTTCTTCTATTTTCCTGCAGGAATCTTCCTCAAGACAGATCGTTGTTATTCCTGCTCCGGCATTTCCTGTTTTTATCTCACCGCCAATTCCAATCAGTGAAGTCCTCTGGAAACCACTTGTATTTGATCCATCTATTACGACCTTCCTCATTACAGAAACCCTGTCCATGATTGATGAACTGAATGCCATGGACATTGCAAGTGCTGCCTTCAATGCTATCCTGTTGATCTCTATTGGAGGTTCCTCGTCTGCTTCTACAAGGCAGGAATTGTCAGAAACAATGTACTTGAATATCCTGTCTCTGGCTTCTTCATAATATGTGGATATATCTTTTGAACCTATTTCACCCGAGGATGAGTGCAGCCTTCTAACAAATGACTGTTCAGTAAGTTCTCCTTCTGAATTGCACCTGCAAAAAAGCTTTCCCACATCCATCTGCATATGCACTTCAAGTCCTATCATTGTATTCTCAGGGATGGTCATCAGAGAAACACCCCCATTTCTTCCCTCTCCAGTAATTCTCCATGCATGTTTGTTCTCATCATGATCTCAAATTCTTCCTCCTCATAGTTACCGAGAACATGCATCATCTTGACATATGCAGTTTCAGGCAGTATATTGCCCACTGATATTATGCCTGATTTCTTCATTTCCCTTCCTGTTGAATATATGTCCAGGTTAGTTGTTCCAAAGATGCATTGTGTTGTGATTACCGCTTTCATTCCCTCCTTCACCCTTTCACTGATTGACTGCAGAAATTTTGTTGCTATATGGCCAAGTCCTGTTCCCATTAAAATGATCCCCTTCTTACCATCCATTGACCTGAAAAGCTCTTCTTCCGTTAGGCCAGGGTATGTGTAAACGATGGATACCCTCTTTTCCAGGTTGGTTTTGAGTATATTTTCCTCAGCCCTTCTTCTGTAAGCTCTATCAAGGTTCACCAATCCTTCCTGGAATGTTCCTATGGGATGTTCACCAATGGCCTTGAATGCATCCCTCCTTGTTGAATGCATCTTTCTTGATCTGGTTCCCCTGATCAGGTCTATCCTTTCGTCTGATGAGTTATGATGCATGGAAATTCCAACCTCCCCGAAGTCTGTTGTTGCGAAATCCACCGCTGCCTCAAGGTTGAGATATGAATCGCTGCTCGGCCTGTCTGAACTTCTCTGCGATCCGACCAGAATTATTGGTCCGGACTGCGTCTCGAACATGAATGCAAGTGCAGATGCTGTGTACGACATGGTATCGGTACCATGGGATATCACAACGCCTTCAGAATTATTCAGCTCATCCCTGGCTTTTTTTGCCAGGCTAATCCACTGATCTGGCTCCATGTTTTCACTGAGAATGTTGGAGAAGTCAACCCTCTTCAACCTGTATCTGTTTTCCATATACCTGAACTTGGATGTGAGTTCTCCAATATCCAGCGATGGAAATACTGCACCGGTTCTGTAATCCACCCTGCTCACTATGGTTCCGCCTGTGGTTATAAGTGACACAGGCTTGCCCGTTCCTGACTCCTTTGCCTCTTCACCCTTACTTAAAGCCTGGAGTTTTCCCTTCTTCACAATAACAAATGAATCTGGCCTGACTGAAATGTTATAACCATTTTCCAGTTTTACGTTGAAGAAATCAGTATCAGTGGAGATAAGGGTTCCGATCATTTCCTTTCCCTTCCAGCTGAATTTAATTGTGTCACCCATTTCAGGTTTCCTTGAATCTGGCATGAATCAATATGGTTGATTCTTATTTTAATCTTTAAAAAGAATTTCAAATTACTGTAGATATGATTTCGTTCTTGTTTCTATAGAACATGTGTAGATTCATATCAGTCTACTCATTTTATTTATTCCGAGCATATTTCCAAGTTCCATTGCATTTAAGGGAGCATTTCCGTTAGGATGATTATTGAAAAATATGAAAATTTCGCCAAACTGTCCTTCATATCTATTGATTTCATCTTTTATTGCTACCAGTTCGTTTGAATTGTAGTCATAATTGAATTTTTCCATTCCAGATTCTTTTACGGAAAATGACTGATTTCTTCCATGCAGTCTTATGTAGGCTTTTCCATTTTTTGAGCTGTTTAATCTTAAGTGATTTATGTAATTGTCTGTGAACGCTATGTTGAATCCTGCATCCTCAACCAGTTTCTGGATTTGCTGGAAATTATTCTCTTCAAATATTCTCGGCTCGCAGTAAATATTGTTCTCATTACCTGTGATTTCAGACATTTCTACAAGATACTCCTCTATGTTGTGCATCTTTATCCATGGGGGCAGTGTGAATAGAAATTTTGAATCCTCATCCCTCCTATTTGCTGGATTCAAAACATTTTTCAAGAAAAGTTCCATGCTTTCCTTCCTATCTTTCATATGGCCAAAATGACTTACCGATGATGGGATTTTTATGGATAACTTGATTTCCTTGGAGATTTTCCTTATTGAATTCTCGAAAGCCTCCATTGGTGGCGTTGAATAATATGTTGAATCTATTTCTAATGCACTGAAAAAATTTGTGTAGTAATTTACAGATGGCCTGGTTCCTTCAGGATAGAATTTTCCAACCCACTCCCTGTATGCCCATCCACAAGTTCCAAGAAATATCTTCAAGGATTCAGTTCCCTCAGTACTTCCCTTGCAATTATTACCCTCTGGATCTGGTTTGTGCCTTCGTATATCTGTGTTATTTTTGCATCCCTCATGTGCCTTTCTGCGTCCAGATCTATTGTGTATCCATAGCCACCGAATATCTGGAGTGAATCTGTTGCGATCCTGTTTGCGACATCAGATGCAAAGAGCTTTGCCATTGAAGATTCCTTTATGCATGGTTCATGTCGATCCCATCTTTCCGCTGCATTGTAAGTTAACAGTCTTGCTGCTTCGATTTCTGTTGCCATATCGGAGATCATGAACTGGATTCCTTCCATGCTTGAAATGCTCTGGCCGAACTGTTTCCTCTGCTGCGAATAAATGACAGCCTCCTCAAAGGCAGCCTCTGCTATACCCAGAGCCTGCGATGCAATCCCTATCCTGCCAGCGTCCAGTGTCTCCATTACCACCTTGAATCCTTCGTTCAACTTACCCACAATATTTGATTCCGGAACCCTTACATTTTCAAATATGAGCTCCACGGTTGATGATCCCCTGATCCCCATCTTGTGGATGTCCCTGCTGATCTTGAATCCTGGTGTGTCTGAATCAACCACGAATGTTGTTATTCCCCTGTGTCCCTTTGATGGATCTGTTACAACATCAACAACAAAAAATTTTGCAAGTCTTCCGTTTGAGATGAAAATTTTAGTACCATTTATTACATACTCACTTCCGTCCTTGACTGCGGAAGTTTTGATGGCTGCCGCATCACTGCCTGCCCCTGGTTCTGTAAGTGCCAGTCCGCCTATCTCACCTTCAGCAACCCTCTTCAGATATTTACTTTTCAAATCTTCGGAACCAAACATCAGAACCGGTTCCCCGAATAGGGTTAAAGCACCATCTAGGACCAATGATGTGCTTGGGCAGGCCTTTGATATGATTTCAATTGCCCTCATCAGGAAGCTGAAGCTCATCCCGTATCCACCGTATTCCTTTGGAATGTAACTCGCAAATAACCCAAGTTCCTTCATTCTATCAATGAGTTTTTGTGGAACTTCCTCCTTGAGATCAATCTCCCTTGCAAGTGGTTTCACCTCTTCGTTGGCAAATCTCTTGATGTATTCGAGAACATCCTTTTCCTCTTCCTTAAGTCCACTCATAAATGGATAATGTTATTCCTGATATTATTTTTTAGTAGGTTTAATACTTTAGTGGATAGGGTGTCATGTTCCTTAATTATGTGGAAATTATCAGTTTATTAATAGCAAAACCAATTTATTTTAAGCCTTTCTTTTCTATTGCAAAAGATTTTTACTTATGCATTGATGCCAATCCCAATGGAATTTAAAGCTAAACTGGTTACATGGGAGGATATTGAGACGTGGTGTGAGGAGATCGATAAAAAGATGCTGAAAGACGGGACACCGGATGCAATTATTGGACTGTCAAGGGGAGGTCTCGTTCCTGCAAGGATACTCTCTGATATGATCCTCATGAAGAACCTTTATGCCATAAAGACTGAACATTGGGGTCTTACTGCAACAGTGGATGGAAAAGCTGATCTGAAGTATGGACTGAATGTTTCCATTGAGGGAAAGAATGTTCTCGTGGTAGATGATATTACGGACACAGGACAGAGCATGAAGCTTGCATATGATTATATTAAAACACTCAAGCCAAGGTCCATAAAGACCTCTACGATGCTTCATATCGGCCACTCCTCCTTTGTTCCAGACTACTATGCCCAGTTTGTTACCGATAAGGAATGGACATGGTTCATCTTCCCGTGGAACGTTTATGAGGATATCACGAATCTATCATCCAAGATAGAAATGAAATCAAATTCTGTGGATGAGATTGAGAAGAAGCTGAAGGAGAGTTTCGATCTCTCGGTAAAAAAGAATGTTCTGGAAAAGGTTCTGATGCAGATGGTACATATGGGAAAGGCAGAATTGAGTGATGGAAAATATACTTACATTCAGGCCTGAATAATTGTACCGGATAAACCTTCGATCACATTATTTGCATCCTTAAGTGAGCCTATCCTTGCAACTTTTCCTCCCCGTTCAACAAAACTCATTGCTGCAAGAACCTTTGGTCCCATGCTACCCTTTGAGAATTGCCCCTTATCATAGTATTCCCTTATCTCTTTTAATTTAACTTTACCAAGTGCTCTTTGAGTGCTTTTACCGAAATCTATGAATGCATTCTTCACGTCTGTAAGTATCACGAATTCCTCTGCTTCAAGCATGTGTGCCAGTACATAGGAAGCCAGATCCTTGTCAATAACTGCATCCACTCCACTGTAATAATTGCCTTTTTTTATCACTGGAATACCGCCCCCACCGGTGCATATTGGCAGGAATCCTGCGTTCAGGGAGCTCATTATTGCATTCTTTTCAAGTATATCAAGAGGCATTGGGGAGGGGACACATCTTCTCCATCCCTTCTCAGTTTTCATGAACTCCCAGTCTGTACTGCTTTTAAGATCATTGTATTCCTGCTCTGAATAAACTCTTCCAACAGGTTTTGTTGGATTCTTGAAGGCCTGATCACCCTCGTTAACGATTGTTCTTGTAAGTATATTGATTGCTTCCTTTCCTATTCCAGATACTGATCTTACCTGCTCATATGCTTCAATCAAAATCTCCCCGATCAGACCTTGAGACATTGCTCCAAGTGCGTGCATTGGCATTGGGGGAGGCAATTCGTTTGAATTTTGATTCCTCAGTATTAGGTCTCCGATCTGAGGCCCGTTACCGTGAGTTATAATGACATCTTCCTTTACGATTATATCAGACAATGATTCAAAGGCGTTTACGGCTCTCTTTACCTGTGTTTCATAATCCCTGGAATCACCACTTTCCATCAGGGCGTTTCCTCCAAGTGCGATTACAATTTTGCTCATTAGATCACGGAAAACATAGATTTGTTGCATCTATATAAGAGAAAGCTCGGTTTTTAAATGCTGGCTCATGAAGTTGCGGAATTAAAGACTGTGAGAGGACTTTTAAATCATCGTGCTATTTTACATTATGAATATGGAAATTCGAATGAAGAGCAAAAAGAGCTTTGAGGAGGTGTGCTCAGAGGTTTCAAAAAAGGTTAGTGAAGTAGGTTTCGGAGTACTGGCTGAGATAAAGACGAGTGATGTTTTGAAATCAAAGGGGTATGAGTATTTTCCCCTCAGGACTTACGAGATATGTAACCCTGGATATGCGTCAAAGATATTGAATACTGACGTCAGGTTTGAGTCACTGCTTCCCTGCAGAATTGTGATAAAGGGAACAAAAGATGGGAGTGAGGTTATAGGACTTCTGCCTGAAGCCATGGCTGGACTGGTTGGAAACAGAAATGTGGAAGATACAATGCTGAAGGTTCAGGAAGTAATTAAAAAAATTGTTGCTGACCTCGCCAGATAAATTATTTCTAATGAATATATCTCATGAATAATTGATGAATATTCTGCGAACCTCTTTTATGTCATCAAGAAATACCTGATCATGAAGTTAACAGTAGCACACACGCCAGACCCGGATGACGCATTCATGTTTTATGCAATGATCACTGGAAAAATTAAGACCAGTATGGAGTATGAACAGATAATAAAGGATATTGAAACACTGAATCATGAAGCTGAAACAGGGATGTATGATGTAACGGCAATATCTGCAAATGAGTATGCAGATGTAAATGAAACATATGCTCTCACAAGATCGGGAGCAAGTTTTGGACTCACCTATGGACCACTGGTTGTTGGTAAGAGTGAGGTAGATTTCAAGAAGGCGATTATAGGATCACCAGGACTTGGAACATCTTCGCACCTCCTATTCAGGATGTTTGTGGAGAAAGACGCAGACCTTAGGCCAATGAGATTTGACCTCATACCTGATTCAATCATGAAGGGAGATATACAGGCAGGAATAATAATTCACGATGAACAGCTTACTTACCAGAATAAGGGCCTGATAAAACTTGCAGCGATCTATGATAAATGGAAGGAATACGCAGGTGACCTGCCGGTTCCACTTGGATTTAATGCAATAAGGAAATCACTTGGAAAAGAAGTGATTGCCAATTACATTAAAGATTTTGAGAACTCTATAAAATATGCACAGCAGCATGTGGAAGAGGCAGCAACTTATGCAATGAAATACGCGAGATACAAGGACCTTGAGCTGGAGACAAAATTCATCCAGATGTATGTTAACGATCTTTCAATAGACTTTGGAGAAAAGGGAAGGAAAGCCCTAAAAATGTATTATGATCGGGCTTTCAAGATGGGGTTGTTGCCAGAGTTCAAGATGGAAATAGTGTAAAAATTTCCTTAGTTATTAAGCCTTCCATCAAATTCCAGACCTATTTGCTCTTATGATATCACCTTCTAGAATATTGCATATTTTTCTACGATACTCATGCAGGTGAACCTATCACTTGATAGCAAAACTCTCATTACTCCATATAAAAGTAAAATTATCCCATGTCATTTTTATCTGCGTAAAAATTAAGTAGTTATTTAATTCATCTAAATCTTTGGAATTTAAGGTGTTTATGATAACTGTTTGATTGCACTGTATCGTAAAATTTTCATATGATATTCTTGAAACTTTTTTATCACTCATGTTGTAATAAGAAGTTGATATGATTACATGAGCGATAGAATGCTTAGAATCCCCAATACAGAAAGCTTTTTCTGAAACATTACCATGTCTAGATTTATTTACTAAGTCAAGACCCTCCACGTGAATTATATAATTATTCATTTCAACACTTTTTGCAGATAGTTCTGTGTTATTGATCCCCCTCACTCCTAAGTAAGGAACTATAGCATAATTTCCAGGTATTGCCGGTTCGAATATTGGTTTTGTTGTTTGGTTTCCCTGATATTGGATGATTGTTCCGTTCCAGTTCACGGATATGAAAGTTTCTTTATTGGCTTTTATGGTTTTAACCGGTATGGTTGTGTATAATGCCGTTGCACCATTAGTCTGCCTGTAATTTGATGTACAGTTTATAGCCTTTGTGAACACGTTATTATCATAACAATTAATGTTGTTGAATACAGTTGATTGGTTTCCGATGTAATAAAGTTGTAGCCACGGGTTTGAATAAACTGATGTTTCAAAACTTGCTCCATTGAATGGTTCAATTGATATGGTGATATTGGTACCCTGATCAGGTTTTGTGTAATTTGATTGTGCAGCAAAATAACAGTTATAGTAGGGTTTTATTGATGATTTATATACGTAAACTCCAGAAGTAGTAAAGATTGCAATTATGAGTATAATTATAAGTATCCTAAACTCTTTTTTCACTTTTTATCATCCTGAAGTTTTATTTATAATTTTATGAAGCTGTTGAATCATAGTTTTAGCCTCCTCCCATTTTAACACAAGAGCATGAGTAGTAACCTATTTAACCAAATGTACCAGTTCGACTTGTAGATCGATTGGATGCACAATTATCAAAATGTCATTAGTATTTATTTTTAAACTCGTTTTTAGTATATTGGCTGATGGATATGTTTATTTCCATTACCCGACTATTTTATCTAATTTTGCTCTAATTTACTTTTTTTATCAGGTTTAAGCTCTTTCGTTGCTTAGATATATCTTTTCTTACAATTATGACTTATCTTCGGAAATTTGGTATTGCTAGATATCTATGAGTAACTAACATATCCATTCATGGCTGGGTCTATATAGTATTGGAGAAATGAAGAATTCTCATCGTAATGAGCCTTCCAGGATTTTGGCTTCTCCATTCAACTATGAGGCCATGTTGCTATTCAGTAATAGATTCTTGTTATGGGAGCTAAACAATAATGGACTTTGCAAATTCCTTAATGGAAAAGAGAGAATAATAGAAATTTTATATTTTGACTTAAATAACTTGAGTTACTTTCCTTATTAACTAAGATTTCTAATCTGTGTGAGTTAGGTAATTTTCAAAGAAAATTGAGTAGAGATCTAGTTCCTTACCTCTTCTGTCTTCATTGTTGAAGGGGATGCAGAAGGAGTAGGTGTTGGCGATCCTGTTTCGTTTATGATTTCCTTCTTGGAATCATCATATATGACCTTCCTGCCCCTGAGTGCTGAAAGTATTGCTCCAATTATGAAGATGAAGAATCCTGCTATAAATGCCATCCTTAAAGATGTCATGAATGATCCTGCAAGTGCAGTTGGGAACCATATCTTCCCCTCAAGTGTCAGAATTACTGAATGTGGTATTAAAGCGCTCAACCCTGCAAGTGCAGGTTCTGAAAGGATTGTACCCACCGGGTTATACCCCAGGAACGCTGAAAACAGTGCTGAGGTTGGGGGCAGCTTGTCAAATATGGGTATGAGAACAGGTGCACCGGACGTTGCAAGTGCGGGACCGAAAGAGCCCGGTATGAGTCTTGTTAAATATACCAGGACTATCGTGAAGAATATTCCCATGCTTGCGGTCTGCCCTGTGTTCTGCAAAGTTGCCCTCATTCCAGAAGCAACACCTCTTAGCTGTGGTTTTACTGAATTCATCACTGCCGTTATGTTAGGAGCTGCGAACATTCCCATTCCTGATCCCATCATGAACAGCATTAAGGCAAATGGAACGTATGCAAAATTGTATGGCAGAGTTGCCAGCAACAGGAATGCAACTGCACTGATCAGCAATCCTACAGTGGATATGAGTCTTGCCCCTATCTTATCAGATAATGCGCCACTTACAGGACCAAACACCACAAATCCCAGCATCATAGGAATTGTATAGATTCCGGCCCAGAATGGTACAGAACTGTAACTGTATCCATGAAGTGGAAGCCATATTCCCTGAAGAAGGATGATTATCATGAACATCAGTCCACCCATACCCATTGACTGTAGCATGCTTGCAAAACTCCCGGTTGCAAATGCCCTGTTCCTGAACAGGGAAAGATTGAACATTGGCTGTTCAACTGCTCTCTCTATGAATATGAATGCAACAACCATTATGACTCCAATAGTCATTGATGCAACTACATATGGGTTTCCCCATCCCATGCTTGAGTTGTCATATGGCATAAGACCGTAGGTTACACCCAGAAGTATCAGTGTAAGGCCTCCTGCAAATGCAATATTTCCTGGAATGTCCAATTTTTGTTTCTCGTGACGTGTCGAAGTTTCCTTAAGCTTGGCATAGGACCAGATTGTTCCGATGATACCAACTGGAACGCTCACCAGAAACACATCTCTCCAGTATATTGTTGCCAGTATTCCTCCCAGTATTAAACCAATAAGGGACCCTGCAAGTGCTGCTATCTGGTTGAGACCCATAGCCTTGCCTCTTTCATTTGCCGGGAAACTGTCTGTTATTATTGCTGCAGAGTTTGCAAAAAGGAATGAAGCTCCTACTGCCTGAACCATCCTGAACAGGATTAATTCAAGTCCTGCCGTATCTCCTGTTCCCGGTGTAAGATATAGTAATATTGAACCTACTGTAAAAATCAGAAACCCAAGGTTGAATAGCCTGACCCTTCCAAATATATCGGATAATCTTCCAAATGTCACAAGAAGAACTGCAGTTACCATCATGTAACCCATCAAGATCCATAGAAGATATTGGAACGAAGAGCCAAGGAAGGGGTTCAGGTGTATACCTTTGAAGATAGCTGGTAATGATATCAACACTATGGTGCTGTTGATTGATGCCATCAGGACACCCAGTGTAGTATTGGATAATGCGACCCATTTATACTGAACCATCTTTAATCATGCGCATATTTCAGGGTTGTATAAATACTTAATTCATAATTGATTAAGTAATGAAATATTAATAACTATTTTATATGCAAAAGCAATTATGCATCATGTTAGGCAGAAAGGGAGCTATAGTTTTAACCGTAGCGCTTCTCATAATATTTTCTGGAATGACCTATGTGACCATATTCAACAGTAAGACAGCCCTGTCAACATCTGGTGGTTATCTTAATGTTACAGCATCACAATCACAAAAGCAGCTTGGGTTTGTAAAAGAACCGGGCTGCATAGAATTTAACATAACTGTTAAGACTGATGCATCCACCGTGTCCATATTTTCCTTTGGAAATGTTTCGACAGGTTCAGGCAGTTATACAAACCTTACGTCTTTCATCAATACATCATCGACGTATAACGGCCTGGTCGTAAATTCAACAGACAGATACAACTATGTGACCGTGACTAACTTTAAGAATGATACTATAATAAACCTGAAAATGATGGTTTCATCACCTGCGTTTGAGAATATGCAGTCATTCAATCCTCAAAACAGAGATACGGTGTATCCTGTGACGATCCTGGTTATAGGCTCGAACGATGGGGCTGATGGAACCGGGTTCGGACTGGTTAAACTGTGAGTTGTTCAGATATGTTTTTCAGGAAAAAAAGTATGGAAAAAGTGGAAAAACAGGTCAATAGAATGCAAATTTATGTATTTATGTTTGCCGGTATTTTCAAAATATTTATGAACCATAAGATTTTAACTGACTGAGGGTGAAAAAATGACGAGATTTGTATTAATATCAGATAGCACATTGAGTTATGAATACAGGAATTTTCCACTTCTAGATTTTCTACCCTGTGCGCCTGGAAAGGCAATACCAGAAAGAGTTTACAAATTCCTGAAGGGGCCGGCTCCACCTGCTAAGCCCAATGGCGAGACAGTGTTTGCACCATATGCAATAAGGAAGCTTGAAGCCAGCCTTCTTACAAAATTCAAGAGAGAAGAGATAGCTGTTGCACACGAGGATCATCTTGAAAACTTTATCAAGGATGATACTGAAATAATAGCGGTCTCAACCATGGATCCACTTGGTATTGGACCGACCACAATGTCCTACTATGCCCTATTCGGTGGCAATCTCGATGCATGGGTAAGGAGAGACTGGGATAAGCTTATGGACAGGATCAATGTGGTGAGAAAGGGAAAGAAGGCAAAACTGATCGTTGGTGGACCCGGTGTATGGGAATTCACAATTCTCAGAGATGAGATAGAGAAATACCATTATGATTACGTTTTTTCAGGTGAGGCAGACGATATCGCACCAATGTTATTTGATCAGATAGCAGCGAATGATATAGATAAAAATGTGTTCAGAACTGGTTTCGTAAGTTATGATGAGAACTTCAAGAGGGTTACGATCAATGATCCACTTTTCCTGTCAAGAGGATTTTCCAAAGCCGCATATCCAAGGCTTGAAGAGATACCAAGAATTGTTGCACCATCCATGAAGGGAATGGTTGAAGTCATGAGAGGTTGTGGTGTGGGATGTGATTTCTGTGAAGTAACACTAAGGCCACTTAGATATGAACCCACTGAAAATGTTGTTGCTGAACTTAAGATAAATGCAGCCGCAGGTTTGACGAACGGTTGGCTTCACTCTGATGAATTCTTCGGGTATAAGCATGGTAATTTATTTGCGCCAAATGAAGAAGCCCTAACAGAACTTCTTACAGCAGTAATGAATGTTAAGGGTATCAAGACATCTAATCCAACCCATGGTCGTGTTTCCATCCCTGCAGGTTATCCGGAGATGATGGAAAAGCTTTCAAAGATCCTGAAAACTGGACCGAGAAACTGGATAGGTATCCAGACGGGAGTCGAGACTGGTAGTGATGAACTGGCCAAGAAACATATGCCTAACAAGACCCTTCCGCTCAGGATAGGTCCAGATGGAAGCTGGCTGGATATTGTCTGGCAGGGTGTATATGTGGAAACAAAGAACTACTGGAGACCTGCATTCACCTTACAGGTTGGCCAGAATGAGGAGACTGAAGATGATAACTGGCAGACGGTAGAGATGATAAACAGACTCAGTAATTCCTATTCTGAAGGAGGCAGACCCTTTGAGTTCACGGTAACACCACTGGTAAATGTTCCCCTTGGGAGGATAAAATCAAGATCACTCAACACAAATATGCTTACAAAGGATATGATGGCAGTCTACTATGCATCGTACAGGCATCTATCAAAAATGGCTACAAGAGACGGTTTCAGGGATACTGACGGGAACTTCCTTTCAAGGATAGGAACTGGATCTCTTATTTCTGGCGGCGGTTACCTTATGATGAAATACATTGAGAAGAGGGCTGCAAAGATGGGAGTAGACATAGAAAAAGTAAAACAC
Source organism: Thermoplasmatales archaeon (assembly GCA_027310185.1). Lineage (GTDB taxonomy): Archaea > Thermoplasmatota > Thermoplasmata > Thermoplasmatales > Thermoplasmataceae > Cuniculiplasma. Next base: position 114,276 of record DAIDBH010000017.1, read on the forward strand.
TATGGAGTGGAGCATTCCCGGGATATTACATCTCTATCGGCACTTGCAAGAGCATAATTGGGAAAGATAATAAAAAACCCTGAACCTCTGGAAACGGCGTATATTCCAGGATATCTCATTAACAGGGACAGTGAGCTGGATTCTCTGCAGAAGAATGTAGTATTTCCTGTGATGAGCGGTTTATCAAGCAATATTTTTATTTATGGACAGTCGGGTACGGGAAAGACCGTTACCCTCAAATTTCTTTCATCCATGGAAACCGGCTGTTATTTCCACTATGAAAACGCCATATCTGCGGGTTCCTTCAAGAGGATTGTGGTAAAGATTCTCAATTCACTTGGAAAACAGGTCTCAGAGAAACAGCCATTTGATTCCCTGTTCATGAGTCTTAAGAGGTATATTTCCAGGCCGATCATACTCGTTGTGGATGAATGCCTGAATCTTGTAAAGACTGATCCTGATGGACTCTACAATGTACTGAGGTCAGCAGAACTCTATGACCTTAGGATGGGCTTGATCCTTGCATCAGTAGATAACCCTGCCCTTCACATGACATCCAGGGAGATCAGGAGGATCGGTATTTTCAATGAAATGAAATTCAGCAAGTATTCTACTTCAGATCTTTCAGGCATCCTGGATTACCGTTCAAGAGAATCACTTTATGACGGTGTTATTGAACCGGAAATTATTGAAGGTATAGCATCCATATGCTCCAGGTCTGGAAGTGCGAGGATGGCCATAGAGATATTGCAGAAAGCAGCCTTCATGAGTGAATATGAGAACAGGAGGATGATTGACCTGGAAACTGTAAGGAAAGCTTCTGCAATGATCAACCCGTATATCACTGAAAGTAAATTGATGGAACTGGACCAGAAGGAACTGCTCATCCTTCTATCAATTTGCCAGGTACTTGAAAGGGACATCGATGCAACAATGGAACATATAACTGACCAGATAGGCATCAATTTTGAAACCAGGGATCAGACCATCCCTGACCTGCCACTTATTTACAGGGCCATAAGACATCTTGAGTCCCTGGATATAGTGGAGAGTGTGAGAGAAAGTTCAGGCAGGGGAAAGGGCGTTAAAAAGAGGTTTTTCATGGATGATCTACCTGTTTCAGTCCTCATACAGAAAATATTTGAAATAATAGAATGAGGCTTCAGAACCACCATGAAAGATCTGGCTGTTTTTTTATAATTAGCTGCGAGAACAGGAAGTCGAAAGGCTCAAAGTTTCTAAGGAGAATCTTTGTATAGAATTTCCTGTCAACCGGTTGATCATCAAAATTGACAACCTTTTTTGCTGAATCGTTGATTATAACATTCATGGACTGCCCTGGCATGATCTCGATTCCATCTTCCATCAGAGACTCCATTGAGGCTTTCTGTATGTTGTTTACCCTGTAATCCTGATAATATTTTGATGGCCTCAACGTGAGTAAAAAGTCACTTTTCTGGAATTTGTCAATGTTTCCCATATACCTGTTTTTTAATTCCACATATCTTGACTGTATGTAGTGATCATTCACTCCGGGTTCAAGTTCTTCAAGAAGCCTCAGGACATCCTCCTGTGCTTTTATCACAACTGTCGGAGAGTCTGAACGCCTGATTCCTATCCCCCTCACCTTGTAGCTTCCATCATATTTCAGGCCGAAATACCTGTTCAGGGCACCAAGACCAGATCTTGCAGGCAGAAATACCATCCATTTATAGTACCCATCCATCACTATATTTATTGAAGTCTCCTTTCTAACCCTTTTCAGTAGTTTCTGTATATCCCCATTACCCTGAATAAACAGCGAATCCACTATTCCATGTATGGGTGTAAACCCCTCAGATTCTCCTATCCTCATGGCCATCTCAAGTGCCCATCTTCCAACGGAGGTTATGGCCTCATGCATCTCTATCTTTCCAAACCTTGCGTTCTTGAACCCTGTATACCCAAATGATGTTAGAAGAAGCCATTTCAGCACCTTATCCCTCATTTCAAAATCCTTCCTGATCCTCTTGTTATACTTGTATATGAGCCTCCTCTTGAGAAGAATATCAAGTGATGATGGAATGAATCCCTTTAAAACACTGGTGCTGTATGGATTGTCACCTGGCAGTTTTACCTGTTTATCAATCCCGATTGTCTCAGGAGACATGTTGAAATGATGCATTATGGATGGATACATTGATGAGAAGTCAATCTCGTATACGTTCCTGTAGAATCCCGGTAATGGCTGAAATACATATCCTCCACGATCACTTTCCATGAAAACATTCAATGGCTTTGGATCTTCATGATCGTCCTTGTCTGTGATTATAAGAATCCCTGATCTTATGGCCTCATAGTTTTCCATGGATGATACGGCGGTTCCAGGTGTTACCCTGCATACTGTCTCCGGAGAGAGTCCAGTTATGCGACTTATCTCGAATATGCCTTCAAGGCCACCTTCTTCATACATGAATGAGTTACTGTTTATTGATATCCTTCCATTTATGTGTATTGATGGCGTTGAATATGAGACCCTTCCATATGACATGAATGACCTGCCACCAGATGTTCTGTATCCTATCCTCTTACCGATGATCATGTCAATGCGTGAAAGGAATGCTGCCATTGAGCTTGCATCGTCGTATATTATTATGGGAGAACTCTGGAAATTATCCATGAAAAATTTCATGGCATCCATTTCATTGGTGAATTCCGTGCTATTTATTTCAGCATGCTTCCATCTGTATCCGTTGTATTTAACACTGCATTTCATGCAGGGTATTTCTGGATCATGATCCAGTGGGCTTTCTATGGAAAAATAGGTTAAATTGCCTGCAGACATGATCTTCAGTCCCGGATCGAGAAGACCGTTATATATCCGGAATTTTCTTCCGTATCCTATGCCCTTGATTATTTTTATGAATTCCCTTTCCCTGTTCTGGGCTATATAAATTCTCAGGCCTTCAACCCTTGAATATACATCCCTTTCCACCGAATGCTCATAAACTATGTCCCCGGCATCTTCAATCTGCCTTTCTAGAAAATCCATATCAAAAGGGTCTCCAGTGACAAATATCCAGTTTCTCCAGTGGATCTTTTCATATCTTAACCTGCCATTTTCATAAACCCACAGGAGAGGATTCCTGCCTGTTGTAAGATTGACTATTGTTCTACTGCTCATGGTTGATTCTGCCAATCATTTCCATGATTACGGATATGAGAAATGCAGTTTCTGGAGACAGCCTTGAAAGATCCATCTGGGACGCGTGAATCCTCCCCATGAGGAGTATTTCATCAAATATTTTCCTGTCCCTTTCAGGCATGGAGCTCTCCATGGATTTCATTGTCTTTGCAAGACTTTCCATAACCTGCCTTGACGTGTAGGTATTTCTGCCCATTTTTCATCACCCCCTGTATCCTGCGTGTAAAATGCCCTCTTCATTAAATGGTTGGTTCTCACACTTAACGGTGGTTTCCCGATAAATTCAACGAATGCAAAAAGGCCCCTGGTAATAGGCCATATGGCCATTGCATCCATCATGTAGCTTACAGATTCTGAGTCCCAGTCCTCCACCGCCCTGCTATTCAGAACCATTGCACATGCTGCTGTATCCTGCTCTCCCATTACCCTTATGAGCTGGTGGGATGTCAGTATCCTCTGTATCCGAACGTCTCCGGCTGAGAGATTTGAGAGGAATGCTGGCGAAAGCATTATTCCATCGGTTATGAGAAGGTTCAGTGAATCAGCACCTTCAAATTTCTCCAGTATATGTTCCTGAGCTGTCTCGGAAAATGAGTTGTATACAATTATGGTCAGTGAGCCCCTGTACATAAATTTGAAAACTCTTATTTCCCTTAATAAGCTTTGGCATGAGAAAAAAAATGAAAAAATGTAATTTTTCCCTGAAATTCAAGGTAAACAGGTGGATGACATGAGTGGGGAACCGGTGAGGAAGAAACTTTCCATAGGGCATGATGAAACTGAGTATGTATGCGGAAAAAATGCAATAGATGTTGAGGATGATGAGGGCATATTCATTGTTAGTGAAAATGTCAGGAATATGTATCCGGAGAAGGTGAGAAGGTTCTCAGAGGAAAAAATTATCCTTGTTGAAGATGGTGAGAATTCAAAAAGGATTGATAATTATGAAAAGGTATGCAGGATGCTGATTGACAGCAACGTAGAGAGGAACAGCTGCCTGACATATATTGGAGGGGGGACCATTGGTGATCTTTCAGGCTTCATAGCATCCACATACAAGAGAGGACTGAGGTTGAAAGCAATACCCACAACATTACTGTCACAGATTGATAGCTCCATCGGTGGAAAGAACGGAATAAATTTTTCTGGCGTGAAAAATGCCATAGGTACATTCAGGAACCCTGAAAGAATAATTGCAGATACTGACTTCCTGATGAAAAATGACCAGCTCATAAGGGAAGGCATGGCTGAGATGATAAAACATGGATTCTCCCTGGATTATACAATAATTGATACGCTCATGAATAATGATATGGAAAGCGTGAAGAAAGGAGACGTGCTCAGGGACCTGATCATGAAAAATGCAGAAATAAAAGCTTCCGTGTGTGATGAAGATCCGTATGAACTTCTTGGAAGAAGATACGTACTGAACTTCGGACATACAGTGGCCCATGGACTTGAAGCTATATCTGAAAACAGGGTAACCCACGGATCCGCAGTGATGTACGGAATGATGTTTGAAATGAAGATGTCAGAGCTTGATGGAATGATGAAATATGATGGAACTGGTAAAATGAGTGACCTCATGAACAGATATGGCATGAAGATGCCAGAAGTCAGTGATGAAATGCTTGAGGGAAGCCTCAAGTACATAATGAATGACAAGAAGATAAGGAATGGAAAAATCACGATTCCAATGGCTACTGAACCTGGCATGACAGTTATGACTGATCTGAAAATGGAAATTTTCAGGGAATTGTTTTTAAAAGCTGGGAGAATGATGTGAGATGATGTATGGCCTTCTTGGATCACCTGTGGGCAGGTCCTGGAGTGAGGTTCTATTCAACAGGATATTCGAACTGGAAGAAAATGACAATATTTACACAGCAATCAACATCAGTCTAGCAACACTGAAAAGATTCATGGAAAAAGTGGATGTGAGCTACAAGGGCTTCAACGTCACAATTCCTTATAAGGAGGATATCCTCAGATACACTGAAAACAGGGACCCGCTTGTATGGAAGGCAGGTGTTGCAAATGTTATAAAACGGGAAGGTAATGGTTTTACCGCCTTCAACACAGATTATGCAGGTCTCCAGGAGCTGTTCACTAAGAATAATGTGAACCTGGATGGAAAGAGGGTGGCAATTGCTGGAGCTGGTGGCGTTTCCAGGATCCTGATCTACTACATACTTACAAACTTCAGTTCGGACACACTGCACATATTTACCAGAAGCCCGGAGATGACAGGAAAGAAGATCAAGGGGACATGGCAGTATGAAAATATGAAGATAAGAAGTTATGATGATATTGAAAAATATGATGTCCTGATCAACTGCACACCACTGGGAATGAACCCGGGAGATCCATCACCATTTTCCCCATCTTTTTATGATGAAAAGGCCACTGCCATAGATCTTACATACCAGTATGAAGAAACGAAATTCATGAAATACGCAACCGAAAAGGGAGGCAAAGCCACCAACGGCAGGGAAATGTTCTTCAGGCAGGCAGAGGAGACTTACAGGATCTTTTTCATGGATGAGTGCAAACGGGAAATATTCAGCAGGGCAAGGGGTGATACCTTAAGATGGATGACAGAACACTTATCCTGAACATGAACTCTGGAATATCGATTCTCAGTGCTTTTGTGAACTGGAAAGGAGCGGCCCTGGCACTGGATTACCAGATGGAAATAACTGCAAGGAAGGGAGATGCAAAGAAGAACCAGTGGAATATAAGGAGGATGCTGTCCATATTGAAGAACTCCTATGGAAAGGATTCAGAACTGCAGATAGATGTAAGCAGGAAAATACCTTCAGGAATGGGGTTGAAGAGCAGCAGTGCCCTGGTTTCTGGAGTTGTGAAGGCTTATTCCATATTCAATGATATGAACATGGAAACAGAGGATATTGTGACCGTATCAAGCAGGATATCAAGACAGATAAAGGTCTCGGCCACAGGTGCATCTGATGATCTGTATGCTTCAATACTTGGAGGTCTGTGTGTAACAGATAACAGGAATGCAAAGCTACTGAGGCATTACAGGATAAGGGAAAAACATTACATAATAATAACCTCAAGGGATAGAAGATCGAGTTATGATTATGGCAAGATGGATCTATCGTTCCTGAGAAATGCATATGAAAGAATGTTCCAGAGATTAAATTCATACAACTTTGAAGATATAGCCATCATGAATGGATTTTATCTTGGAACAGTGTCTGGCATTGATATGCCTGGTGAGATATTGAATAAGCTCAGGTTTAACATAATGGGGATAAATGGCAAGGGACCATCCCTGTTTCTTCAGTATGAAAATCCAAAAACACTGGAAAGGGATATAGAAATTCTCAGGAGGGGAAATGTGAGCTTTCTAGTTGCTTCAAGCACAAATCTTCCTTCATCACATGAGTGGAAAAATGAGTAGAATTATAATTCCAGGAGAACTGAGTGGTAAAGTTGATGCTCCATCTTCCAAAAGCATATCACAGAGAGTTCTATTGCTTTCTGCCTTCCTTCCAGGGCATAAGCGCATAGGACCAATTTCTGGATGTGAGGATGAAATGGTTGCACTTGGGATATGCAGTTCCAACGGAATGAAGATAATAAAGGACGGCAAATATTACAACATTTACGGTTCATTCACTGATCCAGAATCAATAAATGTTGGGGAATCTGGCACTGCCCTAAGAATGGTGCTTGGTCTGCTGGCGTCCAGAAGATGCAGGTGCGCTATAGATACCGAAGGGAAACTTTTGGAGAGACCATTAAAACCCCTGATAATTTCACTTGAAGGCATTGGGTGCAGGTTTTCAATGAACGGGAGAACATTGCTTTTTGATGGGACAGATGCTAGATACGTGAAAGAAATATCCATAAACGGAGAAATAAGCTCACAGTTCACAAGTTCAATTCTTTTATACATGGCACTGAACCCAATTGAGGATAAGATCATCCATATGGAGGGAAAGGTCAATTCAGAAGGATACCTCAACATGACCGTTGATGTGCTTAGGAAACTGGGCCTGACCATCAAAAGAACCGGTAGCGATCTCATGATAAATGGGACATTGAATGAAATGAACACTTCCCTTGATATAGAGGGAGATTATTCATCAGCCTCTTTCCTGATTGCTGCTGGATTGCTGCTATCCAGGAAGGGGATAGAAATAAATAACCTGAAAAGAGAAAGCATGCAGCCAGACGTGAATATTCTGAATTTACTTGATGGATTTCTGCAATATGGAGAAAATTCAATAATTGCCATGAAAAAAGATATAACTTCCCCCCTTGAGGTGGACGTCAACATAAACCCGGATCTGGCACCGGTTATGGCCCTATTGGGAATGTTTTCAAGACATGGGGCGACCATAAGAAATTCAGATAGGTTAACCGGCAAGGAGAGTGACAGGAAGAAGGCGATTATCCAGATAGCTGAGGCCTTCGGATCAGAAGTTGTTGAAGACGATGGAGATTTGCATATTGGCCCAAGCAAGAACGATGTTTCACCTGCACTCCCAATATTGATGGATCACAGAATTGTCATGGAAACAATCCTGGCACAGTCAATGGTAGCAGAGAAGTTCATAGTGCACAATCCTGAAAGCCTGAACAAGAGTTATCCTTCGTTTATAGATGATTTGATTTCCCTTGGATTTAAGGAAGAATTGGAATAAGGATTATTAGCAACCAAACAATTTCAATATATGCTTTTATTTCAGGACATATTGGAATTAACAAAATCTGAAGCGAGGAAACACATCGAGACCCTGGATGACAAGGATGTTATTTTCGACCAGACTGATCATGCCCATATTACAATCAGGTTGATAAGATATGAAAAAACGGTTGATAACTTTGATACTAAATTACAGGCCATAATGAAAGAATTGAAGAAACTTCCATTTATTAAGTCACTGGAATATGAGAAAGGTTACATAAATATCTTTGCAGATGGATGGTATCTCCTGAATGCCATGCATGAATCCCTTGAAACAACGGGTTCCTTTCCTGATTCTTTCCAGGATCCTGAAAGAGTGTCGGTTGAACATACGAGCACAAATCCGACTGGTCCCATACATATGGGAAGGATAAGGAATTCCATAATAGGAGACTCAATTGCAAGATTGATGGAAAGATATGGCTACAGGGTTGTCACTCAGTATTATGTCAATGACTCGGGTAAACAGATGGTATCCCTGTACCTTGGTTATGAAAAGTTCCATAAGGGTGAAAAATTAACAAAGGAAATACTGCTGGATGGATATAAGAAGATTTATGGATATTTTGAGCAGAAGGGCGATGAAAAAGAAGTGGAATCGCTGATGGAAAAATATGAAAAAGGGGATGACAACCTGATATCACAGATAAAGAATATAGCCCAGATAATGCTGGATGATATTGTTTCTGACCTGAATCTACTTAACATAAAGATGGATGAGTTCACCTGGGAATCAGAATTTATTGTCACTGGAGAAACAGAGGAAGTCGTCAGAGACCTTTCAGAATATATACAGGAAGAGGATGGGGCAAAATATATAGATGTGCCCAATGTCAGGAAGATTTTTGTCAAGAGGAAGAACGGGACAAGCCTCTACGTGACAAGGGATATTGCGTATCATATGTACAAGTTCTCACAGTATGACAAATGTATTGTTGTGGTTGGGGAGGACCATAAGGAACACGGAAAAATCATGGATTATGTGATGCACCAGCTCCTGGACTATAAGAATTCTCTTGATTTTGTTTACTATGGAATGGTCAATCTTGAATCTGGAAGAATGTCTACAAGAAAGGGTACTAGCGTCACTGTGAAAGAAGTTTATGAAAAATTATACGAAAAGGCCAGGAATGAAGTCATGAACAGATATGGAAATGAGGATGATGTTGACAAAATAAGCAGGGATATAGCAGTCTCTTCTCTCAGATTTTATATGCTGAAGATCAATATGCAAAAACCCATAACCTTCAAGTGGGATGATGCCCTGGATTTCAATGGAGAAACTGCACCTTTCATCATGTATTCTTACACAAGAGCAAGCAGCATAATGGAGAAATTGAAGGAAAGTTCGGGTGAAGCAACACCTGAGAACCTTGAGAAGGAAGAAGATGATCTCATCCTTGAGATGTATAAATATCCATATAAGATAATTGATGCAACAAGAAGCCTGAGACCAGATATCATAACTGGTTATATTCTGGATCTATCTAAAAAATTCACTACTTTCTATGAGAAATGCAAGGTACTTGGTGAAGAAGAAGGAGTTGAACAGAGAAGAGTGAACATTCTGAAGACATACATGAACATCATTGATGACAGTTCACAACTTGTGGGAATAAAGAATGTAAAAAAGATGTGATACATCAATGGGTACAAACGGATGCAATTTACTGGTTTTAATGATATCGATCAACGTTAAATACGTTGAAAAAATCCCGCGATGATAGGTATGTCTGGTCTATATCACGTAAAATGCCCGAACTGCGGAAATGAATTCAATGTAAACTATTCTGAATGGAATAGTCTTTCGGATCCATCGTTAGGTTTAATTTTCAGGTGGGGACCTCATTCGTTTTCAGTAAAGTGTCCACAGTGCCATAAGAGGGAAAGGTATCATGTCACACCTGCAGATGCAGTAACTCAAGAAGACGACGCTCAAATTTAAAATTTATCTGTATACTTAGCTATTGCAATTCATATAAATTTTAGGAGAACATGAAATAAACGCGATTAGCTAATAAATAAAAAAAATGATGAATCTAAAAATATTGAAAAAAATTAGATATTTATTGTTTTGTGTTGTTATCTTTCTTTGGGACCTGCTTCTGGTCTGTTATCTTTTTCTGGCTTGACTGTGGGAGTGACTGCTGCTTTCTCTGTCCTGCTCCCGGGAATTTTCCTTTTGTAAGTCTGTAATATAGAAGAGCCAGTATCAGTATTATTACTATAATTGCAACGATAACGAGAAGTACCCTGTCAGATGAGACACCCACACTTACAGTCTTTACAAGCTGGCCGTCCTTCTGGACAAAGCTTGGTTGGGCTGAGTTTGATGCCTGGAATGACAGACTCTGTGATCCAGAATTTGCAAGTGAGATGTTAATGTCGTATGTTCTGGTCTGGTTAACTGCCAGGCTCTGAGAGAACGACTTGCTCTTCAAAAGAGCGCCATTATCATATACTACTATGGTAAGACCGGTAACAGCCACTTTACCATGATTCGTAACATTTACCTGTATCTCCTTTGTAACGCCCTGAGAGAAGGAACCTGAATAATGTACACCGCTCACAAGCAGTTTTGGTCCACTGTAGGTTGTTGTGTAAGAAACATTATCATAACCACTCAGTACAGGGTTTGTTACCTTCAGGGATATGTGGATCTTTGCAACAAGGTTGAATTGAACTTCTACCCATGAAGATGTGTTCCACGCGCTGGCTGAACTATCATACTTGATAATTGATAGATTTGCTGTGTTTGCAGGTATCTTTGTTCCATTGGCAAACATGAAGGTCCAGTTATAGCGCAGGCTCGACTTACCATAATACTTGTCAGCTGAGTAATTAGCTGTCAGTATTACCGGAGACCCAGCAGGTATTGCAGTTATATTCTTATTGGATGGATTCTGGATTGTTACAACTGCACTTGGGTTTGTCGTATCATTTACCATGGCCTTTATCTGAACAGATCTTGTTGTGTTTCCCGCACTGGTTACATTCAGTGTTCCAAGCTTTGGAATTCCGTTGATTGTTGGAGTTGTAAACTGGTAATTTACAGTTGTTCCTTTCAGAGTTGAATTTGGAAACATCCAGCTATAACTTAACTGTACACTGTATTTTTGCAGATTATAAGTAACGTTCAGCGAACTCAGAGAGGCATCAAAGGTGACCTGTGAGTTTTGAGGTACCATTATTGACACTGTTCCAGTATCAGCCATTGATGATGAAATCTTGTGAAGTTTGCCGTTGAATGTGTATGTGAAATTCACGTTAGGTGAATTCGTTTTCTGCAGCACAAGGAAAGTTATGTTAGTAACATTGCTAAAGCCAGAACTGTCTGTCCCTGTAAGTTTGTATGTGGTTGTTTTGGTAAGTTGAAGAGAGTAATTGTACCCGGTATATTGACTGGTAGAATTCTTCCATGAAAATTTCACAGGTGAATTATACTGGTATTGACCTATTATGGGGTTGTAAAGTGTCTTTGACATATTAATGGAGAATGCAGTATTGTATGGGACGATAACTACTGTGTTCTTTGCAGTTGAATTCAGTATGGATGAAGTTGTGATCATTCCCTTATAATATACAACTGCATTAGAATTTACAAAGTACGGATTCTGAACCTTTCCAAAGGATACTGTTACCATTGAACTTGTGCTTACTGGCATTATTTCGAATGGATTTCCATAGGTTACAGATGAAGATGCAGACTGAACAGAAACATTGACGTTATTATAGTTAATGTAAGTCACATAATTTACATTTGATGGAGTGTACTGAGTTCCCTTCTGGTATACTTTCAGTACCAGGTTCTTATAATCCTTTGATGACATTTTTGCATTTGTGTAATTTGCAAAGGTGTAGAGACTCAGGCTGTATTTGTTGTATACAAGGCTATTCGTATCTACATGGCTTCCTGTCAGATTATAGTAGGAATTGTTTGCCAGGAATGAATAGTATGTGTTCGCAGGTATGTGTCCCGCTGATTTCAAAACATCATTCATGAAACCATTTGAACTTGACAAATTATCCAATACTTCCTGATAGGCAAGACTCATTACTGTACTGTTTGCCATATCTGGGAAGGCAGTCCCTGAATTCAGGTTATAATGTGTTACAACGGATAATGTTTGAAGATTCTTGCTCAGGGAATAGTTCTTGAAAACGTTTGATGTTGATGGGGTTAATTTCAAATTTCCTGATACGGATATTGACATTGGTCCATAACCATTAGCTGCTATCATGAACGCAGTATCTTTTTGTGCACTGACATAGTATAAGCCAGAATTGAATGACACAGTCGTATAATGGTTAATTGTAGAATTGAATTCAACTATCTTAAACGAATTTATTTTTGCGCCTGATTTTGAATATACTGCCCCAAAATAGTTGACTGCACTGCTTCCAAGCTCTATGGTAACCATATTTTTAGATTCCAGTGTAAGAACCTGGGATGTTACTCCCTGACTTGGCTGGTTGTTATAATAACTGTTTGCATAAAACATGGTTCCATTAGGTAAATATGCGTTAAAAGAAGTAGAATTGGTTGTTTTTGTCAAAAATGTATAACCTTCAGTGGTTGAAAACATTATTGTTGCAGTTTCTCCATTCAGATTTTTTAAATTAACTGTAGAATAGGTAAGAACAACTGCCTTCAGGCTGATTTCTACTGCCTGATTTGCAGAATTAACATCCAGGTAGTAATATGTCTTGTTTGTCAGATAATGCGCCCCACCTATTATGGAAAGTGTAGGCATCACTGTTACCAAATAACTTCCATAGCTTAGTGAAACGTTTAAGCTGTTGCCAGTATCTGTAAAGGTATACTGGCCCTGTGAGGCATTTATGTATATTACAGGATTCACTGCAAACCCAACTTGATTTTTCCCTTCCATCACATACATGTTAAGATTAACATGGGACGTGGAGGGAGCATAAGAACTCGACGATGATGCTGCGGCGACATTTGCCATGCCCGCAAGAAATACTGCTATCAGAATTGCTGACAACACTTTTTTACTGTCCAATGTGATCTTCCTCTTTTTCGCTAAATAAACTCATACTTATAAACATTCCTTTTAAAGTTCTATTTCCGTAGTTTCTACAGGATTCATAAGATGAAGCTTGGTTACTATCTGATATGGTGTTGGAATTTTTCCACTGAACTTTAACCACCTCTTCTCGATCTTCATTCCCATTTTGTCAATGAATTTATAAGGGTTTACAAATGCCATTTTCATTATGTCTTCATGGGAAATTCTGTTCGTATTTTTCTGAATTCTATAAAGAAAGTCCATCTCCTGGAATATGTCTGGATTGACCGTCATTACGTTATCCGTACCCAGCATAATATTAAAACCACTTTCCACGAATGAGCTGTAATCCGGCCTGATATTAAAGAAATAATTTGACCTTGGTGTTATTGCTATATTCTCAGTAATTGCCTTCAGGGAAGTGAGCTGATCTCTATTGAGGGCTGTACAGTGAATCAGAAGGTCAGGTTTCAGATCGTATAATGGCTCAATGGGTTCCTGCCTATTTTCACTAAAATGTATTGATACTATGAGTCCCATTTTCCTTGCCTCCTTCCCAATTGATATAATCACGTCATTATCATCATCGGATACTGCACTGAATCCCACGCCCTGGATTATATCCTTGATTTTTTCAAGATCTTCAGTGCTCTCAGGTCTTCCCAGAGTGATGGCGTTAGGTTCAGCTTCTCTTATTGCCTTTAAAGTTTCAATGGATTTTGAGCCAGCTTCCCTGTAATCAAAAAAACTACCTGTACCGATTCTCTTCATGAATGAAATAGTGTTTTTCATCCCCGCGATTATTTTAGAACTGCTTGCATTTTTTAGATTTTTAATTTTAAAGCCTTCTGGACCTACTACTTCCGCGAGTGAACCGAGGGGCTCGTCCTTGATAAATGAATCACCGATGTGGGTATGAGCATTAATTGGTTTTGGCAGGTAAAAGTCCTCCTCTTTTATGCTTTCATTCTCCTCAAAGCTCTTTTCATTACTGTAATAGATACCTTTCTTATATTCTCCATCCATATAGAAAGTGCCCCTGTATTCTGTCATCTTATATTCACCCCTTTATAACACCCATAGGTTTCAGTCTTGCGATTCCCTCGGCAATTTTTCCGCCTATTATGGAATTATATATCTCATCTATATCTTTATAGCTTTCTGGTGCCTCTTCAGTGAGTGCTGAGGTACTTGCAAACTTCATTTCAATCTTCAATGCTTCAAGCTCCTTTTCAACAGATTCAGGCGATATTGTTTCCTTGGCCATCTTCCTTCCCAGGACTCTTCCAGCACCATGGCAGCTGGTTGAGAATGAAATTTCGCTATTTCCTCTGATGCCTCTCAGCACATAGGAAGATGTTCCCATGCTTCCAGGAACAATTACAGGATGTCCTATCCCTGCATAATAACCGGATGTAGATTCAGGTGGCAATGCTCTTGTAGCGCCCTTTCTATGAACGAGAACCTTCTGTCTCCTACCATCAATCTCATGCTCCTCGAATGCCGCAATATTGTGTGAAATATTGTACACCACTTCTGACTCCTCTTCCATGAAGTCATTCCTCATCACTTTTTTTATGGCATTTCTGATCATGCTTATTATCATCTGCCTGTTAGCAAATGCATAGTTTGCAGCTCCATTCATCGCAGAAATATATCTTTCTGCGTTCTTACTGCTTAATTCCATATATGATAGTTGAGCATCCTTCAGCATCCTGTTATGATCTAAACTCCTGATTTCCTGGATATAATCTGTTGCAACCTGATGACCAAGCCCTCTTGAACCGGTGTGTATCATAACATATACCATATCTTTATGAATCCCATATTCTTCGGAAACCTCGCCGTTCATGATCTGGTCTGCGTACTGCAATTCAATGAAGTGATTTCCAGACCCAAGCGTACCAAAAAAATTCATTCCACGGGAATAGGCTTTATCTGAGATGGTTGCCGGTTCTGCTCCAAACATGGAGCCGTTGTAATCTGTCTTGTTTATATCGTCCTCTGTGGCCAGGTCCCTGAAATATAACCACTGAATTCCTTCAGAAGTTATGGTTTCTATATCTCTTCTTGATAACTTATTTCTGCTTCTTGCCATTCCAACCGGTACCTGCGTAAATATTTCGTTTATTATGTCCCTGATATGCAACCTGCATGTCTTTATGTCCATACCGGTATTCATCAATGCAACCCCACAATTGATGTCATAACCCACTCCACCAGGAGATACGATGCCATTGCTTGAATCAAATGCAACAACAGATCCGATCGGAAACCCATATCCCTGGTGAATGTCCGGGAGACCAACAGGCATTCCTATCTTTCCTGGAAGTTCTGCCATGTTGAGCAGCTGTGTAATGGCTTCAGACCCCATTGCCTGATTTATTAGGCTTTTTGTTCCTATGATCCTGGCCTTTGACTGATCTCTTTCTAATAAATAGGAAAAATCTGTTTCTCTAATAATTTTTATTCCCATCCCAGATGACATTTAATAATACTTAATAAACAGTGAAATATTAACACTGTATGGATGATGTCCTGGAAGTTGAAACGCTTGAGGCTGACTTTTCATTCAAGCTTCGCCTGGAGATATACCTTAGAAACACTGCAATCAGGATCAGGGCACGCTCCAGTACACCCGAAAAATTTGATGACTACATAGCAGAAAGAGAGAAAATAATCAGATCAATGATAGGGGAAGGACATAGTGTTTCAGACAGGGGTAAGATAATTTATCCATGAATGAATATTCACAAAAGATCACTGTTACTGTTAAGGATATGGAAATTATATTTTTTTCTAAATAAGAATTAATATTCCTTTAGGATTCTGGATGGATTATTGTGGCAATTGGAGATAACGTGTTTAAGGAACTGCGGGATGCGCTGGAAACCGCGAAGAGGCATATCAGGATCATTGAATCTCTCATGAGGGAACAACCTTCGGGAATTATCAAGATTTCGCAACTAACAGGCTTACCTGACCATAAAATAAGGTATTCCCTTAGAGTCCTTGAAAAAGATGGCATTATAATACCATCAAAGGACGGAGCAATCATTACACCTGATTTCGTTGAAAAGAAGGAAGAGCTCCTTGATGGCATAAGAGATATCCTGAAGGACATGAATGCACTTGAGGATGAGATAAATAAATCACTTCTGGGTAGAAAGTGAATTGATGGAAGAGAACCCATATCAAGTACGGGTTGCCGTCCCTTCTGATGCTGCAGGAATTATTAAGTGCATGCAGAACGTAATGAGTGAGAAGGTATATCTGGTAAGTGAGATATATCTTTACACAGAGAGAGGGCAAAAGGATATACTGAGAAATCCAGATGATCTTACTCTTGTGTCTGTTTTTGGTGGTGAAATAATTGGAACCATGAACATACAGAGGGGTTTTTACAAGAAAAACAGACACACGGCGAACCTGGGAATTGCTATTGAATCTGGGCACAGGGGAAAGGGTATTGGGAGAAGGATGATCGAGGAGGGAATAAAGTGGTGCAGGGAGAATGGAATTGCAAAGCTGAATCTTGAAGTATTTTCCTCTAATGTGAATGCAATATCACTTTATAAAAAAATAGGATTTACTGTAGAAGGGCAGAGAAAAGGACAGTTTCTGGTTGGAAACGATTATGTTGATGATGTTCTGATGACAATTTACCCTATGGAGTATAAAAAATAGATTGACAAACACCACTACCGCTTTCGTAGTGAGGCTCCGCGAGAAACCCATGAGATGGAGTCTTTATGTGCTTGGACCTATTTTAACGCGTAGGTACTTTATCTTCATGCTAGACCATCTGGCATTTAGGAATACATTTGTACATCAAGTTTCTCTGCCAGCTAACACTTCGATGTGTCTCGAGTGATAACAAAATTTCCCATGTTTCCTGCGCTTTCCTGACGATTGGGGGTTTATATTCGCAGATGTTAAACATTGAAAAGTGATTTAAACCCTGTAAGCGATCAGTATACCAATGAGATCACTCGGAAAGTCGGATATATTATTCCTGATATTCTTTGCAGACATGACCGTGCTGATGTTATATGGCATGAGTGAACTTCTGAGTTATACATATCTTCACGGCGGAATGGTTGCATCAACCATAACTTTGAAGAATATGTTTGTTTATTTTTACTATCCACCTAAAAATATTCTTTCCCTGTATCTTCCAATTCCATTTTTTGCAGGAATAGGGGTTCTCTTTGCACTCTATTTGTATATTTTTTATTATAATTACAGGACAACATCTACCTCCAGGGGTAAAAACCCACTTGAAACTCCCATAGGGTATATAGCAGGAATCGGTTCCCTGATATATTTTCTATCCATAGTCCTTGTTCTCTTGCAAGACGCCTTAGGAGCCCCAATCAGTGCAAAAGGTATCACAGAAATTGAGAACACAGAACCTGTCTTCTTTTATTTTCAACTGATTTATGCTCCCTTTGTGGAGGAACTGGAATTCAGAATCCTGCCTATTGGCATCTATCTGGCAGTAAGATATTACCTGCAGAATAAAGATTACAAAATCTGGGAGGTATTTCTTGTACCTGGAAGGCTTATGAAGAAATTCCAAAGAAAACTTGATCTGTATGACTGGGTAATGATTTTCGGAACCAGTATTCTCTTTGGCTATGCTCATTATGCCTACGGAGACTGGAGCCTTTCAAAAATACCACAGGCTGCCCTTGGAGGGTTTGCCTTTGCAATTGGATTCATGATCTTTGGACCATTCGTAGACATTCCAATGCACTTCCTTTTCGACGGTACATTCACAGTTGACATATTGCCTTCTGGCTCAGCAGCTCTTTCGCCAATAATCATCGGTATAGTACTGGTATTCATATGTGCAATCATCACCATCATACTGATTATAATGAGATATTCAAAAAGCAAGATTGAGGTAGATCAGAGTCAATCAATCCAGATTCAATAAGAATCTATTTCCATCTATCCTGAAGTTGTTCTGGAGCATGCTCTGAATTATCATAGGATAGTATTTCAACTCGTATTCGTGAATTCTTTCCTGTAATGATTCGGGTGAATCTTCTGCAAGAACAGGAACTGCATACTGAAAGATCACTGGCCCACGATCAACTTCACTGTTCACTATGTGGATTGTGAATCCGCTATACTGCACGCCATAATCTATGGCTGCCATGTGCACTTTTATGCCATAGAAACCCTTTCCTCCAAAGGATGGAAGAAGAGATGGGTGGATATTTACGATTCGGTCAGGAAATGCCTTCAGAAGGGAGGGTTCTATTATCTTCAGGAATCCTGCAAGAACGATCAGGTCAGGATTTTTCATCTTCAGGACCCTGGTTGTTTCTGTATCATACTTTAGGACTTCTATCCCGTTCTCCATTGCTATTCCAACTGCACCGGACTTAGCCCTGTCAGAAACAAGGCAGGATACCTCGAATGGTGAATCTTTTTTCCTTGAATGATCCAGTATTGCCCTGAATGTTGTACCTGAACCTGATGCAAAAACTGCTATGGATTTTTTTTCCATGATGTGGTAATTATCCGTGAAATAAAAGAATGACCATTATTTGGATAAGAATCATTCGTTCAGTTTATATGTGTGATATGTGATAAGGAATGGATGGAAATCTGGATTGAGAAATACAGACCAGAAAGGGTAAGTGATGTTGCTGGTCAGAAGGAAACGGTCAAGATGCTGGAAGGTTTCATCAAGTCGGGAGAAATGCCACATCTTATATTTGCAGGTCCACCAGGTGTCGGAAAAACAACAATGGCTCTCTGCCTTGCAAGGGAGATGCTTGGAGAAAACTGGAGAGATCACCTGCTTGAACTTAATGCATCCAACGAGAGGGGCATTGACGTTATAAAGAATGATGTCAAGGAATTTGCAAGGAATGGGTCCATAACTGACGGAAAGTTCAAGATTGTCTTCTTTGATGAATCGGATCAGTTAACTCCAGAGGCACAGGCCGCGTTGAGGAGAACAATGGAAATATACTACAAGAACGTGAGATTCATATTTTCATGTAATTACAGTTCCGGGATCATTCCACCTATACAATCGAGATGTGTTATCATAAGATTCAGGAAAATTTCAATTGAAGATATGGTAGAGGCCCTGGGAAAAATTGCAGACAGGGAGAAACTTCCTGTAGATAAGGAGATACTTGAGGCAATTTTTGAAAATTCTGATGGAGATATGAGAAAGGCGGTCAATATTTTGCAGTCCATAAGCTTCATAGAAAAGCCAACGGTGAAGGATGTTTTCGATGTTGCAGGTTCAATAGATGAAAAGGAGGTTGTGCCTCTGCTCAGTAACATGAGGCACGGGAATTTTGTTGAAGCTTCAAGGATTTCTACCAGCCTGATCGTTGATAAGGGATTTTCAGCAATAGATATTATAAAGGCGCTTCATAAGTTAATTTCCAGGGAGCAAACCTCTCCAATAATAAAGAGGGAGAGCTTCATGGCCCTTGGAGATGCTGAACTGAGACTGGCTCAGGGTGGTTCTGACAACATCCAGCTTGACTATCTTGTAGCAAGGATGTGCAAACTGTCCACAGATAATTTATAAATTACTTAAAGACATATTTTCTGATCAGAGTGTTTTATAAGTTCTCAGTATTCGTCAATCTTTTTATTTCTCTTTGCATCCATGTCCTTCTTCATCCTGCTTACCATGACCTTCTCCTTTCTCTGACTTGAATAGTAATATGCCTGATCCCTGGTTCCGTTAAATATCAGTATGTATACCTTTCCTGCCTTGAACCTACCTGTTCTTCCCCTCCTCTGGATCGTTCTTATTTCTGATGCAACTGGTTCGTAGAATATTACAAGATCTGTTGAGGGTATGTCCAGACCTTCCTCTGCCACACTGGTGGCAAGCATCACGTTATAAATGCCATTCTTGAATTTGTCTATGCCTTCTCTCTGAGAGCTCTGAGACATCCCCTTGTCTCCATCCCTGTTTCCCTGACCAACAAACCTGATTGCCCTGATAGTTTTTGAATTCTCTTCTAGGTACTTCAAAAGAATTTCTGATGTCTTCCTGTAATGTGTAAAAACGAGACACCTTGATTCTGGATGTTCGCTGATGAGTAATTCTGCCATTTCCTTAACCTTCCTGAACTTTGGATTTTCATAATTTTCAGATGTTGTTTTTAAAAGTGTTTCCACCTGCTGAAACGTTGAGTTTCTCTTCCATAGATTCAGCGTCCTGATCAGGGACTTATCCTCAGAACTTTCCATTTCCTGCAAATAATTATTTCCTATCTCTATACCCTGCGTTTCTATATACTCCATCAAAACATCAAGCCGGATTACTGCCGTGAAATAGGGAATTGATGTGAACAATGACTTGTCTCCAGATGTTGCTCTTTTAGACAGGTCACGGATGTATTCACTCATCTCAGATCTTGATGCACTCTTCTTGACATAGCTGAATTTTTTCTGTATCTGATCCATGAAGTCCTTCTTGACTTCCCTGAGAAGTGAAATGCATTTTTCCTGTTCCGGGCTGATCCTGATGAAAACTGGTTCTGTATCTGAACCTTTCACGTAAGGAGCGATATCCGGATCATCATCTGTTCTGATCATTACATTGGCAATTTTCAGGTTATCCTTGATTTCATCCACTTTCTCATTTTTAGAGCCGGGACTCGCAGTCATTGCAAGAATTCTCCTGTCTGGTAGGTTTTGAAACTCCCTTGCCACATTAACGTAAGCATAGTTACCGGTTGCCCTGTGTGCCTCGTCCACAATAAGCAGATAGAAATTATTCATGAAGACTATCTCCCGCTTAATGTCCTTTTCCACTGTCTGCGGAGTAGATATTATGAACTGTCCTTCTGCCCATTCACTCATCCTCTTATCCACGGGGTCATGGCCCGTTAGGCTCCTTATTCTTATATCCTGTCCCGCAAATAACTTCGTCATTGTCTGAAAATGCTGGTCCACGAGCGGTCTGGTTGGTGAAATCATAATAACTTTCTTGTTTTGCTTTATGTATGTGTAAGCCAGCATGGCCGAGACCAGAGTTTTACCAAGTCCGGTTGGGAGTACCAATAAAAGATTTGATCTCAGTGCTTTTCTGTATGCTTCTACCTGGTACGGTCTTGGCTTGAGATCATTGAATTCTGGTATATCTTCTTCCATTTATCAGGTACATCCTGAGAGATTTAAATATTCTTTCCCTCCAGTCTTCCAGATCAGTGATGGATTCCGATTTGTGGAAGATCACTTAATTGCACAAAGTTTTCTGTCAAAAGATGACTATAAATTATAATAACTCCGAACAAATGCTGAATGAAGGGCCGGTAGATCAGGGGTAGATCGCTTGCTTCGCAAGCAAGAGGCCTCGGGTTCAAATCCCGACCGGTCCATTTGTCAAACTATATCTCAATAACTTGAATACCAAACTTTTTGCATTTATTATGCAGTTTTTTTTATCAAAGGGGACTAAAGGTACATTTCTCGAATATGCATCTTAACCTATTATCCGGTCACTGAAATTCCTGGTTCCCACCATGGATCTCTGTTAGCTGGTTTCTTGTCTTATGAGTGAAGTTCACACCCATGCAGGAATGAATTCCTCACCGATTGCCGTTCATTCAATCTTCCGATCCCTATGTTTTCTTGTAAATCTCGCGTTCTATGTCTGAAAGATCCATAAGAATCACATCACTAATTGGCTCTTGCAGTGTCCATTTGAATCCGCTCTTAGAAAACACAGCATAGCTATATTTCTTTCCGGGGTACTGCTTTCTCAGTGTTTCCGACTTTGTCCTTAAGGCTTCAACTATACTTATGGGAACTGGGCTGTTTGTCCACTTGCATTCAGCGAAAAGCAATTCTCCTCGTGTTTCGGAATATGCAACGATATCTATCTCCTCAACGTCCCTGCCCTTTTTGTTGGACTCATTCCTGCCCCACCATCTGGAAACCGTATCAAATGATCTGCCCAGTATCCCTTCCAATATGAGCTCCTTCATGAGGTTCTCAAACTGCTCACCCGCAAAAGTGGGGAAATCATCCACTATGATCTTAAGAATCTCTTCATTGCGAGAATTCTCAATCTCGCTCTTGTGTGGCAGTACATACCTGAACCAGAACTTCAGATACGGGTCGGATATCCAGTTTAATCTTCTCTTAAATTTCTCAGAAGCTCCAAAAGGTTTCTCCGGAATAACTAAGCCCAGTGACATGAGCACGTCCAGATATTTTGATACCATGCTCTTGTCCAGACCGGAATAGGCGCATATCTCCCCCAATGTATGATTTCCGTATGAAATGGATCTGAGAATCAGCATGTAATTCCTAGGTTCCCTAAATTCAGTTCTGAGAAGAAAATCTGCCTCCTCGTAGAGGGGCGCTCCTTTTGAAATGATGCTTTTTGAAACGTTTTCCCAGAATCCCGTATCAGGATCAAGTTTCAGGAGGTAATCTGGTATGCCGCCAAATACAAAGTATGTATTACATAAATCTTCGAACCCATAATTCACGAATTCTGACAAGTATCTGAACTTCAGTGGTCGTAACTGCAATTGGCCTGTTCTTCTGCCGTAAAGAGGGCTCCTGTAAGAAAGCACCTCATTTTCCATCATGCTGATAGAAGAGCCTGAAAGAATCAGCATTACGTTCTTCTCCCTCAGTACGGTGTCATATACCTTCTGGAATACCGACGGTATTGCCCTGTTAGCCTCTATGAGATATGGGAATTCATCTATGACAATTATGATCTTTGATTCACGTGCTTTTGCTTGAAATGAACTGCTCGAAGTCAGAACAGTGAAAAGAGAGTGCCAGTCGTCGAAATTAGCCATAAGGATGCTTTCATCACCCAGGAACTTTGACATAATGGCTTTGAAGCTGTTTATGTTCTCCCTGTCTCCCTCTGCAGTTGCAAGAAAATAAACACCCCTGGTGCCTAGGAACTTGCTGATCAATTCGGTCTTCCCAACCCTTCTCCTGCCATAAAGGATGAATAGTGAGGGCCCTTTCGCAGACATGGCCCTTTCCAGGATTTTCATTTCTTCGATCCTGTCAACAAACTTTTGTTGAGACATAAGTATTATACTTTAGTCACAACGAATATTTATACATATCTCGGCGTGATTTACTGAGCTAAACATCCAAGACATATACCATTATAATATTAAGCAGATCTCGACCTTTCCTTCAAGTTTTAATTCCTTGAATTTTTGATAGAGTAGAGTTCTGGCATTGCCCAGAACTCTACTCTATCAATTACGGAGATGCAGAAGCGGTCAAATGCACCTCAGTGACATATTACCAAAAATTATGGAGATAGGGTTAAAAAATATGTGTGATTTTTCTTATTTTTCGCCAGAATTAATCTCCGCCAGCTTGGACCAATTCCTGTATTTTTTTTCTATGTAGTAATCAAGACTATATTTGCTTGTTCCAAAGGCGCCGTTTATCAGTATGAGCAGAAGAAATACAAGCACATAAATTATGCTTGTGCCTATATCGGTCGCACCGTATATGTAAAAACCGCCGAAACCCTCTGGTACGGACCACATAAAGAAGCTGAAGATTGCCCCAAGGAAATAGACTATTTTCCTCAATAAACCAAATAGTATTGCTAACGCAAGCAGAGTCTCAAGTAAAGCAATAAGCAATGCAAACAGGTACGGATCATAGGACGTTACATTGATCCAAAACTGAAACCACGGCATCATCCAGGACGGCTGCTGAATCATTGAGCTCTGAATCATGGATTCGAACCCACTGAAGAATGCGGGTTGCCATTTGAGCCATGCATCGGCGAGCCATACCACCCCAAACAGAACGCGCATAATCACTTTATATCCGGCCATATTCCTTACAAACCAGTTTCCATTTGCCATAGCATTCATTGTTTGATTCAAGTTACCACCACTCCTTTTTCATATTTCTGGATAAGCTTTGATACGTTGCGTCTCAACAGAAGTGAATTAAGAACCACGGATGTGGAACTCATCCCCATGGCAAGTGCTGAAAGTATGGGCAGAAATGAATAGATCGACAGGCCAAACAGTGGGACAAGTAACCCTCCGGCTACAGGGATTAATGCAGTGTTGTAACCAAACGCCCATCCAATGTTCTGCTTGACCTTCCCTATGGTTTTTTTGCCTATGATCTTGGCATATACCACATCATTGAGATCGTTTTTGAGGAGTATAATGTCTCCACTCTCCCTTGCGATATCGGTGCCCGAACCCATGGCAATTCCGACATCGGCTGTTTCCAGAGCCACAGTATCGTTGATTCCATCTCCAGTGAAAATTACATGATCCCCTGCTGCCTGATATTTCTTTATTATTTCTGATTTGTCTGCAGGAAGCACCTCGGCGTGAATATCATCGATTCCAAGCTGATTTCCCACTCTTCTTGCTTCTTCCATGGAGTCCCCGGTTATCATTGAAGACCTAATTCCCATGGATCTGAGGCCTTTTATGGCAGAAACGGCTTCCTTCCTGATGACGTAGGAAAGTGAAATGAACCCCCTTTCCTCGTTATCAACATTCACTGATACGGTCGATCCCCCTTCCTTCTTTGCTCTTGAGACCCTGATTTCCTTATCATTTACCCTGCCTGTAATCCCTACGCCGGGAATCTCCTTAATTTCCGTCGCTTCGAATAGAGGAATCTTCTTGTTCTCGGCCAACGCAACTATGGCTCTTGCGATTGGATGGTTTGAGGCTGATTCAACAGAAGCTGCTAGTGCAATGACGTTTTCCTCAGAGTCGGCAGGAGAGACAGAAATTCCTGTAACCACAGGATCCGGCTCGGTAAGTGTTCCGGTCTTGTCAAAAACGGCCCGTGTTGATTTTGACAATCTATCCAGCGCACTTACATTCTTCACTATTATGCCGTTCTCAGAAGATACGTTGGACGAGATGAGTAGAGTAATTGGTCCAGCAAGGCCAATGGCACAGGGGCAGGCGACAACCACGACAGAAACAAAAGCAAGGATGCCTATTTCAAGCGCCAGCGGATATCCTACGCTTGAAAGATAGAAGTACCAGAAAAGCGAAGCCACAAGAGCGGATGAAATAACGATGGGAACGAATACCGAGGAGAAAACATCGGCAATTCTCTGAACTTTGACCCGGCCGGAACTCGCTCTCTGTATGAGTTCGTATATCTGACTCACCGTGCTGTCTTTTCCAGTCCTGGTTACGTTTATTCGAATAACACCGTTAAGGTTCTTAGTGCCTGATGCCACAACCTGACCGGCGGACTTCAGAACAGGCTCCTGCTCTCCAGTGAGCATGGATTCGTCCACCTCGCTCTTGCCTTCATATATTATTCCGTCGACCGAGATCACCTCGCCAGGCTTTACTAATATTTTATCGCCCGGTCTTATCTCATCGGTCTTCTTGTCAGTGATATCACCAAGGCTGGCGATGTAGTGGACAACGTTAGGTATCATTCCAATTAGCTTGCTGGCTGCTCTGTTTGCCTTCACCTTTGTGAGGTTTTCAATGAAATTACCTGTTAAAATAAGAGTCACGATGAAAGACGATGCATCAAAATACACCTCGGAAGGTGGAATTGAGCTTGGTCGAGCGATTGTTACATAGGCGGAGAACACGAATGCAGTAAGAGTTCCCAAGGAAACTAGCAAATCCATGTTTGCCGATCTGCTCTTTAATGCATGATATGAACCCTCATAGAATCCGTAGCCGGAATAGAATTGGACAGGCAACGTCAGGATGAGGAGAAGATAATTCAGGTAAAAAATGGAATGTGAAAAACCATATGTGATAACTATAACTGGTATAGAAAGTGACCACCCAACAATCAGTCTGCGCTTGAGCTTCCTGGCTTCGGTCTCAGGAGATGAGTACTTCTGCTGGCAGGTTTTTGAACAAAAATAGTATGTTTGCCCGTCGACTACCGACTTCAGGTCAGTATCCTCCGGTACAAACATTCCACACACTGGATCAGTTGGCATGTTTATTCTCCTTACCTGCTATATTTCAGGGGATTCTTGTCGAATTCTTCCTTGCAGTGGCTGCTGCAGAAGTAGAACGTTTTTCCCTGAAACTCACTCTTCAGGTCAGTGTTCTCTTTCACTTTCATTCCGCATATCACATCTGTTGCCATAGTTATGAATTGTGATGCGATACATATATTATTACCATTCATAATGTTAAAGTAGTTGAGTAAAATCATTACATTATGAGAAGAAACATTTCTGAATTGGAACAGAGACTCATATTATTACTCAAGAGAAATTCCAGGATGAGTATAGTTGACATAGCAAGGGAACTGGGTACAAGCAGGCTTACAGCCAAGAAGGCTCTGGACTCCATAGTATCAAGCGGAAGGATCAAAAAATTCACAATCTCTCTTGCCGATGAAGAAATAGATATGGTTCTTGTATACACCGACAATTTAGAGAATATACCAGAAAATATTATCCTGGAACGCTTCTGTTTGATAGATGGATCCTATATGATAATCCTGTACTATGAGGACCTTATAAAGATAAAGAAGGCAAACATAAAAAGAGTTGAAATAGCAACCTCCAGGGAGGTGAATGAAAACATGACCAGGGCGGAAGGCATCCACTGCGATTACTGCAGAAAGGAGATCAAGGACAATCCGATCTCATTAGAAATAAGGGGAAAGACATATTATGTGTGCTGTCCGAACTGTGAGAGAGACCTTAAGAAAAGAGGAGAGGTAATTCTCGAGGAAAATTCCGGACATCAGTAGAAACAAATACAGATGAAAAGGGGCATGAGGTATTTCCACTCAAACTGTTCTCATAATGTTTAGTACATTGTAGTGTTCTGGACAGTTTGGGCAGTTATATTATAAATAACTGAGAAGAATTATAATTAATTATGAATGGGAAAAGAGATTCCCCTACCGGGAGGGGTTCGCTGTTTGACAGGTCTGAAAATGACCAGACGGGCAGAAATTCCAACATTTCAGAATTAATATCTGTTGGGAAGGGGAATGTTGAATTGGGAAATGGGGTGGTAAAGATTGCAGAAGGAAAATATCTCGTCTTGGAGTTGAGCGAAGAAAAGGGCCCTTGCCCCGATAATATGTGCCAATTGAAAGCTGAAATTAATATAAGAATTCTTGGCAGCATCAATGATCCATCCTCATATGAAATAATCAGAACAGATAAATTCACGTTGGCCATAAGCAAAGCTGTATGGCATGCTATAGATAAAGGCAGGCAGGGTATTTCCATCAGGAAAGGAAGATTTGGTAATCTCAGCGTAAAGGGATTCTCACTAACCTACTGACAACTCTCTGCTCTTTTGTACCCCACATAGAAGACGAATGGTCTCACTCTATAAGGTAACTTATCATTGTGTATGCATATACTTACCAAAATTTACAGATTGAATAAGGCATTGTTTTATACATTTGCATAATTTCGTAAATATGTCTTGTGGATGTATGAAGAATGCAGGAAATGATATGGGAAAGCAACACATGCACAGCCACGGTGGTGAGGAAAACCTCCCAGCAGACGATACTAAATCTGCACTGGGCATACTGAATGAGAGGTATGCAAGAGGAGAAATCGCAAAGGAAGAGTATTTAAGCATGAAGAATGAAATTTTGTCAAGGTGAAATAATGGCAACTGAATACAGAGTCAAATCAAAGCATTCCTTCGATGAGGTGTGTGACAAGATAAGAGAGATCGTACCACCAAATGGTTTCTCAATACTATCTGAGATCAGGACAAGCGACATCTTGAGGTCAAAGGGATTTGAATATCCTAATCTCAGAACGTTTGATATTTGCAATGCCGGTTACGCCAACAGGGCACTTTCTCTTGACACACGGGTTGAAACAATTATTCCATGCCATTTGATAGTAAAGGAAGCAGAGAATCATACGGAAGTATCTGTTCAGCTGCCCAGAGAAATGTTTGACTCCCTCCACACGGAGGAATCTGAGGAAATGGAGAGTTTCATGAGCGAAGTTGAAGCAAAACTTAAGGGTATTGTGGATTCATTCGCTGATGAGTGAAGAGTGTATTACTTGACTTTACAAAGTTTATTGAGGTGTCCGGCGTGAATGATAACGATTGGATAAGCACAGTTTTATCTTCGCCCTTCATGAAAATAATGGCGGACAGTCTCAACAGGTCTAGCAATGAGATGGATCCAAGGGCAACACCGCTATACAAGGCAGTGATCGGACATGTCGGCCCTGAACGCACAGTTATCGACATAGGCGCAGGCGTCGGTAGATTTGCCATCCCTCTTGCACAGGATGGAATAAAGGTAACCGCAGTTGAACCCAGTGATGAGATGCGCAGACATCTGAAGGAGGCTATAGCAAGCAGTGGTCTATCGTCCGGAATAAATGTAGTCCCGTCTTCGTGGCCTGTAGATAAGGCCCTGACCGCGGAGGTAGTCTTCGCATCATTTGTCATTCAGTTCTCCAAAAATCCTATGGAATTTATCCATGCCATGGAAAGGTCTGCAAGGAATCAATGTATACTGTCTGTTCATGTGGACCAGCCACTTGAGTTTTTAAGAAATATCTGGCAAGTTTTCCGTCCTACAGAACCCGTGCCTGTGATGCTCACTTTTTCTGATCTTTATCCAATGCTCCTGAACATGGGCATCATAGCCAATGTTGCGATTATAGAGGAAAAGCGTATGTCCAGGCCAGTGATGGAACCTGCCAAGATCATTACACTGCTTTCCGACCTCCTGAGTATCAGGGATAAGCCTGCAGACATGCAACGACTGAAGGAAATCCTGGAGGGCATGAGAAGCCGGATTCAAGAGCCACCTTCCATGAGAACTGCCATTGTCTCATGGCAGCCCAGGAGATGAGAATTATGGAACGAATAGATACGGGAAAGGCGAAATCGGACAGGGGTTTTGCATCCGTAACCACCATTGTTTCTGTCATCATTATTGCAGTCCTAGTCTTCGCCGCAATATCAGCGGCTGCGTTTGTAATGTACGGTTCTGGAATTGGCGGCTTTGGCTCCGGGGGGCCTGGAGGCGGTGCCAATTCTATCTTCATAGTGAACAATACATCATTCAATAGGATGAATTCAGTTCCAGCAGGTGTTGCCGTCAACAACAGCAGCAATACCATAAACGTGACTTCGAAGAGCGTAACCCTCATCGTTGAGGCTGCACCCACATGGTACCCCGGGCAGGGGGATTTCTGGTTAATTTATGGACTGGCCAATCCAAATATAGTGATCAGGGAGGGCACCACGGTTCATTTTGTGTTCATAAACATGGACAACATTACTCACATGCCTGCTATCACCACCAACAGTCCGCCATATAGCTACATGCCTATGCAGGGCAACATGATGGGATCTGGTACGGATTCAGGCTCCGGAATGATGGGATACCAAGGCGGTGGTAACGGTAGCTGGCTTGCAATAGGTCCCATGCTACCTGGAACTTCGGCGAATGCCAATGATCAGGCATACGCTGCCTCAAACCTAACGGTGACATTCAGTTCCAGTGGGAACTACTACTACATATGCCTCATTCCGGGGCATGCACAGATGGGTATGTACGGAGAGATTTCCGTTCAAGGATAAGGAGAAGAGAGATTATGTCACAGCAACAGGATAGACACTTCAGACCGGGAATAATGCTTTTTCCCATCAGAAAATACATGTCAAGACCCCAACACGATTTTATAAATACCAACGTGAAACGTGGTATGACCGCGCTCGATCTTGGAAGCGGCCCCGGATTCTTCACGACCATGCTATCGGAAGCGGTAGGAATAAACGGCACTGTTCATGCGGTGGATGGTGATAAAGCCGCTGTGACGCGACTCCAGAACAGGGCTGGTGCACTTGGCATGGTGAACATCAAGGCATACGCTTCTTCTGCAGCCAGTATTCCATACATACAAAGCAAATCAATAGATGTTCTCTTTTCAAACGGCCTCCTCTGCTGCATGCTTGACCACAGGGGGGCAGTGGATGAGATGATGCGCGTTATGAAAACAGGCTCAAGAGGTTTCATCAGCGTAGCCAAGTTGTTCAGGAAAGATGGCCTTGGCGTTCCAAAGGATGAGTGGAAGGAAATCACGAGATCATTTGATGTGGTAGATTCAGGATCATCAGTCGTGATGGATTGGGTAGTTGTTTCTAAGCCCGGAGATGATAAAAATGAATTATGACGCAACGAGAAGAAACCGCATGGGCACCACGTCAAGATTAGGTGTGAACCTGATACTGCTGGAATTCTTTTTGCTGATTATTCAGTTCGTAATCGGAATGTGGATGAATCTTTTTGCCGTATTCCCATCCTTTGGTCAATCTTTTTTCATGTATGGAATGATGCAGGTAATGTTTTCCGTACCGGAACTCATGGTTCACATGATGCTAGGAATTTTTATCGGACTGGTGTCCTTGATGATTTTCTTTGTATTTGCAATGGCGGGTGACTACAGGCTTTCAGCGTTAAGCGCCGTGGCATCCATATCCATACTCACCGCCGGCATCGGAGGCCTTGAATTCTTGTTCTCCGGATTTACGAACAACATATTCTCTTTCCTCATGTCCTTAGGGTTCATTTTTACCATTGTCGCCTATGCCTCTATATTATACATGATTTCCAGCAGTGATCGACGAACCGGAACTCCATAAACATGCAAAATTTTTTTAAAAGACTTCTGGCATTATTTCTTGTTGCGGCGTCAAGTTTTGTTCTTTCATATATATATTCAGAAGACCTTTACCTGAAGCTCGGTTCCGGTACGTTGGGCATCTTTTACGCAGAATTTTCTATAGGTACTATACCATTAATATTTTACCTGTTCATTTGGTGGAGAAAACACAAATACCAAGAGGAGGACAAGTTCATTCATTTTTTAAGAATTTCATTCGGCTACTTGTGGATTCTTGACGCACTCCTGCAGATGCAACCCGGGATGAACGAATACTTCGCTGCAATGATAATTGCCCCTAACATCAGCGCAGGGGGAATAACCGGCTATGTTTCAACCTTTGCCCTTTCTTTGTGGAATATGCATCCTGTTGTGTTTGATGTTGCATCTTCCCTGATCCAGTTATATATAGGTGGAGTTCTTTTAACACAAAATAGAGGAAAGATATACTCTTTAACACAAATGATAGCCATATTATGGGGATTTTCCATCTGGATTTTTGGAGAAGGATTCGGAGGCACTTTCGGTTCGGGAGCTACCATTCTTACCGGGTTTCCGGGCTCTGTATTAATCTATGTCTACGCATCTCTAATACTCCTTCTATCATCGAAAAATCGCGGAGGAATGATACGTAAATCATCTTATTTTTTCGGAGGCCTGATATTCATACCATCATTAATTGTACAACTTATGCCGTCTAATGGCTATTTGGGGAACATGTCAGTGATATTTATGCCGATGCCGTCTCCATCGGGAATACTGAATTTTGCAAATGAATTTCAGTATTATTTCACCCAATCGCCAGTATGGCCAGACATTGTGACTCTTTTTCTTATTCTGGCATCTGCCGCTGGATGGATACTTGGAAAGTCCTATGGCTATGTTTTTTCTGGCATTCTTGCATCCTTTTCGTGGATAGTTTTCCAGGGTCTTGGTATACTGGGAATCTTGAGTACAGACCCAAATACCGGCCTGCCCATGTTAATAATAAGCATCTTCTTCTATCTCTGGACTAAAGAATATTTCACGTCAAGCAATGGGTTGACAAATGATTAAATAAATTGCTGTAATATATATGCAAGAGGTAAAATGAGCAGTAACCAGGGTAACACGCCATATAGGGATCTCCTTACGGCTTCAATATACTGGATAATACTTGGTATATTCCTGTATTCATATTTCCAGACGAGAAATCCCCTATCGCTGTCCGTTGCGACGGACAGGGTGGTTGACGCTTTATCCATTTCATTCATTTTCCTAGTGAACAGAATAGCGCGAAAACCTGGTGATGAATATCACTCCTATGGTTTCCACAGAGTTGAAGTTATACTGAATGCAACAGTCATCCTCCTTTTCGTGGCTATGGCTATTTACTCAGCATTAATGACCACTCAGCTTCTTCTGACAAACGCAATCAGATCACCGGCCTCTACGGTTGTATCCTCAATTGTTGCCGTTCCATTGCTTTTGCTGGCGGCGTTTACCATGCAGAGAGATAAGAAATCAAACTTCAGGGTTATGTTCATACACACCCTCCAGGACCTTGAAATAATATTAGTCACACTGGTGTTCTCTCTTGCTTCAGAATATTTTATCGGGCCATCGTTGAGTTATATTGGAAGCTATGCAGTTATCCTGATCATACTGTATGGAAACAGGAATATGTTCAGAAGAAATTTCAACATGCTCATGGAAGGTTCGCAGGTAAGTGTAAGGGAAGTTGAGGACAGGATCAAGAAAGAGTTTCCGAATGCGCACCACCTTCACATATGGGACATCTGCCAACACCAGAGAGTTGCTACTTTACATCTTAGTGTTCTTCCATGCACGAAGATCGGTGAACTTGATAAAACTAATGCTGCTATTAAGAGTCTGCTTTCAACGTATGGGGTTAATCATGTCACGATCCAGTTTGAATCAGCAGACCCCACAAAATCTTGAATACTGCCATTCGATTGAGCCACCTCTGGCTGGGGCAGTTAATAGCTTCTGATGGGAGTGAATGCAATTATTCCTACTGCAACGGTAAGTATGATCCTCGTCAGGTAGTCTACATATTTTAGATGTATTTTTTCCCAGGGCTTTGGAGGGCCCACTTGAAGAGACATAGTTCATCAGGATTCAGAGTATTCCCTTAAGACATTAATCAAATCCCGACCGGTCCATTTTGTCTAAATATATTAGTGGATCTTTACATTTATTTTAATATGGTCAAAACATATTAACAGGATTGTAGAGAAAATGACTCTCTGCTTCTTCTAGCGAGTTTAAGTGAGAAGAAGTTATTATAAATGTTTAGGATATGGACATGTATGCAGAGATTGGATCTTCTTAAATTGCTTATTTATGCTAGGGGGTCAACAATGCGGGACAACGAGAGCATCCCATCAAAAACTCACCTTCAGAAGGAAATGTTTATTCTCCTGAAAGAGACAATTTTCCAAAAGGCGGATGGGTACATATTCGTACCGCATTATTATGGACCGTTTTCCCGCGAACTTGACATCGATCTAAATGAGCTATTAGCGTCTGGTCTTATAAATGATTCGGACGGTTTTACCCTTACTCCAGTCGGCTTCAAGGATACCCGAGCACTTTGGAACAGCCAGGATCAGGCTCACAAAACAGCACTTTCAAGAATCAAAGAAAGATACAATAGATTAACCTCAGAGAAACTCTTGGACTATGTGTATGAAAAATATAAGAAATATACTGTAAAATCTGCTGTAATACTCGAGAATCTTTATAATTACTTCGATTCGTTTGCACTAGAAAATAATGTTACAGTCGATGATCTGGATAGAGCATTCAGCAGAATTAGGCATCCCATAAATGAAAATTGTAACTGATTCCAACGTATTTTTTCGAGCGATTCTTGGCCGAAAAGTTGGAACTGCAAGTAAGATGGTGATCCAACTGATCATAGATGGCAAAGTTACATCTTACACCAGCGATGTCTTAATGGGAGAAATGGGGAGGATAGTTAAGAGTGATCCAAAACTAAGTAAAATCGATCCTATCTATTTTCGGCAATTTGTGGACGATGTTGACAGTTGGCTTAGTTACGTTCCCATGAAAAACTTGGAGCATGACCAGAAAATGCTAAACAGGATCGGAAATGATTGGTACCTTATTGCGATAGCCAGAAGCATCCATGCCGATTACATTATCACTTACGATAAAGATTTGATTTCCATGAAAGGAGAATTAAGAAACCGTGACGATGTCGAGGTTTTGACTTCAGAAGAATTTATTGAAAAATATAAAAAATAAATACCGTCTGGAAAGATTCAATGGGTAACCCAGTAAAGCCAGTTTATTGTGTCTTATCATAGATTTACCATCGTATTCGCTTAAAACTTTAATCGAATCCCAACCGGACCATAGGTATTCGAATCTTTGGAGAACTTTTTCGTTTAAAATTTACGATCTTTCTATCAGGAAAGATCTGACCTTTATAAATGAGATGAATTGCGAAAAAACAAAAACATATGTTAGTCTTAAAGACGACGTATCCATAGACAGAGAGAAAGTCCTATTGGAGATTGTACAAAGCCACCTGAATACTTGAAGGGGGAGCTGTTGATAAATCAGCAATATCTGATACTTCGGGAATTGGAGATTTGTATTCGTACTGTCTTGTAAATTTGATCTAAAAACCTTGAATACTTCTTATTGATTATCTTCTATATGTCTAATAAAGAGGAAATCTTGCTTTCATTCTTCTACGCTTGGGGAAAAACTAAGCGAAACAATGAAAAAATACCTTCCGTCACACACTTACAAAAAGAAATTTTTCTACTGTCTATGAGGACACCTTTTTCAACGAGGAAGGATTTATTCAAGTTTGTACCTTTATGGTATGGTCCGTTTTCTATCGGTTTATCACAGGAACTTACCGATTTGCAAAATAAAGGTCTCATTGGATATGATGAGCTCTCTCTGTCTAAGAACGGGTTTGGAGAGGCTTCAATTGCTTGGAACAAACTCTCGGACGAAGAAAAGAAACAGATAATAGAAGTTAAGTCCATTTACAACTTCTTTTCTACAACCGAATTAATCGATCAGGTATACTCTATGTACCCTAAATTTACAAAGAAGTCTGCTTTAAAAAAGGAAGTTGTAGATCAATATTTTTCCGGTTATCTTAGGGATAATAATTTAACAGAAGAAGATGCCGTCTCTGCTGTCATCATGGCAAAAAAAATAATGAGAGAAAGAGATGCGAGTAATTATCGACACTAACGTTGTAATTGCTTACTTGGTGTCCGGCTCAAGTAAATCAATTAATTATAGGATATGCCAACGAGTTATGAATGGAAATGACAAAACTTTCTCCTGTGATGTATTATATGGTGAATTGAATAGATTGTTGTCCCTTGACCCTGACTTAATTCAAAAAATTGCCTCCGCAGGTAATAAGGAGGGAAGATTCTTTAGTTCCATAGAGAAAGTTAACCCCCAATATTTAAATGCACGACTAGATCCATTTGTTTCCCAACTAAACTTCATTAAAACAGAAAGTCTGTCAATCGATGAGGATGCACTCAAAGACATAGGTAACGATTGGTATCTTATTTCAATCTATAAATATGTTCCTATTGATTATATAATAACTTGGAATGTTAAAGACATCTTAAAATATGCCGATAAACACAGCGTAGATCCAGAAACAATTCTAAATCCAAGCGAATATCTAGAGAAGATTTAGTACAATTTGGTATTCGCTTAAGACTTTAATCAAATCCCGACCGGTCCATTCGAGCAGGTTATCTCTGCATATTCTTTTCGCCCAACATCGTTTAAAATGGCTTTAATCTAATTTTCCTCCACCATACGTCACTTCAAAACTGCTTCAGAAGATTGTAAAACACAACAGCATTGTTATTCCACACATTTTCGATGAGTACATTGAGGCAACAACATTTTGGGACGCAATTATTCTTTTCAGTTTTTCCATTGATTTATTGTTATTCAGTTCATCATGTCAACGCAGGTTGATTATTTTCCAAAGACGCCAGAATAAAATTTGTTGGAACCGCCTGCCAACTATTTCTATTTCCTTTCATGAAGATGGCGATTTACATGTTCGATGAGGAGGTGTGGATTTCACAGAAGACAAGGTATGATAAATAGATCACGGATGGAATGATGCACAAGCCCCATTATGGAACTTGAAAATCTTAGGACAAAGATGAGATCTAAAAAATGCTTGTTTCACAGCCTGGAGGACGCGAAAGATACAGCAAAAGAGCCATCGACAAAACTGCGGGACCATGGGTTGGATTCATGGTAACAGAAGTAGATATGGACCGAAAGATACAGCGGTCAACGGGAAGACCAGGACCCATGACTGAATACCGCTCCGTGATCTAAAGACGATTCCATGTGGAGCGGAAATCGGAAGAGAGGAACATAGATTTCGATAAAACATGCCACGGCTTGCTTCCGCTGATCACCAACAACCGATCGAGTTCTTGGAGACTTCTCCATGGTGCAGATAAACTGTATTGAGGCAGGAGGAAATACAGTGAAGAAATTCCTATCGAAACTTACACAGCGGGAGGATGATCTGTTGAGCCTGGCACATATCCCCTCCGACTCTTACCGGCAGGGTGGGAATGCTGTTTCGGATGGTTGAGAAATTTTAGGATAACGCTCAAATTTCATGCGGAAATCAAGCTTAAAAACTCAATCAAATTGTATATTATACTAAACATAAACTATTAGAATATGTACAGTATATTATACAAATATGGTAACAATTGAAGATTTCAAGTACGTTTTAGCACTCTGGGACAGTCACCAAACATCGGATCTTATAGAACGTGATATAAAAATTGATCTGGAATCAAAGAAGATAATTGCAATTGCCGGAGCAAGACGCTCTGGAAAAACCTATGTGATGTTTCAGTGCATGAATGATCTTTTACAAAAAGGTGTTAAGAAGGATAATATTATTTATGTCAATTTTGAGAACGAGAGACTCGTTGGAGTAACGGCCTCTGATCTTGATAGCCTTCTCATTGCACATAAGGAGCTGTTTGATCCAGACGGGACGATATACGTTTTTCTTGACGAAATACAGACTGTTGAGAATTGGGATAAATGGGTCAGGAAGGTCTATGATACTGGAAAGTATCGTCTAATAATAACTGGATCCTCTTCTGAATTGCTAAGTAGCGAAATAGCCACTTCACTGGCAGGAAGAAATCTTACATACATTGTTTATCCATTCTCTTTCAAAGAGTACGTTGCCGCAAAGGGCCTGAAAGTTAACAAACTGCAAAAATATTCCATTGAAAAGGGAATCATTCTTAAGGTAATGAACGATTTTCTAGAATTTGGATCATTTCCGGAAGTAGCAATGACAACCGGCGTTACAAGAAAACTGGAGATACTTTCATCTTACTTTGATGCAATTTTCTACAAGGATATAGTGAGAAGATACAGAATCAGGGAAGTTGGAGAGTTAAACATCTTTCTTAAAATCCTTTCCAGTAGCTACGCCTCATATTTCAGTTCAGTAAAGTCGCTTAATTATTTCAGAAGTACTGGAAGGAAGATAAGCAGGGTAACATTGTTGAATTTCCTTGATTATTCGAAATCAGTTTTTCTTGTGGGTCTACTTGAGAAATACGAAAAGAGTGTAAGAAAGCGCATATCTATGCAATCAAAGACTTATATAATAGACATTGGTATTTCTAGGCTTTTCTCTGACATTGATAAGGGAAGGGCATTGGAAAACGCAGTTTTCATTGAGCTATTAAGGAAGAAAGAAGCTACAGAAAGCATAAACTATCTCAAGCTTAAATCTGGCAAAGAAGTGGATTTTATTATTGGAGGTAAAACCAAGGAGGTCATACAGGTATCTTACGAAGTCTCTGCACCAAGTACCAGGTCTCGCGAGACCTCCGCACTTGTGGAAGCTGCCAGAGGTATTGGACTGAAGACAGGGAAAATAATAACCTACGATTATGAAGGGGAAGAATCAATTGATGGGATTTTAATACAATACATACCATTCTGGATTTGGGCTTTATCCGATATAAAGTAACATCGAATTAATGGCACTCTGGAAAGTAATCCCTTAAAGCATTAATCAGATCCCGACCGGTCCATTCACCATTAAATTTCACTTGTTGTCCAAAGAAATTCCATTCAGGCTTAATCTTAATAATATACTAACAAGACTCTTTCTATCCTGTTCATTTATGGAATTGAAAAAATTCACATCAACCGTTTCTACTATTTTTATTGCTCTCTTTGCTATATTGAGTCCTTTTTCCGTGGCTTCCAATATAAACTCCCGCGAATCCTCAGAATTCCTGTACCTTATTATCAGCCTCTTTTCAACAAGTTTTCTGATAACCTGTGAAGTCATCATCTTATCAGTTTTGGCAAACCTTGAAAGTGTAACCTGATTGATCTTTTTGTCCTCTGTTGACAGCCATACAACACTTGCAAGAAGTACAAACTGCACATGAGTGAGATTGATCTTTTTCAATTCACTTTGCTGTTTCTTCTGCCAAAGGTTGTTTACCTGCCAAAGCAAAAACCCTAAGCTGTTTTTGGGAAATCCAAAAATAGATATACGTTTACGTTCCTCATCACTCATTTTACTGGACATATTGCATCCCGTTAATAATTGACTGTGGAATTGCCCTATTCCTCTTGAAGCGCAAGCTCGGAAATTTCTCTTATAGTTTCTGGTATTGCAGAAGTTAATGAAAGTCCCATCTCTTTTCCTACTTTATCTCCCTCATTACCATCTATTTCTACTCTGACTGTAATCTTTGTTCTATTTTTTTTCAGAGTTTGTAACATGTGAATGAAGCGAATTACAGTATTTGTGCCCGGGATTTCTGATTCATTGGTGAAAGATTTTAGCGGCTCTACTGCTATAAGTCTATAGTTCATCCAGTGTCCATCAACAGACTTTATCTTTCCATGAGAGCCTTTCACAAATTTTCCCTCCAGAGTGACTTTTTCGATTCCCCTATCCCATTTGGTCCAGGTTTCAATATTAGACCAAAGTTTCCATATAATTTCTGCCTTTGCATCTGTTTCCACAAAATATTCATATTGCCACATATTGTTTCACCATGTTAGTATGTATGCATACTATATGCATGTATACTATTAAAGGCTTCGAATAGCAAGTTAAAAAATAAAATTTACAACGGTTTTTTAAGTGACTTGAAACAAGGTTCTCATAATGCACCTTGATGTCGGTAAATTTGATTGAAGAAAATGAGTATAGAGTATTTAGACACTATTATAACACTTCCAATAAGGTTATGTACTTTTCAGAACGATTATACACATTGCATTGTTACCCATAATAATTATATACAGGACATTAATTAGTATAATATGGAAGAAACCACAATACAGATCAAAAAAATCACAAGGGAAAACCTTAAGAAGATAGGCAGGAAAGGGCAAACATACGATGATATAATAGAGAATTTGCTTGAGATCGGAAAGAGAGTTATGTTTTTCGACGAACTTGACAAAATAGCGGATAACGAGGAGTTTATACCTCTTGACAAGTTATAATGTTCTTGTCTCTAGAACAGCTATCCGAGAATTGAATGCGCTGAAGGAGATCGATAGGGAAAGAATAAAGGATAAACTAAGAGAACTTAGCAAAGATCCTCATAACAGTCTAAACCACCTCGATACAAAGAAACTTTCTGGGACTAAAAGAACTTATTATAGACTCCGGGTAGGAGACTATAGGGTGATTTATTTCACAGAAGATAGAATAATAAAAGTCGTAAAGATAGCTACAAGATCTGATGTTTATTCATGGTTGGACTGAATGTACTTTAGGTTACTTCGTATTCCCTTAAAACTTTAATAAAATCCCGACCGGTCCATTCTAACTTTACTTGAACATCTTGAGACCGTTCTCAATAAAAATTTCAAAATGCTTATCCAGGGTATAAAGTGAGCAGCCGTCATTAATTGCTATTGACGCAATAATAGCGTCCGTTCTTGGAACTGCCTTTCCTTTTCTTTCAGCGCCTAGTTCTAAAAAGGCAGACAGTTCACTATCTTTTTTAGTGTATTCCAGCGTTGCTATTTGCAAGACTAAGCGAGAGTCCTTTGAGTATTTTTCTATGCCGTAAAGCAACTCATGCATGTTGACTGAGCTCGTGCAATATTCTTCTCCACTTTCCATAATTTTAAGCATGAATTCCTGGCCTCTGCTTGATTTCTTATCCATTACTTCTATGATGATGTCGGTGTCAAGAAGAATCATCTTCTCTTCTCCAACCGTTTATCTTTTATTCCAGCCAGGAACTCATCCCTGTTCTCAAATTCCATGCTTCCACGTAGAGTCAAAAGGATTTCCTTCTTGCTCTGTGATTTAACAAGTCTATCCAGAAGTTCACTGAAGCTTTCGTTCTCTTTTTTAAACCCTATCAGTTCGTCATAAACTGAATTCTTAATGGTTATGGTTTTTGACATAACATATGTTTATGTTTAAACATTACTTATACTTTTAGACAGATAAGGTTAAAATTGCCATACGCCCTCGAAACCTAAGGTCCTTTTAACATTTTAACAATGCCACTATCTATCCATTTCGAGGTTGGCAACATGCTAATTGATGTCTTGATTTTTTATTCTTATGTCAATTCCTTTTTGATATTCTCTCCTATGAAATATAGACTGATTGCATAAACTGTCATGACACTGACAGCACTCATTGTCATTCCTATCGACCAGCCGAAGAATTGCCCAGACATTAGGAACAAGATTCCGTTTGCTATTGCACCAATCACTCCGGCAAGGATTATGATCGCACATATTCTTAATGACAATAACTGAGTCTTAAAGCTAAGGATAAGGAATACTAGTGATACTAACAAAATGGCAAATCCCTTAATGATGTGTACCAGAACAAAATCAAAGTGACCCCTTATCCACTTGAAGGTTTCTAAACTGAATACACAAATGGGAAAATCATTAGCTATGCATGAACATATAGATAAGAAAATACCAAGATATAAAGAAAACCATCCCGTAGCCAAAATTGGGACATTATAGGTTACAATAGAAGAAAAATCCTTATATTTTACACACATATATGTGTGTGGATCAGATGGGAAGTAAAAATATATCTATCTCTGATGAAGCATATCTGAGGTTAGCAGAATTAAAGACTGGAAATGAAAGTTTTACAGACGTTATATATAGACTTACAAATAGGACCAACATACTTGATTTAAAAGGTATTATAAAAGAAGAAGAAGGAAAGTCCTTAGAAGAAAATGTTAAAAAATCAAGGAAATTAAGCAAGGAAAGAATAGATAGGATCATAAGAGAGTTAAATGAATTATGATAGCTGACACTTCATTCCTTATTGACATAATGAAATCTAATAAGGAAGCAATAAAGAAAGCAGAGGAAATTGAAAAAACTGGAAATACTATTGCCGTTACCTCCATTTCGATTTTTGAATTGTTTGTTGGGGTTAGCCTTAGCATAAAAAAAGATCAGGAAAGAAATAAGATAATTAGAATACTTAAGGGTCTATCAATAATAAGTTTTGATGAGGACTCTGCAAGAGAAGCTGGAAAGATATTTGCCCAAAAGAGAACGAATGGATTAGTAATAGATCCGGAAGACTCCATGATTGCAGGTATCTGTGCAAGAAAAAATGAAATTTTAATTACACGTAACGTAAAGCATTTCCGTGATATAGAAAATGTGAGAATTGAGAGCTATTAAAAATATTAAGGGCAATGTGCCAGAATCAATTCTTTACAGTTCCGAGCTCTTTCTTGTCAATACTTTAGAGCTTGTAATCCCTTGCAGTTTCAAGTCATCCGTTACAAAAACGTAACCTGATTCAATAGATGATATAAGATAAGATGAATCGTACAATGTCAGTCCCTCCTCCAATAATAAGGTCAGCACGGAATCAGTTAACGGTTGAGCTCCATTGAATCAATTAATTCAAATATGACAGCCCCCAATTCTATTGCTTCTTTCTTTGAGATTTTATTTCTAATTTTATGACGTTTCCACAGCACGTTGCCTATCTCTCATCTTGTAAGTGGAATCGTTGCCCCAGCGATGAGTACACCATACTTACCGCTCTGAAAGAGGTTGAAAATTGCATAAGCATCCAGTAGGTTCATCTTTCTCGATCTTCCCTGATGTCAGCAATTATTTCATCCAGTTCAACTTTGATATAACGGGTCTAACTCTCTTCATTTTCTTTATTAGGGCTTTATTACTCGCTTTCCTGATTTCTTCCTTTACAGCCTTTCTTATAATTTCAGTTGGATTCAAACCAAGTATCTTTAATTCTTCTCTCTCTTCTTCTGAGACCTTGGCGGATACTGTGGTTTATATTTTCGTACTACAAAATATTTTAAGTATATATTAGAATGCTGTATTACCATATATGGTTCAGACTATACTACAAAGAGAACTTACAAACCCGGGTAACATATTCATAACTATCGTACTCACTTAAAACTTTAATCAAAACCCGACCGGTCTACTCTATGAACTTTGCCTGTATTTGGTTTGTTTTAAATTTCTGGTTTTCCTAGTTTTACTCCTTGATTCCAACCAAAGAACATCATCACAGTATTCCCGTTCTCGTCTAATCGAATCGTTTTCAAGCTCAAAAATATCAACTGATCTTCTTGAGAATAATTACAACTCTGCTATTACGATTCCTTTTTCCTTGTCTGAAACCAGGTTTAAAACCTTTAACTTTTCAGGCATGTTTCTATTTGCCCTTATAATTGTCTTCACATAATCACCTTTTCCAATGGCAGTTTATCGCTTAGAGGGAACGTAATGAATCCACGCAACACCTTTCGAGAGAAACGTTTCGTATAGTTTCTAAACAAGGTTGTTCTTTGAAATGAAGAACTCTGTGATCTTCTCTTCAAGTTCATTTTTTGGTTCTATATTAACATCCTTGACTAAACATTACAAACTACGTCAGAGTTACTCAAGAAAGTCCATCACATTTTTCGCATTTCATATGATATTCCTGATACATACTGTCACATATGATGATTGTGTTTTACCGATATATATTCATTAAAATGAATAGAAATGTGCAAATCTCTATACAAATAGAAAATAATGACTTTTCATGCCTAGGAACTTGCTTTGGATTTCTCTGAGTTCACAAGGACAAAATTATGATTATTTGATGATTTTATCCCCCTTTCCTTAGAAACAAGTTGAAAAAGCAGAGCCTATAAGACAAACCTTTATACTATTATTAACTATAGACATCTATGACCACGTCAACTATTCAGGTCAAAGAGGAAACCAAGAAGACCCTGCAATCCATGAAACTTCATCCCAGGGAAACCTATGAAGATGTAATTGAGAGGATGATTGAGGACCTAAGCGAATTAAATGAAGAGACCATAAAGGAAGTAGAAGAGGCCAGAAAAGAAATAGAATCCGGTAGATTTGTTACACACGAGCAGCTGAAGAAGGATCTTGACCTTTAATGGACTATATAATAATCTGGTCTGTTCAGGCTTCTAAGCAATTGAAAAGCCTTGACCGGTCAATTGCCAAGAGAATTTATGAAAAAGTTGGACAGTTGCGTCAAAACCCGGAAAGATATGTTGAGAAACTTGTTCGATATCCATACTACAGGCTTAGGATTGGGGATTACAGGGTGATTCTTGACATTCAAAAAGAGATGGTTAGAATAATGATTTTGAAAGTCGGACATAGAAGTAGTATATATGACAGGTAACATTAGATTCCAAGGTGTTCGCTCAAAACTTTGACAAATGCCGACCGATCCGTTTTCATCAAGCTATATCTCAATAACTTGAATGTCAAGCTTTTTGCATTTATTATACAGTGTTTTGTCAAATGTGACTAAAGGTACTTTTCTCGAATGTGCATCATAAGCTATTATCCAGTCATTGAGATCTCTGAAACTTAGCTTGTTTTCGACCATGAATGCGGATGCCTTCTCCATTATCTTTCCAGATAGCCATGAAACTGTGAAATATTCACTATGCAATAATTCGTCAATCTTAATTCTAACACTTTCATTATCTATTCCGTATCGGGGAAGCACAAAACCAAGTTCAACAATTGACAGTGAGTTCACTATGGGGTCTTCTGACCTATCGATAAACTCTCTTGCACTTTCATGGTGTGGAGAATTCTCTATGGTATCATACACCAGAACATTTGTATCGACAAGCACCGTCATTTGCTCATCTCTTCCCATCCCGCCCTTATCTCACTATCAGCATCCATGGATGAAAGCTTTTCTATTGCCCTGAAGGTTATTCGCCCTCTGCGTTTCCTTGTAGAGTTTACACTATTCCGGAGACGTTGGTTAATGATCTTTGACATATTCTTTGTGCTACCATACTTTTCTATAGATTCTCTGACGATTTCAGCGTAGATTTCTTCATCCAGGTTGATAGTGGTTTTTATCATGAATGTGAATGGTAATACCATATAAACATTTAACGGTAAACTGTCAGTCTTTTAATTAATACGGTTCGCTTATCAAATGCACTATCTTTTTCGTCTGGAAATAATATTTCAAGAATTCGTGTGACATCCTATTCCAGCTTTCGCAGGGAGCTTCCCACTTCAAAGGTTGCTGGTGGAATCTCCATGAA
Organism: Thermoplasmatales archaeon; assembly: GCA_027310185.1. GTDB lineage: Archaea > Thermoplasmatota > Thermoplasmata > Thermoplasmatales > Thermoplasmataceae > Cuniculiplasma. The sequence continues at coordinate 158,503 of DAIDBH010000017.1, forward strand.
TTTGGAACCCCCTGTGTCCGAAGGCACTCTATCTTTCATGCTAAGCCATCTGACTTTACAGAAGCATGCACGATTGAAACAATATGCTGTCCGACCTTTTTCACTTCTGTTTGCGAACACACATCGCAATTTCCCTAAAAAGATAATAGTTTTCGCTACATTTCATCCCCATCTTGCAAAGGTGGAATTCCCGATCGCGTATGCTAAAACTTTAATCCAATCCCAACTGGTCCATAAATACCTGTATTAAGAATTATTCTATCATATTTCATTAATAATCTTAATCCAACTTACTTTATTGAACGCTTTATCGTGATTAAGAATTACTGGTGAATTGAATAACCATGTTCATCACTTTAACTTTCCGGAATAAGGTATACTAGACGAATGGCAATTACAGTTGATATTAATCCAACAATGAAACCGATGTTGTAAATTGTGCCATCAGATGAGCCGAATGGGTATTGCAATATCCCAAGCCAGTTTAGCCAGATTGCAACGAAGGATATTATAACAGCCGTAGTTATGAGTTTTTTTAGCGTCCTGGTTCTGACCATGAATAAAAATTACTTAATCATATATAAAACTTATTAGTTAATATAGGAAAATAGAATATAATTTCAACCCCATTAGTCCCATTTTTGAGTTAAAAACTTAAGCTAATAACATCCTCTTGTGTCCTGGTGATTTATGTTACAATTTTCCTTATGAACATTGAAATGATAACAATAATTTTCTTTGATATTTCAATTCTATTTCTTTCTGTTCTTCTATATGAATGTCTAGACTGAGAAAAAGAAGTTCATCCCAATCTATTGATATTGAGCACAATATCTATTTTATGGCTTTTTGGACAAAAAGTCATTATGTACTTCTATGAATGGAGAAAATTTCTTATATTCACGACCTCAACTGCCAATGGAACTACTGGAACTATACTCATCTTTCAGATTTATTAAGTAGTCTAACGTGTACAGTTTAAAGAGGTAACTTTTTCCAGTCCATCAGGTCCTTATTATTCAGAGACCTGATTTCAAGTTTTTCAAGTAGATCCAGAAATAGGTCGTCCCTTATCTCCTTCCCGTAAACCTTGTCCATAGAATGATGAAACAATGCTGATTTCAAAGCGCTTGTTGTAATGGCCGACTGAAGGCTTGTTGCATTGTCTGCATCACTCCTTATCTGTTTGGAGAAGTCTTTAGATATATCTTCCTTCTGCAGATCTTTCAGAAAATCGTCAACTATGTTTTCCAACTTCCTACTATTTTCTTCTGCCAGAACAACTCTGACCTTATATGTTGGTTCAAATTCTATCTTATCATCATTGACTTTAAACCATTTCAACGCATCTTTTTCAAAGAACACTTCTGAAATGATCTTCGCAACGTTCTTGGGATTTGAGAAGTCAACACCGCTTGTCAGATCGTATGTGACCAGCGATCCATCCTCTGATACTTTCCTCGAATTTTCAATACTTGACTTGATACTATCTTCCGTACTCATGAACATAAATGTAAAATAACAGATATAGATATTTTCAATGTATTTATGCAGGATTACTGTGATTGGAATTCTTCAACTGGTTGCCATAATATATGATATTCTCACTCCGTTTTCTCTATCTTTGGCCACACTTTAACTAATAGAACTAGGACGCTGAAGCGTAGCTTAATAGGAACGATTAAGATTGATTTATGAGTTTACTTAAACTCGACATTCGTATTGCTTTGCAGCCAGATAAGCTCTGGAGCAACGATATATAAATCAGGTTACCGGTTCATAATGTAACCCAACCACACCGTTCTTAAATGCTTTCGCAGAGATTAGCCTCAGCTTATGTCTATTGTCGCTGTCATGAAAGAGTGGTTTCCCTGAACCAAGGATGATTGGTCTAATCCTGATTCGGAATTCATCCACAAGATTATTCATTACAAGAGCTGCTACTAGAGTGCCGCTTCCCACAACCACCATATCCTTCCCATTGCCTTGCTTGAAATCCTTTAACCATGCTATTGGATCTTCTCTTACTATGGTCAATGGTTTCCACTTTCCCTCCCTTAGTGTTCGAGAAAAAACAATCTTTTTGAGATTATTCAATTGCCCGATTATCTCCTGATCAAATCCATCCGGGCTTGGCGATGCATTGGGCCAGAATTCGCTGAATTCCTGATAGGTTACCCTGCCATAGAGCATTGTATCTACCCTTCTAAGGATTTCTTTTGACCAGTTTATTTCATCACTGTCAAAACCGAACCAATCTATTTCATTCTTCAAACTTGTATAATAACCATCCAGGGAGATAATGGAGTCAAGAATTATCCTTTTCATGCTATTATATCTAAATCAAATATATAGAAACCTACCCTTGCTTATTTAAACTAAAGACTGATCACATTACTTTTTACTTTTACTAGAAATTCCCATTCACTTCACACTGCTTTGTAAGAGTGCGTAGGAATTTGTTATCATTGAAACAGTGTAAATCTGTGATAGTTATCTGAGTCGTAATATATATATAAGCATGTTCATTTAGTTTCATGAATAGGAAAATAATAATTAGCACTTTAATGGCTACTATGTTTATAGTATCAGGAATTGTAGTTGCTATGAATAGTTCGTTTGAAAACACAAATGAGCTAAATACAAGTGCACATAGAAGTTTAGCAAATTCCGAACTATTGAGCGCTAGATCTGGCTCCATAGCCTTGCAGTTCGATAAGTGGTATAGAGAGACATATAATGGAAGGAATCCTAATTCTATGAAAAATTTTACAATAACACAAAGAGATATGGTATTTTCTAATTTTATACATTATGACTCTGCAGGACGGAAATCTCTCATGATTAGGACCAATAGTGATATAAAAAAATTTGATACTTTAAATCTTAAACACGCAGAGGTTACATTATTCGATTTAATTCATGAAAATAAGGTCATTAATTATAGTAAGATAGAGAGTTTAAGTGCTGGAAATAAGAGAATGTCAATTTATTACAGTTCAAATTCAAGTAATTCATTCCTTGTACATATAGAAACAGAACTTCCTAAAGGTGTTTCTTTCGACAGTGGAGAGTGGATAATGGTATCAATAGATTATTTTGTTTATCACGCACCATGGTGGCTAGGTGGTTGGTCTGTTACATATGGTGAACAGGATCAATTCAATGAATTGTGGGCAGGATGTACGGCGCAAACTAATTATAATAACTTTGAGAACACCGTAAATGTAGGTGGATTGACTAGTGGGGTTGCAGTTTCATCAATAACCGGTCTAATAACGGCCGGAGCGATTGGTGGATCATGGGGTGGACCCATTGGAGTAATTGCTGGAGCAATTGTAGCAGTCATAGCTGGATTGGTAGTTATTCATTTAGATAATACAATGACTTCTCTATATGAGTCCACCTATGCGAATGAACCTTCAGGCAACAAATATATTTGGATATATTTTGTAAATGACTATTATTATCCTTGGATCACTGTTGTCGGTTCATTCTATTCAACGATTGGGATGTATGGATATCTTTCAAGTGGTCAGGTGGAAACATTCTTTGGTAACAACCCGTGGATCTCATATAATGGCATCCAAGCTGTCACAGTTTCAGCTTATTTTTCTTCATATGTTCATAGCATAGCAGATAATTATGGATCTGGAACTTGGGTGTACTCTTGAAGGTGTGAAAATGATAAATTCAATCTATATTATATATTATTATTTATTTTTTGTATTACTGGTATTATGGATTTACTTACTGGCATACTTCTTTCGGAGGTCGAAAAATGCTGGGATAGGAAAATACAGGTATTTTCTTCTAGTTGCTAGTCTTCTAGTTTTGTGCAATGATATAGCTATTATGGTAATTGGAAAGTTATATAAATTCAATGTGAATTCAATCACAAATATAATTCAAACACAGCTAAATGTAATAATTATTGCCTTTGTGTTTGAGTTGCTTGCATTTTTAACTTTGTTTATCTACATCAGCTACGCAACGAATAGAAAGCAGACAAAGGTGTAGCCTATAATTACTTATCTTTTTGATCACCAAATCATATTATCTCTCTAATATCATGCAGTATTTGAAGGATCAAGATCAGGGTCGACCACGGTAAAGAATATGCTCGCAGTTCTTCCCTTAGGAAACCATAATACACCAGAAAACCTTGACGGAAAGTCTGCAATATTATGCACAGATCAGCCACTATCCGCTGAAGAGATAGCTTATATTTATCTGGAGAAGGACTTCGTTGAGAAGGTATTCCGCACCATGTAGAGTCGGGAAGAGATAGTTCCTGTGAGGCACAGACTTGAAAGAAGGGTACGGGTTTAGAGACAATAATGACTTTGTAAAATAGTAAGTCTTCATATGTAAAATAGTTAGCACCAATATCCCTTAAGGAATAGCAATGACACTGCTTTATGATAGAGATATAAGACTTAGATCTGTTGATTTAAAAGAGGATGTGAATTCATTCCTTTTATGGTATAATACACCAGAGGTTATTTTTTACTCTGAAGGGCCGAAAGTAATGCCCTATGGAAGAGAAGTAATAGAGAGAATGATCAACGTACTTTCCGAAATCGGTGAGTGTTATTTAATAGAAGTTTTTAAGGAGGATACCTGGACCCCCATTGGCGATGCAAGTATAACAACGAAAAAGACCCCAATTACTATAGGCGTTAAGGAATATTGGGGAAATGGATTTGGGACAAGAGTCCTTGCGTTGCTGATAAATCGTGCCAGGGAGATTGGATTGAAAAAACTTGTGGTAAGTGGCATTTATGAATATAATGAAAGAAGTCTTCGCTTATACAGTAAAGCTGGTTTCACAGAAACTGATCGTTTTGAGGAAGATAGTTACAATTGCATAAAAATGGAGTTGAAACTATAGTCTTCTTTGTAGCTATAAAATGATGTGTGCTTAAGTTGGCAAATTTCTTTCATCAATTTTCTGATGGTTTTGATTTAATTAGTTTAAACCAATTTATTCTGGCTGTCTTCTATCCACATATTAAAAAGTATTTTTACTCCGTAGTTACCAATCTTTCTACCATAGGAAGGTTGTGATACTTTTTTGATCTTGATTTTTAAGCTATCAACAATCTCTGAATGGATTGCCCCGTATTCACTGGCTATCAGAAACGTGTATGAGATATGATTAGTGGTAATATTTGTTAACTAAAACGTTAAGACAATTGGAATCATAATTATCAGTAATGAGTTATTATAAAAGACAAGTCACTGTCAGTACAGATTCAGAATTCAAAAGAAGATCTGGCGATATCATTGATTTGGGAAATAAGCTGTATTCAAGAGGATTGCTTAATGCTACGAGCGGTAATATAAGCTCTGTTCTGAATGAAGATCCCCTCGAGCTTGCAATTACTGCAAGTGGAGTGGATAAGGGAAATATGAATGCTGAGGATATCATTATTATTGATTCAGATGGAACTGTTACCGAAGGAAATGGAAAACCTTCTGCTGAAACATTGCTTCATCTTGCTGTAATAAAAAATAGTGAAGCCAAATCGGTGATACATACTCACTCAATATGGTCTACTGTCCTCTCAAGAATATATTTGCCTGAAGGCTTCCTAAGCCTTAAAGGATACGAAATGCTTAAGGCCCTCGACGGAAATAAGACGCATGAAACTAATGAAGTGATACCTGTGTTTGAAAATACACAGGACATGAAGGGGTTATCTGAAAGAGTTTCAAAATATCTTAAGGAACATCCAGAAACGCATGGTTTTGTACTTAGCGGCCATGGACTCTACACCTGGGGAAAGAGCCTCAAGGAAGCTAAGAGATCTGTTGAAGCACTTGAGTTTCTGCTTGAAGTTAAGGGCAGGGAGTTAAGCCTATCGGAAATAAAAATACAAGGGTGAGTAAATGGTTTCATTGAAGATATTAGAAAAGCATCAAGAGATTAATGATCCGCTGAAAGTGTCAAAAATTCTCAATGGGTATGGGATAAAGTATGAAAAGTGGAATTCAGATAAACTCCAATCTGAAAATGCATCTCCCGAAAAGATACTTGATGTATATCATGAGGAAGTGGAGAAACTAAAAAAAGAAGGGGGTTATGTGACTGCAGATGTTATTGATATAAACGATAGCACTCCTGGACTTAATGAGATGCTGGCTAAGTTCAACAAAGAACACTGGCACGATGAAGATGAGGTTAGGTACACGATAAAGGGTCATGGGTTGTTTCATATTTATCCAGAAGAAGGAGTTACCTTATCAGTAGAGGTTGAAAAAGGAGACCTTCTGAGAGTACCAAGAGGGACAAAACACTGGTTTGATCTCTGTAAAGACAGAGAAATAAGAGCTATAAGACTGTTCCAGAACAAAAGTGGGTGGACCCCGTATTATACAAACAGTGGAAACGAAAAGAAATTCGTTCCACTGTGCTTTGGTCCTTCATTTATTCCCCTCAGGAAGGATTAGGGCACACCATGGCATGTAAAATTTATACAGAAAATACTGTAATACTTGACATAGAGGGGACCACAACCCCAATAGATTTTGTGCATGTGACCCTGTTTAAGTATGCCAGAGATAACCTGACTGAATTCCTTTTGAAAAACAATAAAGGCAATGCACTGGAACAGATACTTCTAGAAATAGTTGAATATTCAAAAATTACTGAAAGAAGGGAACCTATCAGTGATGAACAGATTGTTGCGTGTATTGAGAACCTTATAGAAAAGGATAGCAAGCTTGGAGCACTGAAAAAACTTGAGGGACTCATCTGGCAGGAAGGTTATGAATCCGGAAAGCTGAAGAGTGAGATATACGATGATGTGCCAGAATCTCTCAAAGGATGGAAAAAATCAGGAAAAAAGATCTATATTTACTCATCAGGAAGCGTACTGGCACAAAAGCTCCTGTTTAGATACTCCATATTTGGGGATCTTACAGGATACATTGACGGTTATTTCGACACGGAAATAGGGTCCAAGAAGGAGATTGAAAGTTACAGGAATATTTCCAAGAATTTGGAAGTTTTACCCGAAAGAATTACATTCATAACAGATTCCGAAGAAGAGATGAAGTCAGCACGAAATGCAGGTATTAATTCATTTCTCATCAAAAGGAATTATAATGAATCAGATGGTCAGCAGGTTGATTTCATCGTTGATTTTAAAAGCCTCTGTTGAAAAATCTAGTCGTATATTGTTAGGGAATCTGTGTCTTTTGGATAATATGTAATTACCTCGGGACCGTCCTCGTGCATCACAACTGTATCTGAATGCCTGAACCCACCCAGATCCTTGACATATATTCCTGGTTCAACTGAAAATGTCATGCCTGCCCTGATTTTTTCCTTTTCCCCTATGTCCAGAAATGGTGCCTCATGCCCTTCGAGGCCAATACAATGACCTGAATGGTGCAACCTGTATTTGAGAATGTCATTCTTCTTAGCAAATTCAATCACCTTCCTGTCTACCTCACTGAACTCCTTTCCTATTTCCAGTGCATCTATTGCAACCTCCTGCATTTCCACTGCCAGTTTATGAAATCTCCTTATCTTTTCGGCTGGTTCACCTAAAAATAGATTTCGCTCGATTTCGATGTGATATCCGTCAATCTCACCACTTGCTCCAGAACCCAGAATATCCCCTCTCTTTATCTTTCTATTCGTAAATAGTGAATGAGGGTAATATGAATGCTCTCCAACCTGCCCCCTGAATCCTGCACCTATTTCCATGGGAAAATTGACTGGTGGTCTTGTATCCATTCCAAATGCGTACATTGCCATTTTATTTGCTTCTGAAGAAGCTTTGTAGGAGACTTCAAAATCAAATTTACCTGGTTCGGTATACTCCTGTAAAAGATTGTGAGCCAGGTTTCCCCATTTGGAGCTTTCTCTCATTAGCTCTATTTCCTCGTCTGACTTGATCTTTCTCATATTGTAAAGATCTTCTGATATGCCTGACAGTGAGAACTCATGTATAATTTCATCAACAGGGAGTGGCTTGAATCCCCATCCTGAGCTGTAAAATGATAGATTATCTACACCAATTTTCTTTCCCTTCACAATGCCTTCGATCCACTCTCCAAAATACTTCAGTGGATGCTTTTCGCCGGGATAATCCGGATACCCGTAGGAGTCCTTTATGTTCGGACACTGACTCAGTACATGTTCTTTCTCCATGATGGGACCGAAGAAATGTATGTCCAGATTCCTGTCTATCAGAAATGCCGCTGGTCTTTCAGTTGCTATATAAAAGTAATCTGCAAAATACTTGAATGATGTGGTTCCTGAGATGTATACTGCGTCTATATCTTTTTCTTCCATTAATTTTCCCAGCTTCTCAGCCCTATGATTCAATTCCTTTTTAGAAACCCTGATCATGGAATTACAATCCATGATAGAATTTATACATTTCCGCTCAGGATATAAAATTAAACCTTAACTCACCCTTTTTTACGTAATATGTCCAGATCAATATTCAGGTCTGCCACCAGATCTTTCGCTTTTTTCGGTATTTCACTCATGATCTCCCCTTTCTCCATCCCGTACATCTTGATCCTTGACAGTATGAGGAGTATATCCCTCACACTGTATTTCCCATCTATCATGTTGAGTATCTGGAAGTGAAGGTACAGTGACAGCAGATTCAAGAACATGTAAGTGAATAGCATATGGTCATCCCTCAGGTATGATCGATCTGCCTCAAGATCATTCTTGTAAACATTGAATGCGTATTCCACATATTCACGCTGTTTGTATAATCCATATATTCTTTCAGGTTCCTCATTGAGATCCGAAAGAAGGTACAGCTTTCCAAAGTTGATCTCATTTTCATCATACTGTTTTTTGCTTTTCTTATTCTCCTCAATACGGATGAGATAATCTTTTTCTTCCTCGCTCTTCAGCACAGGATCCTCAAATATGTACACATCCTCATTCCTCTTCCAGTACTTCACAGGCTTGCCATCATACATGAACACACCCATGAAGTGATCCTGTTCAGGTATGAGTGATGAGTTTCTCCTCAATGGTATGATGTAGCTGAGATGTTTTTTCTTCAGCTTATCCACATTATCTGAAGAGAAGAATCCATTATCAGCCACTATGACACACTTCTCAATTCCTGCCATGTCAATTGTTTTTGACATAGCGGAAACATCCCTTATGGATCCTGGGAGTACCCTTACGAATGTTGGCAATGTCCTTGTTGATGAGAACAGCATCATGACATTGATCTGGGGTATGTGTATATTCCTTGAATTATGTCCAGGTTCAAGGAATGAAATATTCTCTGACCTGGAGAATATGGCCGTTGAATCCATGAGGACATATTCACCCTTTTCTGTGAGTTTTCTCATGACACGGATGCTCTGATCTTCCGGAAGTGATGAGAGCATTCTGGATAATGAATCCGGTGACATGCTCTCATCCATTATCCTGCACAGATATGTCCTCTCATACAGGTAGTGTACAGACTTCATTGGAAGTGGCTGTATATTCCTCAACATGACATATGAGATGATGCGTTCCCACATTGTTGGATATATCTCCTTCAGTACAGGTATCATGGTTTTTTCTGCTATTCCATGGAGTAAAGCTATGTTTCCATATTCATGATCTGATCTCACCATTCCCATGGATCTTGTCTTCACTATGCCATCATGTGTTACTACACCCAGGTACTTTCCGGTGATCTTGTCAGCCCTCTTCTTTTCCCTGTTCCATTTACTGGTCATCTCATAGGCATAATAACGATCTCCTGATTTTCTTATCTCGACACCCTTTGTCTTGTACTTCTTCACCCATTCTGGAAGATCAACCATATTACATAGTATGTGTAATATGTATATAGAGCTATCGCAATAGAGAATAAATTCCATTAATATGGTGTTTCATGGAGATTGAAAGATGAGAATCTGTTCCTACTATTACACAAAAAACATGGAGTTAAGGATTAAAATCTTTTATTAGTGCATATTATAACAAAATAGGTAAAGTAATACACACATTACTTCAATTCAGGGAGCATTTTTTGGCTCCTGATGATTATTCCTGAAGGATCATTTCTGCGTGAGCAGTGAATTTGATCTTACTTCCGACCATTACCTTCCCTGCCTCTATTACCATGTTCCATTTCAGTCCGAATTCCTCCCTGACTATTTCCCCTGAAACAGTTATTCCTGCCCTTGTCTTTCCATATGGATCCTTTATTATTCCTTCCAGGTCTCCATGAAAGGATATCTCCCTGGTGACATCTCTGATTGTGAGATTTCCCTTGATAATGTACTCACTGTCCCCCTTCTTGCTTATAGAGGTGCTTTCAAATTTTATCTCTTTATATTTTTCCACGTCAAAAAAGTCAGGAGACTTCAGGTGATTGTCCCTGTCAGTTTCCCTTGTGCTAATTGATGATGGATCAATTGTCACGCTTACCTTTGCATTTTCTGGAGCCTCATCAGATCCGAACGCCTTTATCTCAAACTTACCAAAATTACCCTTGACTGTTGATATCATCATATGCCTTGCTGAGAACTCAATTTCTGAATGCGCACTGTCAGATATCCATTTCATTTGCTTCTGTGTTTCCATATAGGGATATCAAAAATACATTAAAATACTTATAGTTACTTGCAATACATTAGATATCATGATGAATACAATGAATAAAAGTGAGGAGATTTGCCCAATAGTTGAGACGATAAAGGTAATTGGGGGTAAATGGGAACTGACAATTATCAGGTATCTGGCGGATAAGCCAATGAGATTCAACGAATTACTTAGAAGTGCCCATGGAATAAGTTCCAGGACTCTATCGAGAATCTTAAAAATTCTTATGGAGAAGGGACTTGTCAAGAGGGAACTGATTTCCCTTCAACCTGTAGTTGTTCTTTACTCGCTGACCGAATCAGGCAGCGAGATCAGGCCAGTGATAGACGCGCTAAAGAAATGGGGAGAAAAATACATTACCACTGGCGAACACACCATATATTGATTATTTTCAAACATCTACCTTTGACAGATTATAATTTCAAAGCTTTCTTATAATATTTATACAATGAGTAAATGCCTCATATGGTGGTTACTTGGAACAACGATGGAGGTTTTGGGCCTCGACTTCAGATATGACAATGGATACAAGGTTTTCAATAACATCAACATCAAGGTAGAGAAAGGAAAATTTGCTGCCATAGTTGGTCCATCGGGAGTTGGTAAATCTACACTCCTGAGATTATTCGGTGCTTTTTTGAAGCCAGAAAGCGGGACAGTATTGCTACATGGAAAACCGGTTCTGAGGCCTACTCCATTGATTTCCATGGTGCATCAGTCCATAGTCACTTTTCCATGGATGACGGCTGAGGAAAATGTGATGCTGTCGCTGAAAACTAAGAACCTCCCTAAAGATGAATGCAGGGAACTGGCTTCTAAGGCACTGGAAATGGTTGGTCTCCAGGGATTTGAGAACCTTTATCCCAAGGAGATGAGTGGTGGAATGAGGCAAAGAGTTTCTGTTGCAAGATCTCTTGCTGCGGAACCAAAAGTGTTATTGATGGATGAGCCTTTCGCGCACCTGGATGAACTGACTGCAGAGGGTTTGAGGCAGGATATATACAATATACTTTTCAATCCGGATAGCCCTCTGGAATGTGTCATAATGGTTTCTCACAATCTAACAGAAGTTGTTGAACTCTCGGATACAGTGTTCGTTCTAAATAACAGTCCGGCAACAGTGGTGGGACAGATTGACATAGAGATGCCAAGACCGAGAAACAGCAGGGATCCCGTTTTTGACAATTACCTTGATACACTTTACAGGCTACTGACAAAGAAGAAGGGTGGAACCAGATGAATGTATATATCTTCATCATTCTTGCAGTGCTTGCAACTGGCGGTAGAGTTATTGGACTGATTTTACTATCAATCCTTTCTGGATGGCTTCTTGCATATGCTGCCATTAAGAGCAAGATATTTGAAAATTTATTTATTTCATTTATCGAGGTGTTTGAAAGTGTTCCAGTAATTTCTTTTTTCCCCATTGTGCTCATAATATTTGTGGACAGAATAGGTGGTCCTCTTGGAGTTGAATTTGCAGCAGATTTCCTTGTTTTTACGGCAGTGGTATGGAATATATGGATGGGACAGTACCAGGCGTACAAGACAATTCCCAGTGAAATGGTTGAGGTAACTGAGAATTATAATTTCAGCCTGTGGATGAAGCTCAGAAGTGTGTATATCCCCTTCTCAATACCCAGGATTGTTGCAAATCTTTTCCCAAGCATCTCAGACGGTTTTTTTTACATAACAGTGAGTGAGGTCTTCACCATAGGAATAACATCGTACAGCACCTTTGGGGTTGGAAGTCCAATAGACAAATTCGCCGCTGACGGTAATTTCAGGATGCTGGTAGTTACATTTCTTGCCCTAGGAATTTTTGTAGTTCTACTTATAGAGTTAGTAAGGAGGGTGGGAAATCATGCAGTTGCAAAATATACAATAGATACAGATGCCCCTATCATTAAGAGAGGTAAACCGAGAATAAGGCAGACTTCAAGATTTTCTGCCATTGTTTCGCAGAACACCCTGGGTAAGCTTGCCTCATATACAAGGGTCAGAAAAGGACCTGAAGATCTGGAGGAACTCTATTCCAAGGAGAAGAAAAATGGAAAAATCGGCTTAATTGCAGGAGTTGTAGTTCTTGCTATTTTTGCTTATATCATATACTCCATTATAATTTTCATAATGTCTGTAAGTGGTGCTGAATGGTCATACCTTTTCTCAAAAACACCGTCTCTACTTTACGGATTGCTGATCGATTACATAAGGGTGCTTATCATAACGGCTGCGTCCATTGCCTTCGCTTTCACACTGGGTTATCTTCTAGCAACAAGAAGGAAGGCAGAAGCCATAGGGGTTCCCATAATACAGACATTCAGTGCCTATCCAGTTCCTGCATACTTTCCATTTATATTCCTTGGCATTTATCCCATATTTGCTTCTGTTCTTGGGAGTCAGGCAGAGGAGGGAATTGTTCTACTTCTTGGATTCATAGCAACATTCTATTATGTTTTTTACAGTTTCTGGATGGGCATCAAGGCAATGCCGGCTGAGTACAACGAGATCATGAAGAATCTCGACATGGGATTCTTCAAGAAGATGAGATACGTGATTATACCCTCGACCTTTCCATACCTTATATCAGGCATTTCATCAACCATTAACAGCGCATGGGGAGGCCTGGAAATAGGTGAATACTGGCCTGACATAGCTGGTGGAAAAACGCTGGAAATCCATACTGGACTGATGAAGACGATTGACATAGCAACAAGAAGTGGAAATATTGCCCTGGCGGGATGGGCATCATTCCTGTTTGCAATCATAGTTGCAGTATATTCTATCCTGTTTACAAGGAAGATGATGGATCTTGCGAGAAAAAAATATGTTGCAGAGGAAGGTATTTACAGTGTCTAGGCCATAGCCTGAAAAACATCATCATCTTTTTTTATCAATCCAGAGTAAACACCCCATTCAATGAGTGTTATTTCAAGATTATGCAATCCTGATGGATTATTATATTTCTGAATTCCGTTCTTTTCCAATTCTTCCATTATATCATCCAGTTCAAAATTTACCATCCTGAGTGCCGTTACAAATGGCTCCATTGTTATGAGCGATGCTTTCAGGATGCTCTTTCTTATCTTTGGGCTTGACACTAGAAAAGTCTTTCCCTTTTCTGTAATCCATATGTCTCCCTGATCAGTACCTACAAACCCAAGATTGGCAGCTGTATATACAATCGGCATTAGATCATCAATATCAACTTCCATCTCCTTTTCAAGTTCGAAAAGATCAGTCCTGTCATTGAATAAATGGTTAAGCACATGAAGCAATCCCACTAAGTCTGCAATCCTTGCATCCGGGTCAACTGTTTCCAATTTCTATCATCTCTTTAGTATTTGCAGGTTATTAAGTTTTAACCTGAACTTTATATTTTAAAGTAAATATCCTGTAAATTAATTTGGAAAATCATTATTAACAATATAGTTTACATAAAAAACCTTTTCGAATGAATGATTTTTACATAAAGCTTATCTATTTATAAAAGTTATAAAGTCATGGCAATCAGGGCAGTTTTCATAAGACCCAGTAACAAAACTGGAAGTGCCTATTTAACCAAGTGGGGATTTCTTCCCGCACCACTTGGGCTTCTAGCTCTGGCCGGAGAAATATTGAGGATTGAGAACAGTTCAGTTAAGATCATAGATATGGAGGGAGATGACCTCTCCCTGGATAAGGCAGTTGATCTGGCAGTGAGTTACAAACCGGATCTGGTTGGCATCACTCTTCATGCAACTGCTGCACATAATAATGCAGGTTATCTTGCAAAGGAAATCAAGAAAAGAGTGCCTTCAGCCATAATGGTCGCTGGAGGTCACCACGCAACATTTCTTCCTTATGAGGTCCTGAGATCAGGATTTGACATATCTGTGCTTGGGGAAGGGGATGAAACTATTTATGATATTGGAAAAGCCATAGAAGACGGGAGCAGCATGCTCAAGATGCCGGGAATAGTTCTTAGGGACGGAGAAAAATTTGTTAGAACGGCACCAAGAAAACTCATCCACGATCTGGATTCGCTCCCAATGCCACCACTGGAACTTCTGGATGCATCAAAGTATACGTTCAAGGTATTCGGGAAGAATGAAAGGGTCATGTGCCTTGAAACTTCAAGAGGTTGTCCTTACGGATGTGATTTCTGTTCCGTTACACCAACCTGGGGAAATACATGGAGAAATAAGTCAAACGAGAGAATACTCACAGAAATGGAAAGAGCAAGAGATGCAGGCTATGATTGGATATTCTTCACAGATGATATCTTTGTTGTTGAGCCAAATGTAAAGCACAGGGAAAATCTTTTTAACAGCATCGAGAAAAGAGGATTGAAAATGAAATGGATTGTGCAGATGAGAGCAGACGTAACGGCAAGACATCCAGAACTCATAACAAAAGCTGCCAGAGCAGGCATGACCATATCGTTCCTTGGTGTTGAGTCCGGAAGCCCTGAAGTGCTGAAGAAAATGCATAAGGGAGAATTCACACCCCAATCGGTTGAAGCTGTAAAAATATTATCATCTAATGATATAATAGTACTGGTAGGCATGATGATAGGTGCTCCATATGAGAGAATCCGTGATGCACTGACAACGGTAAAATTCTCAAGGGAGCTGGCCAGAGCTGGTGCTGATGCGGTTCAGTTCTCAATATATACTCCTCTGCCTGGCACAAGGATTTTTGAAGAGGCTCTTAAAGATAGTTCTCTTTTTACCCTGGATTGGGATAGGTATGATGTTCTCACTCCGGTCATGAGGACAAAGGTGGGACCGGTATTTGATCAGTTGCTTCAGTTCTATGCTTCATATTCATTTTACATATACAAATTCATGAGAGGGAAAATTAAGGGCATACGACTTCCAGAGAGGAAGAATATTCTCATAGAAACTGGAACAAAGTTCATAATGAAAATGATGCCTGAGTATCTCAGGGACATAAAAAATTTTCCAAGGTTTCTTTTCCAGACATATGATATGTACAAGGAGGCTATAAAAAAGGGTTTCATTTCACAGAAAGATCACGAAGAAATATCAAACGACTCTGGAAGGATAATTTATGATCTGGAAAATGGAAGAAATCCATATTTCCTGATTAAAAAGGAGAACTGAGCAGGTTCATTTTCCTTTCTCGGTTCCAATCAGGCATGATCCAAGATATGACAGGATGATGCAGATCAAAACACCGAATAAACTATTAAGTTTAAACTATTGAACGGTGATATGACTGAAACCTCAGACAATAAGGGGGAACTGGAGAGACACCTCACTTTCAAGGACGTCTTCTTTCTTTCCTTTGGAGGGATGTCTCCACTTCTAAGTATATTGACATATGGAGCCTTTGCCATAACGCTGGCTGGAGATGACGCGCCCATTGTGATGATCATTGGGACCTTGCTTGTGCTAGTAAATGGACTGTCGGTTACGCAACTTTCAAAACGATTCTCAACTTCCGGTGGATATTACACCTATGCATTCCAGGCATTATCTGCAAGATTGGGCTTTGATACCGGCTGGATGTACATGTTTTATTCTGTATTATATGGTCTGGCTTATCTCGTAGGAGGACTCTTTATAATAACAACCGTGCTTGGAATTTCCACTTATATCGCCTTCCTGATTATCATGGTTCCTTCAGTTACTTTCCTCATTATTGGAGTGACCATGTCTGCAAGATATGCAATAGTTGCAGTGATTATCGAGATTGGACTCATGCTCTCCATAGCTTTCTACTCCTTCTATGTTACAAAGGGTGCTGCCTATATACCCAACCCTGCAGTTTACCCCATATCCGGTGGTGATTTTGTCCTCGGGATACTCTTTGCCATGGGAATACCAACGGGATATGGTTCAATTGCACCAGTTTCTGGCGAAATAAAGAATCCAAAGAAGGTTGTAGGAAGAAGTGTGATTACAGTGATCCTTGTGGGAGGATCACTGGCAACTTTCATGATATATGCAATCGCTAACCTCATACTCCAGAATCACCTATCCATACCACTAGCAGATAAATTACCGGTTATAGGCATTATACGCAATGATTTCGGCGGTGCTGGCAGATTTTTTTACTATGCCGTTGCAATCGCAACAATTAATGATTCCATACTGGCCATACTCTCATTCGGAACAGCTGCAATAAGGACTCTGTTCAGGATGGGATACGATAAGACACTCCCAGGCATATTTTCTCATAAAGTCAAGGAAAAACCCATGATCGCAACACTTTTTATCAGTGGAATCCTGGTCATACTCCCATTGATAATTCTGAACTATATTTCAGCTGAAACTGCTTTCATTGTTCTGGGAACAATATCGGCCCTGGGAGGTCTATTCATCCACGTTAGTGCTAATTTTTCACTTCTGAGAATCGGGATAAGGAGAGGGAGAAGGCTGATGGTTCGAACAAAAATGACGCTTAGGACAACTCTTTCTGATTTTAAAGAATTTTTCCTCGCGCTTACTGGCGCAGTAATAAGTTCTATTGTTCTAATATATTCTGCATACTCCACAGTTCCTGTTTACACAACCGTTTTCCTTGTGTGGATTGTGATTGGGTTCATCCTCTCCGAGGTCAAGGGAATAATAGGAAAGACACCAAATGATGTTGATATAAGCAAGGAAGGAATGATAGTGGCCCAGAATCTTATGAATGTTTCAGTATCGGATGTGGTAAAACCTGTTAAGGAAGCAATAGTTTCAATAAACGATTCCCTGAAAGAAGTTTTGAGCGGTCTGCTTGCAAAGAACCTGCCTGGTGC
The DNA here is from genome assembly GCA_027310185.1 of Thermoplasmatales archaeon. GTDB lineage: Archaea > Thermoplasmatota > Thermoplasmata > Thermoplasmatales > Thermoplasmataceae > Cuniculiplasma. The sequence continues at coordinate 175,851 of DAIDBH010000017.1, forward strand.
AATTGTCATCGATAGCCAGAGCAGACCTGTAGGCAGGCTGGAAGTTGTGAATTTACTTCTCCTACCAAAGTCAAGCATAGATAAGGGAAAAGTAAGACAAATCCATCTTGAGAGAAGTGTTAACATAAATGAAAGAGAAAATGTTGCTGACGCCGTTAGGATACTGAAAGAAAACAACATCAACATACTCACAGTAATTGATCAGAATGGAAAGGCAAAAGGGGTTATTAGTGAACGGGATGTTCTGGCTAAGCTGAGTGAAATAGATAAACCTGACATAACGTGACATTAATCATACATCACTATTTCAAAAAAGAATTTTATATTCAAGCCAGGTTAGAAAACTCCGGTTAAATACTAAAGAGATCAATTGTGCATTCCATGTTAATTTTTGCTGACATTTCCATGTGGTGAAATAGATTTGATGTTCACAGAATTACTGGAACTAAATGAACAATTCATGGATAGGTTTATTTTTCTCTTTGACATAAAAAATAATGACAGATGAGAATCCAAAAGAGCAGAAAGATGTAGACATAAGTATAAATCTGAAGGGTAGGGTGGCCCTTGTGACAGGGTCCAGTTCTGGACTTGGAATGGAAATTGCGAGATATATGGCAGAAGCTGGAGCATCAGTCGCAATTCACTATCGTAATGAAATGGATCAGGCGGTTAAGCTTGCTGAAGAAATAAATAATAGTGGAGGGAAGGCAGCAGTATTTGGCGGGGACGTATCAAAGAGAGATGAAGTGCAAAAGATATTCAGCGATATAGATAAGAAATTTGGACCAGTTGATATTCTGGTTAACAACGCAGGCATTGATGGAAAAAGAGAGTTGTGTGGGGAAGATGATCCGGATGACTGGGAAAGGGTTATTTCCATCAATCTTCTTGGTCCATACTACTGCTCCAGAGAGGCTGTAAAAAGAATGAAGAAATCTAGCCATGGGGTAATTGTCAATATAACTTCTGTTCATGAATTTGTCCCATGGTCAGGATACACAGCATATAGCAGTGCAAAGGCTGGGCTGTCCATGTTTACAAAGACCCTCGCACAGGAAGTTTCAGATTTTGGCATAAGGGTAGTCTCGGTGGCACCTGGTGCAATCAAGACACCCATAAACAAGGATGTGTGGGGAAACCCAGAAACATACCAGGATCTGCTGACAAAGATCGCAATGCCCAGGATGGGAGAGACTAGAGATATTGCACAGGCAGTTACCTTTCTTGCCAGCGACATGGCTTCTTATATAACAGGTACTACACTTGTGGTGGATGGAGGCATGCTATTATATCCTGCATTCAAGCATGGTGGATAATTCTATAAGTTTATAGAGCCTCATTTCCTTTTCTTATATACACAAAATTTGTGCCGGATTAAGAGTATCATAGCAAATTTATCGTGTGAGAATTATTATACTTACTGATCATGGTTATCTATGAAGACCATAGCAATTGTTGGAGGTGGGAGCGGTGGAATGAGCGCTGCCAACCATCTTGCGTATAAATTGAGGGACAGAGTAAAAAGTGGAGACGTTAAGATTATGCTAATTGAAGGGAGCCAGCAGCATTTTTATCAGCCAGGATTCCTTGAAATACCTTTTGATTTGATGACGCCTGCATCTACACATAAGCCCATTTCAAGAATGGTGGCAGATGGAGTGACTGTTGTTCAGGAATTTGCCACTGAAGTTGATCTGAAAAACAGGGTTATAAAAACAGAGAAACAGAAAATAAGCTATGATTATATAGTTCTGGCAACCGGTGCAAGGTATGACTATGAATCCATACCTGGCCTTAAGGAGGGGACGGATAATTTCTATAGCCTTGAAAACGCCGTATCCCTGAAGAAAAAGCTGAACAGCTTCAAGGGCGGACGCGTCGTAGTTGGGGTAGCTTCCATGCCTTACAAATGCACTCCTGCCCCTCTCGAAGCTGTTTTCATGCTGAATGATTATTTTACCAGAAGGGGTATAAGGGATAAGGTGGAAATTGAATATGTATACCCAATGCCCATGGCTTTCCCGGATAAGGGAATATCAGACGCTGCCCTGAAGATGTTCGAAGAGAGAGGGATAAAGAGTAGTCTTGGATTTCAGTTGAAATCAGTTGATACAAAAACAAGGGAACTTATATCGAAGAATGATGAAAAAATAGGTTACGATCTGGCTCTAGTAGTACCCCCTCACAGAGGAAACAGGCTTATGGAAAAATCAGAAGTGGTAGACCAGATGGGATGGATAAATGTCGATGGTTATACGCTTAACATCAAGGGATACGAGAACGCCTTTGCCATTGGGGATTCAACAAACCTGCAGGTCTCTAAGGCAGGATCGGTTGCAGATGCAGAGGCAATTGTTGTTTCTGAAAGGATTTTCCAGTCAATGGATGGGGAAGAGCCTGTTACTACCTATGATGGCACTGGAGGTGCCCTTATGCTCACAGGCATGGGAAAGGCCTCGATGATAACATCAGATTATTCTCACAGACCTGTAATGATGCCAGAAAGTTACTCATTCTACTGGTTAAAACTGATCTATAACAATGTGTACTGGAACATGACCGCAAGACCGGTACTTAATGGGGTGATTGAATGAGCACAGATATAATGGAATTACTGAATAAAAAACTTGAGGACCCTGAATCCAGAAAGTCCGCCGAATATATCCTTGATAATATTGGGACCGTTACTGGTTTGATGGAATGGATCAAGACCATGGAAGACACGGGTATGGCAGAATCGCTCAAAGGCTTGATATATCTCTTAGCCAATTTGCGTGGAGTCCTTACTGATGACATGCTTAATGGTATTTCTGCGATCCTGAACTCCCTGCTGGAAATTCTATCAAAAGTTTCGGATCCACATGTGGTTGATGGTGTCGTTGCACTTCTCGATGGTATTTCTTCAGGAAAACTATCAAAAGAGCCAAAAATTCATGGAACCTTAAGCTTGTTGAGTGAACTGAAGGACCCGCAGGTGGAAGCTGGGCTTGCAGTTGCAATAAATGTATTAAAGGGCCTTGGAAAAGTAGGTAAGAATTAATTATATATCCAAAGTTTATTTTTTTTTAATTTTTACATCTTAAATGTTCCTGAATACCATTCAGTTTACTGAGTTCTGAAGAAGTATCAGGAAGAGAATTTATGATATTCTTTAGGAGTGGAAGTTTTTCTGGATTAACTGAATAATAGACCCACTGTGCATGCTTCCTTTCCCTTACAAGACCTGCAGACCTCATTTTTGCAAGATGTTGTGAAACATTTGATTGTGATAAATCTAGAATGGCGGTCAACTCACAAACACATAGCTCCTGCTGATTTATTAATGAAAGTATATGCAGCCGGTTAGGATCTCCGAGAATCTTCATAATGTTAGCCACGGATGATATGTCGGACCTTATCTGATCCTGCATCATGTTACTGAATCACGTCCTTGAATATAATATCCGTTCTTATTCCTTTATTGGCGTAGGGTACCTCCTTCCATGAGTACTCTATTCTTGATGAATGATAGTGCTCCTCTGGCCTGGTTTTTAAAAGTACATTGCTTACCCAATCATCCTGTAAAGCTTTCAGGTTGTCAAGTTTTCCTGGTAATTCGTCTGCTTGAGCTAAGCTTAGTGAAGATTCTAATTCTATTATATCCTTATTAAAAAACCCCGCCTCTTCCTTTACTTCCACAGTTTCACCGGTCGAAATCCTTTGAACTATGTACCATACGCCTTCCTGGTTTCTCACATCCTGTGTCCCAAATCTAACCCTTGCGCCAGTAAGGTAGGATGCTGCATCTCCAAGACATGGGCTATTCCTTGAAATTGCCCTTAGGTCTGTTCTGTCAACTATATAATCAGAGAACAGGGACTTTAATGCAACTGACAGTGCATATGCTCCTCTGTAGAGACCATCACAAGCATGTCCATGGAACTTGACAAGATCTTCAAACCCTATATCCTTGGGACTTTTTGAATACCTACCGTGACTGGATTCTGTATCCAGAACTTTGAATGATGGCATATTATTTTCATACATCAATCCCACCTTTGCTCAGAAAGATATTACCGTATATCCTTCAACTGCATATCTGGAAAAGGCATCTCTTGCGAATTCTAGATTTATACCATTGCTGGAAAATATATCTTCCATGTTCCAGTTCTTTACCTGGTTTGAACATGCTTCTACTATAATTCCTGCCTCCCTCAACTCCTTTATTATATCCAATATTTCGATGTTATCCTGCCCTCTTTCAAGTGCCCTGACACCGCCTGTGAAAAGGAATACTTCCACTCGTTCTATACCATTTTGCTTCTTGGCTTCATCAATCCTCAGTGCCACATGAAGGCCTGCCATTATTTTCGCTCTCTGATCCAGTCCTGAATTTATTACTATTGCTAGTTTTGCTCCCATTATATTACCTTATGAGTATATGCTAATATACTTATTTAACTCATCGTACAACATGGTGAATATTGTTGCTGACTTCCTGTGCAGTATAGATATTGTTTAAATTACAGTAAATTTAACAATGTAACTTAGATTATATCCATGTGGAAGCTACTTATCAAGTGATTAAGAAGCATGTTAAAAGCTATGATCCGGCTCCTTCTTTTAAAGCTGGCACACACTTCACGTTGGGAAGAAGGGATAAAATGTATAATTCATGGATCTGGTGCACTGACTCTATAGGACAAAGTGCCTGGGTTCCTGAGCAAATCCTTTCTTGCGAACATGGGAAAGATGCAGTATTGAAAGAGGATTACGATTCCAATGAACTCACGGTTGAAATTGATGAAACAGTTATTGGTTTAATGGTTGTGAACGGATGGATCCGGTGCAGGAATTTGATGGGTGAAGAAGGGTGGGTACCTGAAGATCATTTAGAACCATTTAATGTAAAATGAAGAACGTGAATATTTTAGAGAATACGAAGGATTTTTCGTAAAACTTATTGAAAGAGCATTTCACTTCACAAATTTGGGTTTTTCCTATTCGAATAATAGATGTGCAATTCTGTATTCAAACAACTTATATTCAGAAACATTGTTCTTATCTTAAATTGTGCCAACACAGTTAATAGAGTATATCTCCAATAAATCAGTGGCAATAAATTATCCTCCTATACGGGACCATTTTCTATTATTTCATTGAGATTCACAGCCAAGGTGCTAAAAAATGGGGCTGCCCGGATTTGGACCGGAGTCTCAGGCTCCCAAAGCCCGTAGGATACCAAGCTACCCCACAGCCCCATAGTAAGGGAGAGTTTACAAATAAATAAAAAGTTAACTACCCGCGCTGGCAAATTTAAAAAAATTGAGAGGATTGCCGAAACATAATGGCTATTCATTGATATAATTTACAAAGTTTTTTCTTTAGTGCTAAAATAACCTTAGATTGTGCTTCCCCAGAATAGGATAGAGAGAGGTTTTAATTTTTTGCTGCTGTCAAGGGCAGTTAGAAGTGGTGCGCTTAGTTTTTCCGCGATTGCATATCCACTTTACCTGAAGGTTCTGGGTTTCAATAACCTTTATGTTGGTTTTCTTACTGGATTTGTTGTGGTATTTACAGTGATCCAGACAATGATCCTTGGTGTACTTGGAGATAGGATAGGCTATAAATATTCAATGATAATTGGCGAGGTTTTTCCTCTTATTTCTACGGCTATTCTATTCTTTGTAACTTCCGGACCACTGATTTATCTTTCAGTGATCGGTGGAATTGCAGGTGGCCCCGGTGGCATGAGAGGTGCCTTTTCTCCAGGATCAACAGCACTTGTAGCAAAGAACTGGAGAGACCCAAATGACAGGGTAAAAAAACTTGGACTGATGACAACTGTTGGATCCATATTTGCAGTTGTAGGAGGGATGATGGTTATAAGCAGAAATGGAGTGTCATCTTATGTTGGAGATGCGGCTTCTTATAGAATCCTTTTTGGAATAAGTTTTCTTCTTATCTTAATATCATTTATCTCCCTGTTCCTTGTTTTTGAAAGAGGTTCCGAAAAGAAAAAAACAGGCTTTGTTGGAAGGGGATCAGTGAAGCATATAGGAAAAACAGTCGTCGCTAATGCATTTAACGGTGCCGGGATAGGAATTTCAATGCCCATACTTTCCCTTTGGTTTTCTGAGATGTATCCATCATCCACCACAACCACTATTGGCATTGTTTTCACCATATCATACATATCAACGGCCATGGGCTCATACGTTTCATCAAGATACAGGAAAAGAGGAGAGAAAGCGGCAAAAATAGGATCCTACGGAAGAATGCTTCAGGGGTTGCTAATGATTCCTCTTGCCCTTTCTCCATACTTCTACATTGCTGGCATTTTCTATATATTCCGTGCAGGAATAGCAGGTTTTGGGCTTCCATCCAGAAGCAACATCAATGTGAGTGGCCTGAAAGAAGGGGATTATGGTGCGGGGACTGGATTGCAGGCCAGTGCAGCAAGAATTGCACAGACAACCTCCGGAGCGTCTGGAGCCTTGATGGATCTATATCTACCATTACCTGAAATTGTAGGAGGGGTAATTCAATTTCTTGCAGGCGTGGCATACTACGATCTTTTTGCGAGAAGAACCAAACCTGAAGTGGAAGAAGTGAACGCTAGTCCAGCAAAATGAATTATGAATTATGGGATGGTTAGTTGACTTCTAAATGTCGGGAAATTTTGAAGTGCCTCAAGGTTCCAGAATTGTTTTTTCATGTGAATGTTCAAGTATCAAGACAGGAAATTTTGTATTTTAGAGGTCAATTCCTTATATAAACACCCATGTGAAAGGATACAAAGTGTTTCCCTGCTTAATTCCCACAGTTTTACGGTTGAACTTAGACCCTCAATAACATATAAAGGGAATTAATATGGTGATATGGATCCTTTTGAACCGGTGAATATAGGAGACTTGAGGATAAAAAATAGATTTGTTATGGCACCCATGATTTCTAATCTGGCTGATCCAGATGGTTTCACCAATGAAATTCACACTTCTTACCTTGAAGAGAGAGCACGTGGAGGATTTGGAATGATTGTTACTGAATATTCATATATCGATGCTCCCCTGAGCAGGGGCTCGAGAAATGAACTTTCCTTTGCTTCCTATGACCAGGCACCAAGATTGAAGAGGCTCACAGAACGAATTCATTCTCATGATACACGAATTTTTGCACAGCTGGTGCATGCCGGGGGAAAGGCTCTTGCAGAATCTTCTGAAAGACCAGGAGCACCGACTTCCATGCCATACCTCGGCAGGGAAACTGATGAACTGACTATGGAACAGATAGAGGAGATTAAAAATTCCTTTCTTAAGGCAGCAAAAATGGCCGAAAAATCCAACTTTGACGGGGTTGAACTTCATGGCGCACATGCATACCTCATTCAGGAGTTTCTATCGCCTTCGCTGAATAAAAGAAAGGATCGCTATGGTAATGATTTTACTGGGAGATTGAGGTTCCCTCAGGAAATAATAGACCTTATAAGAAAGGAAACGGATCTAAAGATTGGCATCAGGCTAAGCCTGTATGAAGATGAACCCGATGGGTATGGACCTGAGTATGGTCTTAAAATTGCCGATTCCCTGAAGAACATAGATTATGTTCATTTTTCTGCAGGTAGGACGGCTCCCCCAGGTTCTTCTGCCTCATATTATTCTGAAAGAAATCACATTGGAAATAGATTGATTAGAAAACCGGATGTAACAACAATAGTAGTCGGATCTGTAGTTGATCTTGATTCTGTTAAAAAAGCCCTGGAAAAAAGCGATTTAGTTGCTGTAGGTAGGGCCGCACTTGCTGATCCTTATTTTCCATTGAAACTAAAGGCCGGCATGAAGCCAAGACCATGTATTAGATGTAACCAGGCATGCAGGGATTTCAGTTTTGGCCAGGTAAGATGCACTGTAAATCCACTAACAGGCAATGAAACATACTATACTGCCGAGCATGCAACAGGACTTGTTAAGATAGCGGGAGCCGGTGTGGCTGGGATGGAGGCTGCCATTTATCTTGCTAATGCAGGAATGGATGTTGAGATCAATGAAGCGGGAAACAGGATAGGTGGACAGATCAATGAGATAGATGAACCCACAAAGAGAAGAGAGTTTATGGCACTGGTAGATTTCTATAACCAGGAGGTTGAAAGACTCAGAATAAGAGTAAACTTCAGTACAAGGGTATCAGTAAAAGACGTGGATATCTTCCTGGCAACGGAAGATAGATATGAGAACCTGGATGAAGATAATGATATATTCGTTGATTCAAATATTTACAAGAATCTTGATCAGGCACTAAAACTCGCAGAAAGATGCAGGATATATATGACAGAAAGGAGCCTCACTTCACTGGACAGGCATAGACAGATGGTCTACAGGCATACGGCTGAGAATGATGGGATAGTTTTCGTAAAAGAACCTGATCAAAGATTCAGATCAAGCAGTATAGAAAGGGTACAGTACGACATATATGGGGCAGCTATCAGGGGAATTACCGCTGCAAGGGACTATATACGTCTTAAATCAGTGCTTTAAGTTATTCCTCTCCCCGAGAATTCTCCTTTCCCTCCTCTCCTTGTAATTTTCAACTTCCTCCTTTTCTTCCTGGGACAGGTCTACTTCCTCCTGCTCGATTGATAATATGAATTCCGGAGGAATTTCCGTTGTGAGATAAACCTCTCTTGAAGCCCTGTACACTGGTATTTTCTCCCTAAGCTCCTCGGTGTTGATCCCTATCACTACTGGATCGTCCACGTGGAACAGTCCTGTGACATATGCCTTCCTGAACGTTGATGAGAGATGGATATATGTCTTGTCAGATGGGTTGATTCCAGTTTCCCTGATCAGTGAGAACTCCTCTCCGGTAGTCTGGTAAAAAAGTATGTCAGGTATATCATCTACTGGAAGATCATCAAGGATTACTGGAATTGTGTGATCATACGTTGCCCTTATTTCCCCTCTATCATTCACCTGGTATCTTCCCTTTTCATCTGTTTTACCAAGTGCCTCTATATGAAGTGGGGTTAACCATCCAAACCTTCTCCTCTGCGTCTTTATGGCTGGGACAATAGAATATATTTTTGCGTAACCATTTTTTGATAACCTGATTCCATAATTTTCTGGGAAGTGCCTCAGCATTCCAGCAAGGATTCGACCAACAGCATCCACCTCGTCTGGATACATGAGATTCCGTCCCTCCTGTCCACATTTTGGGCATTCAAAACCCCTGTAGAAACCATCAATTGGGCATATTCTCAGATTCTTTTCCAATCTAATCACCAGTTATGAAATATGATAGTTTCCGGGATACATTAATCTTGCTATAACCTGACTTGATAGTATCTGATACGGCCAGTTCTACACACTCTGATGCTATTTTTCTGTCCACATTATTTATAAATAAGCCATGAGTTGCAGATACAAACACTGCTGATGCCCCTGAATTCTTAATGATTTCCATGGACCTCAGTATTGTTCCACCCGTAGAAATGATGTCATCTACAAGTAATACCTTCATTCCTGAGGCATCTATATGATCCATGTTATATTCCACCGTAGTTGCGTCTATTCTCTTCTTGTTCATAAATCCGCTTTTGCATCCAAGAATATCAGCTACCTCCTTAGCCCTGAAGAATGCACCATCATCGGGAGCCATGACAAGATCAATATTTTTTTCCCTGAAATAATCTGCAATACTTCCAGATGCATGAAAATCCCTGCATTTCCTTTTTGAATACCTATATGAAGAGGTGTCATGAATATCAACTGTAACGATTTCATCCGCATATTCTGATATGGAACTGATCAGGACTTTTGCTGATATTGCTTCACCTTTCTTATAGATCATATGCTGTCTCGCATATCCAAAATAGGGTATCACCGCAATTAATTTAGATGGATTGTCCTCCCGGACAGCGTCTAGCAGGAACAACAATTCAAGTATCTCAGAATCATTATTCGTATTTCCAACAACCGCAACTTCCTTCCCGCTCAGATCCTCCAGTATCCTGAAATATCTTTCCCCATCAGGAAATACCTTGCGTTCAACCCCCACTCCTTTCATCGAACTTCTGGTCATCATGTTTTTTGCAAATTCACTGGTTCTGGAAGTTGAAACTATGTACATATGTGCTGAATGTCATTTTTTTATAAATATATATTTGAATTTGCTATACTGCATGACTCAATATTCTATTTATTGAGAAAAGCTTTGAGAAGTTCCTTTGTGGTTATGTTCTGTGTCAATTTTATAAATGACTCTTCCTCTTCCTTCATATCATCTGCTGGATTTAAACCCAATGATCTGACCATTGATTTTTTAATTTCTATTATCGTCTGACTATCTTTTGAGGCAATTTTTCTTGCAATTTCAAGCATTTCTTCCTTTGAACCTACAGTTTCCTGTATAATTCCTCTTTCCTTTGCTTCCCTGGCTGAAAGTATATTACCAGTAAGAGCTAGGTACATTGCGTTTTTATATCCTATTTCCCTTGGAAGGATAGTGTTCCCTCCAGCACCTGCATTTATTCCGATATTAACTTCAGGCTGCCCAATTTTTGACTTCTCTTCTGCTATAATCATATCTGACCATTGAGATATTTCGAAACCGCCTCCAAGAGAGAATCCAGTCAGATATGAGATGAATATTTTGTCTGAATTGATCATGCTACTAACAATTGTGGACATTTTTTTTCTGAAGGATTTGGCAAGATCAATGTTCATCGCCAGAAGATCGTTTATATCTGCACCAACTGAGAAGTCACCGTTACTGGAATCAAATACAATTACTTTCAGATTCCTGTCCTCTTCCAGAGATTTAATGGCCTTGATCAGTTCTTCCAGCAGCTCCTGGTTAATCGCGTTCCTCTTTTCCTTTCTTGAAAGTGATATTTCCCCAATATTGCCATTTTTAGATATATCTATCATCTTGATCAGCTAAGGGAAACTATCATCTCAATGGCTTTAATCTTTTCACTCTGTCATTTCTCTTGCTTTCCTGAATAGTTCCACAAACTCTTCCATTGTGATTCTTCCAGTGTTCACGTTCCTGGGGCTTGGGTGAAATATGCACATAACTTTGTATCCATCCATTTCATAGACTTTCCCGTTTCCAAATTTCCATCCTCTTACTGTGTTTCCAGATTCCCTCAGTGATTGAACTACAGCATCGAACGCTATCTTTCCCAGAACAACTATAATCTTCAGATTTTTCATCAAATGGATTTCCCTGAGTAGATATGGGTTGCAATTCATTATCTCACCTTTTTCCGGCTTGTTTTCTGGGGGGACACACCTTACAGCAAGCGATATATATGAATCAAAATACGCGAGGCCATCATCCCTGGAAAGTGATGTTTTCTGGTTTGTTATACCGGCTTCGTATAAGCAGGAGATGAGAAATTCCGAACTTTTATCTCCCGTAAATACCCGTCCTGTCCTATTTCCTCCAGATGCAGCTGGTGCAAGGCCCACTATCATCATTCTTCCATTTATATCTCCATATCCTGTTAGAGGCTTTCTCCAGAATATTTCTGATTCATATTTTTTTGACTTTTCAAGCACATGCTCCCTGAAATCAACAAGTCTGGGGCATTTTTTGCAATCTGTAATTTCCTGGTTAAGGATAGAAATAGAATCTTTATCCATGGAGCGACATGCTTTCTGACTAAAAATAAACACCTTCCATAACACTTCATTATTTTTAAAACATGAACTAAGTCAGAATAATGAAAGGGATGGAGCAGGTCGTGGGATGTTTTTACGGTCTGTATTCAATATTGAAATCACCAATAGTTTAGAATAATATTAATAAATTGATTGAATTAAAGTGCCATGAAACTTACATCAGTGCTGGGAGGTGTTGCCCTTCTTTCATTTTATATATTCATAGTAGTATATTATAGGTTTCTGTTATTTTATATTATTGACCTGATCCCGGTACTCGCCCTTGGAGCTTTTCTACTGGTAAGCGGTGCGCGATCAAAAAGTGTAAAGAATATAAAGAGAAAATCGGACCAGTCTATATTTGATGGTATTATGAACATAGGTCTTGAGAAGATAAGGAAAGGCGACCTTACGGTTGATGAGAGTACCTTTTCAGTCATAATGAATAAAATTAGCAAATTCATAGTTGAGCAGCATGAAGTCCCAGAATTTGGCTTCAATTCCCTGTATCTCAAAACTGGCACTGAAATTGAGGCTGAAGATCTTGAGAATAAGATTAAAAACTTAGGTATATCCTGCAAAGTAATACAGGACCGTGGTAAATATTATGTAATGATTGAACTCTGAATTACATGTAAGGAGAGTATATTATCCAGAATGGAATTATTATTGTGATGAGTGCCAACCTGTCGATGACGACTGAGGATTATTTAAAATCAATATATGAATTGAATGAATACAAGGGATTTGCGACCCTGGCAGACATTTCCCAGATACTGGGAACCGCAAGACAGACTGTTTATGATGAGATTAAAATACTTCTTGATAAGAACTTTGTAAAAAGGAATGATAGGGGTAAATATTCTCTTACTGAAGATGGCGAAAGAGAGGCAAACCTGTTTTTGAGGAAGCATAGAGTTGCCGAGATACTCCTGTGGAAAGGGCTTAATATGAAGTGGTCCAAGCTTGATGATCAGGCAATGGGCATCGAGCATGGCATGACAGAAGAGATTATTTCAGCAGCATGTAAGAAATTCGACTGCGAAAAATGTCCTCATGGAAATCCAGTACCGGATAGCAACGGCAGAGTTTCGGTTCCTTCAGACCTGAAATATAAAGAACTTGACATTGAAAGGAGGTATTTTTTGAACAGGGTAATTTTTGAAACTCCAGATATTCTAAAATTCCTGGAAGAAAATTCCCTTTTGCCTGATATCATGGTAATGAAGGAAGATAATCCAGGCAGGCTCAGATTGAATAATAACAGGACCGTTAGTATTCCAGATTACATACTTGATGCCCTGAGATTTAGAAAATGAAGTGCCATATTGGAGATTGATTTTTCAAATCATCAGTCGTTTATGGGATCTTTCAGTCTGCTTGAACTCTCTTTTGATAGTAATAATCCTATGAGCAGGACAATTGTTCCAATGAAGAGGAAAATCAACCACGATTGACCGGTTGTGCCGAACAGATTTTTTGAAGAAAAGTATATGACCGCAGAAATTCCAAAGCTCGCAGGTATTGCTGCACCATTGTATATGAATCCAATGGATGTTGTCCTGTGTGACTTGCTGAAAACTTCTGATAGGAATGCAGGTATAGATGCAAATATTGCGGCCTCAATGAATGCCTGAACTGAAAAAGCTACAATGGTAAGTGTAAGGTTTCCAGAAAATACAAGGTAATAAAGCGGTATTAATGATATCAGGAATATTATGGAAAATATAGTCATGGTCAATTTTCTCCTGAATATCAGGAAGGCGAAAACTCCACCTATCCATACACCTACGAGTGATATGAGATTTATGTAAGAATTGTAAAGATCATCGGCAGATCCGGATATCTTTGTGTACAACTCCCCAAGGAATGTAGGGTAGAAACTCAGTGTTATTGTGTTTAACAATAGCAGGCCAGCCACCAGCAAAAAAGCCGAAACAAGAATTCTTGTTTGCAATATTGTACCCTCTATGGGAACCTTTTCAATTTCGTTCCTGGATTTCATTTCATCAAAGACAGGACTCTCGTGAGTGAATAGCCTGATGATGACGGCAACTATACCAGGAATAATGGTTGTTGCAAATATGACCCTCCATACAAGGTCGTCCGCCTGTGCCGGGCCATAATAAGACCTCACAAGAGATGCAACCAGCAAAAGGATGAAATATCCAACTCCGTAACCACTCTGTACAAAGGCTCCTACTGCTACCCTTTTTCTCTGCGGTATGGCTTCCATTGATAATGCTGTACCTCCAGAATATTCCGCACCTGCGAAGATACCAACTAAAAATAGGAGTATGTACAGTATTGCTGTTGCTGCATATCCTGCTGTCTGGTAAGTGGGTATGAAAGCTATCAGGAAGGAAAAGAATGAAAATCCTACAATGGAATATAGTAGCATTTTCCTTCTACCGAGCTTATCTCCAAGAAAATTTCCAAGGGCGATTGATCCAACAAAACGTGCTAGAGCTCCAACTGCGAGACCGAGAAATGTGAGAAAGAGAGAATCTGAAAAATTTGAGGGAAAAAATACCCCGGATATGGTTACAGCAACAACCACGTATGCTATTGATGTATAACCATCCATAAGCCATCCAGAGAAGGCAGAAAGGATCTGAGCAACTTGAGTTCTATTAAGTTTTTCTGATTTCATTTGATTATTTTCACTTATAGCCATACAGATCTTCACCCATTCGTTTATACTTGAATTTATTAAACTTTAATGATTTCAAAGGTTTTATTCAGATAATTCCTACAGACTTTGCACATATTTCTACTGTATTCACTTCATTGAATTCAAACCTTTTCACTCAGCCTCTATGAGTCACTTATATATATTTATATTCTTATTTTATATTCTTATTTTTGAAAACTGAGAAAGTTCTTTATTCCTCAACCATATAAAAGTCTTTGAATCAACTACAAAACTTTAAAATTCTCGTCATAATATAGGGATATTTTGAATGATAATAAAAAAAGTTTTTTGAAAAAAATAAAAGGAGTGTTTGAACCTCTACTCTTCTCAAGGGAATACCTCAAGAACAAGAAGTGGGTAATTTACCTGATAATAGGGTTTGCAGTATTATCTACTGCAACAAGGCTTCTTGTTCCTATTATAATAGGTGCAATTATTGATTCCCTGGAATCCAAGAATTTTAATGCAATCTATCTGGAAATTGAATACATTCTGCTTTTGGCTGTGCTATCCGCGGTTGCATCGTTCGTAGTTAACTTTGGGGCACAATACTCCAGCCAGATATATGCTTACAACCTGAGAAAGAAGGTTGTAAACAGCATGGTGAAGAAGAAGACAAAATTCTTTCAGGATAAAACATCGGGTGACCTGCTATCCAGAACAACAATGGATATTGATGCAAGCAGAAATTTCATCATGAATTCCCTTTCCCAATTAATTCCAACGATTTTAATAATAATATTCGCAGTAGGTTATCTCTTTTATATTAATGTTTTCTATTCGCTATTCTTTCTAGCAACGGTTCCAATTCTTATCTATATAGGCATAAAGTTTCAGAGGAAGCAAAGGCCACACTGGATGAAAATAAGGGAAACATATGGGGTCATGACTGAAAGCATTCAGGAGGACATTACAGGACAGAGGACTGTCAGATCTTACCTGCAGGAGGACCCACAGATCAACAGATTTACAGGAATAACAGATACATATTATGGAGAATATATGGAAGTGGCAAACCTGAGGGGTTTTTACAACAACCTTATGCCATTCATAATAAGTGCAGCTGCCACCGCTGTAATATTCTATGGAGGTTACACATCAATTATAGCAAGAAGCGATGTGGGTGGGCTGGTTGCAGCTGTAAATATATTTACCATGGTAACTTTTCCAGTAAGTTTCCTGGGAAGACTGATTGCATTTTCAGAAAATGCAAGAGCCGGAATAGGCAGGATAAAGGGGGTGCTGGACAGGGATCTTGATGAGGATGTTCTAACAGGTGGTGATTTCCCGAAAGGAAACGGAATAAGCATGAGGAACGTCAGATACAAGCGTGGAGACAGGGAAATTTTAAGAAATATCGATCTGGAAATACCACCCGAATCATTTGTATGCCTTACAGGGGAAACAGGTACCGGCAAGAGTTCCCTTGTTAATCTCATACCAAGACTTGAAGATCCATCAGAAGGGAGTATATTTATCGGTGGTGTCAACATAAAAGATATTCCGCTCTCTTCATTGAGAAAGAATATTGCCATAGTTCCCCAGGAAATAAGTCTTCTTTCAGGAACAATAAGTGAAAATATCATATTTGGCAGGAAAGAAATTACAGAGGAGATGGCTAAAAGAGCCTCGAAGATTGCCAGGATTGATGATTTCATTGAGAGCCTTCCTGAAGGTTATTCAACTATCATTGGAGAAAGAGGGATAACACTTTCAGGAGGCCAGAGGCAAAGAGTTGCCCTTGCGAGGGCAATAGCGTCAAACCCAAGAATACTCATACTGGATGATGCCACTTCAAGCGTTGATCCAGAGACTGAGCTTGCAATTTTCTCAAGGATCGTGAAGAATATTGAGGGCATTACTGTAGTGCTCGTGTCTCTGAGATACTCGGCAATGAAATATGCAACAACAGTGTATGAACTCGAGGACGGGGAGATAAGACAACTCGATAATATTGAAGAGTTGAACTACGCAATGGAAAAGGAGGGGTTCGAAAATGAAACAGACCTATGAAGAAATCGAGGAAACTTATATAAAAACCCTGAGGGGAAGAACAGCCCTCAAGAGACTTATAAAGGACATGGCAAAAAACAGGAAGCAGATGACTGTATTGATTGCCTCAGTCATGATCACTGCAATAGCTGCTACTTTCTCCCCCCTTGCAATTGGAGATGCTGTTAACGGAGTGGCCGACAGAAGTTTCAAGGTTATACTTGATTTCAGCCTGCTATTCATTGGACTGGCAATGATACAGTTTGCATCTAACAGATTCAGGGTTATAAGCTCAACCATACTTGCACAGGGTACTGTAAAAAACCTTCGAGACAGATCATTCAAAAGCATACAGCACGTTCCAATTTCATTCTTCAGCAAGGTTAAGGCAGGTTTTCTGATCAGCAGAATGACAAATGATGGGGAAACTCTGGGAGAGTTTCTTACTTTTCAGATCCCGTCAGTCGTCTCCGGAATGACCACCGTAATAATGTCCATAGCAATTATGCTGTATCTCGATTTTAACCTGACCCTGTATGCTCTCATAGTGCTACCTTTCCTTTCATTGTTCACCATATCACTGCAGGGCAAAGTGAGGAGGAATTATCTAAGAACAAGAAGAACAATTGCGGCAATCACCGGGAATCTTGCTGAAAATATATCATCCATAAGAAGCATAAAGGCGTTCAACGTGGAATCATATACAGAGGAAAAATTTGACGGCCTTAACAGTGATAATCTTAATGCAAATATCAAGGCATCAAGACTTTCCTCAATGTATGGTGCAATAGTAAGAGTGATCGAATATACTGGAATAGCTATTGTTGTACTGGCGGGAGCAATACAGTTAAGGGCTGGATTGATTTCAATCGGTATCCTTGTTTCATTCATATTTTACGTTCAGGAGTTTTTTGATCCTGTGATCCAGCTTTCACAGCTCTATAACTCCTATCAGTCATCTATTGTTGGGGTTGGAAGAATATACGGAATTATAGATAGTAAGAAGGAGGAAAAATCTGAAGGAGAGGTAAATGTTTCAACACTCAAGGACTCTATTGTCCTTAAAGATGTCAATTTCGCATACGACGATTCGGATGCCCTTAAAAATATTAATCTGACAATAAAGAAAGGTGAGAATATAGGGATTGTTGGACATACTGGAGCCGGGAAGACGACACTTTCTAACCTCATAATGAAATTCTACACACCACAAACAGGGGAAATACTTGTAGATGGGAGGAACCTTTCAGAAATTAACACAGAGTCTTACAGGAATCTCATCTCTCCAGTACTTCAGGAACCATTCCTTTTCAGGGGCACAATATATGAGAATGTTAAAATCGCGGCTCCAGACAAGTCGGAGGAGGAAATGGAAAAACTAGCATCTGATTTCAGCCTGAAAAGGATATTTGACAAGCTCCCTGATGGCATGGAAACCAATGTCGGAGAACTTGGAAGAAGCCTATCAGAGGGACAGAAGCAGGCTATTGCAATTTTAAGGGCATTGTGCAGGAACCCTCAGATCATCATAATGGATGAACCAACATCGAATATTGATCCATATTCAGAGAAGTTCATCTTCCAGAGTCTGGAAAAATTCGCCCAGGATAGAACACTTATCCTGATAACGCACAGGTTCTCAATGATATCCCTGGTAGATAAGATTATAGTTCTACAGGATGGTAAAATTGTTGAGTCTGGAACGTTCCCAGAGTTGAGGGAAAAGAAGGGAATATTCTCCCAGATGTATGATATTCTCTATGGAAATAGAGGAGAAAGCATAGAATGAGCAAATGTGGGTAAAAAGATCAATTCTTTTTTTCCTTGAGTGCGTCTTCCATGGCAATATTGATGTCTGCAAACTTGATTTTATAACCAAGAGATTCCATTTTTTCCGATTTTATTAACTGGCTTTTGAGAACAAGATCAGAGGCCTTTCCGAAAAGAGATTTTATGATAAAACCAGGAATTGGTAGCCCAGATTTTTTCTTCAATACTTTCCCAACACTTTCAGAAAATATTCTTGAGGTACAGTTTCCGCCTACGCAGTTTATGGGACCGGAAAAGCCAGTATTTTCAATTGCAGACATTATTATGCCTATCTCATCATCCATGTGAATCCACGGGAATATCTGGCTACCTGGTCTTACATATCCACCCAGTCCCTTCCTGAAATACGGTACCAGTGCGGCCAGCGCACCCTCATCATTTTCCAGTACAAGGGTTGTTCTTACAGTTACGACTCTCACACCGAGATCTTTGGCCTTATATGCCTCTTTTTCCCAGCTGGATACAAGGTTTGCCCAGAAATCCTTTCCTTCGGGAGAGCTCTCTGTTGCAGCTACATTTTCCGAATACCCATATATACCTGCTGCAGAACCATTGATCAGTACTTCTGGTTTCTTATCGCATTTTTCCATTGCACTTATTACGTACCTCGTTCCCTTTACCCTGCTTTCCACGACTTCCTTCTCGTAATTCCCTCTCCATTTTGAAAAAATAGGAGCTCCCGAGAGATTTACCACTGCTCTGATTCCGTTCATGAATTCAGAAAGTTCATCTGGTTTATTCATATTGTATTCAATATAACTTGTAGCATCTTGCAGGATTTCCTTCGCCCTCTTACTGTTTCGTGAAACTACATATATATCATAATCTTTCTCCTTAAGGGAATAGTAAAGCCTTTTGCCAATGGAGCCTGTTGCTCCAAGTATCATGATTTTTTTATTTTCCATATAGGTAAAATAGAATTCAGCTTAATAGGATTTATAAAAAAAATTATATGAACTACACGTTAAGCCAGCTTATTGAATTTCAAATATTTCGAATGGCACTTATGATTTGCTATGAATGATAAGAGATAATTATTGGGACACTATTCTTAAAAATGAATAGAGAATTACATGATGCTTATGTAATTGAAAATTTGAGAACACCCTTCGGAAGGAGAAACGGGTACTTCAGGAATACACATCCTGTCAACCTCCTTGGATCACTGTCTCGTGAGCTGCTTGTCAGGATGAAGATAGAACCTTCAAACATAGATGATTTTATAGTTGGTAGCGTAGATCAGTTTGGAGAACAATCAGCAAACATAGCTAGAAATGCCTGGCTGTCAGCAGGTCTTCCAGAAACTGTTCCAGGAGTCACCGTGGACAGGCAATGTGGTTCAAGCCTTCAATCCATACAGTTTGGGTACAGTGGAATTGAATCTGGAATTTATGATCTTGTCCTTGCAGGTGGAGTTGAATCTATGACAAGGGTTCCAATGTTTTCAAGCATCCATAACGATTCCACGCCCATGACCAAAGAGCTCAGGCAAAGATATCCAATAGACGAGGACTGGTTCAGCCAGGCCAGAGCAGCATCAATTGTCGCTGAGAAATATGGTATAACAAGGGAAGAGATGGACATTTTCAGTCTTGAAAGCCACAGGAAAGCCCATTCAAACATCAATGATATAAGATCGGAAATTTTCCCTGTAATGGGGGCAGACAGGGATGGAAACAATCGGGTTGTGGATAGTGATGAAGGTGTGAGAACTGATAGCACCATAGAAAAGTTATCAGGGTTGAAAAATGCATTCTATGGAGTAGATAATATTACTGCCGGAAACTCAAGTCAGATATCTGATGGTGCTTCCCTGACACTTATTGCTTCAGAACAGAAAGCCGACCAGCTAGACCTGAATAAAAGGGCAAGGCTGAGATCATTCACCGTTGCAGGGGTGAATCCTGTAGAAATGCTAACAGGACCGATCGATGTTACAAAGAGGATGTTGAAGAAGGAAAATCTTACAATGGAGGATTTTGATTATTTTGAGGTTAATGAGGCCTTTGCCTCGGTTGTGCTTGCCTGGATTAAATCCACAGGTGCAGACCCGGATAAAGTCAATATCAACGGCGGAGCCATAGCCATTGGCCACCCATTGGGAGCAACAGGATCGAGACTGGTTGGGACAATGCTTAATGTTCTGGAGAGAAAAAAAGCAAATCGCGGTCTTATTGCCATATGTGAGGGTGGTGGAATGGCAAACGGTGTCATAGTGGAAAGGATAGAATGAGGAAATTACCAAAATTTGTTGGCTTTAGATAATTAGATCTTCCTTAGCTGAATGTAATTTACCTCATGGTTTTCTCTCTTCCTGAGGATTAACTGCGCATGATATTTTGTTCTCTCTATATTCATTCTAAGGTTAAGTCCATTTATTCTCTCCCATATATCCAGACCTATCTTTATGGCAACTTCATCTGGAATGGATGCGTATTTCTTGAAATAAGAATTGGGATCCTTGAACGCTGTTTCCTTCAGTTTCAGGAATCTCTGGATGAACCATTCCTTTATGGTCTCTTCCTCAGCATCAACATATATGGAGAAATCGAAAAAATCTGAGACCATCAGATCATGAAAATTATCATTTACCCTGTCAGAATGGGACTGGAGAACATTTAAACCTTCAAAAATTATTATGTCCGGATTCTCAATTTCAATTTCCTCTTCAGGAACAATGTCATATTTCAAATGAGAATAGAAAGGCGCTTTTAAATGGCTTACTCCAGATTTGATCCTGTAAAGGAATTTGATCATGGATTTGAGATCATAGCTTTCTGGAAACCCTTTTCTTTCGATTATGTTTCTTCTTTTCAACTCCTCATTTGGATAAAGGAAACCATCTGTGGTAACAATATAAACATTGAGTGAATTTTCCCATGAAGAAATAAGTTCCTTCATAATTCTTGCTGTTGTGCTCTTTCCCACTGCAACACTACCTGCAATCCCTATAATATAAGGCACCCTCTCGTTTTCCATCTCTAGGAAGGCCTTTCTTGTCCTGTTCAGACGCCTGTAATTGTCATAATATACCTTGAGCAACCTGGTCAATGGTGCATAAATCTCCTTTACCTCCTTCATGGATATATTTTCATTTATACCTCTTATTTCCCTCAACTGTTCTTCTGTAATTGTAATTTTCTTCCTGTCTCTTAGTTTTCTCCACTTCTCCCTCTCAATGGTTACAAAGGGCGTTTCATAATCTGAGGTTTCCATATTTACACCAGATGTGAGATTGCTTGAAGAATTTAAACAATATCATAACAAAATAAACAATCTTACCATATTTGAATATGAATCAACTATAACTGAGCCTCCCAGTATTCTATGTAATACTACTTTTTATGGTTATACAAAACCAAATAGGTTATATAACACTGTTTTTTAATAGATTGATGGATTTGCGATTCTACATTCTGAGGAGGATAGTGATTATTATCCCTACGCTGTTCCTCCTGTCTCTCATTACTTTCATATTCGCAAGACCATTTCTGCCTGTTTATGGTAGTTTTACAAATGAATATATCTCATTCCTTTCCATGATATTTCATGGAAATTTTGGAACAATAAGCACTTCTATTTTCACCGGTCCTCTCATAATAGGTTTCGAACTTTATTTTCCAGTTACAGTTGAAATAGTAATCCTGACTGTGATACTGACACTTTTAATAGGAGTTCCTCTGGGTACATATATAGGGAACCAGGGCAGCAAAGCAGCGGATTATATGGCAAGGATAGCATCCCTCATATTTTATTCCATGCCACTTTTCTGGATTGCAATAATTCTGGAATTCACTTTTGGCAGTGGAATAGGGGTTTTTGCAGGACTTTTTGGACATAATTCCGGACTGCCAGTCTATGGTCAGGGGTATTCATCTGGCGTGAATCCCCCATGGATTTCAGGCCAGGTGTCTTATCCCACCCACATGCTACTTTTTGACTCCATTCTCCACGGTGATTTTACTCTTGCATATATCTCATTTCTGCATCTTGTACTTCCTGTTATTGCACTCACCCTGAGCATCCTAGCCATTATCATCAGGTACATAAGGGCGGGTGTTATGGATTATTCCAGCTATAGGTACTCCAGAAATGCGCTTGCCAGAGGATTAAGTCAGAAGAATGTTGTTATCAATTATTCAAGAAGGAACGGGTTCTTCCCGTCAGCTACAATGATTGGCCTTATAATTGCATATCTGTTAACTGGAAGCCTGCTTGTAGAGTATTTCTTCAGAATTCATGGACTTGGATTCCTTATTGTTGAGATAATAGGTGATATCCAGGCAAATGGCCTTGCCATGGCTTCACTTGTTCTTATTTTTGGCATTATTTTCATGATAGCAAATCTTGTGGTCGATCTTGTTTATGTGATACTCAATCCAGAGGTGAACTTTTGAGGTGCATTCATGGTTAAATCAATTTCACTGTTTAAAAATGAAAAAAAGAGCATGAGTGACTTCGGATTCAAGCTCAGTTTCAGGATGCTGCTCAAGAAGAAGGCATTTCTTGTGGGATTCATTATTCTTATGGTTTATTCCATAATAGCATTACTGGATGTGGCAGTTCCCCAATATCTTGGAGCAGGATACGGCTTAGTTTCCCAGCTAACAAGGTTTTCTTCAGTGACAGGATCAGGTCCTTTACCGCCAACTCTGAAACCATCTTCACTGTATGGGAATGGCCCAGCATGGTGGTATTATTTTGGCACAACTTATGCCGGCATTCCAGTTCTTCCTGCAATTCTTTCATCCCTGTATATAGATCTTGGATATACTGCACTGGTAATTCTAGTTTCTTCGCTTTCTGGATTGCTTATTGGAACAGTATCTGGATATTTTGGCGGTGCAACTGACGAGGCCCTTATGAGGATAATGGACACATTTATCAGCATTCCTTTCTACGTTACCGCAATCGGCCTGGCAATTGTTTTTTCCATTTCACTGGAAGCAAGTGGAACATCATTTGATGGCCTTGATGTTGTGTCCGCTGCACTCATAATATCACTTTTCCCGATTTATGCCAGAATAAGCAGGTCAGCAACAATAAACGTAAAGAAGATGAGATACCTGGATGCGGCAAAAACCAGTGGCATGACCCATATTAGGAATATGTTCAGCCATGTTCTCCCTGACGCCCTTTCTCCAGTGATTGTCCAGGCAACTCTTAATTTTGGAACTGTTATACTTTTCCTTTCACTGATTGAATATCTCAACATTCAGAATGTATTTGGCATATCGGTGTTCCTCCCCGATCTGGGTAACCTAATAGCCCAGGGAAGCCTGCTTATTAGTTTAGTCCCTGGAGGTTTCTCCAACTGGTGGACAACAGTTATCCCAGTGTTCTTCCTGCTTCTCGTTGTCGTTGGGGTTAACATAATGGGAGACGGCCTGAGAGATACACTAGATCCTGAAAGGAGGTGGAAATGAATGGATAGACCTTCAAAGGGCGAAACACAGATTTCCCTGATGATCGATAATCTCATAACAACCCTGAAGGTTAATGGCACCAGTTATAGGTCACTTGATAGTATCAGTCTTGGAATAAAAAGTGGAGAAGTCTATGGTTTAACCGGAGAGAGCAATTCTGGCAAAACGATACTTGCTGAGAGCATAATGAACCTGATTCCTGAAAATAGGGGAACGGTTGAGAGTGGAAGGGTGATATTCAACAAAATCAATATTGCATACTATCTTGAAGGGAGTGCTAAAAAATCCTACTTTCCCATAAAAAAGGATGAAGACATATGCAAGAAGAAGCCAAAGAAATATGATAAGCTTATGGAAGAACTGAGAGGAAAGCGTATATCCTATCTTATGCAGGATACATTCCATTCCCTCAATCCATCAATAACCATTGGAGACCATATGGTAGAAGTACTGCTGAAGCACAGGATTTCCGAGATGGGGAGACAGATAGTAAAGAGATCCACAATAACAAAAGAGTCATTCATTGATTTCCTTGAGAAGGTGAAGGGTGTTGATGACCTGGTGAAACGCGAATCCATGACTGTGGATTATTGCAAGTCTAATGGACTGGATTCCCATATTTCTGAAGTGATGGAAATTGTTGAAAAGGATGTGGATTATGAGATGCCTGTTTCAAGACTGATAGAAAATGTCAAGCCAAAACTGAAAGAAAAACAGGTCAGCGAGATAGAAAAAATCTCTGATTATTATGATATGTGTTCCAGAATAAATCTTATGAAGCTTGAGCTTGACTCGTCAAATTCACCGGAACGTGAAGCCACGAAAGAGCAAATCAGAACCATGAAAAGGGAAAGTAATAAGAAATACTTTGCCCTGAAGGTCTCTTTGTTATTTGGCAGAAGGTTCATGCTCAGGGAATTTTCCAGAGAAGCCGTGGCTTATTCCATAGAGACCATGAAATCAATCGGAATTGAAAGACCGGAGTCCATTGTTAATAAATATCACGATCAATTGCCACCAGGGTTAAGACATCTATGCCTTTTTGGACTGGCACTGATAGGAGGCCCAGAGCTTATCATCCTTGATGAACCGACTTCATCAATGGACGCATTTACCCAGACAAAACTGCTTGATTCTATTCGCAAATTATCACGTTCAAATGGGATCACATTTCTTTTAATCACAAATGAGATTACATTGCTTGCAGGAATAGCAGGGAGAGTAGGCATAATCTACGCGGGTAACCTTATTGAAGAATCCACAACCCTTGAAATATTCAATAATTCTAAACACCCGTTCACAATAGATTATCTCTCATCTTCAAAGGTGAATAAAGAAGGGATGGAAAGTAATGTTCCCCTTGAATTCATACAGGGTGAATCACCTGAAATTGTAAACCCTCCAAGCGGATGTAAATTCCACCCAAGATGTAAATTTGCAATGGATGTATGTTCAGTAAAAGTTCCGGGAATGATTGAAGTGTCAAGAAATCACAGGGTTGCCTGCTTTTTATATTCTGACAAGACGGAGGTTCAGTAGGATGGTAGATGGTAAAATTGTGCTATACGCGTCACATATATCCATTGAAGTTGTAAAGAGTGATGTACCGGATCTTGAAAATTCACGTACAAGAATACTTGATGACATATCTTTCAAACTTCATGAAGGGGAATCCATGGGAATCATAGGCGAATCCGGAAGCGGCAAAACTGCACTTCTTGATATTCTGTTATCCCTCATAAAACCCACCTCAGGAGAGCTATTCGTGGATGTAACTAAGGAGGCTGGAGAGGA
Source organism: Thermoplasmatales archaeon (assembly GCA_027310185.1). GTDB lineage: Archaea > Thermoplasmatota > Thermoplasmata > Thermoplasmatales > Thermoplasmataceae > Cuniculiplasma. The sequence goes on from DAIDBH010000017.1 coordinate 201,233, forward strand.
GCTTGATGAGATTAACAGGAGAATTGAAAAGATAAATGAACTGTTCATCGAGAAATATGGCTATAATCCAGATGAGGAGGAAATTGAGGGAAATGATGAACTGGACCTCCTTACTGAGAGATACGAAGAACTATGCAAGGGACTCTCAGTATTCAGGATGAGCAGCAAGGATATTATTAAAAATCGTGGGTATATTCAACCGGTATTCCAGGACGTCTACTCAACTCTTGACCCGAAAAAGGTTGTTATGGATTCCCTGTCAGAGACATTGAAGTATATCCAGCACCTCGATCGGGAGGAAATAGGGTACAGGTTGCAGAACCTGATGACTGAGATAGGAATTGATGAAAAGCTACTTTCTAAATATCCTGTTCACCTTAGCGAGAGCGAAATGCAGAAGGTTGCAATTATGAGGGCACTTTCTGTGAACCCAAGGATAGTTGTAATGGATGATCCGACAGCATATCTCGATGTTACAATGAAAATAAAGCTATTCAACCTCATAAACCAGAGAAGGTTGGAGAGTGGAACTTCCTTCCTCATAGCAAGTAGCAATCTAAGTTTCATCAGTAGCTTCACGCAGACTGTGGCAGTTTTATGCAGGGGCAGGATAGTGGAGATCGGTCCATCAATGGAAATTTTCTCCAATTCTTTTCACCCATACACAAAAGCTTTGATTTCATCCATTCCAAGTTCTGATCCGTCAATTAAGATTGAGGGTATAGCTCTGAGGAAACAGGACCCTGACTATGAACAGATACCAAAGGGATGTGTTTTCCATACCAGATGCCCCAACGTTATGAGTAACTGTGGCTGGTCTGCAGAGGATATTGAGTCCGGTGTAAGAGAAATGATTGATGAATACAGGCTTGATGATCCAGCTTCCATACCTGAGATTGAAAATATAATTTCAGACGAAGGCGAAAACCTGATTGAGATTTCCTTCAGGGATGAGGAAAATTATGATCAGAACCTTGTGAGACGCAAAATTGAGGAACTTATTGAAATAAGAAAGCAGAAACCAGATGGAATCAGGTTTGGTGCAATTGATTTCATAGAGTTTGAGGCAGAGAATAATAATCTTGTCCTGCAGTTGGTGAAGCCTGCTGTACCAAAAATGATCGAGGTTTCAGAAGGACATCATGTTTCCTGCTACATGTATGATGTCAAGGAAGAAGAAAAAGAGTCACAGAACTGACATTATATTTGGAAAAAGTCTATACTGTATTATACTAATTTTTAATTCTGCTGTATATGCATGATCTCCTGTATATCATTCTTACAGAAATGCTGATGACACCATTCATCGTCTTTGTCGTACTTTACGTTTCTTCAAGGTTCAGCTCCATGACTGTAAGAAGCATTTCCCTTACACTCTTCCTGCTTTCTATGATGTCGGGAATGCTGAATTCACTAAATTATTATCTCCTTTTTCCTCACGGGTTCCTCAATCAGGTGATGGCCATCAACATTTCAATGTTTGAGATGACCATTATTATTTCATATATTCTTGTTTCAGCTTTCAACGGGAATATTGGCAGGATGACCAGAACCCATGCAAAATGGATAGGCATACTTGTTGGGTGGAATGAAGTCTCAATGGCTCTGTTCCTGTATTCACTTGCATATGGCTTTGGAACAAACGGGGAGCTGGTAAATACAATGAATATACTTGGTGCTGGAGTCACCAATTACCTTTTCACAATTCCCATGATTATAGAAATGGTATCTCTTCTGTTCCTGAAGATCCATAGTGGACTGACCCTGAGGATTTCCATTGGAATAATTGCAATGCAGGCCTCAGATCCTGGCCTATTCGGCGGCACCTATTCCATTCCGCTTATTATGGTATTTTCCATAGTGATGATCGTTGTCCTCTATTATGTTCTCTCATATACATATAAGAACAGGAGGAACCTTGAAAACCAATGGAGAAAAATGCTGAATTATTTCATTTTTCTCATACTCCTTTCGTCCATCGGCCTTGTAATGAGTGCTGTAATTCCAGGACCATTTGGAGTTAAGTGGATCATTTTTGCACTTTCCATGGCATTCTCAATGGTATATTATTTCCTTATATCCTTCAGGTTTTTTGACTCGAACACACCGGTAGCAATCAGGAGGAAATTTATTGAAAGTGAGAGTACAGATTGATTGGGATGACTTACAATAATGACCTGCCAGTGTTTCACTCTTTCTTCATTACCTTTTCCTTCAGGAAGTTCCTGACGTCGTAGAAGAATATATTTTCGTAAGGGCAAGCCTCAACGCAATCCCCAACGCCAACACATCTTGAATTCTTGAACTGGCCTTCAGAGATGAAACTACCGGGCTGGGATGATAACCCAACTGGACATGCAAGGGCACAGTCCTTGGTCTTGCATGTAACGCACTGGCTAGGATCCTTGACCTTCAGTTTAAAAAGGCCATATTTTCCAACAAAGCGATTGAAGTTACCCCAGTGGCAGTAGCCGGTATTGATGCATCCGTAATTGCCAAAATATGGCATTGTAAGAAAAACAGCATACCACATTATATCAAAAATAATTATGTACATGAAAAATAAAGGATCCGTTCCGTAAATCTGGTAATTTATGTAATGGTAATGATATAAAAAGGAAAATAAGGCTGCGACTGCAAGGGATATATAGATTGTGAATGAAACTATCCTGTACACAACATTCCTCTCTCCACCAGTGCTCAATTTTTTCGCGGTGGGAGTTGTCCTGTTGAATTTCTTCATCGAATCGTAAAAAGTGCCCTGATACATCAGTGGAGCTGTACAGAAAACAGAACATAATTGCCTTGCTCCAAAGAGAAGTGATAATGAACCGCTTATAACATAGGTGAGAAGCATTGGTATTATGAGTGCTGGTGCAAGACCTCCAGCCGTACCTATTCCCATTGACCACCCTATGAATGGGTATATCTGGGAATTTGTTACAAGGAAACTTGGGATAAGAATTGAATAGATGCCATAGGCTACAATCATAAGTCCCAGCCTGATCCTGTTTTCAAGTTCCCTCGTCTTCATTATTTTGAAGACTACCAGTGAACCCATTTCAAAACCCATCATTATGAGAAACCATGAGGAACCTGTGATGCCACCTACGAATACAACTGTATTATAGGAGAATTCTGTAATTACATTGAAGATATTTCCAGAAAAGACTGCAAGATGGAGGCTGTTTATGAAGAATGACGTCCCATAATATTGAAAATCAAAGGTTGCCCCCATTGCAAATTCCGCAATGAAAACATCCATGAGGAAGAAAGTTGACCACTTCCTATCTGCAAGCCAGTAAACTTTTCCCTTGCCGGAGAAATAATTCTTTCTTAGAATTGCATTGATATAAATGATCATTTCAAGAAGAAATGCAATTGATACAATCATTACTGTTGAATCATATTGAAAGACCATTACACCAATCATCATGATGCCATAAATCAGGAGTATCTGCAATAGATATCGTGAGAAATTCTTCCTGACATAATTTTCCCTGTAGAGGCTCTCGAAAACGAATATGAGAAGAGCGGTCATTACAGCACCTCCAGAGAACACTGAAACACTGACCCATATATTTCCAGGAACAGCAGTTGGTATGAAAAACATCACCACAGACTGGAACATTATGAAGATGAATGGCAACTTCTCCTCCTTTCTTATTGTGAAAATTGCAGTTAAGCCCATTTCAAGTGCCATTGGAAAGATGAACCAGAATGATGAAACTGTTCTGGAGATCAATTCTACATAATTTGTTCCATAAACCATCAGTATTGTTTTTGATAGAATTATGGAATTGAAGTCAAGACTCATAAGAAATTCATCCAGTAATGTGAGGATGATTATGACCGGGATGCTTATCCTTATTTCAATATCTTCCTGTTCTATTGATCGTACAAAGAGGATCAGGGGATAGATGATCTCTATGGCCATAAATCCGGCTGAAATAACAACTGCATCCTCCAATGAAATTACGATAATTCCTGATAGATATATTGCAGGACCAAGCAACATTCCATTCATCATTGCCAGTAATATATATGTGATAATTCTTCTCAGGGGATTTTCAGCAGTTCTAGACATATACAGAATATATGAGGTAAATATACCCATGAGAGTGGCAATAAGTCCCAGTAACCACATCTCATAGTTCATCAGAATCAATGTAGTAGAAAACTTTGGTATTTAAGATATGCCAGAAAAACTTAGAGAATGATAAAACTTTCCAGATATAGTGTCATCAATGTGATGAACAGGACAGGAATGCCAACTATAAGACCCAGTTTCATATATTCAACTGTATTGATTTTGATCTTTGCCTTGCGATCTAGCATGTATAGCCATACCAGGGTTGCCAGAGAGCCAATTGGTGTGAACTTTGGCCCAATATCGTTACCAATTGCGTTTGTCAGTAGAATGATACCTGATATATGAAGGTGCTGCAATGTAAGATCGCCCAGCAAAACAGATGGTAGATTATTCATTATGGAAGCTGTAAGTGCAAACATGAATCCTGTCATCACAAAATTCATACCGAATGGGAATGACTGGAAATATCCAACTGCCTTTGCCATGTAAAAAACCATTCCATTTGTTGCGAGTGCGTAAACTACTATATACATACCGAGAGAAAAGAGGATGATCTGCCATGGTGCTTCTTTTACAGGTTTGACATAATCAATCTTTTTGCCTTTCCTGGCAAGAAGCAACATGAAAACTGCTGCAGGCATGGCCACTATCGAAACAGGAATGTTGTAAATTCCACCCACTGAATAAAGTACCACGAGACTGATGATTACCGGGAAAAAAAGCTTAAAAATTACCGGGTCCTTGATATCTTCATTCCTGAACTCAATTTTTTCTGGAATTTTTGCAGGTATTGACTTTCTAAAATAAAGTGAGAGGAACAGGAGACTTGCAATTATGCTCACCAGATCAGGAATTATCATTATCTCCATATAGGGAAAGAAATCTATTCCAAAGTATGTGGCTGCTATAATATTTACAAGGTTGCTTACCAGAAGAGGTATGCTGGCGGAATCTGCTATGAAGCCAACTGCCATTATATAGGCAAATATAGCTTTCTTATCGAGTCCGATCCTGTACAGAAGTGCCACTATCACAGGTGTTAACACAAGCGCAGTGCCATCATTGGCAAAAAAAGCGGATATAAAAGCACCCACAAGGATGACCAGTACGAATAGTCTTTTTCCGGACCCTCCTGAATAATTAAGGATCTTTGTCGCAAGATATTCAAAAACGCCAGCTTCATCGAATACCAGTGCAATTATCACAACAGATACAAAAGTCAGGGTTGCGTTCCAGACAATCGATACAACATTGTAGAAATCCACAAGTGTTGTGAAGCCTGCCAGAACTGTTATAATTGCTCCTATTGATGCAGAATATCCTATTCCAAGACCCTTTGGTTTGTATATCACCAGGAAAAGTGAAAATATGAATATCGCGAGTGTTGCGATGAAAAAGTAATTATTCAAACGCCAGTTCACTTACCTTTCTTTCTATCTCATCCCTTATCTTCCTTACCTTCTCGATATCCTGGTTCTTTGGATCATCCAGTCCCCAGTCCACTACCTTCTTTTTCATGGCCCTGGCCAGTGGTGCCGGGCATGACTCCTCAACTGAGCAACCCATTATAACAATCAAATCGGCATTGTCAATCATTTCCCTGGAGAGGACCCTTGGATTCCCTGTGTCAATTGGTACACCCTTTTCTTCCATAACTTTCATTACTACCGGATTGACTTCCCCTGCTGGAACTGTACCTGCGCTTTCGCAGTTTAGTCCCATATTCTTACCAAAGGCCTCCGCCATCTTGCTTCTTCCCGCATTTTCAACACATAGAAATAGAATCTTATCATACTTCATTTATCAGCATCTCCGGGTTAATATTGCTCAATGGCTTTGCGGTGTAATAAGACCACTTGCCTTCCTTTCTCCTGTTTATGAGTTTTGCATTGTATAGCTCCTTAATACACCCTGAGACGGTTGACTGTGGTATGCCTAGCAGATCAGAAATCTCACAGACACACAGTTCAGTTATGGACAGGGTGTGATAGATTTCAATTCTTTTCATGTCTGAAAGTGCTTTAGCCCTTTTTTCCAGTTCCTGAAAATAACCATTGCTGTGGTTCTTCCTCAAATTCACTTTAATCTTCGTTTTTGTTGCCATATCCATGGTTCTGCATTCTGATGCTGACATAATACGTCAAATCGGAATATGACAATCTGATATTTATATGTGACCTGAAAATAGGTGAAAAGAGAAAAATCTTCACGACTGTATTATTTTGTTTGTAGTATAAGGATCATTGTTGAAAGATATAATTAATCAAACGGGTTGCGATGAAATGTTGGTAGGAGAGAATACCTATGGTTGATTATGTAAAGTTTATAGTGGTAAAAAATCCGAAAAGCTAGAAAAGCGCTGGGAGGGAGATTCGAACTCCCGAGCTACAGGAGCACAAGCTTTCCAGACTTGCGCCTTACCAGGCTAGGCTATCCCAGCTTGAACCTCAATTGTTTTAACATATTTATTACTTTAGAGAATTAAGACTGTGTATAGGATAACATATATGGTATTCTATTTATATATCCTGAGATTATGATATAATGGTGGTTACATGACACAATTAAAAATTAAAAAGATCCTGTGTGCAGTTGATTTTTCTGACGAATCAAAAAAAGCGCTGGAATTTGCTTATTCACTCTCTTCCCAGATTCCTGGGTGCGAACTAGTGGTTATAAGCGTGATGAGACCTATACCAACCCCCATTGGAGATTTTACCGGGGCAAATGAGACACTAATAGATGATGATCAGGATAACCTGAAAGCGGTCAGTGAAAAACTCAACAACCTTGTGCATGATACCAAGGGAGACTGTATGGCAAAGATTACAGACAAGGCGGTACTCGGAAACCCTGTCGAGGAGATACTCAGGAACATAAACGAAGAAAAACCGGACCTGGTTGTAATGGGGAACAGGAAACACGGATTCAGGAAAGGCATTTTTACTGGTTCAGTTTCAGAGAGGGTATCAGCGGATTCTCCTGTGTCTGTATTGATTGTAAGATAATCCCTTTCCCTTTTCCAATAATAAAAATATACATTTTGATCTATAATGATTGGTTAGATCGGTTTCTGGTTTTAGGGATGTTAAACATCATGCGTAATAGGGTAGTTTTTCAGTAATAAAAAGAATCCAGCATTGATTGAATATGGAGACCTATTTTCCTGCCTATGACCTTAGGAATCTAATTAGTGAAATATCCATCTCCATAATCAAGATATAAGCTTTTGAAATGCTTTTAATTGAGTTTGCAATATCAATATATGTCAAGAATAGAAAAGGATGTAATAGGTGACGTAAAGATTGAAGATGATGAATATTATGGAATAAACACGTTCCGGGCCAGGAACAACTTCCAGATTTCCGGGATCGTTGAGGACAGAGACCACATTAAGGCAATGACTATTGTGAAGAGATCCGCCGCAATTGCCAACAACAAGCTTAAGGCTCTCCCTGACGACAAGAAGGAGTATATTGTAAAGGCAGCTGATGAAGTCCTCAAGGGAAAATATGACACGCAGTTTGTAATTGACGTTTATCAGGCCGGAGCTGGAACTTCGTTCAACATGAATGCAAATGAAGTGATCGCAAATGTTGCACTTGAATTGTGGGGAAAGAAAAAGGGAGAATACCAGTATCTCCATCCAAATGATCATGTTAACATGAGTCAATCAACAAATGATTCCTATCCGACTATGATGAGGATCAGCGCCATAATGAAGGCGGAAAGATATGTAGAAGAAATCAGGAATCTTATAAAGTCAATGGAGAAGAAGGCTGAGCAATTTAAAAATAGCAAGAAGCCAGGAAGGACACATCTTCAGGATGCTGCACCTGTTACGCTTGGAATGGAATTTTCTGCATATGCCTACACTTTGAAGAAAAACCTGAAGGATTTCGAGAACTCAATGGATTTCATTCTTGAACTCAACATCGGCGGTACAGCAACGGGTACAGGGATAAATACACCAAAGGGATACAAGGAGGAGATTGTTAAGGAAATTTCTAGTTTTACTGGATTTAACTTCAGGACAAGTGATAATCTGCCAGGGATAATGGAATTCCAGTCAGATTTTGCAAGGATGATGAATGCAATTGCAGTCAACGCACTCGATATAAACAAAATGGCAAATGACATAAGATTGATGTATTCTGGACCTGGAGCTGGGCTCCACGAGATATTTATTCCGGCGGTGCAGCAGGGATCCTCAATCATGCCAGGGAAGATAAACCCTTCAATAGCAGAGGCAATGAACATGATATGCCATTCAACCATAGGAGCCCAGCAGGCACTGAACATGTCAGTCCAGGCAGGACAGCTTGAACTTAATGTGATGATGCCAAACATTGATTATGAACTATCAAGGTCCCTTGAGATCATGACGAACGGAATGAAGATGTTCAGGACATTGTTGATTGATGGTATAAACGTGAATGAAGAAGCATGCAATGAACATCTCTCAAAGAGCTTCGGATCAGCAGCACTGTTGAACCCCGTTCTCGGGTACGATACAGTGGCAAAGGTGGTGAAGGAGGCACTTGATACACACAGATCAATAAAGGAAATAGCACTTAAAACTGGAAAGATAACTGAGGAACAGTATACAAAGATAATGACAGGAAAGTGATTCGAAAGCACAAAAATGGCAATCCATCACTTCATGTAAATAATGAAGTTACCCTATTTATTCAATTTCAGGATGTAATTCATATATACGTGGTTTTTAGGTTGATAAGTTTTCATTTCCATAATTTCAAAGTGGGTCCCATCCAGTAAAGCCCCTATCTTATTTTCGGTGAACATTTCAAAATATCTGATGTAATTTGAATCACCCAGCTTTCTTTCTTCATTTCTTTCTCCCCTGATCACACCGAGTAGCATTATTGTGCCATTCTTCATGTTTTCAGATAGCTTCATGAGAAGTTTTCTTGATTCCTCAAAGGAAATATGTATCAGGGACGAGTATGCCCAAACTCCTTCGTAGTCTGAAAGATCTATGTTAAGGTCCCTTATGTCTGAGATGATAGTGGTGAATCCTTTCTTCCTTGTCTGTTCTGCCATCTTTTCGGATGCATCCACACATAGTACCTCCAGCCCTGCATCTCTTAGAATTATGGCGTCCCTGCCTGGGCCACTTCCCAGGTCAATAACCCTGTTCCCGTTTAAATTCCTTGTAAAATCTTGAACTATATCCTCAGGAAAACCATCCCAGAAATCTGAGGTTTCTGCATCGTATACATCACTATATACATCGTATGCTTTGATAGTCCTGTCATCTTTCATCTTCATGATATTTGATCCTTCATAGAAATTAGAGATATATATTTTAAAATGACCTTATTTTTCTGCCTCCATCGTATATTATAATTTCGTGACCTGCGATAATATTAAATCTATTAGTCTCATCCCATAAAATATGAAAGCAGTAAAGGCAAATTTGCTCTATGACGGAAAGGCATCGCAGAAAGATGTGTATATCGAATTTGATGGAAACACAATAAAAAATGTTTCACAGAAGAAACCCGAGTGTGATATTGTAGCAGAGGGCATTGTTACGCCAGCATTCATAGATCCACACAGCCATATAGGCCTTGACAGGGCAGGAGAACCAGGATCAGAAAGTGAAGCCAATGACAAGCTTGACTCGATGATTCCACTGGGGAGAGCTGTGGATGGAGTGTACATGGATGATCATGCATTCAGGGAATCCGTAGAAAGTGGTGTTTTGTACTCTGTTGTTCTTCCTGGAAGCGGAAACATAATTGGTGGAATGGGGTCGCTCCTAAGAAATTTCTCTTCAAATATAAAGGATGCTTTTGTAAATGACATTGGCGTAAAGATGGCGCTTGGATATAATCCAAGGAGCACCACTGAATGGAAGGGAAAAAGACCAACTACAAGAATGGGTGTTGGAGCGATAATCAGGGAAAAATTTACAATGGCTCAAAAAACATCAAACCTCCTGGATCAGGGAAAGAAGACAATTGATGAAATTGATGTAGAGACAGAATTCCTTATCAAGCTCATAAAGGGTGAATACAGGATAATGTGCCACCTTCACAAGGAAGATGATGCCCTCTTCCTGATGTCGCTTGTTGACAAATTCGGCATCAAGCCAATAATCAATCATGGAATGGATTTTCACAGCAAGGACATATTTGAGGAGATAAAGAGGAGAGACCTCTCTCTGGTTTACGGTCCGCTTGATTCACACCCATACAAGGTAGAGCTGAAACATGAATCATGGAGGAATGTTGGACTCGTCCAGAATTCTGGTGTGAGATTTTCCCTCATTTCCGATCATCCCGTTATACTCCAGAGAACGCTCTTCCTGACCACAAGACATTTCATGAGATTTGGGGCAACGAAAGAGCAGTGTGTTTCCTATGTTTCATCACGCCCTGCAGAAATCCTTGGCCTGAATGACCTTGGAACTGTTGAAAAGGGAAAGCTTGCCTCATTTTCGGTGTGGAACAAGGATCCTTTTGAACTGGATGCCTACCCGAAATCTGTATTCGGTGAGGGCAAACTGGTTCATGAAGAGAACTGAAATTGTGGTCGTTCATAATTCCACAAAACTTATTTTTAAATGAAAACTTTTAACTGTAGTTAAAATTCCCATAGGTAGATGTCAAGGAAGATTTATGTTGAATCATATGGCTGCACTCAGGAAAAATCTGAGACGGGGCTTTATGTCAACAGGATAATGGAAGATGGAGATAGAATAACACAGGACCCTGAGGATGCGGATCTGAGGGTGATTGGAACATGTGTTGTTATCAAGAAATCAGAAAATAAGATGCTGGAAAGAATCGGTTATCTTTCAGAGCTTGGGCAGACTACAGTTATTGGGTGTTTACCTCCCATATCATCTGGAACACTTGTGGAAAAAAACGTGAATGTGATCAGTCAAAGTGAGTTCAGGGAACTGTATAAAGGTGGGATGGATGATATAGAAATAAAGGAGCCTTCCATTCTTGACGGAGTGCCGATCAACCAGGGTTGCACCGGTAACTGCAATTTCTGTATTTCAAGGGTGGCAAGAGGGAAACTACTTTCCAGAGCCCCTGAAAAAATATGCAGCCAGATAGGAATGATACTTGAAAGAGGTAAGAAGGAGATAAGAATAAGTTCTCTAGATACTGCAGCATATGGAAAGGATATTGGCGTCAGGCTTCCGGATCTTGTTAAGAAAATTACATCCATAGATGACTTTTTCAGGTTGAGAATAGGGATGATGGAACCCAAAAATACTGAGGAAATACTTGATGAACTGATCAGCTCATACAGAAATGAGAAGGTGTTCAAGTTCCTTCACTTACCTGTACAGGATGGGGATGATCGCATACTTGAACTCATGAACAGGGAATATTCAGTAAGATCATATTTTGATATAAATGAAAAATTCAGGCACGCTTTCAAAGACAGTGTTTTTTCCACTGACATAATTGTTGGCTACCCTGGCAGCGATGAAGAGTCTTTTCAAAAAACATGCGAATTGCTTTACAGGAGCAGGCCGGATATAGTTAATATCACAACCTTTTCTCCCAGACAGTACACGAGGGATTTTAACAAGAAGATGCCACAATCAAACCTCATAAAGAAGTGGAGTGGAGAATATACGGGGATTCATAAGGAAATTTTGAGTGACAATCAATCGAAATTTATTGGACAGGAAAGGAGGATATTTGTCACCGAGGTTGGAAAGACTGGAACTGTTATTGGAAGGGATGAGTCATACAGGCCTGTTGTCGTGAAGAACGAGATTCCTCTTTATTCCATGATAGATGTAGAAATTGTTGAAACCGGACCAACTTATTTAATAGGAAAACAACTCAGGGCATAGTATCAACATTTACTATCTCATCCATGATATATTTCCCGTTTCCCTTCTTCTTGAATATCATGTTGAATTCCTGTACTGTCAGTATGGGGCTCTTGTACCTGTCAAAATCATCGGTTGCCACCCTTGGACATCCTGTGAAGATTATGCAGTCTGCCATCATGTTTTCGAATTCCACTGGTGATGATTCATTGGAATATGCAAGCACGGCACTTTTCCCCATATCCTGAACCTCTTTCATCATTTTTTCTGCGAGTTTCATCCTGTACTGGCCTACCTTTGTGTCAACCACTATCACAAACTTTTCTGCCTCGAGTGCCCTGGCCATGTTAGCATATCTTCTTCTTATATGCCTGTCAGCCTCATCTTTCATTGATCTGAGCTTGAATGGTTCACTCATGTCCAGTATGAATACCTCTTTTTCGACAGATAGTTGAGCTCCAAGGGCATGAAATACCCCTGTAGATACAATAATATGGCAATCAACCCTGCTTTCCTGATCATGTAATGGGCTAAAATTACAACCAAGCAACTGCCCATCATATTTCAGCCTGCTGTCATGCTTTCCCATGCTAACATTAAATCCCTTTTCCTTAAGGAATTTAGAAAATTCCTCTGCACTCTGCCTGTACTGTATGGAATATGCCAGATCAATGTTTTTATAGTTCTTGTTTTCTAATTCTACCAGGTCGAGGTCGTTAAAGCTTCTGTGATCCTCGTTTACATATTCCTCAAAAATTACCGGGACCTTATAATTTACATTTGGTATTTCCGTGTGTCCCAGTTGAACTACTGCGTCCACATTCTTCCATTCATCCATTGTTCCGGTGTCACAGGCTCCATAAAAACCAGATGAGCTCACCACCACGTTAAAATTCTTTGAAAGTTCGTTGAAATATTCGAACACATGGGGTTTCAGTCCATCCGGTAACTGCAATAATATCCTCCTGGCATTTATTTCCTTTAGTTTGTCTATGACCCTTCCTGGGTCCATGTACGTCAATGGAATGATATTTGATCAGGGTTTAATGCTTTTTCTCATAAATTTTTTCATGTCCATAATCCTGCCTCCCTGAATGATCGTAATCTGTGTGTTTGCCCAGTCATAAAATATGTCCCTGATATCCCTTGCGGAAATAATCAGCAGATCTGCGTCTGCTCCATGATGTAAATTTCCCTTGACGCCATCCAGTCCCAGGGAATGGGCCGGTATGGTTGTGAGTCCATTGAACAATTCCTCAGCACTCATATGGCAGTTACGTATGGCAAGATTTCCATGAAACTTGATGTCGGTGACTGGATTGAGAGGTGATATGTCAGAAGCGACCGCAACAGGTATGTGCCTGTTAGTCCACTCCCTGCTGTCAACATATTTCTCACCCAGTGAGAATGCTGTTCCCGGTAGAATTGTCGCCACAAGGTCTTTGCCTTTTACCCTTTCCATATTTTCACTGGATGTGTGAAGAAGGTGATCTGCAGATTTTACAGGAAACTCATCAGTGAGCTCCAGTGCACCCACATCACTGATTTCATCGGCGTGAATCCTGAGACCAATACCAAGCTCAGCTGCCTTCCTGAAGAAGATAGAGGTTTCTTCCTTTGTGAATGCCCCTTCATCACAGAATGAGTCCACGAAATCTGCTCTTTTATAAAGTTCTGGAAGTATGATTTCAGTGCTTTCCCTGACGTATTCATCCTTTTTTCTATCTGGCGGCATCGCATGCAATGGTAATAGTGTCTTCACTATGTGAACTGGTAAATTTGATGCCATTATATCCATGGCATCCAGCAATTTTCTCTCATTTTCAAGATCCAGGCCGTAACCTGTTTTCACTTCTATGGTTGTTACCCCATTTTCAATGTGGTTCAGTAACCTTTTAGTAGATTGCATAACGATCTGTTCTGTTGAGCAGGCTCTTGTATCCCTTACTGTTTTCAGAATCCCATTCCCACTTTTCAGGAGGTCTATATATTTTGTCCCCATTGCCCTCAGCACAAATTCCTCGCTCCTCTCCCCACAGTATGCGAGATGTGTATGACTGTCGACAAAGCCTGGTGTAACAATCATTCCAGTGGCATCTATAATTTCATACCCTTCATTTCTGCCTGATATACTCCCCGTGGAAACTATGGAATCTATGTGTTTTCCATTCAGCATTATGGAACTGTCCTGAAATATGGTTACGTTTTCCTGATTCCCATTTCTAACTGACCCAATTGGTTCTGGAACATAGATCTTATCAGGATTGAATATGACCTTATTCTTCATAATTACTCATATCACCACCGATAATGAAACAGATAGAACAGTCAGCATAAAAGCTATGGTTATGAATACCATGAACGGTATGTTATAAGATACATATTCATTGCCCTTAATTGTGATTCTCCTGAACTCTATATCGCTTAGGTTTATCGTGTCGTTCACCCCTGCGCGGTAAGAAAATTTTCCAGTTTTCATATATGTGTAATAGAGTGAAAAAACCAGCGCAACAACAGAGCTTAATCCGAGATTCAAAAAGAATATAATTGAAAAAGGTAGCCTTATTAATGAGTACGAAACCGTAAGATAAAAATTAGCAGTCGAAAATATTATGAGAACCAGGCCCTTTATGTCCCCAACTCCAAAAAGAACCTCCCCTATTACCATGTTTGCAAATATAATTTCTATAATCCATGGAATTATGAGATCAGGTTCCCAAAGTATGATCATGGCAGAGCCTGCTATTGATATGATTATAGATAGTGTGATGAACAAACGGGTTTTCTTGGCAAAAAACAGCAGGGCAAACATCATAGTGCTCAAAACAGAGAACAGTTCTATTTTGAAAAATATGACATTGATTATGATGCTTATTAAAAATGCTGGCACAAATATTAGATACCAAATCCTCCTTTTCTTCAGGTCATAATAGGAAGAAATGACCAGTGAGAGAATAAGAATGAAATATAGTAGACTGCTTAAAATTTCATTCATTTTTCTTCTTTGTATAGAAGAGGGAGACTGCACTCATATCATCTTGGCCGTGTTCACCCATTTCAATTGAGTATATGCTTTTGGATATTGCACCCAGGAACGATGGTATTCCAAGCTTGCTCTGCTCTTCCAGTGCATAATTAAGGTCCTTATATTGATGAGCAAGTAAGAATTGTGGAGAAAAATCCTGCTCCTGCATCTTTCTTGCCTTCAAATCAAGTATTTTTGATGCTGCTCCACCTGCCTGTACCGCCTCCGTGAAGACATCATCATTTATCCCTAGTTCTCTTGCAAGACACATTCCTTCGGAGACAGCAATCATATTTATTCCCATTATAAGGTTATTCACCAGTTTCATGGCTATTCCCTTTCCAGAATCTCCTGCATATATCTGTTTTGATGTGAATGTTTTCAGCATTGGGACAACTCTGAGAAACGAATCCCTTGAACCACCACAGGAAGCGGCCAGAGTTCCAGTTTCTGCAGCTGGAACACTTCCGATTACAGGGCAGTCAAGGTACTCAAACCCGGAATCCGTGCATAACTTGTGATTATTAAGACTTTGCTCCATGGATATTGTTGACATATCAACTATCAATTTGTTCTTTCCGTTGTGAGTTTCCACTATTTCGCTTAGTACTGAAGCAGATGCTGCAGAGTCTGTTACTATCATGAAAATGATGTCAGAACTGCTAACAACGTCTGAAATTGTTTTCGCCGCTATTTTCCTGATTTCCTGTGGAATCTTCGATTCTGTCCTGTTGTACACCGACACAAGTGAGAATTTCTCTCCTATCCTCCTTGAAATTGGAATGCCCATTCTTCCCATTCCAATAAATCCTATCTTTTCCATTTAACTACACCTCAAATATAGACGACCCGTAAAGTTGTCTTGCACATTCTATTCCCTTATACTTAATATTTCTATTGTCCAGGAAATCTCTTATGGTTAGATATGCAATTTCCTGTGTATTATTTTCATCAGAAAGGTGAAGCAGGATAATCTGTGACTTCTGTTCACTCAGTTCTCCAAGTGCCAGTGCACACTGATCGTTGGAAAGGTGTCCGTAGTTGCTCATGATTCTCTTCTTCAAGCTTTCTGGATATGGACCTGTTTTCAGCATGTTTGTGTCGTGGTTGGCCTCTATTGCAAGTATATCAGAACCTCTTATGAGGTCAATATTCTCCATTGGAAAGTATCCAAGGTCAGAGAAAAGCGAGATTTTTCTCCCTCTGTTTTCTATGACATATCCAACCGGGTCCACTGCATCATGAGATACGGAGACACTCCTTATGAAAAAATTACCTATGGTGAGTTCATCCCGTATAGTAAAAGCGCTATCGAAACCCATCTTTAGTTTTGCCTTCTCACGGAGATATATATCTGCCTTCATTTTTCTTGAAGCCGCTCCAAGACCGGAACTGTGATCACTGTGTTCATGTGTAATCAAGACTGATAAGGGAACTTCCCCAATATTTAATTCTTCAAACCTCTGTCTGAATCTCTTTACAGAAATGCCGAAATCCACTACCAGTGCATCGCATTCGTCCCAGATAATTGTTGAATTTCCCTTGCTTCCACTTGATACAACATTCATGAACAGGTTTGACAATATTTCAGAATACTCCACTCACACTTAAATTTTAAGTGATATTCAACCTTTCAACGAGAATTGCTAACAAGTTCAAATTGTTTCTTAATAATTTTCATGAACAAACGAAAAAAGAATAAATCTGTTTGAACATCTAATCACGTGAATTAATGCGTCTATTGACGATTAAACTTGAGATTATCTCTTATCGCATCAAGAACTTTCTTCGGCTCCGGCATTGAACCTTTCTTCTTTGTTCCATTGCTTGAAGTTATTTCCTCTTTGTCAGGTTCAACAATTACGTGCCCAATGCTCTTGAGTTTTTCAATATTGCCCTGCACGATCCTGTTGCCTCTCATCTTTTCATTCATGTTTGGAACGAAAATCATTGGCCTTTCATAGGCAATAAATGCTGTCGATAGAAGATCGTCACCTATCCCGCTAACTGCTTTTGCCATAGAGTTTGCACTCGCCGGTGCAACTATGAAGACATCAGCAATTTCTGTCAATTCAACGTGTGGTATCCTGATATTCCCCTCCTGATGGAACATGTCAGTGAATACGTGATTTTTAGTTTTTAATTCTACAGAATATGAAGATATGAATTTTTTTGACGCCTCTGTCATAATGGTCATAATCTGACAGTTCAGATTACTCATCACATAGGTCATGTAATCAGAAATGTTCATGGAGCCAAGTGACCCTGTAATTCCCCACAATATGGTAACTTTCCTGTCCTCTTCTTTTGCCATATTTAAGTATTGTTAAGTGATATTAAACTTCTTTAATACTTTAGATAAAGATATAAGATAAAGCAGTTAATCCTGCCAAGGATACTATTGTCTTATTCACAGAAAAAATTAATGTTGCTGGTGTTTCTCCCATATGGGAAAAGAAACTACCATTTGTCTGTATTTTGAAATTTCTTGATATTTTTTCCGGGCTTTCTCCATTTTCTTCCACGAAAATTTTGAATGCTGGTACATCTAGACTTGACTCTTTTTTGTGAAATAGATATGGCATATTCTCACCCTTCCATATCCATGAAACGTTAATTTTACTACATTCATATATTATATTTGTCATGCTGTATACCTATTGATTAACTTAATTTACCACTTTCTTATTTCCATGGGAAAACAGTGCGGAAAAATATAGTAAGAGTTGGTTTAATTCTAATTGTTCTCGGTATCATACTTGTGGTTGCTGGAATAGGTTTGACATCGGATTATCTCACTGTTAGCCATACATTTGTGAAGGATAAATATTATTATGCGTCACACGAGATTAATATTACAAGTGATGGACTGGTTGCTCTGGATGGCAATACAACATTCTATCTTGTTAATGCCAACAATGTTTCACTTGTTAATCAGACAAATGTACAGGATTATTCAATAGCACCAACTGGACCCACTCATGATGGTTATGGAACAGAATTTCTTGTGGGTTCCGGTTCTTACTATTTGGTTTCATTCCTGGCACCCTCAACAGGACTGGTTTATTCCTATACAAGTCATTTCAGCACATTTACCGATCTCGGGATAATTCTTCTTATTGGCCTCTTCCTCATAGTTGTTTCAATTATCATGCTGGTTATTGGATTCTTACTCAAGGGGAAGAAGAAAGATACAGAGGAAGATTTTTTGAAAGACGAAATACAGTAAAATAGGTACAATTTATGATTGAAATCAAAGACATAAGAAAGGTATACAAAGGTGGAAAAGTAGCTGTCGACGGAATTACCGAAACCATGGACAAAAGAGTCACAACACTGATAGGTAGAAATGGTGCAGGAAAGACCACGCTGTTGAGAATGCTTTCAACACAGCTTTACCCTACCTCAGGGACTGCCCTAATCAATGGGCTTGATATTGTCAGTGATGCAATTAAAATTAGAAAAATAGTGGCAAGCATACCACAGGAGGCTTCTCCCCTGGGAATACTTTCACCATATGAACAGGTTAACATGTATCTACTGGGCAGAAAATTCAGTTTCCCTGATGCGAGGAAAGCTGCGAATGATGCCCTGGAGACAGTTGGACTCTGGGATGTTAGAAATAAGCCCTCTGATACGCTGAGCGGGGGGATGAAGAGGAAGATGTTCGTTGCACTTGCACTCGCATCAAATGCAGAACTTGTATTTTTGGATGAGCCAACAACAGGTCTTGACCCACTTTCCAGACTTGAGATATGGTCAGCCATTAAAAAACTGTCAGGCAATGTCCTGCTGACTACCCATTATATGGAAGAGGCAGAAAATCTGTCAGATGTTGTGTATCTTCAGGACAGTGGCCATATTATAGACAGGGGGACTGTAAAGAAACTGCTATCCAGGTTCTCGGGGAAGGTGAGGGTTGAATCTCAGACAGAACTTTCAGATTCATTCAAGGTAGGTGGGATTTACGTCAAATATGATGCAATTGAAAATTCTGAAACATACATACGGGAGGGCAAGACTGTGAAGAAAATCACTCTTGACGATCTGTTCATAATGAGGGGTGTTGATCTTGAATCTTAAATTCATCTTTACCTTTGCATGGTATTATGGTGTAAAGGTAATTGTCAGGGGCCCATCCTATATCATAGCATCACTTGTAACACCACTTACGCTCCTGTTTGTTGTTTATGTACTTACTCAGGGTGCACTTGTGCAGTATGCAGTAGTCGGTGGAATGATAACGCTGATAGCATCCATAGGTCTTCAAAGTGCAGGAGATGCCACATTCATGAGACTTCAGCTGAGAATACAGGAAATGTATGTGGCCAGTGAGGTTACGCCAATAGATTATATGCTCAGTATGACCCTGAGTTTCCTGGCCTTCTCCATTCCTGGAATAATAGTTTACAGCTTCCTGGGCTCATATTATCATTTATACAACATTTTTACAGCACTTTACATGCTATTTCTTATCTTCATCCTTATTCTTTCTACATCTGCAATTTCCTTTATCATATCAAGCCTGGTGAACCACGTCAGGAATATATGGGGAATCACTTCGATCCTTTCCATAGTAATGACTGTAATACCTCCTACATTCTATCCATACACGTACCTTCTTGGGAAGTTCGGGCAGAACGGACTGATATATGCACTTTCACTATCACCCGCAACACCTGCAGCAGTATCTGCCCAGATATTCTTTGGCCTTGAACCATGGAACTATTCTGAGTTCATAACAATGGTTGTAATCATGCTGGTTGAAACGGCTGTGTACTTTGCCATTGCAAAATATCTCACAAGATGGAGAGAGCACTGATCAGGTAATATAATACCTCACTTTTTATTCTTTCAAGAATATATTTCCTGGTTTAAGGGTCACTGATCTCCATACACATTTGGCAACAACTAAATATAATATAAAAATAATATTAAGTGAGGATTTCTAATAACCCTCGAAGAAACACCGTAACATTTATTCATGAAACACGCATGTTACAGCATGAGTGACCTGCTTGATCATGCGTTGAAGGAGAAATACAATTCAATGAAGATAAATGATCCATTAACATTCGTAAAGAATGCCATTGACTGGGATGCACTCACACCATTATTGAGTGATCTGTACCACAATGATACAGATAATGGTGGAAGGCCAAACATACCTGTAAAGACCATGATCAAGGTACTGTTCCTGCAGAGCATGTTCAACATGGTTGATGAACAGGCTGAAACACTTATAAAAGATAGAATTTCATTCATGAACTTTCTTGATTATCCTGATCAGTATCCAGATGCAAGAACCATATGGTTATTCAGGGAAAGATTATCTAAGACCGGACGTGACAGGATCATATGGAATGAATTGCAGAGACAGCTTGAATCCAAGGGCATCAAAGTTAAGAAGGGATCTGCACAGGATGCAACATTCATCACATCTGATCCTGGACATGTGAAACATGAGGAAAAGAGATCAGAAGGAAAGACAAGAAGATCAAAAGATGGATCATTCACTAAGAAAAATAACAAAACATTCTTCGGATACAAGGGTCATACAATTGTTGATGACAACATTCCTGTTCCAGTAATAAGATCCTATGCTGTATCAACAGCAAGGGATCATGACTCAACAATCGATCTTTCAAAAACAGGAATCACAGTGTACAGGGATAAGGGATATTTCGGGCATGATCCAAAGGGCATTGATGGTACCATGGACAGATCAGTAAGGAATCACAAACTATCCATGGAATCCATACGAAGAAATCTGAGGATATCAAGGAAGAGATCACTTGTGGAATATCCATATGCGATCATGAAGAGAATGTTTCATTTTTCACATGTCATGGTTACAACATTAAGAAGAGTGAGGGTGAAGTTCATGTTTGCATGTTTTGCTTACAATGTACATGCATTGAAGATCGTCAACGGATAGCGTGAGCTATCAATTATTTAAGAAATTTCAGTGAAAGTAGAGGGAAAAAGAGCATAACACTGGAAGTAAAAGGTAGAAATTGTCATATTTTCTAAGAAAATTATCAGGTTATGGTATTTCGATAGCAAATCAAGAGGAAATTAGAAAACCTCAAGTGAATGCAACTGTAGATAAATATTCTTTGTCACTGAATTTTTTGGATGATAATGAGTTCAGTGGAGTGTGCAATATCCACCTCAAGACTGAGGAGGAGAAATTGATACTTGACTCCAGAGAACTGGATATAGAAAAAATGCTCGTTAATGGCATCGGAGCCCCTTTTGCCTATGATGAACGAAAGAGAAAGGTGATTATAGACAAAATAAAACCCGGGGAAGTTGAACTGGAGATTTCTTATAGGAGAAAATATGGTGAAGGACTGGCTGGTTTATACAGGGCCGGGAAGGGAGTTCAGTCCATGATAACAACTCAGTTTGAATCCAATGATGCCTCTTCTGCTTTTCCGTGCCTCGATAATCCATCTGTTAAATCGAAATTTGAAATTACCCTCGTAGTAAAGGAGGGGCAGGATGCAATTAGCAATATGCCTCAGATATCCAACAGGAAGATAGCTGATGGTTCAATGGAAATAAAATTTGATTCAACACCCCCCATGTCAACGTATCTTCTATACATCGGTGTTGGAAAATTCATTACAAGATCAAGAAACCACGGAAAATGCGAGCTTATCCTTGCAAGACCCGGGAATGAGATGAGATCTGATGACTTCCCACTCGAAGTCGCTGATAAGTGTATCACTTTCTATGAAGACTATTTTGGAATTCCATATGCTCTTCCAAAGATGCATTTGATAGCCGTTCCTGATTTTGCCGCCGGAGCAATGGAAAACTGGGGTGCCATAACATTCAGGGAAGATGTCCTGTTAAACAATGAGAATACAGATTCCGAAGGAAGAATACTGATTGCAGTTGTAATTGCTCACGAGATAGCACATCAGTGGTTCGGGAACCTTGTAACAATGAAATGGTGGAATGATCTGTGGCTGAATGAGAGTTTTGCCACATTTATGTCTTCCCTCTGCGTAAATAGGCTTTTCCCTGAATATGAAGAAGAAAAGACATATTACCTGAATGAAACGGTAGGTTCCATGGTAAGCGATGCACTCGTGAGTTCCCATCCAATTAATGTAGAGGTGAAGGAACCGGAGGATATAGAACAGGTGTTTGATGATATAAGCTATGGAAAAGGGGGAAGTATTCTCAGGATGATACATCATTATATGGGTGATGAAAAATTCAGGGCAGGACTTACCTCCTACCTTGAAAAATTTCAATATGGAAATGCTGAAGGAAATGATCTCTGGACTGAACTTGAAAGAAGTTCTGATTTGAAGATATCCTCAATTATGAATAACTGGATTAATCAATCAGGATTTCCAATAATAGAAGTGAATTATGACCGAAATACACTGAAACTGGAACAGCAGCAGTTCCTCCTATCTGGTGCGAAGAGTGAAAAGTTATGGAAGATCCCTGTTTTCATCCAGACAGAAAAAGGTGAAATAAAAATCCTGATGGAAGATAAGAATATTGAAGTGGAGATCGAAGGAATTGAAAAGATAAATTTCATGGGAACCGGATACTACCAGACAAACTACGGAGATAAGATGCTGGACAGTTTGAAGGAAAAAATGGAGAAGATGGACGCAATGGATAAGGTTGAGATTGTGAGCGATAACTATTTCCAGCTGGTATCCGGTAGAATGACCATTGAAAAATTCTTTGCATCTGCACGTGAGGCGGCAAAATCTTTCTCAACACCTTCTTCTCTTCTCCTGGTTAATAACCTTGACAGATTAAATGGTATACTGTATGACAGGCATGAATTTTTAAGGTCCAGCAGTGAAATACTTCAGACAATAATTGAAAATGGATCAACCAAAAAAAGTGATTTGTCCCTGCTTGATCAGATTACCATCCAGAAGGCGAAGATTGCATATGCTAAGATAAATCACGAATTTGCAATGAAAGGGTCTGAAAAATTCAACGATTATTTCAACCTGAAACCTGATGAACGGGAGCTGGTAGCCGTGTCTAAGGCTGTAGTTTCAAGGGACCTGGCTGAAATGGTAGGCAAACTGGAGGAGGCAGAAGACGATTCCGATAGAGAAACTCTCATAATGGCAATGGGCTGGATAAGTGGGAAGAAGAATCACAAAAAAATAATCAGGCTGCTTATACAGGGAAAGATCAAGAAACAGGATGCCCCATCTGCTGTAATAACAATGATGAGGAACCCGGAATCAAGAAAGTATGTCTCTGGCATACTTCTTCCACTTCTTAAGAATATGAGTAAGGCCTTTGGAAATACTGGATTGCTATCAACGGCAGCATTCATTTCAATACCCTTACTTGGCCTTCAGAATGAGAAAAAGGTCAGGAAGGTGATGTCCAAACTAAATTATAATGAGATAAGAATGGGATATGAAAAAGGATTTGAAATGCTGGAAGTTTACAAGAAATTAAGGAGTACTGTCAACTAGGCTTTCCTTAACACAGAAATGAACTCGTCCATATTTCTGCATATAAAGTCAGGATTGTGCTCCCTCAGAATTTCTTCTATTCCACTTCCCCACGTTGCCCCTACACTTCTTATTCCTGCAGCTCTTGCAGCGATGATATCATAGGGCTGATCACCCACATATATGGTGTTTTCCCTGCTAGCACCTATTTTTTCTATGCATCTGTTTATTGGATCAGGCTCGGGTTTATGGTATACCGTGTCTTCCTGGCCTACAACTGCATTAAAATAATCTATCAGGCCAGTCATTGTTAACAATAGATATGCTGTATCACGGTGACTTGACGTTACCACTGCCATCGTGATTCTTCTTTCCCTGAGATAATTGAGCAGCTCTATGACGCCTTCAAATGGAGATATACTCTTTAAATGCTTCTCAAAAAATTCCCGTCCCTTGATATAGGCTATTTCTCCTCTCTGATCATAGAACTCTTTCATCAGTAACTGCACCGGCCTTCCAATGAGCTTAGAATGCTCCTCATCAGTTAATTTTCTCCCGAAGACTTCCTGAAACCCATAATCTGTTGCTATTCTTGAAAGGGTTTCACTATCCAGAAGTGTCCCATCCATGTCAAATATTACTGTTGTTATCATAGGGCACCACTATTTCTCATGCCATTACAGGCTTCTGTTTTCATTGCTTTCATGCCTAATTCAGTTTAACCCAGAGTTCCCTGAATCCATACACTATTGTGCTTTCCTGAGGGATCATCTTCCTGTCCCTGAGTATTTCATATGATTCAAAGTTTTCAGTCATGCACTCCATGGCTATCTTAGCCTCAAGCCTTGCCAGAGGGGCACCAAGGCAGTAATGGATACCTTCTCCAAAGGCTATGTGCCTGTTATCCTTCCTTTCCATCATGAATTTATCGGCATCTTCAAAAACACTTTCGTCCCTGTTTGCAGAACCGATCCATGGGACCATTATGCTCCCCTTCCTGACCGGAACTCCACTGAGTTCCGTATCAACCCTTGCCACCCTGTAAATGGATTGCACGGGACTCCTGTATCTCAGCACTTCTTCCAGAGCCTGTGGAATGAGTTTAGAATCTCCACGTATGGCATCATAAGTACCGTGATATTCATTGAATGTAAGGAGAGCGTTTGAGATCAGGTTGGTTGTGGTTTCATTTCCAGCTACAAGTAGAAGTATAAAAAACCCTAGACTTTCCATCATTGTCAGTTTTTCCCCATCCACTTCTGCATTCAATACAGAATAAACAAGACTTTGGTCAGGGTTATTCTCCTTTTCTATCATAAGATTCTGGAAATATCTTGTCATATCCTCTATGGTCTTTGGAAAATCAGTAAATGATCTTTCTGAACCGCCAATTATTATATCTGACCATTTCTTGAACTTATCCATATCTTTCAGGGGTATTCCGAGCATGGTCGCAATAACAGTGATGGGGAGAGGAGAAGTAAATCCCTTGATAATATCCACTTCATGCCCCTTCTTTGAATTCAGGAGGTTATCTGCTATTTCCCTGATCTGTGGGGCCATTTTTTCAATTGTCCTGGGTGTAAATGCCTTTGAGACAATATTCCTGAGTTTCGTGTGTTTTGGAGGATCAAGGTTTATGATGCTTTCAGATATGGGTCCTCCTGCAGGATTAAAAGCCTTACCGAACTGTGACGAAAAATTATTGAAATTTCCAAGTGTTTCTTTGACATCCTTATACCTGAAAACGTTTACAAGCTTATATTCCGGATCATAATATACAGGGTTTTCTGACCTCATTCTTGCGTACCAGGGAAAGGGATCCATAAGATCCCTTCTCATCTCATCCATATCCTCATAATGCCAGATCTGAATTTATAATTATCTTCATTAATGTTTTGCTGGTCAGGCGGTAACTATCATCTTCGTTTGACTCTGAATGTTATAACTAACAGAGGTACACTGATTTTAAAATAAGACAGGAATATTTATTACATTCTTAAAAGAAATTATGCCTGTACTGACCTGCCTGACTCGTGTCCTTCGGTAAAATTTTTGACTGTATAGGGCTTTATATAGTAATTTTTCATGTTATGATGTTGTCATTCCCTAAGTTAATTATTATTGCTCTTAGAAGAAACTTGAGACCCAGAATTTTACTTGTTATTCTCTTTGCCTCAATATTACTTGTCCCGGCATTTGCGTTTGATAATACCGAAATTTCCAGGAATATATCGAACAACTACTTTCTCGGGAATATCCAACCTAAGAATGATACCATTATTGAAAATAATACAGTCTGCTTCATTTTGATAGGCAATTCTCTTGACGCATTAAACAGAACTGGGGTGAATCTAAGCATATCAGCAGAATTTATTGTTTTGGGTGAACCAGTTTCCGATCATTTAGGTAGCAGTGTTTCAATATTTTACAATACAATATCTAATAATGGAGGAGGGATCTTCATTAACTCATCCCATATTGACTACCTTATATATTCAAAGCTGAAACAATATGGAAATGTATCTTTGAATCAAATTTTTATTCAAAATTACCAGATAAATTCCTTCCGGATTCCAAATGGTACAAATGTTCAAAATGATGTATTTTTCAGTTTCCATAAGACGGATTATTCTGGGAATTCCCATATTTCAACCATGTATTTTTACACCCTTCCGACTTCAAAACTTGGATATTATGGGCTTTCAGAGATTTTTTATACCTTGCCTTCGCAGAGGGGGAAATTCAACATTACTGTTACAGATCCGGATAATTCTGGGTTGACAGTGCCTATTGTTCATGATGGCACTCCTGGTATCGTTTACTCTATTGAAAACTTTCAACTTCTTGATTCTCTCAATGAAAAAGGGTTCGGTAATTTCCGATTTGGAGATTCCCAAGTCAGAATAATAGTTGATTCATCTGTTCTCTCCTACAAAAACAAAGCCAGCCCATATGCTAATATTGGACCTGCTCTCCTGATAAGTTTTTCTTCACTGTGCATAATTTTATCATTCACTTATTTCCAGAAAAGAGAAGTTCTCTACAGGTTTCTATCCCTGCCAGTTAAGAGATCTCAATTCATCATAGCCACTTTTATTTCCTCTGTAGCCTTTATGCTTCTTGCCTCAGCAATTTCATTCCTTCTCTCGGATCTCTTCTGGAAACTCTCCTTTGGCATATTCCTGAATCCACTCGATCTAATTTATGTTGGAACAACAGAAATTTTTGCCGCCTTTGCCATTACATCTATCTATGTCTTCCTGGGAAGTTTTCATGTTTCAGGGAAAACTGGCATGCTGAATGCTTTCTTTGTGGCTCTATTTCCCCTATTCAGCATTCTTACATCGGCATATTTTTTCATCATCAGTTCCGGTATGTTACAGAGTGGTGAAACCTACCTTCTAGCTCCACATAACTCCTATGCAACATATTACAATTTCATAAGAGACATAATACCATTGGAGAGCGACATTCAGCTCAATAAATATCTATCTTCCTCTCCTTTACTTGGAATAAAGATGGAATATCATACCAATCTCCTTGGCCTGGACCCATTAACCATCATATTGTCAGCAATTTTGATTCCTCTTCTATTCATGTCTATAGGAATGATAAGATATTCAGGACGGACTCCTGAATGAAAAGTTAACTGAAATAAATAAGATAACAACAATTGGTCAGTATTAATTGATAAAAACTGGTGATTCTTCTCCATAAACTACTTATGTTTAATATTCAGTGAGAAAACAAGATTCTACTATTGATTTTGGAAAAATATATTAGTTTAGATTACTTTGATCAGTGGTGTGGAGAATTCACCATAGACTGCTTATAATCCTGATCTTCATGGTTATAGCATTTATGATGACTCCTGCATTGCTTCCTCATGAATCTTATAGTTATAAAACAACATTTGAAGCCCCAGAATCATCTTCACGGGTAAACACGGTAAAAAATTTATCTGAAAATGAGCCGGTTAACTTATCCACCAACTACAATTCAGAAACTTATGTTTTTACAAACCACAGTTTGATTAAGGGATTTTACTGTAATCATGGAAACGTGAGGCAACCATATGATTCCATATATGATCCAGTAAATCACCTCATTTATGTAATAAAGCTGTTTTCAAGTAGTGTTTGTATCGTGAATACATCCACAAAGAGCATTGTCGACCAGATACCCGTTAATACCCTGGCGTCCTGCATGGTATACTCAGAAACCAATAATAGAATATTTATTTCCAGCATCTGTAATGACTACGTGGTAGTTTTAAACCCTACAACTGAAAGGACTGTAAAGGATATACCAGTGGGCATAAATTCCTACTCACTTGTGTTGAATCCAACGGATCAAAGGCTCTATGTTTTTAATGACGTCAGTAAAAATATCTCAGTTATTAATGCAACAGACTGCGAAGGCGTTGGTTCAATCCACACAAAATATGGCCCAACAGATGGTTATGTTAGTGAAAATGATGAATATTTATTCGTAATTACTAACGAAAGTGAGAGCCTCTGCGTGATAAATATCAGCACTCAGAAAACTGTTAAAACCATTAATACAGGGGCAATCATAAGTGGAATTACCTGCGATCCACTGACAGGAAAACTCTATATTTCGTCAGCCGCGGGACCTGACATACTCTGTATTGATAGAAACACATTGATTCCGGGTAATGAAATTCAGACGACACTTGATGGAAAGCTATTCTATTGCAGCCTGAATAACAGGATATACCTGTCAGATTCCATATCAAGCACTTTTTCTTATCTTAACCTTACAACAATGTCCATGGGAAATATGTATAATGTTTCATCTTTTCCGGTTTCATTTACTCTCATTCCTTCTTACAACCTCATTTTCATTAACGAATTCGTTTCATGCAGTCTTTCGTTTCTCAACTTTTCAACTTTCTCAATAATAAAAACCATCAATACAACATATTCGCCATATTCAGCAATTTACTGCACATTAAATGGATACGTATACATAACTCAGGAATACAGGAATGATATACTGATTCTAAATAGCAGTAATTTCAACATAGTTTCAATAGTACCAGTTCAGATATCTCCTAAACTGATGAGGATTAATCCTTTTAACAGAGAGATATATGTTATAAATTCTTTATCTGACAGTGTTACTGTTTTATCTCCATTAACCAACAAAGTCCTGTATAATGTCAACGTTGGTGAAGATCCTTCAGATATAGTGTTCAACCCGGAAAATGGAACAGCCTTTATTTCCAATTACCTGTCAGGGAATATCTCTGTGGTTAGAATGAATTCAAGGATTGTAAATTATGGTTATAAAACTGGAAAAGGAGTCACCTCTTTATCATATGATCCAGAAAGTGGAGAGTTGTTCATAGCCAATGAGCTTGAAAATAAGGTTTACATAATTCCCACTCGAAAGACTAATGCCAGCATAACGGATCTGAATATTAATAATCCATATTACCTGCTTTACTGCATTGCAAATAATCAGGTATATATTTCAAACAGATCTTTTTCACTCACTATATTCAATCCATCCACAGGAAAATTATCTCACATAAATACACCGCATACACTGGGTGGAATGCTGTTTAACAATCCCCTGAACAGGGAAGTTTTCTACATGACATATGATGGAAAAATACTGATTTTCCAGAGTAATATTGAAACTCCGTCTTATTACATAGTATCGACCTCAAATCAGAAGTGCTTGGCATTTTCAAGGGACAACGGAGATATTTTGCTAACTGACCCATCACAGGGAACCATATCCATACTTGTGCTCAAACCAGAATACCCAGTAAGCATAAGAGAAACCGGTCTGGAGACTGGTACCACATGGTTCTTAAACCTAACAACCTCAATCCATTCTGGTCCCATCTCTTCGAATACATACACATCAATGGTTCCACAGGGCTCTTATCAATATACGGCACAATCTTCAAACAAAATTTTCAACTCCTCCATAAGTGGAAACATAAATGTGAGTGAAAACGGGACTAACCTGAGTATAGCCTTTAGGCGAGTTCTCTACACTGTATTGTTTGAAAGGGATGTATATTCAAACACAACACCGTGGAAAATCTGCACTGACGGTATTTCTATGGGAGCGGACGGAAAGTTTATAGAAATGCAACTTTCAAATGGTAGTTATTTGGCCACAGTGCAGGTAGACTATTCCTCAGGAACAGTTACATTTCCCATAGAGTTTTTCGTAAACGGCACTCATCACTTTGTATACATAGCTATCCCACCTGTAATCGAACATTATCCACCTGTTTCAACAATTGCCCTTGGTTCGGCTATCTTTATTTCTCCACTTGTTTTACTGTCGATTGCTTACCTGTTCCTCGACAGGAGATCGAGAAGGAGGATCTAGGTTTATTTTTGGCAATGAGTGGTGTCCTAACAGGACCACGGCTCAATGATTGGAAAAGCTTATTATCATACTTTTCACTATTAAACTAAAGCATGTCATTTCCCACTCACAGAAAAAAATTCGTCATTTCATTAGTGATAGTATTCCTGATGGTATTTTCTACTTTCGCAGTCACATCCATTAATCAGGGAATTAATAAAAATTCGGTTTCTGAAACGGGTTTTAAGGGAAATACATACGAACGAGAAATTCTATGCAAGGAACTGGGTTCAAGAACGAACGTCCCATACAAAATTGATAGGACTGGAAATATTTCGAATACATCTTATGAAGGCAAGATGAATGTAATGATTACTTTCAGGCTCCAGAATGAGAGCAGACTGGAATCATATTTAACTGAACTTTCAGATTCCTCAAGTAAGCTTTATCACAGGTATATGACAAGGAGGGAGTTCGCCGAAAACTTCTCGGTATCAGGCAGAATATACACTATGGCAATTGATTATTTTTCAACATTCAGTAATGTGAAGGTTAGAACATATTCTGATAGAATATCTATGATGTTATGTGCCCCCTCGAATATGATTGACAGCATATTTCAAACTCAAATAGTGGAAAATAGGAGCAATGGTGAGATTAATTATTTTGCCGTGGAAATGCCTTCCCTCCCACGTTTAATAGAGGCCCAGGTTTCTCAGATATCTGGCCTGAGCAATAAACCGGTAGCCCAGACTGCCTCCCTGAGCCATCGGTTGATCGGGACAGATTATTCCAGTGCTAAAAACTATGTGAATGGCTACCCTGCGCCTATTGTAACTTCCGGAGTGCAATACCTGTATGGTTCTGATCTTCAGGTCGCGTACTGTACCGCACCTCTCTACAACGTCACATATCCAACAAATACGGTAGTTGCCACAATATTATGGGCAGGAAACACCAGTACAGGCCAGAGAGTTGGTCCTTTCAATCCCTCCAATATTTACGATTACTACAATTCTACTATTCCTGCAGGTGAGCTACATTCAGTATTACATGGCGTACCCATAGGAGGAGCAGCTTATCCAGGAAAGTCTGCAAATGATGATACTTCAGGTGTAACACTCGAAAATACACTTGATCTTGAGATGATCGGTAGCCTTGCACCGGGGTCTAACATCTACAACGTTTATGGTCCCACTCCGACAGAAGCCTGCCTTAACGCTGCCTTTGCGTACATACTGAATCCAAATGCTACCGAGAAGGGACTGAACAATGTTTCAGTGATTTCAAATTCATGGGGCACAGCAGAGTTCAATGATACTGCATGGTTTGAATATCTGCAGGAAGCACAGGCAAGGGGAATCTCAGTCCTTGCAAGCAGTGGTGATTCAGGAGATAATTCAGCCAGCTCAGAATATAGCGCCAATTCAAATTATACAAACGATTTCCTTAACTTCCCTGCTTCAATGGCTTATGACAGCTTCGGAATCACGTCGGTAGGAGGCACCACACTGGAATTAAGTGGAAACCTGCACATAAAGAGCCAGTCAGCATGGTATGAATATGAAAAACTGCTCACGATTCCAGTAGATCCAATCGGGAGTGTTGGTGGAATAAGTCAGGTGTTCAGTGAAACAGCATGGCAGAGAGATACTGAAGCAAACGATGTTATAAAAGGTGAAGGACTCGGTGTTCCAGATATTGCATCAATGGCAAATAACACTCTTATGTGCGTTACTGTGAATGGGGCTCAATCCATATGCTCTGTAGCGGGAACAAGTGTTGCATCACCGACTGAAGCTGGAATAATAGCAGATATTAATGCGGTTCTCAATCACTACGGGCAGCAAAACCTGGGATATCTCAATCCTTCAATATATAAGGTAGCAAATCAGGAATTTTTTGGAAATTCCAGTGTAAAGAACTTATCGTACACAACCAGTAGTGTTGATCAGGTTTATCTACCACTGGAACCTTTTTATAACGTCAATCACGGAGGTAACGCACTTTACAGGGCAGTATACGGATATAATCTGGTAACTGGCTGGGGCTCCATCAATGCGTATAATTTCACAGAATTCCTGCTTGATCAGGATTTCAAGAATAATCCAGTGGCTCTTTCAGGTGTGGAAAATGTGGTAAATATTTCCTCCCTTAATTTTACAGATCAAAGAAGCGGCAAACCGGTACCTGGGGGCAGAACCGTTGATATTGAACAGCAATATACAGTTTCTGACCAGCTTGGCGATCCCATATACCATATACACGGGATATTGAATCTCACGTTGAATTCTAATTCCCAGTGGAGCGGTTATATTCTTGTGGGAGCAGAGTATTCTTCATATCAATCTGGGAGTTTATTCAGGAATTATGAAATCTCAGGTAAGCTTAAGCTCAGCCTCACTTCATTCCCGTCTTATCTTGAATTGAAGTCTTTGTTGAACTCGTCTAATGGCATGATCGGTACCTTCCTCACATTTGGAGTGAATGGTACATTTATAAAAATACCCCTCCCTGGCGGTGCGTACATAATAGGATCAGAGAATTACAGTTACATTGATCCATACTCGTCACTTACGGTACCGGAACCACCTATAACCGTACAGAATGGAGTACTTGATCCAGAATTCGGTTTTGTTTCGCCTTCAGCTGGAGAGAGTTCAGTGTTTTCCATGAAATCAGATGCAAACACATCCTTCCTCCTGCTTCCATTCGGCCGTAGCGTATTTGTGAAGAGCAGCACTCATCTGCTAGGAATAAACAGTTACCTGAGTGATGGTGATGGTACAGTAACGAACCTGGAATGGATGAGAACAGGATATGATCAATGGTTCATAACAAACATGAATGGTTCTGATAATTATGGAATTAGTGCTTACCTTGAATCATACAGAGTAACTCTCCTGGAGAGCGGACTTCCCAGCGATCAGAAATGGTCGGCGGAAATTGGAAACAGATCATTTTATACTGAAAGGAATTCTCTGACTGTTTCACTCATAAATGGTACCTATAAGGCATCTCCCTCAACAGCTGGTGATCAAAGAGGATATCCTGGCAATTATTCTTTCACAGTGTATGGGAAATCCCTTTATTCTCTTCCTGTAGAATTTGAAACAAATGCAAATGAAACTCTGCTCAATGAGATCTATACTGCAACACCAGAACTCAAATCTTACGTAAGAGGCAGTTCCGTATATAACCTCAACTTAAGCCAGCCTCTCCTGGAGACTGGAACTGATACAGCGGCCATAGACAGCTCACTTAGCAGGATGTACACAATTGATTTCAGCACTGGGACTATGAATGTGCTCAATCTCACTACTGACCGTTATTATAATAGTGTGCAAATTGGAAGGAATTCCGAACCTTATGATATTATTTATGATAACTATACAGATCATATCTACATATTCAGCATGAAAACCGGGAATATTACATTTGTAAATCCATCTACAATGAATATCATCATGAATGTTACAGTGGCACAACTAGAGGGAAAGGAGGCATTGATGGAAATTATGCCTGAAACTGGTGATCTTCTTATTTTCAGCAACAGATCACAGTTCTACGAAATCAATGGAATGTCTGGTGCGATCAGTAATGTTTTCAACGGAAGAAATTTTGAAGGGTACTCTCCCTATTATACATATTCTGGGGGGAACATATATGCAGTTAACAGCACTGCAGAAACGGTTGATAAATTGAGCGTATCAACAGGCAGCGTATCATATTTCCATTTACCTGGAAATGTCAGGCCTCTATCAATATTCAACTCCGGCCTGGACTCTGTGCTTCTCATATCCGGTATTACAGGTAACAATTATCAACTGATTTCATTTAACATTACCGATAATTCATTCAGCAACGGTCCTGATTTAACCGGGATAGCAATCCATGCATCATTTGACTCATTAAACAGGCTTGACTATATAGATACTTCAGGGACAGCAGGCGAGGTCTGGATCATAAATCCTGCAAATCTAAGTCTGGCTGGGAGTGCCCCGTATATCATTCCAGATTCTGATGGCATGTTCCCCGGTATTACCAGCTTCGAGGAGAGAAACCAGTATATCTATGCTGTTGAACCTGGGATTTCGTCAGTATACGTATACAATGTGCAGCACTATTATGGAATAACTTTCAGACAGACCGGATTACCATCTGTTTCAAGGTGGTTCCTGAATGTAACTGGAAAGACAGCAGGACCAATCAGCACCAGTGAATATTCCCTGAATCTCCCAAACGGAACATATATCTATTCTGGCTACAGCAATAATGTGAATTATATTCTCTTCCCATACGAGAGCGTCCTGGTTGTGAATGGAAGAACAGAGATTGCAAATCTATCCTTTTATTTCTCCTATTTAGTTACATATAACGAAACGGGATTGCCTTCAGGTCTGCCATGGTATGTTAATGTTACTGGACTCAGGCCATCCGGTAGCATAACGGTGGATAAATTCGTCATAAGGATTCCAAATGGCACACTGTCCTATTCTGTGGCCAGTTCAAACAAGATATATGCTCCATATTACCATGAAAACAAGATATCAGTTGATGGCAGGCAAGAGAACGTTACCGTAGCATTTTACCTTGTAACATTCAATATATCTTTCACGGAGAAGGGCCTTTCATCTGGAACAAAATGGAGTATTACCGAAGATGGGACTGAAACGGTCTACTCAATTACATCAGGTATTATTTTCAGCCTGCCAAATGGTACCTACAGATTCACACTCCCAAACTTGCAGAGTTACTACAATGTAATCGGGAACATGTCTATCAGGGTTGATGGCAAAAACCTGACGGAGGAGATAGGCTACTATCATTATGCATATATATCAGGTAATTTACTACCCGCAAATGCAATCCTTACAATTAATGGAAAGGTGATAAAATCTGTAAATGGTGCATTCAATGTGAGTGAGGAGGCTGGTTATTTCCAGCTTGTGGTTAAGGCTAACGGCTACAATTCCTTCCATAGTGATTTCTCACTGAGACCTGGGAATTCTAGGAATTTTGAAGTGAAATTAACTAGGGTTCCAAGCCTGACTGTGTATTTTTATCTCGAAGTCTATGGAACTATAGGAGCGATTGTGGCAGCCATGATTATTGGGTCCGTATACCTTGCCATAAGGAAGAGGTGAAAAGAATAGTTATAAGTCCTTCGTTTGGCATGTAATACCATGGAAGATCAGGAACCTGTGTTTGATTACATAGCTGAAAATTATGATAACACCCGGGGAAAGCTTGATGACATGGAACTTAACGTTCTATTGCATGCACTGAGGGATTGCAGGAATATTCTTGAAATTGGTGCCGGAACGGGTAGAATAATGAAGCCATTGCAGGACCATGGAATTGATATAACAGGTGTTGATATTTCAAGAAAGATGCTTCAGAAAGCCAGTGAGAAGGGCCTGAATCATCTGGTCATAGGTGATGCGACAAACCTGCCATTCCTGGACAAATCCTTTGATGCCGTGATAACGGTTCATGTTTTCCATCTTATAAAAGATATTGATAGGGTTTTCAGGGAGGCTGCCAGAGTTTCTAGAAAGTATATCATCACGTTTGTCAGGGAAAGAAGGCATGTTGAAGATTCAGTGACCTACAGGAGAAATGATTTGTTTGGTATTGTAAGGGAAGTTGCTGAGAGATATGGATATGAACTTGAACCTGGAAAGCGGTTTCACAATCGTTCTGAGGGGGAGCTGACTGGAAAATTTCCACCGGATGAGAGGATACAGATCAGGGAATATAATAGAAAAACAAACCCGGAGAGTTTCATAGACAGGATGAGATATTCATCGAGGTTTGTCAGGATGTTCAGCAGAATTCCGGAGGAAGACCTCTCCAAAATATTCTTAGATGCAAAGAAAGAAGTAGAAAAAATGAAGTTAGAACCTGTTGAGGTTATGATGAGTGAGTACCTGGCAATATGGTACCCTGATAGTATTGGAAAACGGATTATAGAATATGGAACAACCCATATTAATTCTGATTCTCCGCCCATTTAAAAACGCAAAAGAATATTTAAACAGCTTGAGATATAAATGCATGTCTTTTAGTTCAGGTGAAACCGTAATAATAGGAGCAGGAAGTACAGGCACCAGTATTGCCCACTCAATGAGCAGGGATGGAATGAAGGTTACCCTCGTTGATATGAATGGAATTGCCGGTGGTAACACCGGAAAGTCGAGTGCGCTGGTGAGAACTCATTACAGCAATGAAACTGTTGCCAGTATGGCAAAATTCTCCCTTGAGCTATTGAGCAACTTCTCTGAAATTGGATATTCAGGATATACCAGGACAGGGATGGTGTATGCATTTCCAGAATCAGATATACAGTCCGAGAAAAAGAATATTGACATGCTTAAAGAAATTGGAGTTCAAATAGAAGAGATAGGGAAGGATGAATTGAAGTTGTTTTATAATCCAATAAATATGGAGAATTTCGATTACATTACCTATGAACCTCAAAGTGGTTACGCAGATCCCGTAGCAACCTCCAATTCATTTGCGTCCAGAGCACGGGAACTTGGAGCCACAATTAATATCAATAAAAGAGCAAATAGAATTAAGAAGGATGCAAAGGGCACAAGAGTTTATTTTTCGGATGGAACAGAAAGAGTCTTTGATCGTGTAGTTCTTGCAACAAATATCTGGACAAATAAGATCCTCAGAGATTCAGGAGTGGAAGAAAATGAGCTGCTTCCCATCACTGCAACAAGACACAATGTGATATATCTGAGAAGACCGGAATCATACAAGGGTACCAAACCGGTACTCTGGGATATAGCCCAGCTTTCATATTACAAGATGGAAGGCGATACAGTAACTGCAGTGGGAAGCCTCGATCCCGGAATTGACAGGATTCCAACGGATAGT
Organism: Thermoplasmatales archaeon; assembly: GCA_027310185.1. Lineage (GTDB taxonomy): Archaea > Thermoplasmatota > Thermoplasmata > Thermoplasmatales > Thermoplasmataceae > Cuniculiplasma. The sequence goes on from DAIDBH010000017.1 coordinate 237,889, forward strand.
GAGGAACAGATATTTGATGAAGCCAGCGAAGAGTTCATGGAAAAATATCTGGGAAATATTTCAAGAAGGTTACCGAACATGAATGATGCTGAATATATATCGACAGTCAGTGGAAGATATGACATGACGCCAGATGGAGAACCTATAATGGATGACCTGTCTCATCTGGATCTTGGGGAAGTTTATGTTTGTGCTGGCCTCAGCGGACACGGATTCAAACTGTCACCAGCCATTGGAAATATTATGTCAGATATGATCCAGGCAAAGAATCCAGGAGACTGCATGTTTGACTGGAAAATATTCAACTGGAAACGATTCAGGGATGGAAAACTAATAGGCAGGAATCATGAGGATATAGGCACGCTATACTGATAAATGAGCAATTGTTTCCTTTGCCTGAACAGCAATGGAGGACTGCGTGCGGCAGAATCATCAGGTTGTGATTTCGAAATATTAACTCTCAACTGGATATAGGATACAGTTTATATCTAATAATTTATAAGGTGTATCAATTTATGAAAAGGAGCAAAGATAGTACATTTCCAGTATCCGGGAGGCCACAGATTATAAGACGGGTTATGTTCTACAGTATATCTCTCTTGCTCTCGCTACTTATCATAGTAATATCTGTAACATTTTTTGTGATTGTTGTTTACCTCGAGGGTAGGGTGACTGAAGATTTTTTTTATCTTTTTATTGGGGTATTAATTATTAACTTTGCGATTTCAGCACTTTCTATAAAAGGAATGATGACTTTGTATCCCATGTTTCAACCTGAACATACAGAGTACAGAACTGTGTTCTTATCCAAGCCAGATGAAGTACGCCCAACAGCTAATTCAGATTCAATGGCCGAAATGAACCCGGAGTACTCTACGGATCTAGAACTTGAAATTATAGACCTCCTAAAGAAAAACGGAGGTAAAATGCTTCAAAGTAAGATAGTGACAACAGTAAATGTCTCAAAAACATCCATATCCAGAACCCTGACAGCATTGGAGAATAAAGGAGTGATTGTTAAGGTAAGAAAGGGAGTAACAAATGAAATAATCCTTACTGAAACCTATTCCAATTAGTTTCATGAAACATGTTTCAAACAAAACTTAAGTGTCTTTCCACCATATTAAACTTCATGGAAAAAAAAGTTGAACACCTGATGTGGATTCTTGTTGCGCTTGTTTCGGCAGTTGCTGCAGTAGCGATAATTGTCTCTGTCCTGTTTGGAGGCAACTACTACAAAGGGACTTATGGGCCCTATGGGATGATGGGAGGATTCTATGGTGTGGGAATCATAATGCCGATCATTGGTGTTATATCAGTAATCATAGGGTTGGTATTCATTTATTTCATTTTTGAAATCATTAGAAGCCCGGAACCTTATAGACCTGTTGAAAAAGCAGCAAGAGCAGAAGACATCGCAAAAGAAAGATTCGCAAAAGGAGAAATATCTGAGGCAGAATACAGTCAAATAATTGAAACGATAAGAAGATGAACGTTGCAATGCACTGATGTAAAATTACTGTAATTGTGGCAATTGCCTTCTTTGCTTATATTTCTAAATTTTTATTGTTGTAATGAATATAGCACAACTAATAGTTCTGGATAACTAACACAATCCAATTTTTCAATTGTTCATCCAAGTTCTAGAAGATATCGAAACAAAGCAACTTTGAGGGAAAGCTGCTCAGATAAACGGTGTAATTCCAATCTACAATAAGTTTTCAGAAGGGGACGAGTGGATTGCCAGAAAGTGCATTGATAAAATGAACAATGATTCTGAAATGATGAAAATTATGTGCCAGTTGATCAGGATACTATCAACATGCTGTTGCTGAATTATGGTATTAACGATAACTCCGGATCTTCTGAATAACCTTATTTTGCAAGAATATAACGGCTTTGGTTTTTTTCAGTTTTGCGTGAAAAGTACCATTATATTGGGTTAGATCTTTAAACCATAAGTAATCAGATTCAATTTATAATAGAAATACCTTACCTATGAGGTTAGAATTTTAATAGTAAATAAATTATACTTAGCTGATGAAAAATGTTCATAGATGATTTGGCTTTTGAGCTTCTCACGATGTCTCTGGCCGCGTTGATGATACTGTATATGACATTGGGCATATATGTTGGATACAGAAGGAATGGTGACAAGGATATTGAAGGACACCTGAGACCGGGTATGGCACCGCTAACTCTTCTTGGAGTTGTTATGCTTGCCCTTGGTTTATATGGCGAATTTGTATGGCCACTCCCTGGCGCATTCAACATATTGTATTATGATATGTATACACTGGTGGCAATAGTCGTTCTTGCATTTGCAATCACTATCCGTCTTGGATACAAGATGCAATATGTTGGACTGTTTGCAGCCTACTCTGGTGTAATGGCTATATATTACGGCTTCAGGGCATATCAGCTCAGCTTGATTGGTTCAACAACGTTTGAACTCTTTCTGATGTTTCTTGCATTCGGTGCAACAGGTATAATGTCATACCCAGTAACGCTGATAATAGACAGGATACCCCAGAGAGGAAATCCAAAATGGATTGGCTGGACAATAATCCTGGTAATCTTCTGGATCGCCGTGCTCGGTGCAATGATAGCATCTGGATATATAGGATTTGATGCAGTCTTCTCACACCTTGCATCTCCCCCATAAACATTATGGGGTAGAAATTTTAAATCAATCCAATGTTTAATAATTTAATTTGTGGTATTAGACAAAAACTTACTATTTTTTACAACTCTTGATGTTAACTGGTTTATCTCTCCAATCGATAACAGATTCTTCTTTCACTTACTGTGTTGAAATGGATGTAATAAGTAACCACAAACCTTACCGGTCTGGCTTATTGTTTTTTTTACCATATTCTCAGGCATGTATAAGATCACGATCGAGCTTTAACATTGAAAGGAGTGAGATTTAGTCTGATTATAATTGTATCCACTTTCTTGCAAGCCCAAGTCAGGAACCTTTCTGTTGAAAAAAGGTCAATAAAGATTAAGGCTTAATATTAAAGATATCGTTTAAATAATTGTTTTCAAAAATCTAGAACATTGACTTTTTAATTGCGCCCTCTACTTTCTTCTGCAGTTCTGGAGTTATTTCAGTTATATTATGTGCTGTCTTAGCATGCTCAACGATTTTTGGCATAAGCTCTTCCTTTGATTTTGCTTCAGTTTTAAAGCCACATTCCATTCCGATGTCTGCACATGCAAATTTATATTTCGCCATTGTTATCAAAATTCTATTACTATTTTGTATTTAAATTTAATTGTGTTAAATACTTTTGATAGATATTCAAAGATTTTTTCAGAACTTAAAATCAATCATTTTTTTAAACATCTATTCCTGTGGGATTTTTCAGATTAACATAGAAGATAAGAGTATTGAATTTATTTATGTTCTCTTTCTGTTCTTCCATTTCTTATGCAACTCTGGCAGTAGGGACCATTGGATGGGTTTCCACATATCAAGCAGTTTTCTGTTACAGTTATTTCCTCTCCCCTTATGTTCTGTTTCTGCAGTTTCTCAAGGAACCCCTCTATTGCCAGCTTTGTTCCAGGGCTCTCCTCTTCCATGGTGTTTAGAAGGGACCTGACCTTATTTCTCTGAGCTTCCATTGCATAAGGACACCAGCCCATGTCGTGCTCAATTCCTTCCAGAATAGTATATAGTTTAACCTCCTTCTCATATATTTTTCTCAGTGGGATCACTCTTGGTACCAATCCCCTGATCCTGTTTCTATGGGGAGCCATCCTGAGCATTTTTTCATAGTCTCCCCTCAGAACATTCATCATTATGCTCTGCGAATAATCATCCAGGTTTATCCCGAGTGCCACGTAATCTGCCTTAAATTCCTCAGACATCCTGTTCATGAGGTCCCTTCTCATTGGCCCACAGTACGCACAGGGCGAGCCCTGGAGGTTACCTGACTTTACAATCTGATCCATTTCGTTATTAAAACTGTCACGAAAAGTGATAACGTCATGTGAAATCCCCAGCTTACTGCATAGTTTCTCTGCTGATTTTAGTCCTTCGCTTCTGTAGCCTTCTATTCCTTCATCTATGGTGAATGCTTTCAGAACAACATTTTTCTTCTTTTTCATTGTTTTCCACAGGAGATACAAGAGCACCGAACTGTCTTTTCCCCCTGATATGGCAACCCCTATTGTTGTTATTCCATTATTAAAATGCACCTGCTTGCGTATCTCCTGTTTGAACCTTCTTTCGACACTTTCCACAAAATGAAACTTGCAAAGTGCGGATCCTGTTGGTCTGCTTTCAAAAACCGCTACCTGCTCACACTTAGAACATCTCATCACTCATTCTCCATATACTCCCCAATGAGATGCCTCGAATTTTCCCTCTTTTCTTTTAGCTCCAGAAGGAACTGCTTCATTAATTCAGACGCCTCATTCTTACATGAACCACACAGTCTTGTGCCTGATTTGCACTCTTCCTCAACCCTTTTCAGATCCTTATCTTCCTTTGATAGGTGGTACATGTAAAGCTCGAAAACAGGGCATATATAGGGATTTCCACCGAGCTTCTTCTGTTCTTCCACATTTTCCCTTCCCCCGGTAAGTGCCCTCTTGATCTTCTTCCCGGCCTCTTCCGGTAGCTCATTTAGTGATATGGTTGAGTCTGGAACTGATTTACTCATTTTTCCACCACGAATCCCTGTCTCGAGCCTCATGATCATTGATGATGGTGCTATTGTACTGTTTCTGTTCAGGCTTCTTTCCGTTCTTGAGATTAACAATTCCAGATCGTACATATCGTCCCCAAAGTTATCAACTTCAGCTGTCCTGTATTTTACATTTTTTCTCCTGATTTTTAAGTTGAGTTTTTCCGCAATTTTATCAATTATCTGGTAAAATGGTTCAGGAGGCTCGTTACCGCCTATGGAAAACATGAGGCCATTTTCATGTTTTCTCACCTTGATAATATTCATTCTTCCGCTTATATCCCTTGTGAGTCTTATGTGCGGGTCCTGATCTGCCCCTACTGGAACTATGGTTGGAATTGGCTCTCCGTAAATTTGTGGACTCAGTATATCGGATGCCTGAACAATGGGAGAGTTCACCTCAAGCATCCTCTTTGACTCATCAAAGCCATAGATGGCTTTCATTTCAGAAAAGGATATTTCCTTTGAGAGTATGAATGCAAATTTCTGGACTTTTGAATTTGTGGACTGGAAATAGAAGTGGCACTTCTTGAGTCCAAGAGCTATGTAGTTAAGAAGGAAATTCTCTATTGCTATGGTTCTGGCCCTTTCAAGAGATATGTTTCTTGTTGCATATGATTCTAGATCTGCAACTGCAATGTGAACTTCTGCACCCTTCTTCTGGAAATAGATCATCTGCTCTATTATGGCCTTGCTGCCCAGATGCATATCTCCTGAAGGCATCAGTCCAGTCATGGCCGCGAATCTATCCTTTCTTTCAATAGCCTCATTGATTCTCCAGAAGTCTCTCTGGCCCACTATCAGGTTCCTTCTAGCCAGTGTATTATCACTGAGCTCAAAATTAAATGGCTCTATCCCAAACTCTTCCCGCATTTTTTTATAATCCTTCACCTGGAAGGGTCCCCAGGGATCGAGATTTGAATCCACTTTTACCAGCTCAGATTAGCCCCATTTTCTTTGCAACCAGATAGCCAGCCACTATATCCTCAAGTCCAATGCCCATTGTTTTGAATACTGATCTTCTTGCCTGAATTGGGCCTTCCCTTATAAAATCCTTAAGTTCCATAAGTTTTTCTGAACCATTCACATCCTGAATTTCCGCAGACTCAAGCATCGCCTGCCCCATATGTTCAACAATAACAAGATCGGAAGATTTCATTACATCGCTGCTGGCTTCCCTCCTGTTTAGAAGATTTGCTCCAACAAGATTAATGTGATAATATTCCGGTACATTCTTCTCTGTTATTACAGGGTCCTTTGCATTGGTCACACTGTTAATCACATTATAATTCCTGAAATTGTTTGCATTTCTTTCCACTTTTATGTCCATGGAAAGTTTCTCACCCATTTTTTTTGCAAATTCCTCAGCGTGTGCAGCTGTCCTTGAATAAACAGCAGCCTCATCAAGATCGAGTGCGATCTTCATTGCCTCCAGCTGTGTCTCTGCCTGATATCCTGAACCTATAAGAAGGAAGTTAGCCTCTGATTTACGGTCCTTAAGCAATCTTCTTGAAACAATTCCTGGAAGAGCACCTGTTCTCATCTGCCCGAGTCGGTTTGCCTCTATAACAAAGAAATTCTCAGGATCTTCTGTCAGGGAAAACATTACGACAAATTTTGCACCGTTTACGCCCGCAACATAGGTCTTCAGTCCTGCGATCCCGTATTTGTCTATGTAAGCTGGCATTGTATTCAGGAATGCACTACCTGTAAACAGCCTATCTCGGGGGCTCGCGTCAGCCCTGCCCTCGCCATATTCAACGAATGCATCTTCCAGTATATCCATGAGCTCCTTCATTCTCAGGTTATTCTCAACATCCTTTTCAGTTATGAATTTCATATTTATCTTTCCTCCAGATTTTCCTTAATTATTTCTGAGATATCTCTTACCCTTATCTTGCTTTCTACGTCCATGGTTCTTGATGCATCCTCCAGCATTGCCGTGCAGAATGGACAGGCCACTGCAACTGTACTGGCTCCTGTTTCCAGTGCCTGTTTCATCCTTATTTTGCTTATTGAATCCTCTTTTTCAACCTTGTACCAGTAGTTTCCACCGCCACCGCCACAACAGAAGCTCTTGCTTTTGCTTTTTTCCATTTCCTTGAGCTTTGATGTGCTGTCAACGATCAGCCTTGTATTATCATATTCACCGTTGATCCTGCCAAGATAGCATGGATCATGAAGTGTCACAGTTTCACTGTTGTTTCTTACCTTGATTTTTTCTTCCCGTATGAGATCAGCCAGTGCTTCTGAATGGTGAACCACTTCCGCCTTTAGGCCGAATTTGGGGTACTCATTCCTGAATGTGTTCATGCAATGCGGACAGGATGTTATTATCTTTTTTATTCCATATTTGTTGAATGTTTCTATATTCTGGAGAACAAGTTCCTGAAATCTCCCCTCCTCTCCCATCCGTCTTGCTGTTTCGCCATTGCATTTCTCCTCTGAGCCAAGAAGACCGAAATTCACGCCTCCTTTCTTCAGGAGGTCTATTACATCCCTAGCGACCTTGTTATATCTTGGATCAAATGCCCCCATGCATCCCACCCAGTAGACTGTGTCCATTCCTTCTTCCATCTTCCTCCCATACTGAAGCATTGAATCCCTGTCTGAGTTGTTGTTTCCAAAGGGATTCATGGTGTTTCCAAGATTGTTCAGGTATGTTGATGTCTCCTTAGATAGCTTATTGTCCATTACAAGAGTCCTTCTCGCTTCCAGATTGTATGAATGTGGATCTATGAGGACAGGGCATTCTTCAACACATGCCTGGCATGTGGTACATGACCAGGCTGCATTCTCACTGATTATCCCGTCAATCATTGGTGTGTCGCCGTTCCATAGTGCCCTCTGTATATTCTGAACCACTACTCTGGGATCAAGATCTGTGCCAGATGAAACTGCCGGGCAGGCCCTCTCACATCTACCGCAATCTGTGCATGCTATTGCATCAGTTTTCTCGAAATAGCTAAGATCCATTATTGTTTTTGCCCCTACCTTGAAGTCAAAATTGCCTGATTCCAGTGCTTCGGACAGAATGAATGGAGTGGACATTTCTCCCCTTTTTTTTTCAGGGTGAATCCCGATCCCAACAGCTGAATAGAACATGTGTGACAGTTTTGAGAATGGAAGGTAAGCTGCAACCCCGAATGCAGTCAATACATGTGCAAACCAGAATATCCTGTAAATTTCAATGCCAAAGTTTCCAGTCACTCCCATTGGCGCATAAATGTAGCTCAGTGGCCATTCAACAAACCTGTAGACATCAAAACTCTCCCTGTAAAGGGCAATCTTTAGGGCACCGAGGAAAAAGCCTTCCAGTGAAAGTATAAGTAATCCTGCTATTATTATGAAATCCTGAGTTATTGTATCCAGAGGCACCTTTTTCCTTATTCTCCTGAAAAGTGCAAGTAACAGTCCTGCTACCAGGAGCACTCCTCCAAAATTGGCCCATACCTCAAAATTAAGGTAGAAATCACCTGTAAGTATACCGAATCCTAGGATTGTCTTCAGAATATCATGGGAGAGGGCGATAAGTGATGTTGCAATAAAAAGTATCAGGATCCCGTAAAAGATCATCAGATGCATTATGCCGGCATACATGTTCTTTATGTTCTTTCTGTGAAAGGCACCATAATTAAGGATCTGCGCGATGAATCTTCTCAGGTTTTTAAGGACATATTTTATCGCAGGAATTAGGGTTATTCCTGCCTTTCTGTACCTTATGTAGAATTCTGCAAGAACAAATATCAGGACTGCGAAGGAAAGCACATAATCTGCAATCAGTTCGCTTTCGGGTATGAATACCAGAGTTGGGCTGGTTACGACGACCATATCTATAGCCTATAATTGTAATTTATATAACATTGTCTGAAAGTCGATAGTGTTTAAATTGAATAATGATACCCTGTATATTTATGGAACCGGTATCTTTTTGTATTGATGGAGAGAGTATAAAAGTTTCAAGATGCAATAGGGTTTACTTTCCATCCGAAGATACCTTTCTCCTACTTGAAACATTGAGTCCGGAGGGAAAGTGCCTGGAAATAGGAAGTGGAAGCGGGCTGATTTCCATAGTACTTGCAAGGAAGGGCTATTCCACAATTGCATCTGATATAAATCCAGATGCTGTTAAATGCACTGAATTGAATTCATCCCTCAATGACGTAAAAGTTGAAGTCCTGCTTTCTGATCTGTTTGATGGAATAAATGGCAGTTTTGACACGATTATATTCAATCCGCCTTATCTTCCGGGAGATGGAGAAGAGGAAGAAATTGAGGAAAGTGAAATGTGGTATGGAGGCGAAGACGGACTGACAGTAATAAGGAAATTCCTCGCCGGACTCCCTGAACACCTCAATAGGGGTGGAAGATGTTATATGATTCTCTCTTCCCTTACCGATATAGATGGCCTGAAAAGAGAATTCAATACCTACAGATTCGAGGTTCTGGGAGAGAGAAGTTTCTTCATGGAAAAAATCTTTGCCTATTCCCTTTCACTTATCTGAATGTTACGGTAAAAATTCTTGATTTCGCTGTAAAATGTTGTTTCGAATCTATCTATGGTATAGATCTCATTGAAATTCTCTGAAAGAAATTCAGTTATGTTATCCATCTCCTCCATGCTTTCTCCGAATACGGTTAATGTAAGTGTGTGAGGATAGTTTCCGAAATAGATAAGGTTGTCTTTTATCTGCTTCCTTGATCTGAACCACTTTATGTATTGACCCGTATCATCTTCCGGTACCATTATTGATATCTGCTTCGTTATAATATTTGGGATTTTCTTGAAATTGAATATTACCTTCCCCTTCACGAACCTGTTTTCAACAACCGTGTCCAGACTTTTTCTTGCCCTCTTTCTCGAGTAGTTAAGTTCGTCCGTTATCTCTTCAGTGGAAAAATTCTTTACGCTCTTGTATGCTATGCAGTTTACCAGACGTATCTGGCTTTGTGTGGGGGTTGTGTTCACTTCAGAATATGGAAAATAGTTCATCAGCTTGAATTCAAGATCTGACTCATGAAAGGCATTTCCAATTTCATCCAGGTTTTCCATTAGATGATCCTCATTTGATATGAACTGGATATGGCCTATCTCACTGTAATTTTCAACTCCCTGGCTTTCCCTCTTCTTCTTCAGGTAGTTGGATGAGTGAAGGATCTCAACGAATGGCAGTTCCCCTAGCCTGTGCTCAACGTCCTTCAGGTACTCAAATGGCAGGATTGCCATAAGGTAATATCTCCTGAGTCCCCCTGGAAAAATTTCAGGCATGATTAGCATATCCTTTATGTACTCCTTTTCGAAGATCAGGTTCCACATCTTGTAGGATGAATTGGCGGAAATGTTTATTTTTCTTGCAATCTGGTATGGTGAAGGTATTGATTTTATGGTGTTTTCCCCATCCTCTGGCCATGAGGAGATTGCCTTCAAATATGATGATAAAAGCCTAACATTATGAAGCATGATAACCACTATGGATTTACTTAAAAATCCTAAGTATATAAATATAATTATATCTGTGCCCACTATACCAGCTTTTTAAAAAGGATTTATCAGAATTGCACTGATAGGGGGAAATTACTGGAAAGTTAATCTAAAAATTGTCGGAATGGATATTTCGCTGCTATGAGAAACGATTGAATGCTTGAAAATCTGTCCTGATTATAGAAACCAACTCACTCATGAACTGAATTACATCTTCATTTTATATGGAAGTCATAAGAGTCGAATAATTTTAATACCACCCTTTACTTTTATTTCATATATGATACTGAGCAGATTCAGGCCACCTTCATTCAAGACATGCATAATCAGGTTCAGAATCAGTGAGGAACTTCTGGAGCCATCACAAAGAGCAAAGCTTCGCGGGATATGTTATGTAAACAACGGATCATATGTTTCCAGCATAAGAAAGAGGAAGGAAAGCGATCTTGATTACAACTTCTTTGTGTCAAAATCGAGAGTTTCAGAGGGAAAGTACTATTATTTTTGCAGGATATATTCTGGAAAACTGGTAGAGAATCTAAATAGGCTGTTTGAAAATCAAACCATGATTAATGAATATGCAATATTCTTTGACGGAGCAATCCATATTAGGTTCTCCTTCTATGAGAAGTATTCACAAATCGTTTCAAATTTCATAAAGGAAAATTATGAAAATGGTATTGAAGTTGTATATCTCGGAAGTTTTACCAATGTGGATACAGAAATGAAGAGTGAGGGTCTTGGACTTAAGATCATAACCCTCAGAATGGAAGTGCCAGATTACCTTCTTGACACAGACCCAAGTACCTCTGTAAAATGGATCAGGTTCATCAGGAATTTTAACTCTGAAAATTTCAACTCCCTTTATTTAATTGATGACAGCGGAATGAACCACATTCCTTCCATGTTCAAACCTGTTGATGCCACCATTGGGCTGTATGAGGGGGAAACAAGCAATGAAATAATCCAGAAGCTTGAAGGAATGATAATAGAGACAGGCCTGAGGCCTGTTATAAGTACAAATGAATTTGATGGAAAATACCTCTGGCTTGAATACTTTGTCATTGAGAGGGACCTCACAAGCATTATCAGGATTATGGGGGACCTGATAGAAAGTAATTCAGACTGGAAAGGATTGATTTTTAAGATTAATAGCGCTTCTGATGAATGATGAAAATAGTAGGAATAGCAGCAATGTCAACCGGGTCCGGGAAGACCACAGCCACGGGAGCCATTCTTTCCGCAGTACCTAACAGCATACAGATCAAGATTGGGCCGGATTTTATTGATCCCCTGATTGAATCTAAAATTACTGGGAAACATGGATACAATCTGGATAGATGGCTGCAGGGCAGAATTGAGAAAAGCATTGTTGGACTTGCGGCTGAAAAGGCAGATTTTGCAGTTGTGGAAGGAGTTATGGGACTTTATGACAGCGGGGTTGGAAAGGAGTTCAGCACTATTGCATACTTTGAAAGGCTGGGAATCCCATACATCCTTGTTGTTGACATGTTCAAGTGGGCAGAATCAATATACTATGCTGCAAAGGGCTTTATCAGGAAGAACTGTCTTGGAGTGATCCTTAATAACTATGCTGGAGAAAGACATCTCAAAATGGTTGAAGATGTCTTTCTGTCCCATGGTGTCAGGGTTATAGGAAGAATACCTCACAGGGAGGAATTCAGCATGCCTGAAAGGCATCTCGGCTTGAATCTTGATCAGGATAGGAAAAAACTGATTCAGAGGTCCAGGGAAATAGCAAAATTTATTGATCTTTCATTCATGGAACAACTACCCGAGATTGCCGGTGCAAATTTCGTAAAGAAATCGAATGGTTCAAAGAAAAACGTCTATATTGCCAGGGATGATGCATTCTGCTTTTACTATGAAACATCAATGGATTTTTTTTCAAAGAGGCATAATGTACGGTTTTTCTCCCCATTAAATGATGAGGTGCCAGAGAAAGCAGATATGATATACATAGGTGGTGGGTATCCAGAACTTTTTGGAGAACGGCTGGAATCTGCATTTAAACTGAAGTCTTTCCTTAAGGACTATGTTGAAAATGGAGGTTACCTATACTCTGAATGCGGTGGGACAATGTTCATGATGGACTCCATGGAAAATAATGGGAAAAAATATGACATGGCTGGAATCTTCAGGGGAAGCACATGGATGGAAAAACGCCCTGTGCTGAATTATACGAAGATCGTCAGTGAAAAAGGCAGCCCTTTCTACAGGAAGGGACAGGTGATTAAAGGACATGAGTTCCATTATGGAAGAATCAAAACGGAGGATCGAATGACCATGAAGATGATTAGGGGAAGCGGAATTGACGGTTACGATGGCATAACAAGGAAAAATGCCTTTGGAATGTACACACACGTAGATTTCATGCGCTATGGCAACAGCATGAAATGGGAAGACAAGTGATTTGTCTTCTTACTGAAAGTGTTCTTTTGATATCAAACGTATGTGAGATAGTCCTTATGCTTATCTGATTTCCCCTGAACCAGATTGAAATATGTTTCCCTGACATTCTTGGTCACAACGCCGACCTTTCCATCACCAATGGTTATTCCATCAATATTGAGTATGGGTGTTACCTCTGCAGCTGTTCCCACAAAGAAAGCTTCATCAGCTGTATACAGTTCTTCCCTATGTATGAATCTTTCAATTACCTGCATCCCATTCTCCTTCATGATTTCAATTATTGTGTTCCTCGTTATTCCAAGAAGAATCTGACTATCCCTTCCCGGTGTTAAAAGTGCTCCATCCTTTACTATGAATATATTCTCCCCGGGACCTTCTGCAACATAACCATCTCTGGATGTGAGTATGGCTTCGTCGAAACCTGAAGCTTTGGCTTCCTTCATGGCTATTACAGAATTTAGGTAATTTCCGCTTGCCTTTGCCTCTATAGGCAATATGGCAGATTCCATCCTGTGCCACGACGATACCTTGCATTTGAGGCCGGTATCGGCTGCAGAAAAATACTTTCCGAAGGCAAATGCTCCGATGTAAACGCTGATCTTTTTGCCAGCTGTTCCCACACCAACACTGTGGTCATCATAAAAAGCGAAAGGCCTTATGTAACATGACTTGAGCTTGTTTCTTCTTACGACTTCTATTATAGCCTTCTCAATATCATCCTCTGTGAAACCAAGATTCATTCCATATATCTTTGCAGTGTTAAAGAATCTCTTAACATGTTCCCTGAGACGAAATATTTCAGTTCCCTTTGGTGTTTCATATCCCCTTATACCCTCAAAAATTCCGCTTCCGTACTGGAGAGAGTGGGTCATTATCGGGACGACTGCCTTCTCTTCATCTATAAAGCTACCGTTTAACCATGATATTTTTTCATCTGTCATGCTGTGTCTTATATTAATTTTATATTAAACACTTTATTACCTTATATATTAATATAACTATAATCTAATATATATTGCGAAATTCTGCTTGTTAATGAAATTCTCTGGGCCAAAAGGTTTCTTAAATATGATAATCATCTAGACCATGCGGAATGAATACAGAGTTTTACCTGATCCTGATTTCCATAACACTTGCGGTCCTCCACATGATTGCCCCTGATCACTGGATACCTATTTCCATATTATCTGCAAAGAGAAGATATACTGACGGTAAAACTGCAACTTACGGTCTTTTCATAGGGATAACTCATGGCATACTGTCAACAATCCTTGCTCTGTTGGTTGCTTTCCTTGGAATAAGCATCATAGGGTATGACAGGATAAAGATAGGATCAATCGTTCTTCTAGTGCTGGTGTGTCTTTACATACTGTTGAATATAAGGAAAGAAGTGCACGAAACGGAAAAAATAGAAAACACCAGTCTTCTGGTCAGCTTCATTCCTGATCCTGCATTTTTACCAATTGTGCTTGCAGCAACAGTTTTTGGTGGATTTTTCATAGGAATGATTAGCGCATTGTTCATAGTTTCAGGTGGGATTTCACTGATGATTATTTCATTGTTTGCGAAGAAAGGCATGCTCAAAGGCCTGGAAAAGATAAAACCAACTAATGTAGACTATATAATTGTCATTGTCCTTGCCTTCACAGCTTTTTTCATTTATTTCACGTAATTGAAGGATGTGGGAAAAACGAAACCACTTTTTTTATACTATTTTAATCGATTAATGGGACCTTCCTACTGCTAATCCATTAATATAGAATGACGTAATTATATCAACAGAAGTATAAGAGGTAAGTTACAATGAGAAGGAAAAAATTTGTAGTTACCATTTTGGCTATTATGATAACCATAGTATTTGTTACAGACGGTGCTGTGGTAATAGCTGGAGCTTATGGTAATTCAGCAAACGCTACTGATATGGATCATCCATCTTACTATGTCGGAACCTTTTCATTGATGAATGCTTCTAAAAACAATACAAGAACAGGTCACATAGAGTATGTGGGGAGCTTATATCAGTGTGATAGGAGCAGCGAATATACACATCTCAAGCTAAACGTATATGTATATGTAAACCTAAGTGATTCTACTATGTTTTATATAATATGTGCTGCTATAAATGCTGTAGGTGGTTCAAATATTGCAAGTGGAGTTTCTGCTCCAAACGGTACTTCAATTTATGCATCAACCGGAAGTTGGCTTGAGATGGTAGGAGGATGCCAAATACTGAACCTGGACAACGTTGTCACCCTGCCTAAATCGGCCAGTAATCAGATTTCATCCATAATACGAAACCAGTGTAACCCGAACTCCGAGAAGAGTCATGAGATATTGTCAGGATCTAATTTAGTAGGTTACAGAGGTCAGTGGTGTATTAAAGGACAAACATATTACCAGTTCGAGATAATAGTGGAGCAGAAAATCCAAATTGGAGGAAAGATAAGTGGACACATAGAGGTGGGAGGTTATACATCTTATTACAAACCAGGAGCATTTGGCATAGGCAAGACCCTCGAACTCAGTTATTCAGCCATTTCTGAAAATATAGAATTCAACTCAGGCCTTTTGCGATAGAAAACAGCAACGGGACATCCATTACAGCAAATTCGTCATACTCCATATCGTAAAAATGAAAAAATAAAACTTATTTTAGATTTTGAATTTGATTTACTGCTTGAGAGCAGCAACAAGCTTGGGCACTACCTGGAACAGATCACCTACTATGCCATAGTCACATTCCTGAAATATGGGTGCCTCCTTATCCTTGTTTACAGCAATTACTATCTTTGAGCCTCTCATTCCCGCAATGTGCTGTATCTGGCCGGAGATTCCAAGGGCTATGTATACCTTTGGTTTCACCTTTTTACCGGAAAGGCCGACCTGCCTCTCCTCGCTGAGCCATTTATAATCAAGGCACACAGGTCTTGAGCCAGATAATTCACCATGTACTGCATCTACAAGAGGTTTTATCTGATCTACAGCTTCCTTTTTCCCGATGCCCCTTCCTATGGAAACAAGAATTGAAGCGGATTCAATATCCGTTCCACTCCTGTCTTTCTCCATTTCCTGATCTATGGAAAGTGCAGAATTCTCAAGATCCAGGGATGAAACCTGGCTCTTTGACTCTACTTTTTTGGGCTCAAATGAACCTGGTTGAACTGTTATTACCTTTGACCTGCTTTCCTCCTCAAGAATTGTCTTGCCTCCGAAGAAGAATCTCCTGGTCCTGATGTTATCCCCTTCCATCTCAAATTCAAAGACCTCCGTAACTACAGTGGACTTGAGTGTTGCTGCTATCATTCCTGCAATATCTCTTCCAAGGGGTGAACTGGAAATAAATATCCTGTCAAATTTGGATGTGTCAATACTGTTGAGTGCCCTGAAAGTATTGTCTCCCATCGGCCTACCTTTCAGCACGAAGATCTCTTTAATTCCGTATTCAATGCATTTCGTTTCCTGACCTTCAAGTGTAACACCGTATACTTCTCCCTTATCCCTGAGTTTTGTGGCCAGTCCTCCCATATTTGTTCCATCTTCTGAAAATAACAGAAACTTCATTTTATTTCACCTCTTATTACCTTTGAAATCTCAGATACACCCTTATCCATGTCATCAAAAATCAACCTCTTTCTGTCACTCTTTGGGGCAAGGTTGCTGATTATCCTTGGTGTTTCAAAGTTCCCAGCCGGTGCCGGAACAGTGTTTATGGGTTTCCTTCCAGCTGCCATTATCTGAAGAACGGGAGGAAGCCTTGGCTGATTTATTTCCTGGGTTACGGAAACAATGCATGGTTTTCCGGCAGATATTATTTCATCCTTCTCGTCTAGGACTCTCTTTATCCTTATCCTTTCTCCTTCCACTGACACGCTGACTGCGTTGCCCAGAAGCGGCATGTTCAATTCTGTGGAAAGGAGTCCCGGGAGCAAACCTGTGTAAGAATCCGCTGACTGATTTCCGAGTATCACACAGTCAACACTTCCGAGTTCCTTTATCTTGCTTCCTAAAACTGAAGCTGTGTAGGCTGGGTTATTTCCCTTATACCCAGTTATTATGAACCCTTCATCAACACCCATCGCGTAGGCCTCCTTCATTGCTGAGTTTGATTTTTCAGTTCCAAAAATGATTCCTGTTACCTTTCCTCCATTCTTTTCCTTAAGTTGCACTGCAGCCTCAATGGAGTTCTTGCTCAGGTTCTCAATCCTCAATGGTATGTTCTGAGTGAGTGGTTCACCAGTGTTTGGATCTGTCTTGAGCTGGTCTATATCTATTATCTGTTTGACTAAAACAACTATATTCATTGCCATATCGATCACTCCTGTTCCCTATTGTTTTCAAGGTAAATATTTCTTACCTGCTTTAAACAGCTGGTAATTTTTTGATAATTAATGAATGTGTCGATTTCGTATGTCGATATCGAAAATATATTTATGTTAAATATGTATATGGCTCATGGTGAAATAGTGAATAACGACTCGGTTCATATAATAGATTTCAAGAGAAGTGCGTTCTCAAGGTCAAGACCCCAGGATCCAGAGAGGGACATGCTTAACTCAATGAGAATGGATGAGGTGCTGGGACATCTTATAAAAGATACAGTATCCAGAAATGGAATCAATACAGATGATATTGATGATGTGATAACAGGGTGCGCTATCCAGGCTGATGAGAACTGGACATATGGTGGAAGACATCCAGTGTTCATGGGAGGGATGCCTTTCAATGTACCAAGTATGTCGCTGGACAGGGCATGTTCGTCATCACTCAATGCAATTTCAATTGGCGCAATGGAAATAATGACTGGAAACTCCAGGATAGTACTTGCAGGTGGAATGGAACATATGACTCATGTACCACTAAGCAACAATCCCCACGTGAAGCCAAACATGAAACTCATGGTCAGACCTGAATTCATGAAATACCAGATGAATATTTCATACAACATGCTTGCAACTGCTGAAAAACTGGCTGCATTGAGAAACATAGGAAGGGATGAGATGGATGAATATGCCTATGAGAGCCATGTGAGAGCAGTGAAGGGTATAGAAAGTGGTTTTTTCAAGGAAGAAATACTTCCACTGGAAGTTGAGAATGATGGTAAAACAGTGATTTTCGACAGAGATCAGGCAGTAAGGAAGGATGCAACTCTGGAAGGTATGAAGAAACTAAAGCCAATTCTGAAGGAAGATGGTGTTATAACAGCAGGGAACTCATCTCCCCTGAATGCAGGTGCGTCTCTTGTTGCTCTTGCAAGTGGAGATAAAGTCAGGGAATATGGCTTCAGCCCAATGGCCAAGATACTGAGCTTCGGATGGGCTGGAGTGGACCCGTCAATAATGGGCGAAGGTCCTGTACCGGCAACGAAAAAGGCTCTCGAAAGAGCTGGTCTCAAGCCCGATGATATTGATCTTTGGGAAATCAACGAAGCCTTTGCAGTCGTTGTACTTAATGCCATGAAAGCCTTTGACATACCGAGGGAGAAGGTAAATATTTATGGAGGAGGAATTTCCATAGGCCACCCTCTTGGAGCAACAGGTGCAAGAATAGCTGGAACACTGGCGAGAGAGTTAAAGGAGAAAGGTAAGAGATATGGAGTTGCTACCCTCTGCGTTGGAGGAGGGCAGGGATATTCCATTGTTGTGGAGGCTGAGTGAATGAATTTTGATCTGGACAAAGATCTTGAGGAATACAGAAACAGGGTTAGGGAGTTCTCCCTAAAGGAATTTGGAAACGAAGTTGCATCAAAATATGATCTGGAAGAGAAATATCCTGATGAATTGAGACTGAAAGCCCTGAAGGAGGGAATTATAGATTTTTCTAACCCGTGGAAAACCATGATAGGAATAGAAGAAATGTGCCGTGTGGACCCTGGTCTTGGTATTTCCGTAACAGTACCCTATTTTGGAGCAGAGGTGTTGATGCTTCATGGAAGCGATTACCTGAGGGAGAATTATCTTGGTAAGGTGGCTGCTGGAAAGAAAATAATGGGACTGGGAGTAACAGAACCTGGAGGAGGAAGTGATGTTGCTGGACTGAAGACTGTTGCCAGGAAAGAGGGTGATAAATATATCGTGAATGGATCGAAAATGTTCATAACGAATGGGACCCTGGCTGACTTTTTCGTGATGCTTGTCAGGACATCTCCACCTGATGACCCTCAGAAGAGGCACAGAGGGCTGAGTGTGCTTGTCGTTGAAAGAGCATTCAAGGGATTTGATTCCAACAAACTTACTGGAAAACTGGGGGTAAGGGCTACAAACACAGGGGAACTCATATTGAATAATGTTGAGGTTCCAGTCGCGAATCTTGTAGGTGAAGAGGGCAAGGGGTTCTATTACATAATGGAATTCTTCAACATATCAAGGATTTTCGTTGCTGCGCAATCCATAGGCATTGCACAGGGAGTACTTGACAGGACCACTGAGTACCTAAAGAAACTGGAAAGGGATGGAAAATATGTTGGGGAGGAGAGGAAGTTCAAGCTTGCCGAAATTGCAACTAGAGTGGAGGCTTCCAGACTCCTTATGTACAAGGCCGCAAGCTTCCTCTTCAATTACACACCAAACCCTACGCTTACCAGCATGGCTAAGGGTTATGCTTCAGAAACGGCAAGTTTTGCAGCTGAAACAGCCATGGAGATCACGGGACAGACCGGACTCAACAGTGAGATTGAAAGATTCTTCAGGGACTCCAAGATAATGGAAATCTGGGAAGGAACAAGTGAAGTGGAGAAGATAGTTATATCAAGAATGATTTTGAAAGGTGATTAGAATGAATGAACAGGCTGAATTGATGAGGGAGACGGTTAAGGAATTTGCAGATAAAAACCTGAAAGATCTGGCATTGAAAGTTGAAAGGGATGGTATTCCAGAGATCATAAGGGAGAAGATGATTGAACAGGGATTCCTTGGCTCAAATCTCAACACAGAGATGGGTGGTGCTGGACTTGATCCACTGAGCCACAGGCTGATGTTGTTTGAACTGGCAAAGGTATCTCCTTCAGTTGCAGCATATATTTTCTTCCACAACGATCTTGTCCTGAGACTACTTTCAGACAAAGGCAAAAGAGAACTGATCAAATCAGTGATAGATGGGCACGATTCCTATGCAATATCCATATCAAGATTGACTGATGATGAAGTTGATGATAGAGGGAACGGAATCCTGAAGAGAGCCATGAACAACAGGTCCAATAGATATATTGATCTTGCAGATGACGACTCTGTGTTTACAGGCAGTGGTGTTGCTGAACAGGTCAAGGGTTTCAAGCCCCTGGGTATGAGAGGCATTGGAGTCTGCGATTTCAGACCTTCAAACAGGGAAGAGATTGGGAAGAAGTCTGATCTGGAAACTATTCTTGTCCATTCATCTGATGATATCAGTGCAATTTTTCTCGGGATAACAGATGGGGCACTTGACAAGGCTATTGAATACACTAAGGTTAGAAAGACTTTCAACGAACCACTGAAGAATTATGAACCGGTGGCTTTCAGAATTGCGGAACTAAAGTCAGAACTTGAAATACTTAAATTTGCCCTGTTTGCAGAAGATGCTGATGAAATGAGAATGCTGATGCTCAAGGATTTATCGGCCTCCCTGGCAAGGAAGGCCACTAAATATGCACTCCAGTTCCATGGTGGTTACGGATATCTGGAAGATTTCGGAGTGGAGAAATACTACAGGGATTCGGTTGCACTCAATGCAATCATTTACAGGCCGGTTGAAGACAAGAGATTCCTTGCAACAAAAGTCTATGATGGTAAATCAGGGTATATCTGATTCCACCAATTTGCTCTATTTTCAAGATTAACCTTGAAATTGACCTCAAATAACACATTTAACATTTATATATTCAACTTCTTGTAATTTTTTGCCACAAACAGTATAAGGAAATAAAGTATGATTGAAAGTAAAACTGCTGCCAGCATTATGAGTGAAAATGCGCTGTTGTTAAAATATACGTCAACAATAAAAAGTCCTACAACAGCCGCACCTAACTGGGCTAATAGGGCCATGAATGTTAGTATGGAGAAAATAAGCCCGTATTTGATTGATATCATGGAAAGATACAGACTCCATATTATCAGGACCAGACCTATGACTCCGTGAAGAAATAGAGGTATGCTGCTTCCCGAGAATATAAAATGAAATGTGTTGAGCAGCCCTCTGGTTCTACCTGATGTGCTAAGCGGAGAGCTAATAGTAAAAGCCGAAATTATACCTGTTACAAACTCGAGTGCGAGAATGAATAGGGCGATTTTTGTCATTTTTCTAAGATAGAGAAAATTTGCCTCTTCCATTATCTCCATGGGATAACCATTGAACTTCATTACATAATCATATGCAATATAATTTTAGATTGATGTGCTCCCCTTATCATTTGGACACATCTTTATTATAGAAATTAAATTATTAAACTTAAACAGAAGCTTTTCTAAAACAAAAAAGTGGCAATGGTATATAAATATCAACAATATATATATATATAATAAAGTTGTTTCATTAACATGGATCAAAAAATAAAAGTTATTGTATCTGTTTTGATTACATTTGCAATGATATTCGGTGGGCTAATGACATTAATGCAATCTCCTGAAGATCAAAACCATTCAATATGGAAAGAAAGGGAAAAATCAGTTGGGAACCAGATGGTCATGTCTTATGTGGAATCCGTAAAGGATAACAATCTAAGTGACAAAATGTCCTTCGGGTTCTATCAGTGGCTTAACAAAAGAGGATTGACCATAAAAAGGGTCTTAGACTGCCCATCTAACATATTATTGAAAGACTTTTTGACTTTTATTGGAGAAAGCCCTTATTACAAATCTTTATTTAAAAAAATAACACTGAAAGAGGAAAGGGCTTTTCAAAAGGAAAATCAGAGAGAAATGAAAATATTTTTATCGAGGTTAGAAAACAATACACTGGGAAAATTTAAGCTTCAAAGGACCATGACAATAGGAAGAATGAATTCGGTTAAGGTATATAACCTAAGAGCTAGTAACGAAACAGCTTACGCTTTTAAGATAAGTTCCGATGCTCTTCCGAAAGCAATTTGTACAGATTACGGGGAATGGTTAATGGTAAGTGTTAACTATTTTAAGTACTCCCTTATATTTACAACGATTACTTACGGAGAACATGACACATCAAATGTGGTTTATCTAGGAAAAAGTGCACAGAACTATTTTAACGATGTTACTTCCGATACTTCTAATTATGGACTTTTGTCTACAGTAATTTTAGGTGTATTGGGAGTAGGAATGGGGGCAGCTCTTGCAACAGTTGGAGTTTCTATTTTAGTTTCAGCCATTGTGGCTTCAGTAATATTAGCAGTTGGTGTTGCTGAGTATATTGAATCAGCACACGTTAGTTCTAAGCTTTTGGAGCTTTATGAATCAACGTACGCAAATGAAAATACAGGAAAAAAATATATATGGTTGTATGATTCAATAAATTATTATTATCCACTACAATCATTTGGTGTTGGTTCACTAGACTCATCCATAGGTGAATACGGTTATCTTAGCAATGGAAACACGGTGACTATATTCCCAAATGTACCTATGATAGCGGACGGTGGTGTTGAAGGAATTGTCTATATCTCAGATATAAGTGGAGCTATACACAGCATAGCCAATACGGTCGGATGGAATAACTGGGCATATCAGGGGTGTTATAAGAATTGATAACGGCTTTATATGAATCTAAAATCATAGTGTTTTTTGCAGTTATGGCTGATATTTTGATAGGGGTTTTCGCCGTTTTATATTATTCCACTAGATACGGACCTCCGAAAGCAGGAAACAAAAAATGGGAATCACAGAGGGCTTACAGGAATTATTATACATTCTTAGCTTACATTTTTGAGGGAATAATTGTAATTACATTATTTATTCTTACAAACTTTTTATATGACAAGAATTTAAACGCAAGTGAAGTCATAATCGTAGAGTTTGTTTCCCTTTTTGCTTTAATGCTAATTGGGTTGTCAATTGGGGAATATTTTAGAGCTAAAAAATTTAA
This sequence comes from Thermoplasmatales archaeon, assembly GCA_027310185.1. GTDB lineage: Archaea > Thermoplasmatota > Thermoplasmata > Thermoplasmatales > Thermoplasmataceae > Cuniculiplasma. The sequence continues at coordinate 260,527 of DAIDBH010000017.1, forward strand.
TCTTACACTTAGATATGCATTTATAAACGGACCTAAAAAATAGCTTTAAACTTTATTTGGATATTTACTGATATTCTTTTCAATAATTCTAGGGAGTTCTTTATGGAAGATGTTAATGAATGGCTCTTTAATTTTACAATAATTATTGTTCATTAGCTACATAATTATACCCCCATTCAGGAACTTAATGTCCCAGCTTTTTGCGAATGTTTTACTGTCTGAAAGCTTCATGAATCCTTTTTTTATTGTATCCTTCAGATCCCCTTCGGAATTAATCAATGCCGTTGACACAATTCTCTTGACACTCTTCCATATGAATTCAATGGGATTCGGATCAGGTGAATATTGTGGAAGGAATATGATTTTTATATCCAGCATATTGGCAACATCTATAACCAGTCCTGAATGATATGATCAGAAATTGTACAGTATGATCATAATCGTTTTTCCAGGATTCTGTTCCCTTATTTTCCTCAAGAAAGAAACAACATTCTCCTTCCTGGAATGATTCTGGAAGTCAACAACACTGTTTCCGTTGAGAGAATAGAATCCAAAGGTGTTTGCCCTCTACTTTGACGTATCCTTTGTAATTTCCGGTTTATGGAACGATCACAATCTTACGGTGTTTGCAGTTGTCTGTGGCGCAGATTCATCAAATAATCCTAGTGTGATCTCTTCAATGGATATGGTACCTAATTTTTTTTAGAGTATCCTAAGCATTTCCTGGTCTTCTCTTATCATTCGGGTATGGCTTTGCATGCCTCATCCCCATCTTTTTTATTATGACCAATACCTGTTTCATTGTATATTCAATTCCAAACTGTTCCATTATAATGATCCTGACCTGTGCTGTTGTGTATTGTCCGTTTTTAAGTTTCTCCTTCAGTAATTCCTTCTGTTCTTCAGACATCTTTGATAGGCATTTACACTTGACAAGCTTGTATGAATCTTCCCTGTCATTCTTCTTTGAGGACTTGAATATGATGGATAACTTGAAAGGATCTGCAAGATGAACATGGAAGCCCATGTCCCTCAGCTTTCCTGCAATATATTTTCCTGTCGTTGATACTTCCAGTGCAATCTCAGGATTGAGATCAATATACCTTGATCTGAACTGTTCTAATTCATTTATATTATTCCCAATCTCAGACTGTTCCATGATTTTTTCATCATCATCCAATACCATGTAGATTTCGATCAACTCCTGGTGGTTGTTTGTTGAAAAAGAGGAGATATTTCGACATGCTTCTATTTACCATTGCTGCATTATATTAAGAATCGAATGGCAGCCAATCTAGATAGCAACCTCCTGAGTCAAGAAATCCTTCTATTACCTCTCCAACTCTCAGGCTGACACCGTCATGTTAACATGGTCAAAAGAACTTCTTTTCATGACATCTAAGAGGTCCAGATTATGGAAATTTAGGAAAATTACTGAATTTCCCTAAAAGTTGTAATTTCTCAGAGTCAATTACCACCATGTTTTTGATTTCCAATTTTCCAGTAGCCTGAACTTTGACTATTTTGAAAATTTCTTTAAATTTAGTAAAGTTTACTTCATAATATTTAATTATACTTTGTTGATGAACTGCTATGTATACAAAAAGAGGAGATAGGGGAGAAACCGATACAGGCACAGGAATGAGGGTTACAAAGGGATCCGCCATTATTGATACAGAGGGAGACATAGATGAGGTGAACTCATTCATAGGTTTTGCCCTCGTTAACACGAGATGGGACGATATAAGAGAAGACCTCCAGCAGATTCAGGTGGATTTATTTACCCTTGGAGAACATATAACAACTCAGGGCACGAGAAGAACAATAACCCCAGAAAGAGTGAAGTGGCTCGAGGACAGGGTAACATATTACAGGAAGGAGTACGGGAAGATAAGGTTGTTCGTGATCCCGGGAGGAAGCAAGGAGGCTACAAGCCTGCACATGGCAAGAACTGTCTGCAGAAGACTGGAGAGGGATCTGGTAAAATCGAAGTCAGAAGTGGAAATCCCTGCAGTCCTTGAAGAATATGCAAACAGGCTGTCTTCAGTTCTATTCTTCCACGCACTTGTTTCCAATAAGAGACTTGGAATTGAGGAAAGAATATTCTATCTCAGGGAACTTCCATAGGCTTCCTGATATTTTTCACTCCGTTTCATCATTTATGAATGAACGAATGAACCCAAGTGGTATATGGATCCAGTCAGGCCTGTTCCTGGACTCATAAATTGTCTCATACATTGCCTTTTCAAGAATGAAGGCTTTTAACACAACAGGGAATAAGTCCTTCTTTTCCCTGAATCCAGGATCCAGATCTATCATTTCATTCATGTATGCAGATATCACAGTGTTTTCAAGCAATTTAGATGTTTTTCCCGGTTTATTCATCCTTCCCCTGCAAAGGTAGTCGAAGGAACGTATCAGTCCTGCAAGGTCCTTCATGGTACTCTGCTTTGAAGACTTTTCTCTGATGGACCTCATTGGTTCTCCTTCAAAGTCTATAACCTGCGGACCAGATCCTGTCTTCAATATCTGGCCAAGGTGAAAATCTCCATGGATCCTCTGCTTCAGGAAGTTATCTGTAATTAATTTTTCAAATGCCTCACCAGCCTTCCTCACAGCTGGCATTCCATTATAAACTTCATGGAATAGTTCCGACTGCCCTTCCCTTATTTTACAAAGTTCATATACCATTTCTTCGTATGATTTGTAAGAGTCTTGCAATGACTGGATGTCTTTCAAATTGAATAATTCTGTTTCAAATCCTTCATTCCTGATGATAGACAGGGAATAATGCATCTTCGCCGTCACTGAAGCTATATTCCTTGCTGATTCCATAACAATATTTACAAAATTGTCATCCTCTGGTATGCGGTTGAGATAGCTCCAGTAGTCACCCTCATTTTCCATAAACCGTGAAAATGTCATGATGCACTCCTTCTCCCTGAAGGTCACCATACCTAGAGGTTCCGGTGTGTTCCTGAAATTTGTATGCTTCCAGAGATTCAGTGGTATGATGTAATCAGGATTTTCCACGTCTGAGGATGTCCTGAAGAACTTTCCTATCACATTTCCATTGATTATAAAGGACGAATTGCTCTGGTTTCCGTTAAATGCATGATATGAACCAAGGTTTTGCAGAATTTCATTCCTGTTCCCGTTGAACCTGATTTCTGTATCTTTTCCACTTTCCAGCAGTTTCCTTATCATGAGGACAACTTTTCCTGATCTTATTGAATCTTCAGTTTCATCTTCACTGCCATCTCTAACATTGAGCAGGAGATTGATAAGCATTCCTGTTCCCTCTGATCTCAATTTTACTGTGAAAGGTTCATTTCCTGATACTTCTTCAGGGTACGTTTCTATTACCCTCATATCCGCTGGATCGTGTCCCTTGAGAGGATACCATCTCTCACTTACCATTTCCCTGAATATTCTTTCCCTGTTTATCCTAACAATTTCCTCTGTTCTCATGCAGCATCTGGCTTCTCCAAACTCATCCAGAAGAATGAGTTTCTCTGTAAAGTGAAGAAATATGGCAGATCGCCTATATCTGGAAATCTTGAGAGGCTGAGCATCTCCCTTACATGCCAGCCTGAATATTTTCTGAGGTCCATGGTCACATAGGATGGTTTTCTTGAAAGATTGTAAACGCACAGGATTGTCTGATTCTCATATGTTCTTATGAAGGCAAGAATCTCCTTTTGATCTGAGTGGATGAATTCTATTGTTCCCCTGCCAAAAACTTGAGCACTCTTCTTCCTTGTTATAATTAGTTTCCTGAGCCAGTTAAGGAATGAGGAAGACAGCCTCGACATTGATTCTACGTTATTCACTTCATAGTGATAATTGGAATTTATGATCACAGGCGCGTATAACTGTTCCGGATCTGCCCTTGAAAAACCTGCATTCCTGTCATAGGACCACTGCATGGGTGTTCTCACACCGTTCCTGTCTCCAAGGTATATATTATCACCCATGTTAATCTCATCCCCGTAATAGAGGATAGGAGAGCCTGGTAATGACATTATGAGAGCACTGAGGAACTCCAGTACGTACCTATCATTGTCTACCAGCGGTGCAAGCCTTCTCCTGATTCCTAGATTCAGTCGCATCTTCGGCACCTTTGCATATTCACTATACATTATATCCCTTTCCTCGTCGGAGACCATTTCCAGGGTCAATTCATCATGATTCCTGAGGAATAACCCCCATGAACATTTTTCAGGGACAGGAAGGGTTTTTGAAATGATATTCTCAATGGGGAAGGCATCTTCCTTTGCCAGTGCTATGAATATCCTTGGCATGAGTGGAAAATTAAAATTCATCTGGAATTCGTCCTCATTTCCAAAATATTTTTTTGCATCATCAGGCCACTGGTTTGCCTCTGCAAGGAGTATCCTGCCTGGATACTCCTCATCTATCATCTTCCTGAGCTCCCTGAAATACTCATGTGTTTCAGGAAGGTTTTCACAGCTTGTTCCCTCCCTTTCAAAAAGGTATGGTACTGCATCACACCTGAAGCCGTCCAGTCCCCTGTCAAGCCAGAATCTTATGACTTTCTTCATCTCCTCCCTTACTTCTGGATTGTCATAATTCAGATCTGGTTGATGACTGAAGAACCTGTGCCAGTAATACTGCCCTGTTTGCGGGTCCAGTGTCCAGTTGGACCGCTCCGTGTCAATAAATATTATCCTGACACCCTCGTATTTATCGGGTGTATCTGACCAGACAAACCAGTCCCTCTTAGGGTTGTTCCTGTCCTTTCTCGCTTCCTGAAACCACTTTATCTGATCTGAAACGTGGTTGAGTACAAGATCGGCAATAACTCTTATCCCAAGCCTGTGGGCCTCAACCATTAAATCATCGAAGTCTTTCAGTGTCCCGTATTCCGGGAGTATTGAATAGTAGTCCCGTATATCGTATCCATCATCCCTGAGTGGGGAATCATAGAATGGAAGAAGCCAAATGCAATCTATTCCAAGACTCTTAATATATTCAAGCTTCTGTGTGAGCCCCTGAAGATCTCCTATACCATCTCCATTTGAATCGTAGAACGATCGTACCGGCACCTCGTAAAATATCGCATCTTTATACCACAGCCTTTCCTGTGCATCAGATATCATTTCAAAACCCTCTTGAGTATGTGTACGGGCTTGAATTCAGGCGTAAGACGCACATAATTCCGGCCATCCACCCATGAGTAGCTTTCAAGGTTATAAATATCCATCACATTGATCCTGGAATAGCCTTTCCATTCATCGGGTATTTCCACCATGCCTTCCTGCATCTGATCTGGGTTTAGATTTACTATCACCATGATCTTGTTCTGGTCAAATCCCCTTGTATATGCAAGCAGAGAGGGATTATTGGTTTCAATGAATTTCAGATTTCCCCTCTCCATGAACACGGGGTTCTTCCTTCTTATCTCATTGAGTCTTCCAATTTCTTCCCTGATGTTTATCGGGTCGTTGAAATCCCTGGATTTGATTTCATATTTTTCTGAATCAAGATACTCCTCTTTTCCTGGAATCGGCGTGTTCTCGCATATTTCGTATCCACTGTATATTCCCCACGATGAAGAGAGGGTTGCTGCAAGTATTGCCCTGATAATGAACTGGGCCCTGCCTCCATACTGCAGGGTGTACGATAGTATGTCCGGTGTATTTGTGAAAAGAACTGGCGTAAAAAATGCCCTTACTTCAGGAGTGTTCAGTTCCGTGAAATAATCCCTTATTTCCCAGTCAAAGTTCTTCCATGTGAAATAACTGTAAGAAAGCTGGAATCCAACCTTGCTCAAGCGGTACATCAGGTTTTGTGTTGTAAATGACTCACTGAGGAATACAGTATCAGGATATTCCTTCCTGACTGACTGGATCAGCCACTCCCAGAAACCCAGTGGCTTCGTGTGAGGGTTATCCACCCTGAACGTTCTTACCCCTACTGCTGCCCAGTACATGACAACACTCTTTAGTTCCTCCCATAATTCATCCCTGTTACTGCAGTAAAAATTGAATGGATATATATCAAAATATTTCTTTGGCGGGTTTTCTGCATATCTTATTGTACCGTCCGGCCTCCTGTAAAACCATTCTGGATGCTCCCTCACATAAGGGTGATCCGGTGAGCACTGGAACGCCATATCCAGAGCTATCTCCATTTTCCTGGACCTCGCTTCGTTTATCAGGAATTTAAAATCATCCAGTGTTCCCAGTTCTGGTGCAATTGACCTGAATCCTCCCTTCTCACTTCCAACCGCCCATGGACTTCCTGGATCATCCTTCTCACATGGAATGATCCCATTTTTTCCCCTCCTGTTTGTCTGGCCTATGGGGTGAATGGGTGGCAAATATACAACGTCAAACCCCATTTTAGAAATGTAGTCAAGCCTTTGTGCAAGATCTCTGAGTGTGCTTGATTTTTTTCCCTCTGGAGGTTGAGACCTTGGAAAAACTTCATACCATGATTTTGCCAGTTCATCACCCATCACTTCCAACCAGAATTTCTTGGAATTTATCTCAGATTCCTTCTCATCATATCTATCCAGGATTGATGAAAAAGTTTCAGGGATCGATGCAAGACTTTCCTTTTCAGGCTTTTCTGCATTCACGATCTTCCATATTTCCCTGAAGGCCTTCCTGTTCCTACCCCTGGCTTTTCCCTCCATATTTGAAATTCTCTGTTTCAGTTCAAGCAGATCACTTTCAATGCTTTCGCCAGCCTCCAACCAGGACAGTATCCCCCTGATTATGGTCGTTGTTCTGTCGATCCAGGCACTTATTGTAATGCTGAAAGAACCTCTTTCCGGAAATTGCACAGTTGTTCTGAATACATCATTTAGTCCTGTGTATTTCAGTTCGGTCCTTGAAATAATCCTGCCTTTTCTTGACCTGATTACAACTCTTGCCCTGAGGTACTGGTGTGCAGTGGAATATATGACAGCTTCCACTGGAACGTTATCACCGTATCTTACTCTGGCAGGCAGAGTGCCATTATCAACTGCTGGCATTACCCTTTCTATATAAATGTCCCTGTACTTCATTTTATGACCTCCATTCAAGAATCAGGCATCCCAGTGGTGGCAGTGCAATTTCGATTGAGTTTTCCATGTTATGCCACCACCTTTTTGATGCAATCACCTTTCCCTCATTTCCAACCCCTGAACCACCGTAATACTGTGAATCTGAATTGAATATTTCCCTCCACTCCCCTGATCTGGGTACCCCAATTCTGTAATCCCTTCTGATCACTGGAGTGCAGTTGAATACGAATATCAGGAAGTGATCCGATTGCTGATCTCTTCTTATGAAAGAGAATATACTGCTTTCCCTGTCGGAGTAATCTATCCACTGAAATGCTCCCCCGTTGAAATCACCTCTCGCAAGGAAACTTCTTGAAAAGTATATATCACTCAGGTCCCTCAGCGATTCCCTTACGCCATTCATGAAGGAATTTAAATCTGCGTTGTTTATCAATCCTCTCGAAAAATCCCATTCTGAACCTACAGCGAATTCATCTCCCATGAATATCATCTTTTTTCCCGGGAAAGAGAACATGTAAGAATATAGCAATCTGACGTTTGCATATTTCTGCCAATCGTCGCCTGGCATTTTCTGAAAGATGGATCCTTTGCCATAAACAACCTCATCGTGGGAAAATGGTAGAATGAATTTTTCTGAAAAGGAGTACCAGAAGGAGAACGTGATCCTATCCTGATGATATTTTCTATAAATTGGGTCATATGAAAAATATTCAAGAGTGTCATGCATCCAGCCCATGTTCCACTTCATATCAAAACCAAGTCCTCCTGACTCAATTCTTGATGTTACTCCTGGCCAGGATGTAGATTCCTCTGCAATTAACACTACTCCTGGGAAGGATCTGTGAATATGCTCATTCAGGTTCCTGAAAAATGCAATAGATTCAAGGTTTTCATGACCTCCATAAATATTGGGCTCCCATTCACCCTCCTTCCTTGAATAATCAAGATAAAGCATTGAAGAAACAGCATCCATCCTTAGTCCGTCACAGTGATATTCCTTTATCCAGAACACCGCATTTGAAATGAGGAAATTGATCACATGTCTTCTTCCAACGTCAAAAACATATGTGCCCCAATCAGGTTGAATTCCTCTCTTTGGATTCTCATATTCATAAAGATGGCTCCCATCATAAAGCCCAAGGCCGTATGAATCCATTGGAAAGTGTGCGGGGACCCAGTCCAGGTATACCCCTATATTATTCTCATGAAGCGCATTTATCAAATGCTTGAAACCTTCTGGATTACCGTGCCGTGAGGTTGGTGCGTAGTAATTGACAACCTGATACCCCCATGAATCATCCAGCGGATGTTCCATGACTGGAAGGAATTCTACATAATTGAACCTGTTCTCTTTCAGGTACGGAATGAGCCTTTTTTCAATATCAAGATATGATGCATAAAGAGATTCATCTTCCCTGAGCCATGAACCTAGATGGATTTCATAAACCATTATGGGTTCTAATTCGTAATTGGTAGAGAACCTCTTTTTCATCCATTCCCTGTCGTTCCATCTGAATTCGTCGATGTTAGTTACAGAACCTGTTCTTGGCCTGAGTTCTGTCTTGAATGCATAGGGATCACTTTTTTCGAGTAATTCCCCACCCCGGGTTCGTATTGCATATTTATAAATTTCATCACCGTTAATGTCTGGAATGAATATAGACCATATTCCACTATCATCCATGTTTTTCATGGGATGGCTTCCGGCAATCCAGTGATTGAAATTACCAATTACTGAAACGCAGTTTGCATTCGGTGCGTAAACTGTAAACATTATGCCTTCGCATTCAGGAAACCTGATTCTATGAGCCCCCATGAATTCATATGCTCTGTAACTTTCGCCTGAGACATAGGATGAGATATCCTCTTTTTTTAAGTATGGTTCAAAAAAATATGGGTTGTGTTTCCTTTCCACATAACCAGAACTATCCATGTAACAGATAACTATAGACCTTAGATCCTTTGCTGAAGGAATTGAGAACCTGAATATTGCGTTATTCTCTGATTCTGGTTCTACTGTTTTTCCGTTCAGTTCTATCCACGCCCGCGATGCATTTGGAAGATAGCTATGGAAGGAGGTATTTTCACCCTCATTAACTGTTGACAATAATTGGTATGCATCATACAGTTTAAATTCCCTTAATAGTTTTAATTTGTTTTTCATTTCAGAAGGATTCATCTTGCAACACTTTGATCATGTATGTTATTATTCATATTTATATATGATTTTTCCACATGTGTTAAATAATGCTTCTCAAAATTGGCACTTTGAAAGGAATTTCCTTTGCTTGACTTTTTATAATTTTCCCTGATTGATTGAAGTTTAAAATTACAATAATCATAAATAAGCTTCCTAAATGTCTGAATATGACGGAAAATAGTAATGGAAATCCAAATTATCAGCCAAAGGGGAAGATAAAGATAAACACACCACCTCCACCAATACAGACAGCTCCACAGGCTTCAACAAAATACAAGGGTGTTAAGCACACCATCATGGTCATGAGTGGGAAGGGAGGAGTCGGGAAGAGCACATTTTCGGTTAATATTGCAGTTACGCTCGCCAGGAAGTATAGAGTTGGCCTTATTGATGCTGATATAAATGGACCTGATGACCCAAAGCTTCTTGGAGTTACAAAAGAGAAATTATATACCCAGGATGGCGGTATATTGCCTATTGATTCACCATATGGTGTAAAGGTAATATCAATGGCATTCCTGCTCCCGGATGAAAAAACCGCTGTAATATGGAGAGGGGCATTGAGACATAAGGCTGTCCAACAGTTTCTGGAGGACACCATTTGGGATAATATAGATTATGGGATTCTTGATTTTCCACCAGGAACTGGCGATGAAGCACTTACGGTTTCACAATTAGTACCTCAGGCAGATGGTGTTGTCATAGTAGTAACACCACAGGATCTTGCTCTTCTGGATGCGAAAAAAGCTATTAACTTTGCAGAGCAGATGCACATAAGGGTTCTTGGAATTGTTGAAAATATGAGTGGATTTGCGTGTCCTCACTGTGGAGAGATCACAGATATTTTCAGATCAGGAGGGGCAGAAGAACTTGCAAAGGAGTTGAATATTCCATTTCTTGGTAAAATACCAATCTTCCCGGAGATAGTACAGAATGGAGATGAGGGAATTCCAGCAGTGGAAGCCTCTGAAAAAGTAAGGGAAGTATACGATAAAATAGCGGAAAAATTGTTGGATCAGATAGAAAGAAAAAAATAAATTTCCCTCTTACTCTCTATACAAGATAGCTTTCCTCAATTTGCTTCATCATATTCTCCATGGGATTATACTTTCTTGTTTGTTATAAGTGATTTTTAGCGCTCATTGAAATTTACCTATTTTCGATCATTAAATGTGTGGCACACATTTAATTCTCATGAGAGAGTGCGTTCATGTTTGTTTACAATATTAATATTGCCATTTCTATAATTTATCTATTGCGAACCATGGATGTGTATTTCATTGGTCTAATCCTTCATTATGCAACGTCGGATCTGTAAATTAGACTTTCAATTGAATATATGGCACTGTTTCTTATCCTTCGTCATAATCATTTGTTCTCTCTCTTATATGAAGCATCTATTGAAATATGATGCAATGGATTATTCTAACTCGAGGATATTCAGTCTTACAGTAACTTCACTGAAACAATCCCCTGAAAATTAAACTTTTCATCACATTGGCTCCTACTATCATGAAAGAAGCATTCTTTGATTTATTGTTGTTCATTATTTATCCATGATTGCAGAATATTTGTTCATTTTAAATCACCTGTCAAGACCCTTGGAATTAGTGGTTAAATGTAAGAAAGTATAAGGTGAATAAAATTTTTCATTCCCCTCAACTTACAACTGGATTTTATTTACCTGGGCGGCCCCTTCATAATTGCAGACATGAAGTCAATATGAAATTTCCTTGATCTCATGTATTCCCCAAAGAATAATCCTGTAAATGGTACTACAGTGTATGATAGTGCTAAAAAAATTACAACGGTCAAGGTACTTATATTACCATTTCCGAGAAAATTTGTCATAAAAAAGAATGGGATTATGATCAGCCCTTCAATAATTAATATCACACCAGAATAGAAATCCCTGTATGCCTTCTGAGATTCCCATTTCTTTGAACCTGAACCTGGAGTCCCATATCTTATTGCATAGTATGAAACCATTAATGAGCCGAAAAGGAAAAAGAAAATGATTACGGCAACGAGTAAAATTCTTAATATGTAAGGATAAAGTATCAATTGCTATAACACCCCTGATATGCCCATGTGTTCCATCCTACAATATTAGCTATATTATTTATATATCCACTTATATCTGAGATATATATAATTCCCTCTACCCCATCTGATGCTATTACAGGTACATTTGAAAATATTGTGACTGTGTTTCCATTGCTTAGATATCCATATTCACCTATGGATGAGTCTAGTGAACCAACACCAAATGACTGAAGAGGATAGAAGTAGTTTACAGAGTCAAAAAGCCATAGATATTTTTTCCCTTCTTTCTCATTAGCATAGGTTGATTCGTATAAATTAAGTAATCTAGAACTGACTGAAATACTCTCAATGCTCAAAGCCACTCCTATAGCTGCTAATACTGAATCAATGATGACCGCAGCTACTCCAGATAGCCCTATAGTAAATGGAAGCAAGGATACTCCGACACCAAGAACAAAAATAATTACATCCTCCAATATAACTTCATCATTGCTTGCAGAGTTTGCGTGATTGAAGAAATTCTGTGCACTATTTCCGAGATAAACTGCATTTAATGTATCGTGCTGTCCATCTGTGATCGTGGTAAATATCAGGGAATATTTGAAATAATTTACACTGACCATCAACCATTCTCCATAGTCAGTACATATTGCTCCTGGAAGAGAATCTGAAGCTATTTGGAATGCAGTTGCGGCCCCATTATGCGTCTTGAGATTGTATCCTTTTACCTGCTCATTCCCAATGAACATTGCAGAACTTTGGAATGATGAGTTCTTTAAGGATTTGTTATTCAATGTGGATATGAACATTTTCATCTCCCTATGGTTCTCCCTAATAAAGGAAGTTTCTTCTTCAGCTGTTATCCTGTTAAATATGGCATTATATGCAGAATTTTCATTAAGGAAGGTTACAAGATCACTTAGGATAATACTTGATGGATAGTTTATAAAATTTTCAATGGTATATCCATTTCTGTTAAGCCATTGATAAAAACCAAATGATAACATGTCACTCATGTTATGAGCACTGATTGATTTTACATATGATAAGACCGCGTAGTTGGATACTGATTCCTGTTCCTTTCCACTAGTACCTACTCTATTCTGGCCCGCAGAAATATGAGCCAGCATTACAAAACCTCCTGTTATCATTATGAGTGAAACCATCATAGATGTTATCCATTTTACTTTTTGATTCATATCAATATATGCTATTTCGTATATATATATCTTATACTTATATAATTAACTCTCTTTTTTGGTCGTAATTATTTAAAAATGATAGAATAACTTAGGGTGTTTTAAAGTTTCATCAATTTTCACAAGTAGGAATTCTGTATATTACAAGGAACGCCTCAATCTTCACAAACAATCAATTGAATACATTCTTGTATTAATTTTTGTAAAAGATTTACACAATCAGTGAATTCCTAATGTGCTGCAGTTAGGTAACATATCTCAACTCTTCTATAACAGGATTCCAATGACCAAAAATTGACGTTAAACTTATTAGATCGTGGATTCTAAATAAAATGACTCATAATACTAAATCAAAAAAAATTACAAATTTCTTAAAAAAAATAGGCACTTGGTATGATTAACCAGTTAAGTTCTTTAGCATGGATTGTACATTTGGCCGATTAGTAACTGTGGACTGAATACCTCGGCGAACCTTGATACTTACATCCCAGTTCTATCAATCTCATCTTTTATGAGTGGCCTCAAACGATGTCTCTTTTCAGGGTCGGCTTCAAGCTTAGATGCCTTCAGCTTTTATCCGTGTATGGCGTGGCTACCCGACAATGCCCTGCCGGACAATCGGTAAACCAGAAGCCACGAACCCCCGTTCCTCTCGTACTAAAGGCTCCTTCCCTTCAGACATCGAACACTCCCACAGAGAAGCAACCCTACTGTCTCGCGACGTAGTGAACCCATCTCAGGATCCCTTTTAATGGGCGAACAGCCCCACCCTTGGCACCTTGTTCAGCACCAGGATAGGAACAGACGACATCGAAGTAGCAAACCCTCGGGTCGATGTGAACTCTTGCCGAGGACAACTCAGTTATCCCTGGGGTAACTTCTCTCTTATCACCCGCCCTCATCAAGAGGGGACTGGGTGGTTCGTTAGACCATGCTTTCGCATCTGCGTCCCTTGTTGACCAGAACACAGTCAAGTTGGCTTTTGCTCTTACACTCCACGGAGGATTTCTGACCCTCCTGAGCCAACCTTTGGGGGCCCCTGTTTGATTCTCAGGGGCGTGGCGCCCCACCCAAACTGCCCACCAATAGTTGTCCTTTTTCACAAAAGTTAGTAACGCAGTTATTAAAGGGAAGTGTTTCATTGACGTCTCCGCTTGAGCCGAAACCCAAGCATTAACAACTCCTTCCTACGCTACGCATTGATAACCGTATTACAGCTACAGGCTGCAGTAAAGCTCCACGGGGACTTCGCTTTCATGTGGGAGATACTGGATTGTGCACCAGTGCATCAATTTCACGGGGCTGAACGCGGGGACAGTGGGACTCTCGTTGAACCTTCATGCAAGCCGCCAATTAAGCGGCTAGGTATTACGCTACCTTAAGAGGGTCATAGTTACCCCCGCCGTTTATCGGCCCTTCTTTCCCTTGAACGGGACTTTCAGGTACCGACACTGGGCAGGTTTCGACCGCTATACACATCCTTTCGAACTAGCAGCGGCCTGTGTTTTTGGTAAACAGTCGGGGTCCCCTTGCCACTGCGACCTGTTCCCTCTCGGAACAGGCACTCCTTCTACCGAAGATACGGAGCTATTTGGCCGAGTTCCCTCGCGTCCATTATTCCCAAACGCCTTGGACTTCTCATCCAGGGGCACCTGTGTCGGTTCTTGGTACGAACATGAACTTGACCCATTAATGGTTTTCACAGGATCCAAGAATAAAAGGAATTCCCAAACGGGAACTGCTAATTTTTTGCAGACTTTACGTCATTACAACTCTCCATCCACTTATAATTAGAAATACACAGGCAAGTGTACTCCCCCTATCTCGAACCTTCATTAATGGCAAAACATTCATGGTGACGGAATATTAACCGTCTTCCCATTCGGTCATCTCCTGTTAGGAATAACCTTAGGATCGACTAACCCTCGGCTGACGAACATTGCCAAGGAACCCTTAGCCCTTTCGGCGGAATTGATTCTCACAATTCTTATCTGCTACTTTTACCAAGATCCGCGATGCCATTCGGTCCACTCCTCCTCTCGAAGAAGCTTCCGCCCAAATGGCACGCCCCCCTACCAGATCACCTTTCGGTGCTCGAAGGTCTCGGTAACTAACTTTAGCCCCTTCCATCTTCGAGGCAAATAGCCTCGGTGAGTGAGCTGTTACGCACTCTTTGAAGGATGGCTGCTTCTAAGCCTACCTCCACACTGTCTTAGGCCATTAACCTCTTTAATTTGCACTTAGTTAGTTTTAGGGACCTTAACCCTCGTCTAGGATGTTCCCTTCACGGGTACAGAGCTTATCCCTGTACCCTAGCACCCAGCTTCTACGATTTGGACAAGTTCGGAGTTCGATAAGTCGACGCTGATTTTCATCAGCTAACCAACTATTCGGTCGCTCTACCTCGCCCAACATCTCTGCTGAGGTCTACCTGCGGGTAGTATCGGGGGGAACCCGCTATTACCGGCCTAGATTGGCCTTTGACCCCTACACCCAAGTCATCTGAACGATTTGCACATCAGAACCAGTTGGGTCCTCCACCAAGTTTTCACTTAGCTTCAACCTACTCAGGTGTAGATCGACCGGATTCGGGTCTTCCTCAAGTGACTGACGCATTTATTACGTTACACCTCCATTGCTGTGCGTGTAATTGCTTTCGCTACGGCTACCTCTCATAAGAGTTAACCTCGCCACTCAATAAAACTCCCTGGCCCGTTCTTCAACACGGATAATAGAACGCCGCTCACTTCGTGTTAGGAAGATCACCGCTTTAGCGCCCTATAAGTTTATCACTGTCTGGTTTCAGGTACTTTTCACTACCCTTCCGGGTTGCTTTTCAGTTTTCCCTCACGGTACTTGTACGCTATCGGACTTGAGAAGTATTTAAGGTTGGATGTTGATGCCACCCATCTTCCCGCGCGAATAACGACGCACGGTACTCCGGAACTTCTTCCTCATAACCTTTATACTTACTCTTACAGGACTATCACCTTCTTTGGTTGACCTTTCCAGGCCATTCTGATTCGTATACTAGATGTTGGGAAGAGTCCATACACCACAACTTTTCCTTTTCTTCAAAGGAAAATTCGGTTTGCCTTATACCGCTTTCGATCGCCTTTAGTAACGGTATCTCAATTGATTTCTTTTCCTTCAGGTACTAAGATGTTTCAATTCCCTGAGTTCCCTCTCCTTTCGGAGTGTCTTACGACAGGAAGTCCCATTCGGACATTCTCGGATCAAGGGCTCCTTGCGCCTCCCCAAGACATTTCGCAGCTTGGCACGTCCTTCATCGGCTCTCAAACCAAACCATCCCCCAGACAGTTTTCACAGATTGCACAATCCATTTTACTGGAACATTAACTGGCTTCATAGATTATTTATTAATCTCATACCCTTCCCCTTTGATATCTATTCAAAGAGTGCATCTTTTAGTGCGTATCACTCGTATTAAACGGACCTTTATTAATATTGTGGTAAAGCCATGATTTTACCTATTTCCTCTCAATTAGTTCTATAATAGTAACAGTGAGTCGTGCTCATCGTTCATATGCTGACTCTGGTTCTTTTCTTTTGCCTGTGCTTCAAAGTTTTATGTTAAGATTCCTGTTTACGTACCTATCCATTGTAATTTCAGCTATGTCGGTTGAATAAAGGCCTATTCTGGATATTTCCTCAACTATTCCTGAGTATGAAACATCACCATACTTTTTCTTCATAAGCTGAACCTTGGTTGCTATTATGTTTGACTTTACATTTACTATCTCGTTCAGTGCCTTGAGGTCAGCACCCAAAAATGAAGTTGTAGCTTTCTGGAACACTTCATAACAGTACATTATGAACTGCATTAATTCTGCTTTCTTCTTCTGATCAAAATTTGGTGAATCTTTCAGTATTGTGCAGATATTTACCGTATGATCTGCAACTCTCTCCAGTATTCTTGAGAAAATAAGATTAAAAATAGTGTCGTTTCCTTCATATTTGCCAATAGAGATCTCTTTCATCATATAGAAATGGTACCTGTCAACATCGTCATCCCTGCCGATTATATTTTCCATTAGATCAGACTCCATGCTGTCCAGTGCCTTTGCAGTGTCACCTAACATGAGCTGTACATTCATTATCATTCTCCGTAATGCAGTAGTCAAAGGAAATGACTCAGAATCAAGCACATTTTGCAGTGTGAGTGCCTTAGCAGATTCTTCAAAAATTTCAACTCCCATTACTAGCCTTGAGAATTTTTTTACAATATCCTTTATTTCCTGGCTTATGTAGCTTTCACTTTTAATTATAAGAGTATCAAACCCTGAAATATATAGAGAAACAAGGGTTCTTGGCAAAAGATCATTTGAAAGATTCCCTGTAATTTCAAGTTCTTTCACAACCTCCCTCCTCTTCCTTTCGTTTGGATATAGTGTTAATGAATCACCCATTGATTCAATCGTAACTGTACTTCCCTTTTTTATCTGGTTTGCTTTTACCCATGTAGGCGGCAGTGATACTATATATGTTGATCCTCCAGTAATTTGTATCTTTCTCGATTCTGTATGCATAAGAGTCTATATGGAAAATACATATTTAGTTTATCTATATAGTAATTATAAGAATATATATTATTTTGTCATTCTCTGGGTTAACTTCCTTCGTGAGTTGCTTACTGATTTACTAAACAGCAGAAATACGAGGAATATTACAAGCAGGAGAACATAAAGTGGTGTATAATTTAGAAGTAGAGAAAGTGCAAAAATGTTTTCTGAATATACAATTGGACCCCGAACAAATCCTGTTGTAACATTGCCACTCACGCCTGGAGATGTGAAATTCAGTATGACTTCCACGTAATAATCACCGTCGTGTAAATGATTGAATGTATAATTAACCGCGATTATTCCATTGCTGGTGGTTACATTCTGAAGAGAAACCTTGCATGTCAGGTTTAGAAACTCCCCTGATGAATATGCCATGAAATAGGGCTTATATGAATGATTTGTACTCACTCCATAAAATGTTGCGTTTACCCGGTATTGAGGATATACACCAGAATATGGTGATATGTAGATTGAGAAATGAGAATCATTTGGTGTCTTTCCCTGCAACACACCTGGGTTTTCATATGAAACCGGCGTGAGTATGAGTGTCTGCACCAGAAGTAATAGGACAAATATGGGAATTGCGTATTTTAATCGTTTCTTCATACCCCATGTATCTGTGTAATGAGCTGCAATAAATATTATTATTGGGATCAGGAAAATTATGTAAAGCAGTGCGGTTACAAAGATGAATATCAGTATTACAAGTATAGAAGGTATTATGGCGAGAAGTGGAAATGTTAGAACCCTGTTCTTTTTAAGAAAGGTTGATAGGGGCGTTTCATTTTTTTTCGAACTCAATTTTATTCCAACAGGTAATGGAAAATTATCATTTTATAGTTTCCTCTTATTTTGCAGGGTTGAAAAAATTGCTGCTTCAAAAAAATTCCATGGATATTGTGATAATGTACGTTTTACATTATAAGTCAACCTATGAGATTCTAAAATTTTCTATTTTAAGAAATAGCTAACCTTATATTACGACAGGTAATATTTTCTAAAAGTTTTAACAATAATAATATTACCTAATTATGGATTATACCCTCATGCTTCCTACGGTTAAGGAGATTTCCAAGATGAGAAAGTCTCTGGGAATAAGGCAGAGAGAACTTGCCTCTGTATGCGGTGTCAGCCAGTCCTATATTGCAAGGCTTGAGAAAGGAGACATTAATCCCACCTACGAGAATATAAGAAAAATCTACAATTACCTACAAAGCCATTCTAAGAAGGCAGACCAGATGGACATAGAAGTTTCCAAAATAATGACGACTAATGTTGTTGTCTGCCAGGCAACAGATTCAATAATTACAACACTGGACATACTAAAAAAGTATGGGATTTCACAGATGCCCGTATTGAATTCAGAAATGAGGGTAGTTGGTACCATTGGGGAGGGAGAAGTGAATGAATTTCTTATGAAGGGGATTTCTCCAGATGCACTTAAGAAGATGACGGTTTCAAAGATTATGAGTCCTGCGCTTCCCCAGCTGCCTCCAAATACTCCCATATCGGCTATTTATCCAATATTGAGGTTCTCTAACGCGGTACTTATAACTGACAAACTTGAATTAAAAGGGATAATAACCAAGGCAGATATACTGAAAGCTGTAGAGACATATGCAGAACCTGGCATTTAATATCCTGGCTGGACTGTTTGCCTTCATTCCCGCGCTGGTAGCCAACCCCGGGGCAGTCATCACGGGGGGAAGAGGCAGGATGGATTTTGGAAGGAATTTCATAGATGGAAGAAGAATATTTGGAGATGGAAAAAGTATAAGCGGGTATTTTGGTGGAATATTCATAGGTTTCATCTCAGGTATAATAGTTCTTCCCATCCTGTCATTTCTCGGACTTTTTCAGTTCCATGTTTCATTAGAAACAATGATAATAGCATCATTGAGCCTTGCGTGGGGGTCCCTTACAGGTGACCTTGTTGGTTCATTCATAAAGAGAAGAAGGAATATGAAGAGCGGAGAAAAGGGAAATCTCTTGGATATGTGGCCCTTTGTTATTTTCGCCTTTCTCTTCCTTTTTTTGATTTCTAGGTCTTTCTTTATGTCTCTTTATGGAAATTTTATAGATATTGTGATAATACTTGTGATCACACCGCTCCTGCACAGGGGTGTAAATATAATGGCATATAAGATGCACAGGAAGGATGTTCCATGGTAGAAGAGATGAAGATGATAATCGGTGTAAGAAAAGATCTTGACATGGGCAAGGGAAAGATAGCAGCTCAGGCTTCACATGCTGCCGTTAATTGCGCTCTCTGGGCTCAGAAAAACAATAAGAAGGTGTTCAGAGAATGGGAGTCGCAGGGCCAGAAAAAAATCGTGATAAGGTTGCAGAATCTTGAAGAACTTTACAGATTGAAGACACAGTGCGAAAATATTGGTCTGAATACATCTGTAATCTCAGATGCAGGCTATACGCAAGTTGATCCCGGAAGTACAACATGTATTGGAATTGGGCCTGCCCCATCAGATATAATTGATAAAATAACCTCTGAATACCCTTTACTTTAATGTTCTTTATTTTCATTCTCTGTGATGGCGTACCTGGTTATCCAGTGCCCACAGATATTGCATTTGTCCAGTCGTGTGCTGTATTTTGCGCCACATCCCCTGCAGAGATAGCCCCATTTAATACTCTTTCTTATTGCCTCTATTCCACATCCATAATACTCTATCCCCATTGCTGAACACACATTCTGAAGTGAGTAATCGTCTGAAATAACAACTCCGCAGTATTCCTTTGCTATAGCTATGATTTCCATATCAGTCTGGCTCAGATAGGGAAAGTCTCCAGTCTTTCTTGAAGCTGCCCTGACCTCTTCCATATATTCCTGCCCTGGAGAAGCTGTTCTTATGATGTTCAGATCATGACCAATGACCCTGCTCATTTTGCCATGTTTGATCTCACCTATAACACTTGTAGGAACAATACAGTTCATTGACAGAATCTCTATTTTTCCTGTAAGTATGGCTGAAGTATCTGGAATTATGAGTTTTTCACCAAGATTTATCTTCTCCTGTTTTCCCGCCATTTCAGTCTCTATCCTGTACTGGTATGTATTTTCTTGGTCCCTTTTCTCCGGAGTAAAGTGCCTTTGGCCTGAATATTCTGTTATCCATTGAATATTCAAGTGCCCTGGCTACCCATCCGGAAATCCTCCCAGTTGCAAAGATAGGGGTGAAGATCTCCGGTCTGAAGCCCATTGCATCATATATCATTCCTGAGTAAAAATCAACGTTGGGAAATATTCCTCTCTCTCCAAATCTATTGATCATCAGCTCTTCTATTACCTGAGCGGTTTTGAAAGTTTCATTTCCCTTGCGTTCGGCAAAATATTCTGCATATCTTTTCAGGATCTTTGCCCTCGGATCATATACCTTATATACCCTATGCCCAAATCCCATCACGCGCTCTCCTTTATCTGTCATTGCCTTGAGTGCTTTCTCTGCATTTTCTGGACTTCCCACTGATTGGATCATTTTTAGTGCCCTCTCATTAGCTCCGCCGTGCAATGGTCCCTTTAAAGTTCCTATTGCAGAGGTGATGGCAGAGTACATATCCGCCATGGTTGAGATCGTAACAAGTGCCGAAAAAGTAGATGCATTCATACCATGATCTGCGTGTATTATTAGAGCAGTATCCATTATCTTTGACTCAACAGGATCTGGTCTTGAACCGGTTGACATGTAAAAGAAATTTGAAGCGTATCCCAGTTCCGGATCTGATCTTATTATTTCCTTCCCGGAATATACCCTGTTTATAGCACCAACTATGGATGGCATTCTTGCAATCAGGCTTATACCAATCCTTTCCTGGTTTTCAACAGAATTTTCAGATTCCTTCCTGTCAAGTACAGAAAGATAGGAAATTACGGTTCTCAGTGCTGACATGGGGTGTGTCCTTCCACCAATGGCTTTAATGAGTGAGAGGACTTCGTCCGGTAGTGGCATCTCTCCCCTCAATCTTTTTACATATTCCTCATATTCCGTTCTTTTTGGAAGGCGACCGTAAAGCAGAAGATAGGATACTTCTTCATAATTGCTCTGCTCTACAAGACTGTTTATTTCATATCCTCTGTAAAAAAGTTTCCCATCAGATCCATTTACATATCCTATCCTGGTTTCTGCCGCTATTACACCTTCGAGCCCTCTTCTCAATTCTTCCTTTGTTTCGCTCCCTTCATTCATATTCTTCAACCCTTTTTGTGAAAATTATGGTCTTCCATGCACGAATGCCATACCCATGCCTTAATATATGAAAATGGCTAATTAACATTTCTTTGAAAGTAATGCTTTTCAGTTCATGGAATGAAAATAATGAATTTCCCTATTTTTAGATGAATAGTAACACTTCATTTGTATTGTTTTTAAGAAGATATCTTATACAATATGTTTATATATCGATATCGGATAACCGATATGATAACCATGATGGGAAATATGTTTGGTAAAAGAAGAGACTTGAGGTTCACTATTCTCGCAGTGCTGAGAAGTGGGCCTAAGAATGGCGCAGAGATAATGGATTCAGTTGAGAAAATGACATTCGGAATGTGGAGACCATCTCCGGGATCATTATACCCAATGCTTCAGAAGATGGTGGATGAGAATATGATCAAGAAAGATTCTTCCGGAGCTTACAGCCTTACACAGGAATCAGACAACTGGTTTGGGATGGGGCATATGCATAATCCATTTTCTGGAAACTCTCCAAGGAATTTTGATGAGGCTATTGATGAAATCAAGGGGTTGGTCAATTTCCTGGAAGACATAAAGGCAAATGGAAGCACAAAATTGAAGGAAAACAGGGATGAACTTGATAAGATAGCAGATAGAATAAAGAAGCTTACAGTTGATTGAGTTTCTTTAATCACGTTTTATAATATTGATTGGAGTTTGAGGGAAGCACTAAAACTCCAATGGTTTATCATGGAGGGGACGTAAGAAT
Organism: Thermoplasmatales archaeon; assembly: GCA_027310185.1. GTDB lineage: Archaea > Thermoplasmatota > Thermoplasmata > Thermoplasmatales > Thermoplasmataceae > Cuniculiplasma. Next base: position 282,556 of record DAIDBH010000017.1, read on the forward strand.
CCTGACAGGTAAAAACGTATCAGGGGCTTCATCATCTATATTAATTTTTGCTGGAATGTTGATTTTACTGTCCAGTATAATATCGATCTTTCTCCAGTCTTCCTTATCCTGGGTAAATGTGCTCTTTTTAACATGAATTTGATTCTCAAAAAAATTCATCATTTCATTTACTGGAATTGACCTCCCTCTGTGTAAATATATGGATTCATTTTCAGTATCCCTCATTGACATATTATCCACATTGATGCTTTCAATTAAATAGAATTCTTCCTCGTCCTCATATTTGTCGCAAATGTAAATATCTGGAATTTTTAAAATACCTGCTTTTTCCGCGTCACTGGATATGAAGTTGCTCTGACCGGCTCCCTCCTTAATGAACTGTTTTGAGATTACAGGAACAGAGATTCCCTCATATCCCATAATGGAGAACAGGGAAGACTGCTTCTTACCCAGAAAACTGATTTCATTCCTGTTCCATTGAAAATTTGTAAGGATTATGGATATTTTTTCAATTGTAGACTCTCTGAATTCCCTTAAAGCCATGAAACCATGCATATTCAACCAGAGTACAATCCCTTCTTCTGGATCGTTTCTCATTATTATTTTTTCCAGGTTTGCCCTGAAATTTTCAACCATTACTATTCTTTGCCCCATTAAGACTGGTATAATGAGTTCTTCAATCACATCGGGACATGATGTGGGTTCTTTCTGGATTGCAAATGCCTGGTTCCGTCTCAATGGAAAGAGATCCATTGTTAGCTTCAGTGCCGAAATTACTTTCTTGAATGTATAATTCAGGAAGGTGAATGATGAATCCTTTCTCCACTGTATTTCAGATATGGCTATGTCAGTGAATATGTCAATATGCTCCCCTTCTTTAGCTTCATCATAGCACATTTCTTCCATTACTGCTCTCTGTCTGGTGCCCCTTATTCTGTAATCATCCATATCCTGATTTCTTCTTGCTGTTATAGACCTGAATTCACTGGAGCTGGTAAGTATGTTATATATATTTGAGGTTTCATCCCTGTTTATATGGCTAAACAGGGAGTCATATGTGATTATTCCTGATATTTTCCCACTTGTTGCTATTTTATCTATCAACTCCAGCGGGGTCTTTACATCAAGTGGAATTGCACTCACTCCGTTTCTCCACAATGCAAAATAGGAAAGCAACATCTGGTAGCTTGGGGGCAGGATTATGAGAACCCTCTGGCCTTTCTTCATAGGAAAATTCTCCATCATTGATGATGCAAGTGATTTCACCATTTCCTCAAACTGCCTGTAACTCCATAAATTGTTTCCATAACTGGCTACAGGGTCACTTTCAAAATTTGCTACTGTGTAGTCAAGAATATCATCCACTGATTTTATCCTTTCCGGATCTATATCGTCCAATGACCTTGTATACAAATAATTATTAATAACTTATAGGGTGTTAAAGACCAGTTTAGGTTTTCTAATAACCAATCAAATAAACCCTAGCATTTATTTAGTATGCATTTTTGCGCATATGTGAATCTCAATTGATCATATGGTAATAGAGAATATCACTCATTGGGTATGAATTCTGAATGATCTGGGAGTTAATGATACAGATAAGGGTAGAATATCAAACATCCATCTAAAAAAGATGTTAGAGTTGTTCTTTTATGGATCATGTTAAACATGATTGATGAACAGGCTGAGATCCTAATAAATGACAGAACCATATTTTAAACAACTTTTGAATAATTTGAACTTCTCTCGGCAGTTATGTTTCCAGTTTCCGGGTTGTAAATAAATTGAATGTATACAGGTAGTGTATCCGCAAATGAAGATGCGGATATGTTAATTAAAGACCTAATTTTAGAGTTATTTATCTGGAGTAATTGATAATTATTTCCCTGAGTTAATGGTATATACCATATAGACTCCTGGAAGTCCTGTATGATTGGATAGATTTTATCGTTCTTATTATCCTTGTAATAGATCTCATTGAAGAATTTGAATGGGTGCCCTTGCGAAACGCTACATGGTGATATGAAATCAGGTTCAGAAATTTCAAATGTTGTTTTTTTGGAGCAAACTGAATATGTATTTTCAAGTCCATGTTGGGTGAAGATTGTTACATCGAAGTTTATTGAGTTTGCAGGATCGACTATTCGAAGAAAATTTAAATAACTATCTGCAGACCATTTATTTGACCTATTGCAATATATTGAATCCATGGTATACTTTTTGTTTAGTTCGATGGTACTTGGAGTTGATGTAAAATTTGAGGTTGATGTAATTTTATAATTTATGTGAGAATTGAAAGTGGTATTTGCATATATAGATAAGTCAAACAAATAAACAGGAGTTTTTAGCATTTTCCAGTTTACATAAGCCTGGCACTCACACACTTTTAAATCACTATTGAGATAGTAGTTCTTTTTTCCCACTAAATCCTTAGAGACTAAATTTTGGGTAGAAATAAAGCTATTCCCGTGTAAAAAGAGGGGGAGGCAACACCGTCCTTTAGACTGGCTTGAATTGGTATTGAAATATTTCAATCCATAATACTGATTTATATTTGCATTTTCGTTTCTTAATATTCCTATCTCATTACTGCTTCCAAGAATCGTTGCTGGAAATATTGCAAGTATTACCAGAATTGCTAAAACTACAGCAATTAAGGGAATAAATATTTTTTTTCCTATTTTAATGTTCTTAATCATGTTTTGCCTTCCTCCTTAGATTAAATATTCAATTCCTCGCACCCGAATTGGTTTAATGTCCCTGATGGAATTTTATCAATTAAAGTTAATATTCCTTTAGGGCTGCGTGCATATACATTATAAGGACTATCTGGCTTAGCATAAAAATAATACAGACCATTTCCCGTGATAAGTCTATACGAATGCCCATTATCTGGATTTATTATGTAGAACGAATCCTGAGATGTTGAACTTGTGATATTTCCAGTCACAACACTGGAGGGTGCAGAAGAGATTTTTTGTTTCATAGTCGTAGCAAGCCCGTTATGATTGCAATTGACCCCACAGTAGTAAGTATTATATGTTACACATATTGCAAAATCATGATTTATTAATTCTCCATTTGAAATTGTTATTAAGGAGCAGGTGCCAAATAAGTAATCATTGTAAGAAGATCCGCTATTTCTATTTCCACCCGTTACGCAAAAAATCTGCTCTGCTTTCTGATTATCTGTAGATTGAGTTGATTTTGAATTGGTTAAACAGCATAATAAGCTTCCTGCAGTTAATCCTGCGCCTAATATTGTAAATCCTGCACTCGCCACGGGAAAACTGGATAATGCTATAGATACTCCACTCAGTAAAAGAGTACTTATGTCTACTCTTTCGTTTAGTGCTTTATGTGTTAAGCATGTCACGTTATATCCTATGCTATACATTGATTTTTCCGCCAAGTCTGTCTGTTCGCTCGCTGGAGCGTTTGAAGTGTTGACACATACAGACATGGACTTTGGAATCATGCAACCTCCTGGAACAAATTGACATTGCCCCGCACCAATTTCTGTCAAGAACAACCTGAAATACATTGTGTTTTCATAATTTCCATAAGCCTCGCAGAACCCTGTATCACCGATTGCATATTCAGAGGCATATACTGATTTTTCTTTTTCAGGGTTTAGATTCTCACAGTCATCAATATACCCTTTTGTGCCATTTTTCTTATCTGGCACGTCAGATATATATAATACCTGATTCCCATCATACCCAATGTATCCCTTGAAATGGTTGCTTATTGTCGTGCTTGACAATCCAAAGGTTGAGAAATAAGGATGATAGACTTCTCCAGTGACCAGTTTCTGGTTACTGGAAAGGTTCAATGTCATGTTATTGATG
>DAIDBH010000004.1:0-15106 GCA_027310185.1 Thermoplasmatales archaeon
TTACAGGAGGGACATCTCCTTACACTTATGCATGGTACAATAGTGGGACATTAGAATCTTCCACGTCAAGTACATATACAACCTCATTCAGTAGTTCAGGGACGTATGTTATCGAAGTGATAATCAAAGATGCCAACGGAAATAAGGCATACTACAACTTTACAGAAACTGTAAATGTCGATCCCTCAGTCAGCATCACATCCTCACAAAACCCAACAGATGTCGGTAATAGTGTTACATTCACGGCCTCAGCCTCTGGAGGATCAGGATCATATACTTATCAGTGGTATTATGCAAGCAATAACACAGCAATATCAGGAGCAACGGGATATGAATATACCAGATCTTTTAGCACATCGGGGACATACTCGTTTTATGTCATCATTCATGATGGCAATGGCAATGCAGCCCAATCAAGCACATTGGACGAGACTGTAAATGCTGATCCGTCAGTAAGTATCTCTGAGTCTCCATCTCCAACAGATGTGGGAGTAAGCGTGACTTTTACGTCCTCAGCCTCTGGTGGTACTGGTTCTTATAATTATACATGGACGATAGACGGTAAAACCTATTACACGCAATCTGTGACAGTAGTATTCGGCACCTCAGGGACATATACAGCACAACTAACTATAAGGGACACTCTTGGAGACACAGCAAGTGCATCAGAGAGCATAGTGGTCAATCAGGATCCAACAGTAAGTATCAGTGCAGAATATTCAACTGTCTATTCAAAAACAAATGACACTCTCTCAGCCTCAGGAGATTACGGCACTGGCACTTACAATTATACATGGTACAATGGGACAACAATCATAGGATATGGGCATACCCTAATTTACAAGTGGGGATCAAAGGGCAATTACACGATCTCTGTAGAAATAAAAGACTCACTTGGAGAGACATACACAACCAGTGTCATCATTCAGGTTGTACCACATCCTGACATTTTCATAGCAGGGCCATTAAAGGTAACAGTTGGGCAGTCAAACACGTGGTCTATGGTTGCATCTCATTTAACAATTAACGGTAATGTAGAATGGTACAATGACGGCACAAGTGCATCTGATACAACTCCATTCTTTACCTTCTCTTATCCTGTCGCAGACGTGAATGAAACCATCGAAGTCAGTTATGACGTGCAGGGAAAATACTACAATAGCACAATAACAATCCATGTGTATGGTAAACCTAAGGTATCAATCAGCGAGACTGATCTCACAACCGATGTTGGACTGAGTGATTCATTCAGTGCAATTACCTCCTCAGGTACTCCTGGTTATACATTCGTATGGACTGTAGATGGGCAGTCATTCGACTCTCAGGACTTTACATACTCATTCAGTAGTTCAGGGACACATCTCGTAAAGGTAACTGCTACTGACGGTGACGGCGTCTCGGTCTCAGCAGAGGCTAACATAACTGTAAATGCTGATCCGTCAGTAACGATTTCTACCTCTAATAGCCAGTACGATCTCGGTTATTCCATAACATTCACAGCCTCGACAAAAGATGGCACTAGGTCATATACTTATCAGTGGTACCTGAACGGCAATGCAGTCTCAGGGGCAACGTCAAGCACTTATACAACCTCTTTCACTGCCTCAGGCACTGATTCGGTATATGTGATCATTCAGGATAGTTTAGGTGTAAGTGCAACCTCTAATCATATCTCAGTAGATATCAAAAATCAACCAAGCGTAACGGTCTCAGCATCAAGGCATAATGCAGATACCGGACAGGTTATATCATTTGATTCAGCGGTCTTTAACGGTACAGGGCCGTACACTTATGAATGGTTCATAAATTCAGGGTCAGTATCAACCCAAGCCTCTTTCTCATATACCTTTACCACTGCTGGAACATATACAGTGAAACTCACGGTAACTGATTCAGATGGGTATTCTTCAAGTGCAAGTGTGACTGTTATTGTATCCTCTGATCCGTCCGTCTCAATCAGCACGCCGCATTCAAAAATTGATATTGGATATGCTGATTCATTTTCAGCAGCTGCAACAGGAGGACTTTCTCCATATTCTTATGAATGGTTATATCTTGGCAATTCAATTTCTACCTCCTCCTCGTTATCTTACTCTTTCAACAGTGCAGGAAATAAGACTATCGAGGTAATTATAACAGATGCAAACGGATACAATTCATACTCAAATATCACTGTTCTGGTAGTCTCCCATCCTTTTGTGCAGATAGGGGAAAAATACAACTCTTTAGATGTGAATGTACAGGATATTTTCACATCTACGGTTGAATATGGAAGTGCACCATACAACTACACATGGTATGTCGGATCAGTGATTGTTGGATATGGATCTTCTCTTTCCCATACCTTTACCACTGCTGGAACATACACAGTCAAACTCACGGTAACTGATATAGATGGCTATAAGTACACTGCTTCTAAAGGCGTTACTGTTGTTGCTTCTCCATCTGTAAGCATTCTCGCAAACTACCACGAGATAGATCAGGGGATGACTATTGATTTCCTCTCAGGAGTGCAAAATGGCACAGGGCCATACAACTACACATGGTCAATAGGCACTGTTGCTGTGGGCTATTCATCCTCGCTTTCCTATGCATTCAGTACATCGGGGACGTATACTGTCTCTGTCACTGTGAAAGATTCATTTGGAGAATCAGGTAAAGCATCAATAACCATAACCGTAAACAGTCCTATTTCTGTTAGTGCTTCCGTAAAATACAATTCTATAGACGCTGGACAGAACGGTATCTTTACAGGTTCAGTAACAGGCGGTACAGGGCCATACAGTTATTCATGGGCGATAGATGGAAATGTTATCAGTTCTCAGCAAATGCTTACTTATTCTTTCATCAATCCTGGTACCTATACAATCACATTCACTGCAACCGATTCGTTTGGAAAATCAGCCTCTTACTCTCTGTCCATAAAAGTTAATCCCTCGCTCTCAGGGGCGTTGAATATCACATATACAACAGTGGATACCAATATTACTGACACGATCACACTCACTGCAAAGAATGGTACAGGGCCGTACACTTATGCAATCCTGATCAATGGCAAGTTAGTATCTTCTATCGATTCATATTCTCAATATTTCACGTCTCCTGGCACTTTCCTCATATCAGCATACATAAATGATTCCTCAGGGCAAAGCATCCGGTTGACAGCTTCCATAGTGGTAAGGGCAAATCCCACTGTCTCCATCGTATCTCCAACGAACAAAACAGACGTTAGCGATCTGACCAGTTTCAGAGGCATCCTTACAGGAGGCATAGGACCATATACATACTCATGGCTTGTAGCGGGGCATACCTATGCAAATTCAACTCTTTCGTATGCATTTCTCTCGACTGGCGAGTACACGGTGCAGCTAACAGTCACGGATGCATTCGGCAGGCAAGCAATCGCATCCATAAACGAAACAGTATTCCCAGATCCAACCGCAACGCTGGTAAAACCTGCACACATTGTAGCATCAGAGCAAACCCCTCTCTCTCTGAACATTTCCGGTGGAATTGCACCATTTAAGGTATCATGGGCATTCCCGGGAGGTGAACAGTTCTCCGGTAACGCCATAACCTATGCTTTCAGCTCATCAGGACCAAATACATTCCAGGTTAGGGTGCAGGATGCCAGTGGATATACAGATACACAGAATTTCACTGTAAATGTTGGTTTATATGTTACCATCTCAGCAAATCAGACAAGAGGCATAGGGCCTCTATCAGTCCAATTCAGTTCATCCGTCCTAGGCGGATCAAGTTATTCATACAACTGGACATTCTCTCCAGGGCATTCGAGTTTAGAACCTAATCCCTCCTATACTTTTCCAGTGGGTAACTATACCGTGCATTTTACTGCAACCGCAAATAATGGGGCAATAGGCCAGAAAAACTTAACCATACAGAGTCTACCAGAGCCAGTTACTTTCCTGTATAGCACTGATCTAAACATTACTCAGGCATTCCATTTCAGGGCTGTACCTAATTGGGATGCAGAGGCGCCATATTCAGCGTCATGGTCATTTCCCAACGGACAGCAACTTACGGGACTGAATATCTCTTATAAGTTTCCAGTATACTCAGAATTTAACAAGGTTCTGGCAACATTCACATTCAATGGAAAATCATACTCGCAAATCTTAACCGTCAGGATGATCCCTGCAAATCCGATCATATCTTTCAAACTACCTAAAATCATACCTGTTGATACTCTTCTCTCTCTTAATGCAACAGCCTCAGCACCTGATTCGTCCTCATTCACATACCAGTGGACGATCAATGGGCATTTAGAATCAGGACAGGATCAGTTTTATTATTTCAGTTCAGTCAAAAATTACTCCGTCTCTCTTACTGTCACAGATTCGCTTGGTGCAACTACGACGATATCTCATTATATCGATGTTGTAGCACTGGAGAGCAATACAACCATTGTGATCGGTTATCATCTAAAGACAATCGGGCCTGACGATTATTATACTATCAAAGTTCAGTCTACAGATGGGATTGACATTACAGAGGCATTTCTAGGGGATAACCAACTTACTCTTACTCTGATAAATGAGACAACCACATCCTCGGGCACAATCGCATATTACAATCTTACTCTCCTACAGTCAGATTATCCTGCTGGAACACACTCACTTAATGTAATTTCATTTAACTCTCAGTCTCAGAGTAATCATGTTACTATCCCATTTTCAGTGTCGAGTCAGTACTCATCTTCAAGTTTTTCCTTCGAGACAATCATTCAATTTTTCGGAGGATTCTCAAATTTCCTCGTGCTAATACTGACACTTGCAGGAGTTGTGATTGCATATTCTTCATTGAATAGGGAGGCAAATCCTGACGTGGTCATACAAGAGACAGGCAAAAAGGGAAAAACAAAGAGTGTAGTCCTGAAGGGCAGGAGGAAGAAATAAAATGGATGGGTGGCAGGAGTGGGAAACGAAGCATAAAGGGGGTGATAAAGAACATGGCGGCAAGAAAAAATAAGAAAACAACCGGAAGAAGAACCACAAGAAGCAGCAGAAGGACAGGCAAAAGCACTGCAAGAAGGACGACCAAAGGGAAGAAGTCTTCCGGAAAGAAATCGACCAGGAGGAGATAAATTACTAATGCCTGAGAAGGCAATTCAAAATTTTTAAAAATTTAATTATATAAAATAGGGGGAACAGAAAAAAGAGGGAAAGGAATGGAATTCAGAAAAGTTGGAACAGGAAGGAAAAGAAGGACCGCTCCCATAAAGGAGAGGAAGGCACGAAGGCACAGAGAGAAACATCTCACTCAAAGAGAAATGGAAGAAAGATCCTATGCAGGGATAAGACACCCTGGAAGCCTTACAAAATACGGTTACCATATCAATGGAAGCACGATGCAGAGAGAAACTGCCCTGGACAAGGCTACAAAGCGATATGGAAGAAAGTCAGTTCTTCAAAAGCTCAGCGATTTATACCGGTTAGATTACAACAAACCTGATCTTAGAGAAAATATCATCCAGGATATAAGGTACGTCAGCAAAGGAAAAAGGAGTGATTAAATGGGAAAAATAACTGATGCGATAATTGCTATTCTTGTGCTGATAGTAGGTTTGTATGTACTTACAAGACTTGGGATCACATGGTCAGGGATATGGAAAATGATCCATACATTCTTTTCCTCTTCATCTCCTGCAACAAATGGGACAGCTACGTCGATTATATTCGGAATGGCTGCAAGTAACAGCAAAGTTCGGGACAAGATTAAAAAAAGAAAAGAACAGCTTATCAGGCTATCAAAAATAAGAGAAATTAAGGGAATTATAAAAAGGAGAGTGAATCGACGTGCATAAGGCAGTACTTTCTATATTTATAGGGCTGTCCGTCGCCTTAATCTTATTTTCGTTGCCCGCTGTACCCTCCGGACATCCCATTAATTCAGGGCATTACACTGATGACATATCTACTCCCGTCTCATCCCATGTCCAAATTTATTCTACTTATCCTGGCAGTCCACAATACGAGATATATGTGCCCCTGAACTCGTCAGGATTTGCTGTTTATCCTATCTGGCATATATTCTTGTATGGAAATGGGGCATTTACATTATTAGCTGATGGTAGTCAGGTTGAAAGTGGCTTCTCTACTGGTGCTTATAATCTTTCATATACCTTTACAGGTGGGTATGCTAATGCAACACTGATTTTTAACGGAAAATACACTTTCCATGATTCTATTTCTTCTGAACTGACCGACCACAATATTCAGTCAGTCCAGGTATATTCCTCATATCCTGGACAGGCTCAATTTTTAACGGTGCAGAATGGAGTCTCAGGCGCATTAATGTACACGTATTGGACTGCTATACTGCAAAGTACTCAGAATGTGACCTATTCAATATATGTTGGAGGTCAATCGCTGGCATCAGGGTCATTTGTTGGGACAAAAACAATCAAATTCAATGTTACAGGTAGTTCAGCAACAGTTACTATTGGGGTTGGTAAAGAAGTCTACAGATACCCGTCTGAATTAATTTCATCCGTCCCAATTCAAAGATACTATGCTCCAAAACCTCCTGCTCTAGTATATACTGTGACCGAATATGAATATGGGATTGCAAGAGCATTCGTTGCATCTTTATTTGCAGTTCTTGTTTTGCTTTTGAGTGTAAGAAAACTCGTTATGGAGAGAAATAAGAGGGAGGTGCATATATTATGAGCTGGAGAGAGAACAGAAGAGAGAAGAAGTTGATCAAAGATGCCAAAAAACAGGGACTTAATGTTGTCCCAGGTTCTTCCCCTGATGAGAAAGTCAGGAGAGCTGTGGAGAAATTCAGCTCATGGAGGGAAATCTTAAAGAATTCTATCCCGCAGCTGCTGATTTCTATTTTACTCCTGTATGTGGAATATGAGATAATTGGGCTAATCTATACACTCATTTCTGTAGCCGTATATGCCCCCCTCATATTCTTCTATTCTAAATCCCTCATAGAAAAAAGAGGACGATATCTACTGGTTGTCTCAATTGACAAGGGATCCACTGAGATCACCAGGTATCTGATACCGGATGAGCTCTGGGATTTGATCGAATTTGATCATCCTCTTGTGCCAGGAATGATCCGCTTCAATGGCCGTGACACATTCCTTGGAACTAAGGTGTGGACATTAGATGGGACAAATCAGATCTACAAGGTAAAATTGTCATGGTTCCATTTCAACCAGCTGGAATATCTAAGGAATAGAGGAATATTAGAACGAGCCATCGCATTCTCCACCCAGCTAAGTCTTGAGAATGCAGAACTCGAAAAGCTAAAAGAATTCCTTGCGGTGGTCGAAGGAAAGAGACAGACCAAGGAGAGACTGGATCTGATAGACAAGGCATACAGAGAAGATCCTGTGGAATTGAAGAAGAGGATACTCAAGGTTCAAAGCAGGATAGATGAGCTGGCGCAGTCTAATAGAGATCTACTCGCAGGATATGAAGAGTCGGAGGAGAAGGAAGAAAGAGAAAAGGAGGTGGAAAATGATATACAGAATTAGTGGTAATATCAAATCCGCAGATGTGTATCAGGCAATAGAGGATATTATTTTTGAGTCACCAGAACTAAAGAATAACGTCTGGCTTAACCATAGAAAGGAGATGATAGAAGTGATTGAGAATGAGGATGCCAGAGCTCCCCCTCTCTCTCTTTTGTTCGATGAGGGAGTAATGATCGAGAGACAGGATGGCGTATCTTTAATAGACATCCTGATTGATGAGATCAGGGAAAAGGCAAAGAAGGAGGAGACAGAAGATGAATGAACAGGACACGCTGAAAGGTCCAAACCTTACGTACTACCTGCTTTTGAAAGCCTCGGAATATCCAGGAGAAACAACCCACAGTGTACGAGGGGCATTCATGTGGGGAGAAAAATTGAAGGCAGTGCACCATAATCTTTCATATTCGCACAGGGAAGATGATGAATACCTGAATGAATATATGAGGATTAAGGAGAAGATCGATCAGATTTCTAGAGACTACTATCCGTCTGAAAGGTATGTCATGGAAGCATACGAAATACTTCACGAGTGGCTGGGCAGCTTATCAAGGCTGTATTACAGGCTTGGAATGATGGCTAATGAGAGTCCGAGACAGCTGGAGTGGAATCAAGAAAGTGTTACTAGAGTAACAGAAACAGGAGGTGAAAAGAATGGGAGATGATGATTTTGCACCTACAGTGGGAGAAAAATCTCTTGCCAAGCTCTATGATCAGGCAACAACACTTCTGGCTGCAGGACCACTGGTAAGAAGTGTAAATCAGTTGAAGTACGTGCTCTCTGCCATGGATCTGGTTCTCGGTCCTCTGTCAGCTGCAAATATGGACTTCCAGCAGGCTAAGACATATATTTATACCCAGCTAAAGGAAGCGCAAGAGAAGGAGGGAAGAAAGGCCATAGTGGAAAATGCACCTCTTACATTTACTATACTTCAGGACTGGTTCGAAGAGCTGAACAAGGTGATCGATGACAACAATCTGCTGTTTGCTTCCTCATCGGTATATCAGGAAACCTATTCCGACAAATATGATGGAGGTGATGAAGATGAAGCTACCGTTTGAAGATCCTGAATATTCTAAAGGGAGATACAACACCTGGCTTATGCCCTGGATTCGCAAGAGGATTGCACACAACATGGATGTCCTTGCCCTTGTTGTTGGCCCAAGGGGAAGTGGAAAATCCTACTCAGCCCTGGAACTGGCCCATACATGTGATTCAACATTCAATCAGGAGAAGGTATTCTTTGATGTTACCGAATTCGTGGACTATATCATTGACGGTAAATTGTCCAAAGGAAATGCAGCAATCCTGGACGATGCCGGAGTATTCATGAATTCCAGGGACTGGCGGTCCATACAGAACAAGGCCATATCCATTGTAGCCCAGTCATTCAGATACAAGAACCTGATCACATTCATTACAGTTCCCAAGGAAAACTATATCGATGCCCAGACTCGAGGGTTATTCAACATTACTTTTGAAGCTACAGATGAACAGGGTGTATTCAAGGTGAAGCTCCCAAAGCCCAATCCTTTCAGGAGAGGAGAGGACATGCTGGTATATCCAAGGGAGCAGGTTCCCACAAAGGGGTTGAGAACCAGAACCATTACTGTCAAGACTACAAAATTCCATCTGCCTCCGCAGTGGCTGATTGACCAGTACGAGGCGAAGAGGGACATCGAGATAAGAAAGAAGCAGAAGGAGGTTCAGGATCAGCTGCATTCAATTGGAAGGGAGAAGAATAACAATGGATCGTCAAAGAAGGGAAGAAATCCAAATTCAATCAAGAACCTTAAGCAATTCAGAGGCAAAAAGCAGCAAGGAGAGAACACCGAAAGCCCCACCGATAGAAAACAAGTATCATCCGAGGTTTCTCCCGAAACCTATAGCCACTGACATGTTACCTACATATAAAACAGTCAAAGATGATTGCGTCATGCTCATGAACTTAGGGAAATTGAAATTTGGAGGAGAAATGAAAGAGAGTGAAATTTGGAATTTAGAAGGAGGGTGAACTAAACGATGCCGATAAGGCCTTGATTAAACTTAGAGGGATATAACTAATAACAAACCAGTAAGAAAAAATAAATTTGGAGGAATAAGAAATGGTAGAGAAATGGATTACAAAAAAAGATGGAATGAATGAAAGTAAGCATGTTAAAATAGAGACGTCTAAAAAGACAAGGGAAGTCATGGTATCTAAAATGGAACCCTCTGCAGGCCAGCTTGAGAAACAGGCATGGGCTATCCTTGGAGATCTCTCTAAGGTTACAACAGTTGATCAGCTGCTGCTGAGTATGAAGAAATACAGCGGCACACTGGGAAACTACTCGGGAGAAAACTCAATGCTGATCTATATGCAGAATCCAAATGCAACCATAGTCAGATCGGCCACAGAATGGAAATACTTTGGAAGGGAGGTAAAGCCGGGAGCTCATAAGATGAGCGTGCTGTTTCCCATAGGCATACCGCAGAAAGCAGGACCTGGTAAACTGAAGGACTTCATGGAGAAGAAGAGGGAAGAGGGATTGAGCGACGAGGCCATAGCGCAGCTTGTAAAGGAGAAATTCAACCTCGAGGGAGATACCGCATACCACTTTGGCGTTGGCAGTGTATATGATATCAGGGATACCGAGCCTATTCCAGGAAAGCCCCAGAAGCCGGAAGATGAAACAATCAAGGCACAAACATTCTACAAGGATCTGAAGGAGATTGCAAAGAAGCACTATATCGTTCAGGAGGATTCAATAGCCGGAGTGCATGGTGCCAGAGGATACACTGCACATTCATCTGATGGGGAAGGGCAGAGGATCGTTGTTATGAAGGTGCCAGGAGAAGATGAGAACGTGCTGCATACATTGATTCATGAAATGTCCCATGCAAGGCTCGATCACCTGAAAAGGAAGGATATCCCAAGGGGTATTGCAGAATCAGAGGCGGAACTTTCAACCTACCTTGTTGGAGCGCACTTCGGTTTTGACTTCAAGGATGACAGTGCTGCATACATAAAGGGATGGCTCGATGATCCTCAAAACAAAGGGAAGAAGCTGGATAAGGAAAACTTAGACAGGGTTTTGAACAATGCCAGATGGCTGATCAACCAGATAACTAATAAGATTGGCAGCCAGTAAGAAATCTAAAATGCAGAAAAACCAGTCAATCATTTTATCTCAGATAGGCTGGATTTTCTGCCATCATATTTATTTTTGATCTACTATGAAAGAAGTTTTTTGATCGTACTCCATAACGTGTGGAGTACGGGTCCGGGAAAGGCTGCCGATTTGTTCTTTGAGTCCTGAACTCGTGTAAAAGGTTGGCAGCTTACGGATCGACACCATGCCTCGAAAGAGACGAATAGTAGAGTGTTTACCGACCACATATTTCCCGGAATTACCATAGGAGGTAACAGAATGTATATAGGAATAGACGCACATAAACTTAGCGAATCCGTATGTGTTACGGATAAGGTTGGAACTATACTGGAAGAGTACAAAATGGACAACAGTGAAGAGAACTGGAATAAGTTCATGAAGAAATACAGTAAAGATGATGCAGAGATTGCCGTTGAATCATCAACATCAGGAAAGTATGTTGCCCATCTGTTGAGGGATAATGGATTCCATCTGCACCTTGCAAACCCAAAGGAGTTGAAGCCAGTATTCAAATCAAACAAGAAGACGGATAAGAATGATGCAAGGATTCTTGCAAGGCTTCTCCGTACGGGTGATCTTCCTGAATCATACCTTCCCTCAAAGGAGGTTGATGAACTGAGAACAGCCGTAAGATACAGGAGGTCTCTTGGAGAGGAGATCACCTCCATAAAGAATAAGGTCCATGCTCTCCTTGCAATTCATGGCATCAGCATAGAGGCTTCAGACATTTTCGGAAAGAGATCACTGGGCAAAATACTTGCCTCTTCGGACGGGCTTCCGGAAACAGACAGCATCATACTGACAGATCTGATCTCCAGGTTCAGTGATCTGTCACTGAGGATAGAAAAGATGCAGGATAAGCTTGCATCCATGGGAAATGGCATTGAAGAGGTGAAAACACTCATGACAATACCAGGGATAGATTACTACAGTGCAATAGCAATATACTCTGAAATAGGAGACATAAAACGTTTTCCTGACGCTGATCATCTATCTTCATATGCAGGCCTTGTTCCCCGTGTGGATCAAAGTGGAGAAACTGCAATTTATGGGCACATAACAAAATCCGGTCCATCTGTATTGAGATATTTCATTGTGAATTCGGTACATACACTGATCAAGCTATCGCCAACATTCAAGAGAGTGTACAGAAAGATGAAGAAGAGGATCGGAAGGAACAGATCAATTATAGCAGTGGCAAGGAAACTTGCCGTTGTCATATATAACATGCTTGAAAAGAAGAAAGAATTCGTGGAGGAACATGCGTTTAAAACACTGAAGGAGAAGAAGCTGAAGAACATGGCAGCAAGATCTGCAATATCTCATGGATTCAGCAGGGAAGACATGGAAAATGTAATTAAGGATATTGGAATTCGTTCAAAGTCAACAAGACTTCTTTCATGACACCTTATCTGTTTAAAGGACACAAAAGGACACTGTTATGAAATATGTTTAATTTAAGCAATAGTGATTACTGCGGAAGAATGCCAGAGTAGAAAATCATCCGCAAGGATTAATTTAAAAACCAAAACACTACTCCGGGAGTGGGATAGGCTTCATAGTAGAGGCAGGAAGAGATCCTATGAAGAGATAATCACTGCGCTTTTAGAAAGGGACAGAAACAAATCAAATGCATTCTTCAATCTTAATCTCCCAGTTGTTGACAGATTCATTCTCACCCTGATAGAAGATGGAGTAAAGACATCAAAGGTTATTCTGACCAGGCTTAAGAAGGAAAATTTTAACATCTCCTTGAGATCGCTTCAGTCTCACCTGGAATACCTTACCAGAGACAATCTGATTATAAGAAAAAGGAAAGACTATGGAAATGAATACGAATATTTCATCTCAAATTATGAGAAAGCATTAGAATAAAGGGCAACAAGAGGATTTATTTTTATCCACAACTCATTTTAAAACCATTTAAGGCTATTCGATTAATCTCTTAATATTATTACATTACCAATAAGACACGAGTTTTGACATCTCCTAGTAATTGGACAAAATTTTCTTAAAAAGAGGGGCATGATTATTCCTTGTAGGTGATCTTTAATTTTGACTCAATACAAACATGTCAAAATGCACATTTTGTCATGTCATGAAACCTGCTTTGACTGTTTATTTATATACCAGTCCAATTAATCAGTAAGAGATCTCTTACAGCACTAACCGGAAACCTATTTAAAGAGTTAGATAATGTCATGTTATGGCTTTGCCCATCCCAAAGAACATGATGATCCAATCAAGTGGAAGATCTCTGTCAATAGATTTTTTTTCAGATGATGAAGTTAAGAAGATCTTTCATGAGATATCTGAAAAGATCAATACAGATAAAAAGAGAACAGATAAACATAAGCGGTATTTTCTACTGGTTGAATTTCTATATAGAACAGGCGGGAGAATAGATGAAGTTCTCCTGGTTAAACCGTCCGATGTGAATCTGGCCACAAATTCGATCAGAATGAAGACACTTAAACAGGGCAAAGATAAGAACGGCATTCAAAGAGAGAAATACAGAATTATACCATTGCATTTGGAATTAAGGGATGCATACATGCAGTATCTACTTGACATGAACATTTCAACAAAATCTGAGGATCCTTTATTTCCAATGTCGAGGCAGGTTGTAGATCTTTATTTTAAGAAGATGCAGGATAAACTTGGCTTTAAGGTTCATGCCCACAAGTTCAGGCATACCTTTGCAGTTAAGGCCATAATGGATAATGTGCCATTGAATATATTGCAGCAATGGTTAGGCCATTCATCTGTTTTTACAACATCGATATATACTCAGATAACAGGAATGGATACTTCAGAGTTTATGGAAAGGGTGAAGTGAAATTGAGTGTTGATGAACGCACATTAGTTGCAGATCTGACATACTCTCCTCGCTAAAGCATCGGAGGTTCTAAGGTCGCTATCACTCATAACGTTGCCTCTCAAGGGATATCAGTGTTCCCTTTGCACGCATCACTGTCTACATGCAATCGATCTATGCCTTTCTCAAATGCTGGACGCAACGCTATGTTGAATGAAGCGTTGGCATCGGCATGATCAACGTGCCCACACTGCGAACACTCAAAACTCTTACCTGAACGGTTGCCTATCTGCCTACATCTCGAACAGTCTTTCGATGTATTATATGGGTCAACATAGACAACGGGTATTCCAAGTAGTCTGGCTTTGTATTCTATCATCTGTTCGAGCTGATAGAATGACCAGCTATTCAGGGAATACCTGAAATTCCTGCCCGATTTTGCTTTCCTTATGCCTTTTAGGTATTCGAGCTTGATTCCCATTCCATTCTGTTTTGCTTCCTGCACTATTTTTTTCGAGACCTTGTTATTGATATCTTTCTCTATTCTACTTTCTCTTCTCTTTGTCTTCTTCACCTTCCTGTATTTACCACGCTTCTGAAGATTCCTTCTAATGCTCTTATATTTCTTATGAACATGTTCAGCTTGTTTTCCAAGTTTTAACACTTTGCCTGTTTTGGGGTTGCCTACTACGGCAATATGACTCGTGGCGTTCCGATCAATGCCAAGGTAACCGACCGGTTCGATCATGGCTTTCTCCGGAATTAATACCGAAACGTATGCAAAATCCCTGTCCAGTTCAATCTGGCTTATTTTCTCAAAATCGTTCCTGAAATAATAGCCCAGTTCCAGTCCAAGCGAAGTTATTGTTATTGTCCTGTTTCTATGATCGAACTTAATCCCCTGTGCAGGTACTGTGAGTTTTACCGATTTGACCTTTTTTGCACGAAAGTTCCTGCTGTATTTCCGGAGAATCTGGTTGGCTATAACGGATTTAAGTCCAAACTGCTTGACATTCTTTGAGGAGAGTGTTCTGTGCTCTATTGCATACTGTGCTACCTGTTTCGCTTTATTCAGTTCATCGGAGAAATCCCTGTTATGCTTAATTTTAAATGTTAATATCATACCCCTTTCTGCTCCTCTATGTATTTTTTTACAACCTCAAGTGTTACTGCACCCACGGAAGAAATGAATTTCGAATGTGTCCACAGGGTTGGAAGCTTTCTCTTAAGTTCTGGGAACTCATTTCGCAGGACGAACGAACTGTACCCCTTAATCTGATTGACAACGTGATATACACCACACTTTGGATTGATGTCTATCAAGAGATGTACATGATCGGGCATAACTTCCATTTCAAGTATCTTGTACTGGTATTCATCCTGCTTCTCCATAATTAGCTCTTTTAGTCTCAGATCGATGCCATCCTTCAGGACGCTTCTTCTGTATTTGGGACAAAATATTACATGGTATTGACAACTGTACACCATATGCGACTCATGATGATATTCCTTTTCCTTATTACTTATTTCCATCTATCAAATATGATATACCATTCTTGTTAAAATACTTATCGCAATTCATCTCCTCTCTAAAGATCGGAGCTTTCTTGCTCATAAATTTGTAA
>DAIDBH010000008.1:0-68755 GCA_027310185.1 Thermoplasmatales archaeon
TTTCGACAGCCTTCTATTCACCCTTCTTTCAGGGTATTATGTCGAATCGAAGGGCAGTCAATCTAGTTAGCGACCTCCTGGGTCAAGTTTTAGAACGACTGCCTCTCCGACTCTCACGCTGACACCGTCATGTCAACGCGGCCAAAAGAACTTTTTTCATGACATCTAGGCTTTACAATACCATTCTAAAATAGTGGTTCTATATAAGAGTTAAACATTTCAGATGTTCTATTTGCTGGTGACTGAACCCTTTTTGAATAATTTTCCATGCTATCTGGATCAAACTCTGTATCTCCCTGATATCTATATCCCATCATTCTATTATAATGGAGTGAAATTAATCTGTTAAACCTGAAAAAGCAGGCCATAGTAGGATTATTATGCCCTGAATTCAAAGTAAATGCTATGTTATTATAACAAAATAAGTATAAGTGACCTCTTCGATGAAGTTTTCAAAGGAAAATAGAGACAGTATTTTGTGATTGATCCACTTTTATTTGCAAATAAATCAATATACTGAAATGCCTTTCCTGCACTTCTGAATAAACTGCATCATAGGTACGGATAGCGGTAGAAGGCTGAACATTCGTGTAATAACCATGGTGAAGGTTCTTTATTTTTAGAATCTGTACAGTCTTACAGATTAACAGGGAGAGAAGGGGGTTCTTGACAGTATCTCATACATGAAGCTTCATAGATTGCCCTGACACCGGATGCAAGAACCATATGTCTATTCCAGAAAAGATTATCAAAGACCACTAAGGAAAGAATCATGTAGAATGAATTACACATACAGCTTGAAACTAATGAGATCAAAGTTAAGAATGGATCTGCAAAGAATGAACTGGACTGAAGAAAATGCCATGTCATGTACGAATCGTCATGATGTCCAGAATCTATATATTATATGATAAACACGTAATAAAAGTATTAGGTCTTACGGGTATGGCATCATGTGTTCGATGCATTGGATGATAGCAGGCTCAAGAAGGTACATCTCAGGATCACCGCCCTATCTTCCGGTGGAAGCTTCCTTGATGGGTATGATATATCCATAATATCAGTCGCCATCCTGATATTGCAGTCACAGTTTTCCCTCAGCCCCATTGATGTAACCCTGCTTCTTGGTTCTACAATACTTGGAATGATCTTTGGCGGTGTCTTCATCGGTTATATTACAGATCTAAGGGGAAGAAGATACGTATACATGTGGGACATGGCATTCTTCATATTTTTCACAGTTCTTACAGCAGTTTCCACTGACTATCTTCAGCTGCTTCTCTTCAGGCTTCTCCTCGGCATTGCAATAGGTGCGGATTATGCAATTACACCCACGATCATAGCGGAATTCTCACCGATGAAGCACAGGGGAAAACTGCTCAGCCTCTCCGGGGCTGCCTGGTTCATAGGAGCTTTTGCATCATACGGAATTGGCACCATCCTCATACCTCTCGGAAACATATCATGGAGGTACATGTTCCTGATCGGGATAGTTCCTGCCATGATCATCCTCATACTGAGACGTGATGTGCCTGAATCACCGAGATGGCTTCTTTCTCACGGAGAAAATAAGAGGGCTAATGAATCAATGAAGGAGATCGACATTAACGCCTATGTGGATGCACCTGTGACACACAGCAGGACAAGGATCGGTGATCTCTTCAGGAAAAAATACATTGCTGCCACTGCCTTCATATCCATATTCTGGTTTGCACTGGATGCAGTAACATATGTGATCGCACTGGATGGCCCATCTGTCCTGCAGGGCCTCGGCATAAGTTCAGACGCAGCTTCCGGCTATGCAACAGTCATTGCATTCCTGGCAATAATTGGGGCTGTTATCGCCATTCTTCTCGTCGATACCACAGGAAGAAAGAACCTTACGGTGGCAGGATTCGCAGGCATGGTAATTACGCTCCTGCTTGCAGCGGTCATTTTTGATTATTTTCCCGCTGTTATTTACATCGTGCTCCTGTTCGTCGTCTTTGAGATCAGCCAGGAGCTGGGACCAGGCATCACCAACTCCATCTATCCCCAGGAACTGTATGCCACCGATATAAGATCCACGGCACAGGGTTTTGGAACAACCATAAGCAGGGTCGGAGCACTCTTTGGCATATTCGCCTTTTCCTTTGTCTGGGATGCTTACGGAATCGGTACAGGCATGATCTTCCTTGCAGTGATATCAGCAATAGGTCTTGCAGTAACCATCTGGCTGGGAAACGAAACTGCAGGGAAGTCCCTTGAGGAACTTAGCGGAAACTAGCTTCAATGATCAGACTCAATGAGCTTGATCACAATATCAGGACGATCGGAACCTATGGCATCAACGCCTGCATTCAGGGACTCTGAGATGCCGCTTATATCATCAGGTGCCCAGACACTCACCTGGAGACCTCCCTTATGGCACCTGTCAACGTATGATGATGTCAGGCCCTCATAGTTTATTGCAATGATATTGCAGCCACACTGCTTCACCATGTATATCGGGTCAACTGGAAACCCTGCAATAAGGGCACCGCATTTAATGCCAGGAAATCTGTTCTTCATCATGAGGAGCGCATCATGGAAGAAGGATATGATCACGCTTCTGTCTAGTAATTCCGGCCGTTTTGTGAATAATTTTATCAGTGAGCCGGCCGTCTCCATGGATTTCAATTCTATTACCAAAGGAATGTATATGGCATCAAATAACTCTTCCAGCATGGGTATATCTTCCTTCCCACCCACCTTGATCTTCTTTAGTTCTGATGTTTCCAGGTCTCTTACCTTCATGTCAATCCCGGCTGTCCTCTTCAGGTCAGGATCATGTATAACTGCAAGATTTCCGTCCTTCGTGATCTGAACATCACATTCCACTGCATCAACACCAAGCTTCTCCACTCCCTTGAAAGCAGACATTGTATTTTCACTGAACAGGTCTCCGCCTCCCCTGTGTGCTATCACCAATATTTCTTTTCCCCTGTATATGTGCGTCACATATTCACGATCCGGAACTGGATATATAGGATTGTGCAAGCAACTTAAATGATTCCAGGAGAAGAACGAAAATGATATATCTCATGGATTGAACTGATGTCTCCATCAACAGAGATTCACATGCACTTCTCAAATAACTTCAAAGATCTTTCCTTACATGGGTTCACTCACTTTCGCTCATGATGATATGACCTGCAATTGATGGAAATCTGAGCCAAAATCCTTTAAGTTGAAAGAACATGAACCATACATGACGCTTGATCCTGCAATGAAAAAAGTACTTGAAATATATAAGGACATGAACCTACCCAAACTGTATGACATGAAGATAGACCAGCTAAGGAGCATGATGAGCAGCAGTCTTCCGCAGGAGAGTGACAGCGTCAAGAGTGTTGAGGATCTGTCATTCACCAGTGGAGAAAATACCATTCCGTGCAGGCTTTACACACCGGAAAGTCCAGGGAAGAGCATGATCATATATTTCCACGGAGGCGGTTTCATCTGGGGCGGCATTGAATCCTCAGATCCACTGTGCAGGAGAATAGCAAATATTTCTGAAGCAAAGGTCCTCTCTGTTGGGTACCGCCATGCACCGGAAAATAAGTTTCCTTCCCCCGTGGATGATGGATTCAACGCATTCCTCTGGGCCTGCAACAATTCAGAGAAGCTTGGCATAGACCGCACAAAAATTGTACTTGCCGGTGACAGTTCAGGTGGGAATATTGCTGCCACAGCCTGTCTTAAACTGAAGGATACTGGTCATGAACTACCGATGATGCAGGTGCTCTTCTACCCGTTCACCGGCCCAGATTTTTTCTCTGAGTCCATGCGTGAATTCAGTGAAGGATATTTTCTAACACAGCAAGAACTGAAATGGATCGGAGACAGTTACCTTAATTCCAGGAGTGAAGCACTCGATCCATACTTTGCCCCTGTTCTTCATGAACATCTCGAAGGACTGCCGGAGGCGCTTATCGTAACTGCGGAGTACGATCCACTGAGGGACCAGGGGGAGATGTATGCCTCCAGGCTCTATTCTGCCGGTGTTCCTGTAACATCAATAAGGGCAAATGGCATGATCCATGGCTTCACCGGATTGTTTACCATATCACCTGCAGCTAACTCAATTATAACCATGGTTTACAGCGTTGTTCGTGCAAGAATGAAGTGAATATTGAAACACGGACTTCTTTTCATATGTCAGGAAATTGATGTATATTATCAAGATTATATCAATGTAAAAAATAAAAATTCGAGAGCTTATCCAATACGATTCAAGAATGAACCAGAGAAACGATATAGATTGTCGATATTTCTTAAAGTTAATTCATACAATAATAGCTACAAAAGAGGTAGCCATAATCAGGCATATGATGAGTAGATTATGAAAAAGAAGAATTTAGAATTCATTTTCCTCTCTTTTTAAATTCTTTAACGAATTTGATTTCGACGAGTTATGATCAATGTCTAGATTTCTTGGTATAGCCTTCACTGAGTCAATTTCTATAGTAAATACAGGTATTTCTGGTATGTTTGCAATTCCTGAAATGTTTCCGTATAACTTTACAAGGTTATGTAAACTATTAGTCAATTGAGTTTCTCTCTTTTTCCAATTACGCTCCATAGTAGCCTTTTCCTTTTGTATATCACTAAGGGTTGTTAACACAGGAAGAGCAGCTCCTTCCATAAAACTTCTGAATTCATTACCCAGAACGAAGTTATACAAAATTCCTTCCTTTTCAGTTCGATCTATATTGGCTCTTTTCAGTTCAAAAACTTTTAGAATGTTAGATCGAAGAAGATGGGAAATTGGATCGAGAAGCTGAAAATTAGTTATAACAATACCCTTTCTTAAATCAAAACTTTTAACATCCTTTGGTAAGGTTTCTGATACTATGACACCTATATCGCCTTTGACGGAATCCCTATCTCCTATAAGCTTTTCAATCCACTTATCGGACCAGCTTTTTGTTTTCTTTGATTCCCATACTATTGTTCCTACAGTCTCTCCAATACTATTCCTAACAATCTGAATTACATCTGCTCCACTAACACCATGTGGAACTGGACTTATCGAATCATGTGGAAAGAGTAACTTTAGACGCTCTTCAATCAGAAGTTCCTGAATTTCGCCCTGAGCTTCCTGTGATCCCTGAGATAGTTTTGCCTGCATATCCTGAACTTCTTTTTTTTGACGTTCTATTGTAAGTTTCAGTTGAGAAATTTCACCTTCGTAGGTCTTTTTGGACAATTCCTCAATGGTTTTTTCCCAATCTTTTCGTCTTTTTTCAACTTCCTGTTCAACCTTAAGAGGCAGTTGCTTTTCTTTTAATTCTATTTCACGGCTTTTCTTTAAAATCTCTAATTCCTTATTGCTCGCCTCCTCTAACTTTGACTCAAGGTCTCTAACTGTATCGTCTTTTTCCTTGATTTCTTTAGAAATCTTCTCTCTTTCCTCATCTATTGCCTTTTTTACAGTTTCTTTCTCAATTCTTTCTGTTTCCTTTTTTAATCTAATCTCTAACTCATCATTCAGTTCATGTTTCAGAGTGTCTGTAAGTGAAAATTCCTTTCCACATTTAGGACACACAACAGTCATTGCACTAATACCGCTTTCCTCTTTGCTTATGTTTGATTTCACCATTTTACATCCCTTCAAACTGTCTTTGCATTATCAAAACGATTGAATAGATAAAAAGTATTCTATCGATAAGTTAGAGGAAACAGTATGGTATTTGACTGTTACCTTTATTCCTATGTACTAGGTTCCCTCAGTTTTCAACAAATGAAGATAGGCATTATAATCCAATTATCTGAATAATATGAGGGACTTACTAGCTGTAAATCAGTATACTTCATCTTTTGGCTATCATGCGAAACTATTTTGCCAAGGAATTCCATAATTAACAGGGTTCTCTTATCAATAATGTTACAGTATTAATATTGTTAAGGTAATCTATAGCTTTTCCATAGCACTTATCGAAATGTCTCTTAAATGATTTTCTAGGTCTAGAACTTCCACATCACTCTGTGATTGAATTAGCTTTAAGAGCCAAAGCCCTTCAGGAATTAATGGAAATTTATATTTAACCATCCCTACTCTTTTACTAAACTCTTTATTTTCACGTTTCTCTTTGAATTCATCTACCGCCTTTAAAGCATAATATATTAGTTCTTCATAGTTGATTATTGTAATTCCTTTTTCTTCCATTTCTTTCCTAAGGTCATCCCACTTTTTTTTGGGCGTCCATACCATAACGAAAATATTTATAAGATCCTTAACTCTAAGTTTTTCGTATCTTTCTTGTGCCAGACTCTTTATATCAGTTGAATTTTCAATATTAAACTTTTCAAATATTTTATGTTTCATTTTTTCATATTCACTAGCAGGTGCTATTTCACATTCGGCATGAACAATGATCAGCCCATTTTCATGAATCCTAAACCCTAAAACATCCGCCTCGTTTCTACCACCTTTTTTCATAGAACTTAAAGGAACATTTGTTTCAGTTGAATATCCCTTAATTGAGATAAATTCAGCCACAAGTTCTTCCAACCAATTCTTTGTTATTGCCATTTAAATAGCATATATACATTTAACTTAATGATTTATGTTACCCCATATATCGTTGTAATCACTAATATCTCATCATATAGGGCAAGACCACTGCTTTGGAAATATGTAAGTTCCCCGGAAAGATCGACGGAAAAATGTCTGTGCAACAACAGAATAAACTTGAATTGATACTTTCCAAGGAATATTGTATGATTTATGGCTAGCAAGCATGATTTTATATGAAGCTGAAATAGAATTATAGTTAACTACTAATATTTATATATAAATTAAAAATTAGTGAACATGAATTATTTAGAGTATATTTCTGTTTTATCTTATGCCCTTGGTGGGTTTACCTTGATCTTTGGACTTATCATGAATTTCTTTCTCCCTGACTCATTCAACGGGAATGTTGAATTTACTGTTACAATCATACTTTTTGCTGGGTTTATAGTTACCGCGATGGTAAGCAAAGGAAAAGCAGATCCTGCTGATAATTTTGCAAGAAAGACATCTTGAATTCATAAGTCTTAATTATTGATTCATATCAAAGGCTTCACCAGTTCCAAGGTAGTGGTTTTTTTCCCATAGAGTTTTTCCAAATTCAAAAACTGAAACCTTTTTCATTACATCGTGCTCATTATTCACGATTCTTTACAATACTGGCTGGTATGGACTTTACAGGTAGATTGAAGCGCCTGGTGATTCCTCAAAAGATTGCATTCATGAAGAGAATATTCTAATTATCCATCTCATGGTGATGACTGCGCAGAGAGTTAGCACTGGATTTCCTGACAGAAAGGCTAATACTGCTAGACCTCAGATGAAAATAAGGATGGAATGACATATTTAAAAGTGTTTCTGTGCGGTTGAAACTCGCTGAAATAATTTCACATGTATTGTGAAAGATGTCTTGCTAAGGGTAGGATTGTTTTGGAAATCCTCAAATATTTGTTGATAATATAGTATAATACTTATGTCTCAACATAACTTTATAGACAGGATTGAAGAAATGAAAATCCTGGAAAATGAGCTAAACAAATATGGTGCATCACTGTGCATAATATACGGTAGAAGGAGGGTTGGGAAAACAGAATTGATCAGCAGATTCACAGGCAATCGTGGCGTTTACTTTCTTGCCACAACTGAAGGGGATCGGGAAAACATAAATAGCTTCAAGGCAATAATTTCAAAGTTTCTTGGAGATGACAGCATTCTCAGGGCAAGCTTTAATGACTGGCTCTCGCTTTTTACTGTTCTGGCATCAAGTAGTTCGTTTCAGTCAAGAGCAAGAGATTCAAAGATCATAATTGCCATAGATGAATTCCCATACCTTATGGAGGCCAACAGGGCAATCCCATCGGTTTTCCAGAAATTATATGACACCATACTGAAGCAGATGAATGTAATGTTGATCCTTTCAGGCTCATCCATTAGCATGATGGAAAATGAAGTATTATCCTATAGGAGTCCACTCTACGGCAGAAGAAGTGCTCAGTTGAAGATACATCCACTGAAATTCAGGTATATATCTGAATTTGTAAGTTATGGCTTTGAAGATTTATGCAATACATATTTTGTCTTTGGTGGTATACCAGACTATCTGCAGAAACTTGAACCCCGTAAGAATTTCTGGGAAAATGTGTCAGGAAACATGCTTTCAAGGGGTGAATCACTCTATGAAGAAGCTGAGTTTCTGCTTAGAACTGAATTCAGGGAACCCAGGAATTACATGCTGATTCTCAGATCCATATCACAGGGAAATCATACACTGGGAGAAATTTGCGATTTTTCAGGCCTGGACAAGAGCATGGTTTCCAAATATCTTGACGTTCTGTTATCACTGGAGTTGATTATTTCAGAGAGGCCCTTCGGTGCTTCCGAGAAGTTCAAGAGAAAGTTATACTGGATATCTGACTCATACCTGAAGTTCTGGTTCAGGTACGTATTGCCCCATAAGAGCGAGATTGAAAGTTCTCACAGCAAAGAGGTTCTTAAAAATATAAAGGATGATTTTTCTACTTTTGCCGGTGAGCAGTTTGAGAACCTGATGAAGGAACTCATAAGTGATGGTATATTGGGAGGGCCATTCGATACTGTTTCCAGGTGGTGGGGCAGGAGTGTGCATGGTAAGAAAGGCAAGGATATGGAGGAGATAGATATTGTTGCGTACTCTACAACCCGTGAAGAATTGCTCTTAGCTGAATGCAAGTGGACAGGAAGTCCTGTTTCAATGGGAGTTGTTGATGCCCTGATAAGAAAATCAGAAACATTGAAAGAGCAATTTCCGGGAAAAAAATACAGGTACGCAGTTTTTTCAAAAAGTGGATTCCGTGAAGTTAAATCGGAACTGAACAAGGATGTTATATTGATGGATCTTGCAGATATAGAACATCAGCTTTACGGGAAATGAAAAATATGCAGTTGAACCTGGAATTCCTGTAAAGCCATGGTGCACTCTCACTGATCCGCCCAGGATTCCATGACTTCCATTATCTCCTTCATATCAGGCAGTTCATCCATGACTATATTTTTCAGCTCTTTGTTCATGTACCCTTCCTGCATCCTAACTTCACCAGCAAATTCTTCCCTGCTGAATGATATATTATAGAAACCAAGTTTCCTGTTCACCATTTCCCTGTTGAATTTTATTCCTTTCACCTTAATAAGGAAGAACAGGTCATAAATATCCCTTGGTTTTTTCCCCGTATATATTGCCTTTACCTTTTCGGATGCAACCTCTTCCAGTGACATGCAGGATAGAACTCTTACAGGTAAATTATATTCAGGAAAGTCAAATTTCAGCGAAATGGGATTATCAATTTTCCCAGATCGTAATAGTTGATTGAATTTTGGGTACTCACACATTCGACGTTTTCTGGAACCTGATAGGATATATTGTGGAACAGTAATGCAGAATTCAATGATGTGTATGAAGGGGAAACCAGCTGTGATGCTATGATGAAATCATCCTCAATAATTGATATCCGGCCATTTATGAGCCTGGTTGCAAGACCGTTTTTAACAAGCCTGTTAATATAGACAAGTGATATATTTCTATTCTTGTTTATAAGATTTGAAAACTCCTGGCTATTGTAAACACTAACACCTGAATTTAAGGCCATGTCTCGAATTTTAAATAGTGATAGTTTTTTCGTTGTCACACTCCTATAACAATATTGTTATACTGATGTGATACAATAATCCTTTCGAAGACAGTTTATCAATACATTCGTTATACGGATATTTCCTGCGACATAGAATCTTATAATATAGCAGAATCGTGTTTCCGAATATGGTTACCAGATCAAATCATTTCTTCTTATTACAGATAATGAAGATAATATATCTGACCACAGAAACAGGGATAAATGTTCCAGGGGATGTATCCTTCATGATTACACAACATTTGAGACGCTATGCTTAAACATCATGAAAAGTTAAATGTTTCCAAAGAATTTAAAATTAAAACGCTTTCTTGAGCTTGTATATGATATACAGAATTATGCGTGAGACTAAGATTCCTCAAATATTTGAAATGAATGGGTTGATAATTTTCAGGCCAGGTATTTTATGGAAGTCCTTCTCATTTTCAGTTATTATCTGGTTTATTCCATGTTCTTTCATGGTTTCTGACATCAAGGTATCTAAAAAAGGAGACCTGAAAGCAAGGGAACTCTTCAGGGCGTTTTTCACTGTGATCTCATTATAAGTTATTTTTATCCAGTTTTCAGAATCTGCAAAAGACTCAACTATGACCATGGCCGAATGCTCACTAACATCAAGCTTGCGTGTCATTGCATTATACAATTCCACCAGGACCTGATTGGATATGATCCCCTTCTTCTTCCCTAAAAAAACATCCTCTACTATTTTTTTGCAAATTTTCCTCTTAACTGGTTCATTGAGATCATATGCATAGAACAAAATATTTGTGTCGTAAAAAGGATCATCTTTCATAAAGGTCTTCCCTTTTGAAATCCCACTTCTTCATCATTATTCCATTTTCAAGCAGGTTGAGATTTTCACTGAGCGCATCCTGACTATCCTGCTTAAGCCAGTTTTCCAGGGCCTCGTTCAATGCCATAGCCAACGATCCCTTCCTGTTGCCGAACTTCAACCTTGCCTTCTCCCTGAACCTTTTTTCTATTGATTCGTCAAGGTTTACAGTAACTGTTTTTGCCATGTATTCAATATACATTTACATGTTATAAACATTTACATTAATCAATAATACATGTATTTACTTCATATATTTTCTGTTAAACTGTTTTTCTGATGCTATTTACTACTCCAACTAAGTCAACGTTTCCCATTTCCTCCCATAATACAGGAGTAGGACGGATTTTAGATTGTTAAAAATCAATATATTTGACCCATATTGTTATTGCAGCACCTCCCTCCTTCCCATTCCCATCGGGAATAATCGCGTTCTTCCCATGTCTTGTTAATCCTCTCTTTCTCCACCTTTTGTGCTATTGTTCCCGGCACTCTCGTTTCGTCAAGGTTTTTTATGAGGTTAAGAATTGTTTCACTATAGGTCTCCCGTCCGTATCTTTTAAGGCTTTTAAGTAGATCTACAACCGATCTATCCAGTTGAATTGTTGTGACTTCTGATTTTGTCATGATTTGCTATCTGTACTATGTATATAACAGATTATAAAACTACTATTGGGAGAAGTCTATTTATTGATGCATATAAAATACCAGCCTTTCTGGCACAGGCTTTTGATAATATATACATAATATCATGATCGAAGTTCATGATTAAGATTATGATCAACCTGGACACTGAGTTATAGTAGGGAGAATACGCTGGCCAGGGTTTGATCAAAGTCTTAAACGAATACTTTTAAGTAAACTGTAATTAACGTAAGATTGTTTATTTTCAGGCTCTAATGATCATCCCAGATAGATAGAATTTAAGCCGGTGGAGAGTGCTAATTTATGAAGCCTTTCATTTCCGGTGTAAAATTCGTTACATCCAGCTTCAATGGCACTTGAAATCTGTAAGGCATCAAGTACCTCCACCAGCACAGATTCACAAGCATTCCTGGCCAAATAACTTCAGAGATTCTTCCTGACACGGTTTCAGTCACTTTCGTTCATGATAATATGTCATGCAATTGATGGAAAGCTGCACCAAAATCTTTTAAGCTGAAAAAACATGAACCAGAAATGACGCTTGAACCAGATAAGGAAAAACAAACACATGAAGCAGGAATCCTAAATAATTCAAGTCTTAACCATTGGTACAAGTTTTTACTGTACCTGGGAGGAGCCATCCTTATTATTGGCTTTTATTTCTATCTCCAGTATCCTTTATCCAGCCTTTATGAACCATATTATATTGCAGATAGGGTCATTGATTTTGCCATTTTCACAATCTTAATTGGCGCTTCACTCTGGATTCTTGATGAAATATTATACTACAAGGAAACCTATCCAAAACATGGCGTAGATCATGAAAAAAATCTTAAAAGATTGATGATTGTGAGATTTATTTCCTGGATAGTAATGTTTGTCATATGGATTGTTTTGGCATTGTTGTTCATATGAATATGAGATCATAAATTTATCACTCACTATTTTTCAATAAGAATCATGAAGTTACACCATTAATCTGCAAAATATAATAAAAAATAAGGATCCTCTAAAGAATAAAACAGAAAAATAGAGTGTTTACTCCGGTTCAGCCATTACCAGTATTTCAGGATGTTCTTCCTCCCTGTTGATCTCCTCCAGGGACTTGCCTTTTGTCTCAATTCCAAGGAAGATTGTTGCCAGCAGTCCTATTAAAGACAGGGTAGTGAAGAAGAAGAGGCTTGTGCTGAATCCATAATCTGACACAATAAATGGAAATGTTGTGATTCCAAGTATTGCACCAATCCTGCTCACAGATGTCCCGAATCCCTGCGCAGTTGCCCTGTCTTCAGTTGGAAACAGCTCAACCGGATATACGAAGTCCGTAGATCCTGGACCTATCGCCTCCGTAATGTAGAATATTAGGA
Organism: Thermoplasmatales archaeon; assembly: GCA_027310185.1. GTDB lineage: Archaea > Thermoplasmatota > Thermoplasmata > Thermoplasmatales > Thermoplasmataceae > Cuniculiplasma. The sequence continues at coordinate 12,547 of DAIDBH010000008.1, forward strand.
AAAGGGCAAATATCAAGGCACCGGCGGTGACGAATGCTGCCTTGTCTGGTATGTGTAATGTAACAAGACCAAGTGCAGCCAGTGATACAACCATACCTGAAAAACCGATTATTGTTATTCCCTTCCTGCCAATCCTGTCTATAAGAAGAATTGCTATGATGACACCAGTAATCGCAAAGAAGTCAAACACCGCTGAACCCAGGACAGCTTCCCTTGCCTTCAACCCCAGGAGTTCCAGGATCGTGGGGCTGAATATGCTTATACCGTAGAATGAAGCATCAAATACGAACCAGAATATTCCAATAAACAGCAGGCTTCTGATGTACTTCCTGCTCAGGAGATCGCGCAATGGATTTTTATTATCCCTCTTAATTTCAGCCAGGTTGTCTGTACTTCCGGTCAGCTCAATTTCCACAGCTGATGCCTCCTTCATTCTTCCCTTGTTATTGAGCCATCTGGGTGATTCCGGTACATCTCTTCTTAGCACAAGGATTATTGCAGCAGGTATTACACCAAGCAGGAACATGTATCTCCATGACTGTGCTCCGAGTGTTAAAAGGAAATAGCCTGTAACAGCTGCCAGTACAGCGCCTACATACCATGCGAGGTTATTCAGTAAAAGCAGCTTTCCCCTTGCCCTGACAGGTGAAAACTCACTTATTATGGTTGTACCAATGGCATAATCAGCACCGAGTCCAAGTCCCAGTATGAATCTCATGATGAAGAGTGAGTCAAAATTCCATGAAAATGCAGTTGCGATCGTCATGACAATAAACAGTGCCATGTCATACATGTACATCGTCCTTCTTCCATAGAGATCTGTTATGTATCCAAAAAGAATTGCCCCCACAAGCATTCCAATGGTAGTGGATGCGGCAATCATTGCCACGCCAAAACTACTGTTGAGCCCAAAAGTTGCCTTCCCCATGACCAGTAGCGCAACTGATATTATGGCAATGTCATAGCCATCCAGGAATGTTCCGCCCACAGAAAGAGCTGTGATCTTTCTATGCATGGAACCAACCTTTGCGTTATCGAGAACATTATATTCCATGAGTGCCCATAACATGGGATTATTTAGAAAAAATCCAAATAAAAAATATGCCACAATATAACCTTACTTGCATTACCATAAGAACAATAGAATAGATGATATTGCGAATACACTATTTTAATTGCCACTCAAATGATGATGAAGGAAGAATCCTCTAAAAATCCTGGAGATAACAGGACTTTTCGATGGCTTCTCTTTGGAATCAGATATGAGACTGCAGTAATACAGTTGAAATTTCGTAGAATACCCCCCTCATATAGGGAGAATGGGCATATTTTCCTCAAAGTTTGGTTTTCGCAATCAATAATTAACAAACGAAGTTTTATATGACGAGAATCCTATTTTCCATTTTGTTATTTACCCTATATATGAGACAGTAAACATAATGGATATATGGTGAAAATTGTTAATTAATCTCCAGTGATCATTAAGAGTAACCTGGAAAATTAAGAAGGTACGTGATCATATGGAAATAAAATTTTTAGGAAACTGGTCCTCACATTTGGAAGCTGGAAAAAGGAACGTGTCTCTACTTGTAGACAGGCATATTCTGCTGGATTGCGGGCCACATACAATAGAGTCATTACTGGAATCAGGGATCAATCCTGATAATTTAGACATGATCCTGATAAGTCACATGCATCTTGACCATTTTGGTGGCCTCGCTGAGATTCTCTGGTATCGCGGTTCTAGAAACATAAGCGATGAACTTACGATCATGGGCCCGCCAGGAATAAGGAAGAACATTGAAAGGATCCTCCAGATCTATAACAAGCCGGACAATGACCTGTTCAGGGTAACAGCAAATTATGTGGAGATCAGTCATAATGGGGATGTACACGAGATCAGGTCAAGGTTTGTTGAGAGCAAGAAAGATGATCATGTGGAGGCTTTTCAGGGAAACCACATAATTCCCGACAACATTTACAGAATTGAGTATCAGAAGCATGTAATCGCATACACAGGGGATACTGCGTACACTGAAAATATATCCAAAGCGGGTGAAGGAGCAGATCTGCTTTTCCATGAAATGACATATACAGATAGTGAAAGCAAGATAGCAGAATTCTGGAAACATTCCACATACTCGTCTGCACTGAAAGGCTTCAGGGAGAGCAGGGCAGGTAAGCTCGTTCCTGTGCACCTTACAGATGGGACCCTCTCCATCCTGAAATCCGGCAATGAAGAAGATATAATTCTTCCACTTCACGACATAGTATTATAGGAATTTTTCATGATATGAAGGTATTGGATAAAAATGAGCCAGAACTATAAGAGAAGGATATACTTTTTAAGACATGGACAGACAGATTGCAACAAGAATGGATTGTGGTACTGCCCGGAGAAGACTCATATCAACGAAACTGGAATGGCACAGGCCCAGGGCATAGCAGATATCATAACCAGCATCAATCCTGATAAGGTCTACTGCAGTCCATTCCAGAGATGCATGGACACTGCAAATATTGTCCTCAAAAATCTCCCGAACCATGGCTTTACAGTAAGGCAATGCCTTATGGAACGAAATTTCGAAGGCATCGAGGGTTTGACTGAAAAAGACGTCATGGATGAATACGGAGTGTGGATGGAACAATCTCCCATAACTGGAAGGATGGACTCGATCCCACGTATTGAAAAAAGTGTCTCATTCAACATAAGAGTCAGAAGCTGCATTGACCAGATAATAGGTGAAACTGGAGACTGCGAAAATATACTCATTGTGACCCATGGTGGTGTAATTTATTCATTTGTTTACCAGAAATTGAATATTGATCCAAGACCAGATCCGTTCTATAACTGCGCGTTGCTTGGCCTGGAGATAGAGAGGAACTCATTCAGGCCCATTCTTTCCATTAACATCAGGAAGGGCTGGTATCGTGGAGCTGAACTTTCTTCCAGTGACCAGCTTTTGTAAATCTATGTCCTGTTGCATGTGACCCATGTTCCTATTGTATTTGGGTCATCCTAAAACTATGGTGATTGCAGCCACAAGGTGATCCTTTCCCTCAAAATTGTTTACCTGCAATTCTGTTTTTGTGACCATTCATCAGGAATTAACATGGAATCAGGGCATCTTCGGGTAATTCTTTGAGTGGTCCAATGGAAATAGCGATGACTGCCCTAATCATCATGATATCACAGTGACCAGGCTTATCCCGCCATAAATATTTGTAAAGAACAGGCCTGGAATTGCAGGGATTGAAAATATCTAGACAAGTGACAATAATTTTCTTATTAGATCTGCACCTTCTTTCTCTTGCATTTCATTGCTGGAAGAAAACTTCTCTATTATTCCCTCTTCCATGAACTTTCTAAGGAAGCCAAATTTTGAAAACGTGTATGATATAAGCTCCAGGTTGGGGTTAGAGAATGCATTGCATTTAATCAGCGAAATAATGTCTCCGCAATCCTTTTCCAGCTTCTCCAATAGACGATCCTTGTCGGGATAATTATCCGACTGCAAATCATGATTTCTGTCCCACGCCGCCTTGAGCTTCAATATCATAAGCATAGATACCTCTGGCACAATAACGCTGATTTCTCTTTTAGATAAATATGATACAGATCTGGCTTCTATCTTGAAGTTAAGCCTGGTTAAATCCAACATTTCATTCTTCCCATGAAATCTATCCCTCTTTGGTAGAAAGTCAATGTATATATCGCCAGAATTCGATCTTTTCAAAAATATGGTGTTCCCTTCAGGAACCTTTTCCTTGCTATAGTTTCTTTGCTGATGAAGGTGACTCTGAAGTGCAGTTTTGAAGCGGCTTGTGGCTATGAAATCCATATCAAGTGAGTATTTCCATGGGATATAGGAGTGAACTGCCCATCCCCCAACCAAGACAAGGTCACCCTGTTTATATTTGATATTTCCCAGGCTCCACTTGAAGATGTATCTTAGCTCCTCAATTGAGTCCAGAGCGAGATTTGTTGATCTATTTCCTTTACTTTCCAAATTTTCTCACCAGATCCTTTGCTGCAATACGCCCATCCATGCCCAGCCCTGCTAAGTCAAGTATATTCTGGCAGATATCCACTATCCTGATTCCATTAATTTTTGTTGAAGAGCTCATGATGTTTCTATCAGGTACATATATATTCAATCTGCAACCACCCATATTCTTCTCAGTAAATAGCCTGAGAACTTCTCTATCTGACGGGTTTGGGAGGTAAATATAAGCCGTATCTTCCCTAACTATGGATGATCCATATGAAACGGCGGATGAATGTGATGTAAATGCATAATCTATTCCAAGCTTGTTTAAATTAAGCGATACTTCGTTTATACACTCGGTTGCGCTGTTGAAGCTTGTATTAATTGTTTCTACCAGAAGGCTTTCAAGAGGCCTTTCCCATGAAACTAAATTAAAAAGCTTATCTATATCCTTGATTCTCAGGCTGTAATCTGCAGCAACTATTCCTGAGTCCTCAAGCTTATGAATTATGGTATTTGTCCAGCCATATGAAACACCGCTCTTCCTGGAAACCTCAAGTATGCTATAAGAGTTACTGGTGATTAAGGAACAGACTGTTTTCCACGCTTTTTCAGAGGCCAGTCTTGACGGGCTTGCCCTCCGGTGTTCTGAGGGAGAATTCGACTTTGGTTCTGTTATCAACTGTGACAAGAATGGATACAGTTTCGAAGGAAAGAGGATGATTTCTATACCAAGTCTTGTCGCAAGTTCATCTGTGCTGAATTTCAATGATTTTCCAGCACAAACTAACCTTATTTTCTCTTTGCCTGTCGACTTCTCATCTATTAAATGTGACAGAACATATATCCTGTAAATTGTGTCTTCATTTATTCTTGACCTGATTTCAATCAGCGTAATAGTGTCTTCCGATTCAATCGCCAGATCTACCATCATTTCCCTTTCTCCGACTTTTATTGAATATGGCCTTGAGATTTTTGCCTCTCGTGATATTCCTAATTTTTCTCGTATAAAATGGTAAACTGGCTCTGGATCTTTAATCATTTATATAACTGTATTCACTGATACTTTATTAATTTATCACTGATAGCTATCTGTAGATAGTAATACATTCAATAATTATCACTGATAAGAGTCTAACAGATAGAAATGAACGAACCTGCATAATTGGCTCCGGGTTTAACTGAATATTTTTATGTAGAATGTTCTAGATTTTTCTATGTGCTTCATAGAATCCTGAATTATGGATACTATTAACGATGCTTCTACCGGGATAGTTTTAGGAGAGAGTTTAGTAGAGTAGCTTTTGCAATATCATGAATTCTCCTAAAAATTGAATTCTCTAATTAATGTAGATAGATTGCTTTTTTTCTCAGTCTTTCCTTGGTCTTCTTAAGCTTATGCTTGTTTCATGTTTGTAAACTTACATAAATATATTTTACATTCTCGTTCCTGCACTTTTTGAGATTTCGTGAATTGAATAACTTCAATCCATAATGCCCCTGGCCGTGCTTAGTGCAATTATAATATATACAAAATTCATCATTTTAGTCATGAAAAACCATGGATAACTTTTATCCAGAATGAACAACTCAGAAATACTAAAGGAAACAAGGGCGAAAACAACTGCAAGTATCAAGGAAAGAGCAGAATGAAAGTGCTTATTTTATGCGAAATAATGAGATATTTGTATAGATGTGAACAGGGAAACTACATCGATAGAGTGAAATAATATCCACTCATATTTGCTAATCGTTGATTTTAATTACTACTCCTCTTATGAAACTGGAAATTTCAGCTGCTGTTTCTACTAGCGTTTTTTTGGTAATCCTCATTTTTCTCCCAGTTAATTCTTGCAATAATAGCTGCAAGACAAGCTACAGTGGTCAGAGATAAAATGGATAGATTCAGAAGAAGTTGACCTGTTCCCAGCCCCAAGCCTTCATAAATGTTAATTGCACCTGCAATCATAGCCAGAACCAGTACTGGAACCATAATTCTGTTTGAAACTGGCCTCATTATCCCACTTTCTATTATATAATATAGTTGAGTTCAATATATCTACTTATCCGTTAGATAGTCCCACTAATTTCATTTTATTATACAAGAGTTGATTTTAAATTTCCAGTGTGAATTGTCCCAGTTATGCCAACAATACCCATTGCCTTTAATAAGACCAAAGCTTGACAAATTTTTCTATTGTTAAAAATCAGTATATCTGGCCCATATTGTTATTGCAGCACCTCCCTCCTTCCCATCTCATCAAGGCTGACATTATCATCATTGAAGAACTGAAGAATGAAGTGGATGTCCCGATTTCCTCTGGTTTGAATGTTGTGTTTGCTATCTGGATTCAAAGAGTCCATGCTATTCCATAACTGCATATGCCAGTAATTATACTGACTGCAAATACCATGTAAGGTCTCCTGTTCTTTATTGGAGACTTTAGCCTGATTATGAACCTTGTCACAACATCACCAACGAACATTATTGCCAGGAGGTAGAACATTGTGGTTGCAGTAAGACCGAGAACACTTCCATAAATGACCCAGTAGGAGAATATTATGTAGAATGGAATTGTATAGGCGAATGCTGCTATTAATGCCCAGTTGAACTGCCTGCCTTTTTAGAACTAGTGACAGAAAGGAAAGGCAGTTTCAAGAATGGTCGCTATTATTGCGTCAATAGCAATTAATAACGGCTGCTCACTTTATACCCTGGATAAGCATTTTGAAATTTTTATTGAGAACGGTCTCAAGATGTTCAAGTAAAGTTAGAGTGAAGTGCTAGGGAATTGATTAATCCTTAACTCAGGTGTGTGCATATTATTTCACAAGTCTATGCTGATTGTAAGAATTTGTGTCCAACACCCACACTCATTTTTCATTCTTATCCTCAATACTATTTTTCTTCCTAAAAGGTTCTCTCAGGTATGATATCAGGGCACCTATGAGAGTTATTGTCAAAGCTACATAGAATACCTTTCTAAGAGAAGACATGAAGGCTGGGGCAAAGATACCTGGAAACCATTTTGTCGCGGAGATTACAGAAAGAGCAGATGGAGAAATTTGCGACGAAATATGAAGCAGCGTTACAATTTCATCTATTGGATTAATGCCAAGCAATGCACTGAAAATGGCATCCGTGGGCGGAAGTGATGAAAGTGATTTTGCAACTGATGAATTTACACCAGCAGTTGTGAGTCCGGTAAATAGTGTGTGCGGGAGGACAGCCGTCATTGCCACTATAAGTATCGTGAAAAAAATTCCCATGCTTGCGGTTGATCCTACGTTTCTCAAAGTTGAAAACATCCCTGAAGCTACTCCCCTATCTTCAGGCGGAACAGAAGACATTAATGCTGATGCATTTGGTGCGTTGAACATACCGTAACCTGCACCGAAAACAAATAGCAAAGCTGCCATTTCTGCGTACAGAAAATTCGCACTTATGGTGGTGAGCAAGAATATGGCAGATGCTGCCATTAGCAGCCCAATAGTTGCTATGCCCCTTGAACCGTGCTTATCAGATAGCCTGCCCCCCACAGGGCCAAATATTGCCATTCCAACTGTCATTGGCAACATGAATATTCCCGCCCAGAAAGGAACGCTGCTATACGAATAACCATGCAGAGGAAGCCATATCCCCTGCAATAGAAGAATGATCATAAACATCATTCCCATCATGCCCATCCCTGTGATCATAGAAGCAAAACTGCCAAGTGCAAATCCACGTATCTTGAACAGGCCTAACCTGAACATAGGCTGTTTCACCTTTCTTTCAATAAATGGAAAGGCTATGAGCATACCAGTTCCAATAACTAATGCAGCTACAACCCATGGATTTCCCCATCCCATTGAACTAGTTTTGTATGGAACAAGTCCGTAGGTTACACCTAGAAGGAGTATTACAAGCCCGATGCCAAATGTCAAATTTCCAGTCACATCAAGCTTCTGTACTCTTCCAGGAGAAGTCTCCTTCAATTTTAAGTATGACCATACTGTTCCAAGGATTCCCACAGGCACACTAATAAGAAATACGTACCTCCAGTTTATCACAGAAAGAACACCTCCGAGTACGATACCAAGGCTCATTCCTGCGGTAGCTGCAATTTGATTTATGCCCAGTGCAAACCCTCTTTCCTTCTTGGAAAAGTTGTCTGTTATTATTGCGTTCGAATTTGCCATCAGGAATGCTCCTCCTACAGCCTGAAATATCCTGAATACAATCAGCTCCAATGCTCCGAGGTCTCCCTTACTGGGTGTGAGGAAAAGCAGTATTGAACCGACAGTGAATATTGCAAATCCTAAATTGAAAAGTTTTACTCTGCCATACATGTCCGAGAGTCTTCCAATTGTAACAAGAATCACAGCGGTAACTATCATGTAACCCATCAGAATCCATAGTAGATAGGCAAAAGCTCCCTGCGATAGTGGATTGAGATCTATTCCTTTGAATATGGACGGAAGTGCAATGAGAAGAATACTTGAGTTTATTGCTGCCATAAGCACACCCATAGTGGTGTTTGAAAGGGCAACCCATTTCTCTTGAATCATATGTATCGTCATCATATATTAACTGGAGCCATAAGGAAATCGTCGAGTATACTCTATATTCTATGAGAAAGATTATTAAAGCACTTGCTTTAATGAAATTATGCAAAAGGTGGTCATCGAAATTGAAAAAAGTAGCAAGACCCTGAACGCAGAACCAAATGGTGCAATAGAGATTGCTTCAATGATGCAAAATGTTGAATTTTTCAGGGTAATTTATTTTCTCAGGCAAACGGCTGATGAGTTTTCGATTATTATACAGGTGAAATTTTTGGAGGAGAGTCATGGTGTCGAGGATCTTCCGTTCCTGAATTTCCCATGGATTAACGTTCAGATTCTTGATTTCAATTCTTTAAATGAAATTTATACAATATTTGTAAAAGGCAATCCACCCATGAATTCCACCGAAACAGATAAGACCAATACTAAACTCGAAATTTTTCCTTTATCGATTGACATCATCAACGGTAAATACCTCCTTACTTTCCTAACCAATTTAGAAGATATATCAAAATTCATTGAGGCCAGAAAGAGTGAGGGGTTTGATTTAAGAGTCTTATCTGTGACAAAGGGAAAACTGCCAATAGGTTCACCACTGGATAGCCTTACGGGTAGGCAACTCATGGTCCTTAAGGAATCTTACTATTCCGGCTATTACGATATTCCACGAAAGATAAATTCTGATCAGGTAGCAAAAAAACTCGGAATTGTAAACTCAACATTTGTTACGAGCATTAGAAGAGCAGAGAAGCACATAATGGACGAGCTATTTAAAGGCCATTAATACTGAGAAAACAACAACCTAAATATTCCTTCTATTTTAGTGCTGAGGAGACTATAAAAAACGTAGGTATCTTGAATAAATCTATGAGATTGAAATTAAGGATAAAAACAATGGACAGGTTGGAATTTGATTAATGTTTAATTCAGGTATTGCTTTTATTAGTTTAAATTCCTTAATTTTTTTAGTATCACGCTATAAATTTCTCTTTGTTTCTCAGAACTCAGTCTTGTGATAATCTTGGAGATCGTATTTTCTGAAACAGTAAAGATGTAATTCAACCTGATTACACTATCTTTTACTGCTCCTTCTGATTTTAGGAATGGGATTCCATCCATATTTTTGTTACTTGTTATTCCTGCTATTATGACATTTCCAAGTTCTTCAAACAGTACCACTGCAGGTCTGGTTTTAATTTCAAAAGTGTCGGTGAATTGAGCTTTAGCTATTACAACATCCCCTGGATTAAATTTCATCCCACGCCTCATCTTCTTTGTTGTCCCAGAGCTCTTTCATTTTATGTTTCTGTGCTTCGTGTAGAAACTTGTCGTATTGATCCATAGTAGCATTTTTTGTCTCGTTCTCAATCATCCTTTCTATGGTTTCCTCATACGTTTCTCTCGGGTACCTCTTGATTTTTTTTAGTTTTGATACTAAATCTTTTCTTAGTTGTATCGTTGTGAAATCTTGTTTTTTCATTATATATCACTTATAGCTATTTATAGACTATCTATAGTGAATATACAACAATTTTGTCTGTCAAAAACTATTGCAAAATTCATTAAATGTCTCATTTCTATCATTATGAAAAAGCAATTAGTCTGATGGAGTTAGTATTGTTGTTAACCCTTAAGATTAGAATGATGTTCGAATAATTATAGACCGGTCGGGACTTAATTAATGTTTTAAGCGAATATGACCTTCAATCAACAAATGTATAGATTCTGCGTAATTAAGCGAAAACTAAGTTTCAGGCGATAATTTCATATATTATTATGTATTATAAAATTACAAGGATTCGCAAAAACAAAGATATAGATATGTGAGTCTAGAAGTAATGAAAGGTCAGAAAAATGATGGGATGGAATAGTGGATCTGATTGAGGAGTTGGATTGAGTAAAGAACATAGTTACCGCCACAAATTATGTATTAGAAATGAACTCGCATAATAATGAAACAGGGGATGGTTTTTGAATATGAATCGTTTGGAATTTAATGTCTGTAAGAATTGTGGACATTCGGTGGTTAATTTCAATTCCAAATGGTTGCATCACATCTCAAGAAGTAAACTCTTAGGTTTCCCACACTGGCCCTCTGGACATGTAATTACTTTGGATTGTAAGTGGGAATGCAAGTGCAATATTCCTGAACCGGATCAGACTAAGCCTTCGAAAACTAAGCTGGTATATCTGGGTAAAAGGACAGACAGGTAGGACATTTCATCCAGAAATTTGTTCTTATTTGGGGTGCCAATGTGTATTGATAATTTATGTCTAATGGACCGGTCGGGATTTGATTAAAACATTGAGCGATACTTTTGCTATAATTGAAAAATAGGGAAATCTCCATTATCTCACAATGATTAAACATTACTCGACACCGATGTCTAAATGGGCTGAAAGACAATAATTATATTGTGGTTATACATTCGTTATACAATTGATATACATGGATTACACAACTATACAAATTAGCCGATCTACTAGAGAGAAATTGAATGAACTAAGAGCACACAAAAGAATGACATACGATGAGCTGCTGAATGCACTCATGTCACTAATCCCTGAGGGCGACGAGGAGGGAGTTTACACTGAGGATTTCAGGGCTTCTCTACTTAGAGGGCTCTTAGATGTTAAAGAGAAAAGGACCCACACCACGGAAGAAGTCAAGAAGCAGTTGGGAATCCAGTGACAGACTTTGAGGTTGAATATTCATACGAATCTCTTTTCCAGCTTAGGAGCCTAGACGTTCCTGTAGCCAAAAGGATTATCCGGAAAATAGAAAGCACAAGAAGCGATCCACACAGGTTCTTTGTGAGGTTAGTAGGGAGGGTTGAGTACAAGTTACGAGTTGGGGATTACAGAGTGATCGTGGACATAGATGAGAATAGAAGAGTGATAGTCGTCAGATCACTGGGCCATAGAAAGAACGTCTACAAGTGACCAACTTCATTTCCTAGGTCGCGTTTTTATTACGAAAGTAAATCACGGTCAGAATGGCCCAGTTTGAGTCATATGAAAGATTTACTCGTATAGTTTTCTTGAATCAAATAGGGTCTCAAAACATAAGCGTACTTATTATATATGCGCATATCATATGGTTATTGTGGTATAATGACCTGGGAATTTGAACACAGTATCGTAACCAGCGCAAAGAAACAGATAATATGGGAGCTTTATAGCAGAGTAGAATCCTGGACAATATGGGATCATGGAATTGAAAGTGTATCCCTTGAAGGAGAATTCAAAGAAGGAGTTAATGGGAAAATCAAGTCAGAAGGACAGGAATTATTAAGCTATAAGATTACTCTTGCCAACCCAGATAAGGGTTTCTCTGATGAAACTGTAATTGATAATTTGGGAGCAAAGATAGAGTTTATTCATACTTTTTCAAGTTTGCCAGATGGAAAGACTCAGCTAACCAACCATATAATAGTTAACTGTCCTGATAAAGAGGAGATGGAAAAGGAGATAGGAAATGGTATATCTTCTGGAGTGCCTAAAACAATGGAGAATGTTGCAAGAACGGCTGTTTTCATTGAAAAAATATGCAAATTACGGTGAGGTTCAGGCTTATGCCATCACCAAATAAGATCCCTACAAAATTTGAGAAACCTGACGAAAGCCCGGGTTTTCTACTCTGGCAGACTATGAATCTCTGGCAAAGAAAAATGAGAGCAGCCTTAAGAGAATCGGGACTGACCCATGTACAGTTTGTACTCTTGGTCTCCACTTTATGGTTGAATGACCATGGGGTGGAAACCACGCAGGTAATGATTGCAAGGTTTGCGCATGCTGATGTTATGATGACATCACAAGTTTTGCGTTCTCTTGAAGAAAAGGACCTGGTTCTGCGGTTAAAAAACCCAGGTGACACTAGGTCTCATCTAATATCCCCGACAGAAAAAGGGAGAAATCTGATTAGAAAATCTATAAAAGTCGTTGAGGATACTGATGGTGCTTTCTTTGCCATATTGGACAATAATATAAGTGAATTCATTGACATGCTTAGAAAACTGATTTCTTCTAATTGAATTTCAGGATCATCTAATAGTGCCGCGAGTAAATCGCCTTTGCCATTATTTCCTATGTGTGGTATAGATTGCAGCCCCGGGTAGATTTACATCAGTCAGGGATTAATTCTCCAAACAAAAAACTGAAGTCACAGCTGCTAGTGATTCAAGTATAAGGTATGAAAGAGGTATTTTGATACTATTCACAAATTTTTTAATATATGGAATGGACCGGTCGGGATTTGATTAATGTTTTAAGGGAATACTAACGCTGACTACTTTATAAGAAAAAGAATGGAAAAGATATAGCTTACAGTAATACTATATAAGGCGCCTAAAGATTTTTACCTCGTTAGTCTATAAATGAGATAAATGAAAGTGAATAAAAGGTGAACTAATCTAAGATTTCCTAATGATGAAATTCATCGTTTGGGGGTTTAAATTGCAAATAGTAGATGGGAGGATAACAAACCTATGTCTGGTTTAGAGGATATATTGGTCAAAATAGACGATCAAGAGTACAAGGAGTTTAGAGAATATTATGTCAACAGTAGAAAGCTTGATAGAGAAGCTGTAGAGAGTGGTATCTCAATCCTAAGTAGAGATATCAATGAAAAGACACGATTATTGGAGAAAGCTAAGAATGAATTAGATAAAACTATAATTTCGACCTTTGGAGAGGCTTGTGTTAGTTACCATTTGGAGAAAAAATTAGGAATAATCCTGACGCGTGCAGGCTGGAAAGATAGTCCATTTACTATATCTCAAGGAGTAGACCTAGTAGGAGGAAGCATTTCTGATCTTTCCAACGTTTCAATCATTTACGTTGAAGTGAAGACTCGTAGAAATTCTTCCTACAGATACCAGACGTTGAAAGACCTTAAGAATCAGCTGACATTAAATCGCATTGAAGGGAAGTTTAACCTCTCAACTGGCGATTATTCTTACATTGGGATCACTTCTAGGCTCCTTAAGCACATAAGGGAGAATAATATAATCTCACAGTCCATTGTGAATATTAGAAGAGACTATTTTGACAGACTTGGCGCTGTGGTTGCGGAAAAAAGCAGTCCTTGGCAGTCAATAATAACACAAGCTCATCCTGGGGACTGCTCTTCAAATAGACCTTGTTATTTATTGCTACTGATATTAGCAGAGCTTGAAACCAGATTTAAAGAGCTATTAGCTATTGAAACCTTTGTTGATGAGCATACGGGTGCACCATAAATGTTTGAAAGAACACGAGCCCTTATAGAATCACTCCAGAAAAATTATGCCTTAGGCAGTATGCCAAATGCCCAAAGACTACATAAGGATCTGATACAGAGGGCATTGGAACTTTTCATTGAATCAGATATGAAATTCAATAATAGCTCCGGATTAACCGATGAATGGACAGAAATTGGTACTGAAGGCGCATCTGCAATCTTAAAGTCTGTTGAATTAGCCAATAGATACGATTCAAACGAACAGGTGACAACTAAGATCAACCGAACTTATTTACTAAATCTAGCTGCGATGGAATATTATCGATGTGGTAGACATGGAATTGCGGCTGCAATTATTTCTAGACCTGATGCAAAGTTACCCAACAAGGTTGAATCCTCACCAACCTATACGATAGTAATGTTGCTTCAACTATTTTTTACTTCTAAATACCAGGAAGCTTCGAGATTGAGTAAAGATTACATAGACCAGGTAAAACGAAATATTCTTAAAAATACCCAGGAAAAGTCTCATTCCGGATTGAGTGTTATAATTTTACTATCTTTAGTCTTCGTTTACCAGACCTTCATATCGATTGAACACCAAGTAATTAATGGAGAAAAGAGTGCCGAGGATCCCACATCATTGATGGAAAATTCCATCCAGTTAAGCAAAGACTGTGGGGATCTTGAATATTTAATGTTCTTGGAGTCGTTGATGAGAACAGTCAAAAGTTTACAATTGTTATCTATCTGGAATATTGGTGAAATACTATGGAAGAATAACCTTCCGCCATTGTTTAAGGAGTGGGCTAATCATAGAATTCTAGAAAATAAGCCTTTTCTATTCCCTTCACAATATGAAGCAATAATAACACATAATGCGTTGAACAATACGTACGAATTAATTACGATGCCTACTGGAGGTGGTAAAACCCTTCTTGCCGAGCTTTTCATCCTAAAATCGCTAATCGATAACCCAAATGGAAAAGTACTTTTGGTAGTACCTACGCGTTCTTTAGCCTTCGAAGAGAGTTCGGACCTCCGTCGTGCATACGAATGGAAAGGGTCGCCAATTTCTGTTTGTCAGTTGACAGGTGATGTGGCATTCGATACAAAGAAAGCACTGGAGAACAATAAAGTTATAGTTTTGACTCCAGAAAAATTTGACATCTTGATGCGAAATTCATTCTTTGATTATACTGTTGCTGGTTTAGTTGTTGATGAATTTCATGCAATTAGATCATCATACCGGGGAATCAAGATACAGTTATCCATCAAGCGATATTATAAGAGATATGGAACGCGAGTTCTCTTTATGAGTGCGATTGTAAGAAATGCTGATTTCAGCTGGCTCAGTAAATGGGTACTTTCACCAGATCCATTCTCAACACAGTGGAAGCCAACGCCCGCCAGAATAGGAACAGTTTCAATTGACGAGCGCCCTATAGTTACGGTTTCATTCAACGATGGTACTTACAGAGATATCAATATGCCAAAAGGCTTGAGGCGAAATGCAAGCAACCAAGCTGGAGTGCAAATTGTGAAAACTTTTCTCGAAGAAGAAAAAGATCAAGTATTGCACTATAACATGACATGGAGAACGTATAAATTTGGTGGTAATAGATTAATAGACCTTGCCGAAGAATATATGCATGCGCTCCCAAACGGTCAGACATTTAATAAGCAAGCCCTCAAAGAGTTGAGTATCAGATTTTCACGGTTGGCAGGAAAGGAAAATAAGCTGGCGAAGGCCTTCGAAAAGGGCATTGCAGTTCATTGGGGGGAATTGCCTTATGTTGCAAGAAAAATAGTGGAGAAAGGGATTAGGCAGCGAGCTATAGGTATAATACTTTCAACTTCAACCTTAGCTGAAGGAGTTAATTTACCTATCAAAACCGCATATATTCCTAAACTTGCCACAAGAACGAGAAACATGGAGAAAAGTCAATTTCTGAACATAATTGGAAGAGCAGGCAGGCCTTTTTTTCATGCTGAAGGACAGGTAATAATAGCAATTAATGAGTCTGGAAAAGAAGAGGACCAAACGCCAAAGGAACTTGTCAACGATTACGCGCTGATGAAAAATGAAGATATAGAACCTATCATAACATCGGCAGTAGAATTTAGTGAAATCCTATGGAAAGCGATCTCAGAATGGAAAATCTGGGAGGAGGGGAAACCCACTCCTGAAGAATCTTGGGAAGGGACACTTAGCGACGACATAAAAAGAGAGTTTAAAAAATTCTTAGCTTATTTGGAGGCGATTTCGTCAGCTTTGTTAGCGTGTTTAGAGGAAGGAATTTTGTCAAACATTGATTCAGACTTGATGGACAACCTTATATTTCTCGGTCCTGAAACCAATGAGCAAAAAATAAATGTCAGAAGACTTCTTAATATAGTGGAGAAAAGACTCATTTTTTTTGAAACTGTAAATAGGAAAGAAAAGATACTTGTCCTCACTGATTGGGGAAAAATAGTCTATAAAACGGGATTTGGACCAGAGACATGTTCCAATCTTAGAAAGCGGTTAAAAGTGATTGCAGAAGACTACAATAGCTTTAAAGTAAAAGGCCAAGAAATAATGAAACCAGATTCTCGCTCTTATCTTTTTTTTAATGAAATGCTGCATATGTTGAACCTTCCACTCGAACGCTATAACTTTGGAGATGAAAGCTTCGATGACACTGATCATTGGATACTAAGAGGTTGGGTATCTGGAGTGCTAACAGAAGATATAGCAAAGAGGAACAAAAAATTGGATGGAGATTTTCTAAGGGCATACACAAAAATTGATGGCTTTCTTTCAACTTACTCGGCATGGGTTTTCACCGCCTGTTATATAGCTGGAGATTCCCTGTTTGGGAATTCTGAACTCATTCAAAGCATCCACAAACTTAGCAGATATATTTTGTATGGCCACTATAATGAGGAGATATTAGAACTCCTAGAAAAAGACGTCAATAGAAATCTTCTGAGAGATGATGTTATTGTCCTTTACAAGAATCTTGGAAATTTCAAAGGTTTGTTAGAAGGCAAGTATTCGAAGAACTTTCTCAAGGAAATTTTAGATAGGAGCGATCAAAAAACTAGAATGATGGAGGATGAGGTAGTGAGTGCTATTTCTTCGTTGGCAAGCAAATAATAAATGATAGATTCTATAAATTTTCATATTCCTTTGTGTATAAACAGATTCAGTGTTTCCGCATGATAGACAAAGATTAGCTATAACTTGAGGGACCTATATAGTGCGGTTGAACCTCCCGGTTCTCTCATATTACTCACCAGAAGGTAGGAAATCCCCCTCCCCTACAATGTTCCCTGCAATGGTGAAATATGTGCCCGGAGCGAGCTGGAAGTCTTGCGTAGCAAGACCGAGTGGTGTAAGCGTCAGCGGTGGGTGGTGTGTAACACCACACATACACCACGAGCGGCGAGCACAGGACACCACCCTGAATGAGCGTGGCGAATGAGGGGCTCTTTCGAAGAAAGAGTGCGATACGTAAATCAAAAGAGGGGTTAGGGGTGAATTTTGATTGGAGGCGAAGCATGGGGTCCTGTGCTCGGCGTGCAGGCGAGCGGAGGGTACATAGTAAACAGCGAAGACTCAAAGAGGGGTGGCTGAAAGTCGGGGTGAATTTGAGCCGAAGCATACCAAAAGGTATTAAAATCTAAAAGAATATAGAGTTATATTATGACCACAGCAAAACAGTCAAGGCTTGTAAGCATACCAAAGTCCGATCTGGATAGCCTTGAGGCTACCATCGAGACTCTTGAGAATGAGTATGTAATGGATCAGCTGGAAAGGAGCGAGCAGGACATACAGAGTGGAAGAGTCAGAAACGTTAGAGAGTTCCTGAAAGAGCTCTAATAATACTTCTTCGCTTCGTCTTTGTGAAGGATTGCTCTGAGCGTCACTTTCTTTTGCTCTTCGTTTATTTCATACCAAACTTTGAAAGGACCAATTCTGAGCTGCCATAGTCCGTGAAGCTTGCCTCTCAATGGCTTCCCTGACTGCGGTTCCTGTTCCAGTCTCTCCGCCATGTGTTGCAGCCATTCTTTCTTATCCTTATGGTTCCTGGAGAATTCCTTCTCGAATGCTTCCGTGGATTCTACGGTGTAGCTCATAAATATTAGCCTCTACTTTGCGCTCAATAGTCCTTAAAGCCCATGTAATCTCCCAGCGTGCCTCTCACCTTTGCCTTTGTAAGTTTGGCATATTCCAATATCTCGCAAGTGGTTGCTCCCTGCTTCTTCATCTGCTCGAATGTGTTCTGGCTGAGCAACACATAGCTCCAGTTACAGTTCATCCTCTCTTGAGGATCCAGTTCATTCACCTTATCTATCCAATCTATTGCTGCCAGTCTCTTGTTTTGCACGTTCTTGTTGCTCATATCTCTTTCAGATTTTGTCTCAACCAGGTAAATCTGGTCACATGCCCTGATCATAAAATCAGGATAGTAATGTGCCAACAGTCCGTCGTCCCGGATATAGATGATGTTGGCGAAATCGTTGTAGTATTCGTTTATCTTAACAAATGCCTTTACTTTTGAGTCTGCATCTATGAACTCGATGAAGTCCTTCTCAAAACCGCCGCTGTGAGACGGGTACGCAATCTTTTCGTATATGTTTTTTGCAGCGCTAATCGCGTAAGTTTCCCTTACCCTTATTTCCGGGACTTCCGAGAAATACTTCTTCACGATCCTTGCCTCGTTAACCTTGAGACCTTTCATGGAATCGTATACGGCCTGGGCAATGTTACTAACGATGTGCTTGATTATGCTCTGCTGTGTTATCAACAGGATGCGCCAGTTGTTGTCCTCGAGAGGATCAAATTCCTCTCCGAACAGCCTGTGTCTTATGTACTCATCCGTAAGCTTGGCGATTAACGCTGAATTCACCTGCATCACCGGGAAATCTCTCTGTTTTCTTCCTCTGGCATTGACATGGATCACCGAGACCGCATTTACCACCTTCTGGATGAACGAATTGTAGCTCTTGGCCGTGAATATATCGGCAGTGACCGTGTATTCTCCGAACGTTGTCTTGACTGTGAGTTCTTCGCTGTAAAAGGTGTCTCCCTTGTTCTTTACCAAAGGTCTCAATTCTTCCAGTTTCATGGGAAAAGGTGCAAGTTTCTCGATAGAGAAGTCAGGAACCGCCAGTTCTTCCTCCTTCTCCTGCAATATTATGATCCAGAAAAGGTCATAATCTCTGTGGTTTGGTTTGAGTCCGACCCTGATCAGGTCGCCCACAACCTTTGTATTTGATGGCTCTTCTCCAACTTTGCCAACCATTCCCGCAAGGACTCTCTCGTAATACTCGATGAATTTTGGATGCTCAACCACACTCAATATGTCGATGTAACTGTCCGGTTCTTCCTTCTTCATCAGGAGTTTTTCACGATTTTCTGACCTCATGTCGTCATAGTCTGGCCCTCGCCACATCAGCCTCAGACCCCTTCCTATCAGTTGTTCTAGAAGAACGTAAGAAGATGCGGATCTGAGAGGAACTATCACGCATATGTTATTTACGTCAAATCCTTCCCTGAGCATCAGGACAGAAACTATCACCTTTGGTTTCTCATGTCGGTCTATGTCAAACAATCTCTGCTCTATTGCCTTCCACTCGTCTTCACTGACGTCGCCTTTCTTGGTGGAATGAATCTCCATTATTTCATCTTCGGAATAGCCCTCTTGCATCATAAATGTCACAACAAGAGGCACTACCTTAGTATCTTCACAAACAACAAGCATCTTCGGGTATTTTGTTGGATCAAGCTTTGTGAATTTCTCCTCCAGTATGTTGAGTTTCTTCATTCCGGCTCTTAGCATCAGTTTCTGGCCATCAGAAAGACTGGAAACCTGCCTGCCCTCTCGTTCCGCTTTAAATTCCAAGTCTTCCAAAGGTATTGCGCCGAACTCCTTCCTCTTGTCGATTGCGACGGTTTTCACAAGCCCTTTCTTTATGGCATCCACAAGTTCGAAGTTGGCCACGATGTGCGGAAAGTGGTTTTGTACCCTGCTCTGGCCGCTTCCTGTTACCACATAGGGAGTTGCAGAGAAGTCAACCTGAATGAAACGGCTCTTCTTTTTCTCTGATATCTTGTCAAGTGCTTCCTGCCACTTCTTCTCCACAATTTCGTCCGATTTCTTCATCTCTCCAAGATGGTGGGCTTCGTCATTGAAAACTACGAGACTGGGTAAATTGGCCAGGTAATCCAGTTCCTTGCCTCTGAGATATTGATTGTCCAGTTCCTCCAGCGAGTGTCCCTGTGAATTCCCCGGTGTTATGGGCAGCAACTCATTTACTGTTATATCTGGCCGATCCAACGGCGATTCTGCGTCCATAACTTCCTCATCCTCTGTCAGCAGGTGCCAATTGGTTATTGCGATCAAGCCATCACCAGTCACTTTGCCGATTTCTTCCTTCTGTGATACACAGCCCTGGATGAATCCAAAGATCTCGTCCTTGCGTGCTGGAGGAATAAAGAGCTCTTCAAATTTCCAGAAATCGGACTGCTCAAAATCCCTAGTTCCATCTTCTCTTCGCTTTCCCAGATACGCATCCAACAACCTTTCATAGACAATGATTCCCGGAGCTATCAGAAGGAAATTCCTTGAATACTCACCGCTTTCGTTTTCTTCGTACTTTGAATTTAGAAATTGCCAGATCATCAGGGCATGAAGGACCCAAGTCTTTCCAGTCCCTGTGGCCATCTTAACGCAATATTTCGGATGCTCGTACTTATCCCGCTTCAGATCAAGCAGGTCCATTTGAGCTAACAATTCAGGATACATTTGAGTATAGATTTCTCTAACACTCTTGAGTTTGAGAATCTCATGGACGTAAATTACATTCAGAATGGCTTGCCATTGGCCATCATGGAAGTTAATGTTTCTTTCATCGGCGAAAATTCCGTTTGGATCCCAGAATTTCAGAATTTCCTGTGTTATGGGTGTGACTTTCTGCATAAAGTCTCCGGATTTCCACAACGCACTGGCTTCTTCGGTTATTCTTTTCGCAAGTTTTAATGGGATATCCTTGGTGCCAAGGGACTTTATGTTTACCATCAGCTTACCTCTTTAATCGCCACGCTTTCAAACCCAAATACGTCCACCGCTTTCACACAGACCTTTCTGATCCCATTAACGTGGGGGACAAGCAGCTTCACTTTCCTGTCAACTTTCGATGCCCCTTCGTGGTTTTCCCTGTAATCCTGCCATTTGCTCCTGAATACTTTTCCATCATATTCGGGATCGATACTCCAGTACTCGACGAGACTCAACGGGTCTTCCCCGATGATCTTTTCTAGTTTGTCTTTATCTGACTTATCCAGAGGTAGTGCATCTGGAGACAGTAGAACATAGTTTTCAAGTTCAATCGTTAACTCCTCCTTATCGTCTTCCACTGGTTTCTTGAGGATCGGTTTAACAGTGAGGTATTGTAAGGAGCTAAATCTAACGCTGCCTTCCTTTATGAGTTTTTCATAGTCTGCTTTGTGTTTCAGTTTTTCCAGCAAGTCTGGGGGAATCACCAGTACTTCGAGGTTATCATCATTCAGGCTGTCTATGATCTTACCGATATCCGTTTCGAAGTTCCATCCCAGAACAACGATCTTTTCCCATCCTCCCATGAAAGAAGCTCTGAGTTCCTGAGCCTTTTTGAGTGTAGCATAACCTGTAATTTTTGTGGGAGAGTCAACCAATACCAAGGTTTTACTTTGCTTTATATATCCGAGATTGGTGGGAGTGCCTTCTTGCATCGGAAATGGAAGCACACCATACAGGTTAATCACAACGTGAGCAAGGTCACCTATACGCCTGAATTGTGATCTTTCAAACTGTTCTTTTTGGTAGTCTCCTATTGATTGATAAAGAAATGGCTTTGCGTCCTGGTCTATAAGACGTTTTCTTGTGATCATGCAGGCAGGTTTTCCTAGGTCACACATGATCCAGTTCCTTCCTAGTTTCTCTGCAACTGCACCTAGAGTACCAGAACCAGAAAAAAAATCTGCAACAAATCCTTTATCCGGTGAAGAAGCATCTATAATTCTATTTAAGAGGCCCATTGGTTTTTGTGTATCATAGTTAACTCTTTCATTGCTATTAGCTGCTATTGGCGCAACCTCCTCATCCGCCCATATTCTGTCGTCAATCCATAAATCTCCAAGATAATCTCCTTTTTTGTTCTCAAGATATTTCTTTATTCTTGGGGTTCCATTCTTCGTGAAAATAATCAGACCATCTTTTAAGCCCGCGTCAATTCGTTCTTGGCTCCAAATCCAATGCTTCCCGCTTGGCGGTTCTAACAACTTATCGCCAAAATATCTCGCTTGACCTTGGCCAGATTGAGTAAAATCAAAGCTGCCCCAAAGTTTTCCCGTACCTTCCTCAACATATGGATAACTACTGTCCTCTTTGCCTACTGGCAAGTATTGACCTTTAAAATAACAGGAATCAGATTTACTGTAGAATAAAATAGCATCTTTCAAGTTTGAGAAAACTTTGCTTTGAGCTTTTGCTGCAGTAAGTTTTTTCCAAACAATCTCACTTCTAAAATTATCTTTGCCAAAAACTTCATCCATGATTACTTTAACATAATGGCCAACATGCCAGTCTATATGGAAATAAATTGACCCTTTTTCACTAAGAAGTTCCCTCATAAGGATTAGTCTTGGAACAATCATTTCCAAGTAGGACTTTGTCCCGTCCTTCCAAGTATCCGAGTAAGCGAACTGTTCTATAACCGAAGGTTTTTGTTCAATGTCTACAGATGGAAGATGTATTTTTGTTCTATAGTCTGCCTTGCTGTCAAAAGGTGGGTCAATATAAATCAAATCTATTTTGCCCCTCATAGAGGGAAGCCCTGTATCTGGGTCCCCAGCTAGAAGTGCCTGCATCGCAAGTAGATTATCACCATATATGAGTCTGTTAAGAAACTCATTGTTATCTTCTTTTTTTACAGCCTGGCCAGTGAACTGAGTTAATCCTCCGACGGCCTTAGTCGGCAGGACCAATTCATTTGTCTGAAGAGTTATTCTTTGTGTCTTAGAAAGTCCATCGAGGATTCTTTGAGCCTCCTTTTTTCCTCTCTCCACTATTTTTGGTAATTCTTCAATTAGTGATTTTCTTTGTCCATTTCCACCTCTTTGAGTAGGATCGCTTTTTTCCTCCAACGAATCAACCATGTAAAACACCACGATATTGAGTACTAACTAAAGCCTCTTTCTTAACTCTCCAGATACAATAGAAGCATCCGATAATAATATTTGTGACTCCATTGTATAATATCTGCCTATCTTCTTCTTGATCAGTGTGATAAGGCCAAGGTTCTGCAAATAATTGACGCTCTGGAAAAACGTTGACTTGCTCACTCCACTGAGCAGCAAATGACTGGATGCTGAAACTTCGGAATACGCCCTGTTCGTATCCTGATTCTTGACCAGCGCTGCCAGTATCAGCAGGTCCTGGTCTCCAAGGTTCTTGAGCGTTTCGCCTTCCACCTCCACGTAAGCCTGCTTCAGTGCTGTCTTGATCGAGTCCTCATCCCATTTATTGCTCCTGCCAAGAATTTCCAGGGCCTTTATTCCGATCCTTGCGTCACTCCTGTAGTCCCTAACAAGCAGTGCAGACAAGAGACCCAGAGACTCCTTGTCATATTCATTCAGGCCTTCCTTTGCCTTCATAATCGCCAAGAGATTCCGGTCTGAGGCCTGTGAATGCCATGATCGCTATGGCAACCCTTCCTCCTGAGGTTGCTTTCCTGATTATCCTTGCCTGTTCTTCCTTGCTTGGCACACTTTTGTTTGCTATCGTGGGTGTTTCATTCTCGTCGGATGTGTTAACGATTAACTGCAAACGAATTTCATTAAATTTAAGCCATGAGATGATGACTTTCTTGAACCTCGCAATGTATGATCCTGCTTTGCCCTCCTTTTCAGTTTCCTGACAAAATCCGTAAACTCGTAGCGGAAATCCTTTTCGTTTGATCTGGCTTTGTTCAAGATTTCCTTTGGCGTTGTCTCTGTAATCTCGCAATAGTGGCCCAAGTTCCTTAGAGCCATCGTAGCAGTTAAGACGGTTTTGCCTTGAGATTCTCAAACCACATTCGTAAATCCTCATTAAGAAGCAGTTCCTGATACTTCGGCTGCATGGTCATGAGTACATAACAAGTTCCGAGAATAAAAAAGGTCAGATTAATAAATATAATGGACCGGTCGGGATTTGAACCCGAGGCCTCTTGCTTGCAAAGCAAGCGATCTACCGCTGATCTACCGGCCCTTTTCACCAGTATGTGTTAATACATAATTTAATTTTTGCTTGATTCACCGGAAGAACTGCATATTCCTTCCATATGGTAACATGAACAGGAGTTCAAAAACATAATTAAGAGCGAATGACATCATTAGTGAAATGGACATAATCAAGATCGGTGGAAGCCTGCTAACTGACAAGACTGTATACCGGAAATTTTACCAGAAGAAGACGTCTACCATAATACAGAAGCTTTCAAGAGTGGACAGATTCATACTTGTTCATGGAGGAGGCTCCTTCGGTCATTATATCAGTGAGAAATACGGCCTGCCCGGACAATCAACAGAGGAGAGGATGAAGGCTGCATCCATAGTGAAATACGACATGGCAGACCTGAACCAGAGGATAGTAAGGATGCTGAACAGCGCTGGAAGACCGGCCATGGGCATATCACCGTTCTTCCTTGACAGAAATGATTCATTCAATTACGATCTTGTAGGAAAGGTACTGGAAGCTGGTTTCATACCTGTACTTTACGGAGATGTGTATTTAAGGGATCATGAAATTGGAATCCTGTCAGGGGATCATATCATGGTTTCACTTGCTGAAATGTTCAGGCCCGAAAGGGCCATCTTTCTTAGTGACGTGGATGGTGTTTTTGACAGAGATCCCAAGAAATACAGGGATGCAGCAATGCTCAGGAAGTATTCAACCGAGAAGGTGAATTTCAGTGCAATATCCAATGATGTTACAGGTGGCATGGAACTGAAGTTCAGATCCATGATAAACTGCAGGAATGCAGGTGTAAAGACATACTTAATAAACGGGAATTATCCTGAGAGGATGGATAGCATAGGGAAAGAAGATTTTGTGGGGACTGAATTTTAATGATAGAAAACAGGAAGGAGGATCATATAAGGATAGCAGAGGGAAAGGAGGTTAATGCGTCCCATAATTACTGGGATGATATCACGCTTATTCACAGGGCCATTCCTGAGGTGAATTATGACGGAATTGACACGAGGGTGGATTTCCATGGAAACAGGATAGATTACCCCATACTGATCTCGTCAATGACAGGTGGTACAGATCTTGCCAGGAAGATAAATGAGAACCTTGCATGGGCGGCAGAGAAGTTCCACATTCCAATGGGCCTTGGCAGCATGCGGGCAGCAGCTGAAAAGAAGGAGCTTGCAGGTACCTACTCAGTGATCAACAATTACAGTATACCGTTCAAGCTTGCCAATATAGGGGCACCACAGCTCATAAGGCAGGAGAAGGATGCGATGAGCAGGGAGAAGATAGACTACCTCATGGAACTCATAGATGCAAAATTTCTCATAATTCATTTCAATTTTCTCCAGGAGATGATCCAGCCTGAGGGTGACAGGAATGCGAAGGGTGTCATGGAAAAGGTGAGAGAACTTGCGGCAAGCTACCCGGTTATAGCAAAGGAGACGGGAACAGGCTTCTCAGAAAGGGATATTGACATGCTTATAGATGCGGATGTAAAGGCGATTGATGTGGGTGGATTAGGAGGTACAACCTTTGCAGCCATTGAGTATTACAGGGCAGAGAAACAGGGAGAGGGAGAGAAGGCCACAGCAGGCAAGACGTTCTGGAACTGGGGTGTGCCTTCTCCCATAAGCCTAAAGATCATAAACGGCAGGATACCTGCCATCGGCAGTGGTGGCCTGAGAAATGGACTGGATCTTGCAAGGGCAATATCCATGGGTGCATCCATGGGTGGTTTTGCCAGAACATTGCTGAAAGGGGCAGATGAATCAAGGGAGAGCATTGAAAGGAACATAAGTGCGATCATAAGGGAGCTGAAGATAGCAATGTTTCTCACAGGTTCAGACAACGTTGAAAGCCTGAAGAGTGCAGATAAATTTATTCATGGAGAACTGAAGGAGTGGAGTGATTACTATGACAGAAGATTTTGAGCCACCAAAGGAGGAACTGACAGAGGTTAAATGTCCAGTATGCGGAGAGAGGCTTTATTTCATACAGATGATGACAAACATTGCCTATGAGAAGCAGATCCTCATTCAGACCTATTTCTGCAAGAAGTGCCTCTTCAAGAAGAATGAGGTTACACAGATAGAATCAGGTGAACCTGTGAGGGAAAGCCTCCTGATCAGGAACATGGATGATCTGAGGGTTGTTGTATACAGATCACCTGCGGCTAGGATCGTTATCCCCGAAATAGGAGCAGAGGTTGAGCCTGGGGAGATATCAGATGGTGAAATAACAACAGTTGAAGGTGTTGTCACAAGAATTTGGGAAAGAATGTATTCTGCACTCCTTGACTTTGAGGGAACGAAAGAAGAAGAAGAGGTCGCGAAGGAAAAAATGAAAATGATAGAAAGCTGGAACATATTTCCGTTTACCCTTGTCATTGAGGATGAAAGTGGAATGAGCAGGATACAGAGCAGCAGGGCAACCATAGAGAAAATTGATGTTGGCTCAGTCTAGTTACAATTTTTTCAACCTCCTGCAACCATGATTTAATAACGCGTACTCAATTCACATCAATGATCAGCTCAAAGAAGATCCTTATTACAGGAGGAGCCGGATTTATCGGATCCAACATGGCTAACTTATTATCGGAAAACAATGAGATTACGGTGCTTGATGATTTCAGCGGGGGGACCCTGAAGAATCTTGAGGAATCGAAAGTTGGGAAGCGCATAAAGGTGATCAGGGGAGACATAACAAAGAGGGATTTCTTCTTCAAGCTCGAGAAGGATTTTGATCTTGTTGTGCATCTCGCAGCAAATTCTGATGTCAGGTCCGGAAGCGAGGATACTGAGATAGACATGCAGACAAATGTTATTGGAACGCACAATGTGCTGGAATTCATGAGGAGATCAGATATTAAGCAGCTGCTCTTCTCGTCCACATCCACAGTATACGGGGAGGCGGACATGATACCGACACCTGAGAATTACGGACCGGAACTGCCCATATCCCTCTATGGTGCATCCAAGCTTGCCAATGAGGGATACATATGGTCCTATTACCACTATTACAACATAAGGCCTCTTATTTACAGGTTTGCAAACGTTGTTGGACGCAACTCAACACATGGTGTCATACATGATTTCGTGATAAAACTGCAGAAGAATCCATCAGAACTGGAGATACTTGGTGACGGCACGCAGGAGAAGTCATACATACATGTTGATGACTGCATCAATGCAATGCTCCATGTGTATGAGAATTCAACTAAAGGTGATGTTGTGAACCTTGGAAATGATCAGAGAACAAGTGTTAAAACAATTGCACAGGCCGTGTGCAGTGAGATGGGCCTGAAGGATGTCAATTTCAAATATACCGGCGGATCGGATGGCAGGGGATGGAAGGGAGACATCAAGATAGCACAGCTTGCAACAGAAAAGATAAGGAAGTATGGCTATGTGAACAGGCTGGACAGTGATGAGTCCGTTGCTCTTGCTGTAAAGGAAATATATGCCCAGATTTCATGATTTCCTTTTGTTTTCCAAGATTTTTAGTAATAGATTTTTTTAGCACCTGCATCTTAATCAATATTTTCTGAAAAGCAGTATTTTACCTGCTTTTGGTACAAAAAATTAATCTTCCCTCACATGTAAGGGTTGCTTCTCAAATAGAAATTATGCATTGTTTACTTAGTGAGAAAAAATGAAAACGATTGAAACATGGTTCTATGTAGGACTATTGGCGGTTATCCTGTTATTTGGTGTTGGGATGTATTACGAGGGGGCGATAAGCCACGCTTCACCTTCAACTTCAACCCAGAGTTCATCAAACGAATATAATATTACCCTGGTGATTACAAACCAGAATTACCTTGCAAGCGCAGGTCAGAATCAGCCAGCATACTATGTACTTGAGAATGGAAAGTTAATGTCATCTGCCCAGATCTATCTTCCAGGTGATTCACTCATAAGAATGACAATAATCAACTACGACACGGGACCTGGAACAACCTCATCAGCATACAGTAAAATCAGTGGAACATTGAACAACACTGAATATGTGTTCAATGATACAAGCGTGAACACAACAGCTCAAACAGGACACTGGATAAGCTCGGTTCCGTCCTCTGATCTTGCACATTCATTCACAGTACCCAACATGAACCTGAACATAATGGTTCCATCTGAATCCATAGTGGTCGCTTACTTCCACACACCATCATCTGGTGTATACAACTGGCAGTGTGAAGTGCCCTGTGGTACAGGTGCAAGCGGCTGGGGAGGAGCAATGGATACCCCAGGCTGGATGCAGGGAGAAATAGTACTTGACTGAAGGTACTATTAAACTTATTTTTTAAGACTATTGAAAATTTATCTTTTCCCTTTAAATCATGGTTATATAATTTCCTCTGTTCTTTTATTATTTCCTGAAATTTTGCAGTTTCCCCAAACTTTTTTTCCTCGATCAGACTATGAGTTGTCATGTATAATATTAATGACAATCTTTTCACCTGGATTACAGGTGGAATGAGTAAATCCAGGTACAACTTCTGCCTGAGTGGAATGCCAGAGCTGGATCTTGACTCAATAGGCGTGAAAGTTGATTATGAAGAGTACAGGAAGAGAAGGGAGAACATTGAGAAGGAATTTAATGAACTGATAGGCCAGATGTTTAACGTTGAAGCGGATCAGGTGCTTTCCACTACTGGTGGCACTGAAGGAATCGCACTGGGCTCAATCTTTCTTCATAAGAACTCAGGTTGCATTGATGTTCCAGTGCCGGAATACGAGCCTATGTACAGGGTTCCAGAGTCCATGGGCTTCAAGACAGAAAGGGTGAATCCCTATGTTAAACTCAATCCTGGCAGGGATCATTCATTGAGCACAACCGTACCGAATAATCCAACAGGTGATCTTGAAGGTGACAGGAGCCTGGAAGAATACCTGGATGGAAAGCACGAGGTATATATCGACGAGACATTCAGGGAATTCATGTTCCCGGAAAAGCCATACACACTGCTGCATAAATATCCTGAAGCAGTAGTATCCACTACGATGACAAAATTCTTTGGAGGTTCTTCCTGGAGGGTTGGATGGATGCTCGGTACAGCGAAAAGAATCAGGGAACTGAGAAGTTACAGATCCCTTACAACAGGAAGCACTGCGAGATTTTCACTTTACGCCTGCATGAAGATACTGGAGAAGAGGAATGAGGTCCAGAAAATTGTGAAGAATGTCATGGACATAAACAGGAAGACGTTAAAGGAGATGCTTCCCATGGCAGGTCTTAAGTTCACCACTCCAGACAGGTCGTCCTTCGTATATGTGCACACAGATGAAGATTCATCACCAATGGCATTGGATATGTTATCGAAAGAAGGTATTTTTGTAAGTCCGGGTAAATATTTCGGCATACCCACTGGATACAGGCTATGCATTACTTCAAGCCCAGATCAGTTCAGGAAGGATCTTGAGAAACTATGTGAATATCATGAAGGAAAGAATAAGTCAGGACCTGTTTAGGTGGGAAAAGATAATCTTCACTGACCTGAAGCCTGAAACAGATGTTTTCCTCTACAGGCAGATGTGTGAGATGCTCATACCTCAGAATGACTGCACAAACAGGTTCCGTATAAAGGCAACAGGAGATATTACAGATTTCTACATAGGCAGTGATGATCTCCTGTCACTCAGGTTCATGAAGAGCTTCTTCTCAAGGTTATATTCTCTGAAGTACGAAGAGGAAAAGGAGGATGTAAAGGAAATGAAGGTCTTCAGCATGTACAGGGTTACGGGCTACAGGGATGACGGGCCAATAATGGTGCCCTCACTTCTGCAGAATATAGCATTTATACACAATGTTGCCGGGAATGATGTATATCTTGATGTGGCTATTTATCACCATAGACGCGGAAAGGCAGGAGTTTCCCTCAGGATCGGTTTCACGGAGGATGATCCTGTGAATAACAAAATCATGAGCAGCATCCACACCCAGATTGCAAGTTTTTCAAAAAAATCCGGGATTAAGGTAAAAAGGGTACGGAAGAAGGGTGGTTATCACATAAGGAAAGGCATTGATCCAAGATTCCTTGTTAATTTTGTAAGAATTCCCCTTGATGAGGATATCTGATCCTCATTCTATTTCATTCACTTCTTCAGTGTATCTTCTCCTTGTTCCAAAGGGTGTGAACGGCTTACCGTTTCCCCTGTAGAATTTTGAGAAGAATTCAACATACAGCAACCTCACTCCCTGGATGCCGGATTCCACAATTGCCAGCAATAGGGCAAACAGCTGTCCTATGATCAGGAGGATCACGCCGAATATTATAAGAACCGGATCATGAAGTGTTGAGATGAAGAATGTGTTCACAAGCTTGGTGAGAATGACTGACGCAAGGAGTATTCCCATAATCCTCAGGTATGATAGAACATGGCTTATGACAGACGGCAATTCTATGAGCCCTATTCCCTTCTCTGTTGCAATTATCATCACCACTCCAAGTAACATTGAAGCTATGTCAACATCAGCGAACGGATTTGTAGTCAGGCTCAGGTTCAGCTTATAAATCAGTGAGAGCCCATAGATTACTATTCCCCAAACGAAGAGTAGCCATCCTATCTTCCCTATTATCATCTTCTTGTGGTTGTAATAGTAGTCGTTCAGGATGCCAAGTATGAAGCCGAACGATACCATGAAGACACCGAAATATCCTGTCATCAGGAGTATTTTTGATGTGTACACGATTGGATTGAAGTATGTTATGTGGAATGGTCCTATGGTTGTGGGCAGGATCGCGAAGCCAAAGAATCCATTGAAGAGTATCCCCACGATGATAGCAACAATTGAGCCTGGTAGCATTGCCTTTGCCAGTATCTGCAACTGGTATGGAGAGAATATGGATGTGATGAATCCTGTCATCTTCTTTGGAAGCGGTTTTTTTGGTCCTGTAGAATTGATTCTCCTTATGAGCCAGAGTGATAGGAGCAGGATCACTATGCCGAATCCCCAGTCGCCGACCATAATACCGAAGAATATCGGGAAAACGATGGCAAATATTATTGTGGGGTCTATCTCAATATCCTGCGGAAGCGAATAGAAACGAATGAACGATTCAAACAGTTTGAACCGTTTTGGATTGTCCTGGAGTGTTGGCCCGATTTCATCAGTTTTTACCCTTTCTATGATGCAAAGATGATCAGCCTTCTTTTCAACAGCATCTGATATCTTCTGGAACTTCGGTTCAGGAACCCATCCTTCCATGACGAATATACTCTGGGAAGATGGCATCTTCATTGCTGCCTCTATCTTCTTTGCCTCTATTTCCAGTGCTTCCCTGACAGCAACAATTTCCGAGTAATGCTGATCAGAGAGTTCACCTATGCCCGTTTCCAGCTCCTTTATTTTCCCTGTTATATTCTTCTTCAGGTTCAGGAGTTCGTCCCTGATTTCCCCGGGCTTCCCATGCATCTGCATGATATACACCGCCTTTCCAGATTGTGAACCAATGCTCTGGGCGAACTCCTTTTCCCCACTCTTCGGTACTGACAGTATGGTGTTCCCGTTAACCCTGTTTACAATGTAATTCTCGCCGACCTTTCCCTCATAATCTCCCCATATCAGGTATGAAGAGATCACGGAGTTGTTGAAGCAGGACATGTCAATATCAAGGGATTCCAGAGGTTCCACAATCTCAAGCCTGTTGTCTATGCTCTTCATTTCTGTTTTCAGATCATTTATGGAGTTGACAGCGCTCCTCAGATCTTCACCGATCCTTATTGCCTCAGCTGCGGCAATTATTTCGTGCACGCTAGAGAATTTCCTCTTTCCTGCTATCTTCCTTGGAGGCAAGAGGTTCTCCATTCCCCTGATCTCATTCATCAGTTCTATTACCCTGCCTCTTCCCTCTATCTCTGTTGAGGATTTCATCCCCTCCTTATAGGAATCGGTCACGTCCTCGAACTGGATTGATTTCATATCATGTAGAAGGGTCAGGAGGCTGGCTGCCTTTTCCCTGTACGCAATTATCCTCATCCTTGCCATTGGCACTGGCTTGAAACCCATCTTTATTCACTCACATAATCCTTCATGATGCCAAGTAACATATCCACAGCGCTTTTACTGTCAATGTTCAAATTGATTCCGGCAACCTTCTCGTTCTCTTCCTTAACTGTTGCCTGCATCAGTTTATCAGATTCTGCCTTCTTTTCCTTTAGCGCAAGTTCATATTTTATCTGTAGGCTGGCTTCCAGATCCTTATATTCCTTCTCTGCTTTTGCCTTTTCTGCCTCAGTTCTCTCTTTACATTTCTGCTTTTCATCTTCTATTGATCTGTTAACAGACTCTTCCGTCTCCCTTATCTTCCTGATCTTATCAATTCCATCTGCATTCATAATCTCACCAGTGTAAAAAGTACGACAACAATTATTATGATCCTTATGGGAAACATGTATTTCCTCAGCGTGAACAGGATCAGCTGCTGTCTGTTCATTTCATTAATGCTATACTGCCTGTACTGCCCCCTCCTTATTTTTGTCCTCCTCCTCTGATATCATCTTTTTCTTGACAAATTTTAGCGTTGTGAATGTGTCTCTTTCCAGTTCGTCAAGTCTCATCCTTATATATTGTGATTGGCTCTTTAACTTTGGTATCATGACGAATTCAATGGCATTAGACCTTCTCTTTGTCTTGTCAATCTCCATAAGGAGCCTCCTCATGGATTTCTCCTTTTCTACCACTTCTACGAGGCTCCTGAACAGCCGGTCATATGCATCAATGGCATCGTCTATTGGTGCTGGAACTGAGATAGCCCTGAATCTTTCTGTCAGAACTGCCTTCTCCATCATTATTCCCAGTTCAGGTATCCTCACACCCATGACGTTCCTTGCTTTTAATGTTACATCAGCAGACCCTGACATGAATCCATAACTCTCAACCTTCATCCTTCCTTCCCTGACCTCTGCAATGGCCATTTTTTCAAGGGCATTTTCAACTTCCTTCCTTAAGTTCTCCCGCATTCCCCTTAGATCCTTTGCCATCTTCAGGAATTCCATTATGAGTGCTGATCTCTTCATCTTCAGCAATTCATAGCCCCTCTGGGCCAGCTTGATCCTCTTCCTTATCTGGATCAGCTCAATTCTGGTCGGTTTTACATTAAGGTCTGCCAATTGCTCACTTCCATTTTCCATATTTCTGTATGAAGTCCTTTTTAAGCCTCTTCATCTCAGTTTCCGGAAGTTCAGAAAGAAGATCATAGCTTATGTTAAGTGTATCCTCTATGGTCCTGTCTTCATCCAGCTTCTGTGTTACATATTTGCTCTCGAAATTATCTGCAAACTTCAGGTAGCTTTTGTCACTTGAACTCAGTGATTCTTCCCCAACAATTGCACTGAGTGACCTGAGGTCCTTTCCTGTTGCATATGCTGAATACAGCTGATCTGCAACACCACGGTGATCCTCTCTTGTTCTTCCCTTGCCAATTCCCTGGTTCATCAATCTTGAAAGTGATGGTAAAACATCTACTGGAGGATAAACGCCCTTTCTCTGGAGTTCCCTGCTCATAACGATCTGACCTTCTGTTATATATCCCGTAAGATCAGGTATTGGATTTGTTATATCGTCACCTGGCATTGTGAGTATGGGCAGCTGGGTTATTGATCCATTCTTTCCCCTTATCTTTCCAGCTCTCTCATAAATGGTGCTCAGGTCTGTATACATATATCCGGGATACCCCCTCCTTCCAGGAACTTCCTCTCTTGCTGAGGATATCTCTCTCAGTGATTCGCAGTAATTTGTCATGTCTGTAAGTATGACCAGCACATGGTATTCTCTCTCATATGCAAGGTATTCTGCAGTTGTAAGAGCAACCCTTGGAAGTATTATCCTTTCCATTGATGGATCCGATGATAAGTTCATGAAGATGGCGGCCCTGGAAAGGGCTCCCGTCTTCCTGAATTCATTCATGAAGAAATTTGCCTCTTCACTTGTAATACCCATTGCTCCAAACACCACGGCAAAGCTCTCTCCTGTCTTCAGGGTTTTTGCCTGCCTTGCAATCTGGGATGCCAGTACATTGTGTGGGAGACCGGAGCCTGAGAATATGGGAAGTTTCTGCCCCCTTACCAGCGTGTTCATGCCGTCTATCGTGGATATTCCAGTCTGGATGAATTCCGATGGCTCCTCCCTTGAATATGGATTTATTGCATCTCCAACGATTTCAACACTCTCCTTGGACAGGAGCTGTGGGCCGTTATCAATCGGTTCTCCCAGTCCGTTGAATATCCTTCCAAGAACCTCGTCAGAAACCTTGATCCTTGCAGTTTCACCCCTGAATCTTACAGTTGTATTATTGCTGTCCAGGCCTGAGGTGGAGCCGAAAACCTGTACTATGGCAAGCCCGTTTCTGGTGTCAAGAACCTGGCCTGATTTTATCTCCCCACTGGGTGTCTCTATGGTGACCATTTCGTTATAGCCTGCGTCTGAAATCCCTTCCACAAAGATCAGCGGACCACTTATTTCACTTATATTCTTGTAACCAACCTTAACCATTACTTTTCACCCCTGATTCTTTTGAGATCTGAATCTATACCGCTAACAGCATCATTGAAATACTTCTCAAGATCCTGATCCCTGACCTCCTTTATCCTTGAAATTTTCTCCTTTGATGGTATGTTCTCTATCTGTGACATTGAGAAGCCCTGATCTATTGTCTTCTCTATCTCATTGGAATAGTGCATGATCAGTTTCATCATCACGATCTGCTTATGCAGGGAGCAGAACTGATCCACATCGTCAAAGGCACTCTGCTGCAGGTAATCCTCCCTTATGATCTTTGCAACATCCAGGACTGATTTCTCCCTGTCAGGCAGTGCATCATAACCTACCAGCTGCACCACTTCCTGCAGTTCCGATTCCTTTTGAAGTATGTTCATCATCTTGCTGTAAATTGATGGCCATTCCTTGGATATATTATCGCTGAACCAAGGCAGGAGCTCACTTTCATACAGTGAATAACTGTTCAGCCAGTTTATTGAAGGAAAGTGCCTCCTTGATGCAAGGGATGCGTCCAGTGCCCAGAAAACCCTTGTTACCCTCAGTGTGTTCTGTGAAACTGGTTCTGATATATCTCCTCCAGGTGGTGAAACTGCTCCCACTATGGTTATTGAGCCATTCCTGTCTGGATTTCCCGATATTATGGCGTTCCCAGATCTTTCGTAAAACTCTGAAAGCCTCCTGCCAAGATATGCGGGATATCCCTCCTCTCCTGGCATTTCCTCAAGCCTGCCTGATATTTCCCTCAGGGCTTCTGCCCATCTTGATGTGCTGTCAGCCATGAGTGCAATTCCATATCCCATGTCCCTGTAATATTCTGCTATGGATATTCCAGTATAGATACTGGCCTCCCTGGCCGCAACAGGCATGTTTGAGGTGTTTGCAATCAGGATTGTTCTTTCCATCAGTGGCTTTCCACTCTTTGGATCCTGCAACTCAGGGAAGGTTGTGAGGA
This sequence comes from Thermoplasmatales archaeon, assembly GCA_027310185.1. Classification (GTDB taxonomy): domain Archaea; phylum Thermoplasmatota; class Thermoplasmata; order Thermoplasmatales; family Thermoplasmataceae; genus Cuniculiplasma. Next base: position 48,025 of record DAIDBH010000008.1, read on the forward strand.
TTTCAGTCATCTCGTTTCCCCTTTCACCGCATCCAACATAAACGACTATATCACTGTCTGCCCACTTGGACAGCTGGTGCTGGACCACGGTCTTTCCTGAACCAAATGGACCAGGAACTGCAACTGTTCCACCCTTTGCAACCGGGAAAAATGTATCTATTACCCTCTGTCCTGTTACAAGTGGAATGGAAGGTGGCAGTTTTGATTTCACGCCCCTGATGGTTCTCACGGGCCATTCCTGCCTCATGGTTAATTTTCTCTCTCCATTCTTTGTCCTGATATGCGCATAAACATCGGTGACGGTCATGCTGCCCTCGAGAATCTCTGTGATCTGGCCTTCCAGATCCCGGGGAGCCATTATCCTGTGCTCTATTAGGGATGTTTCCTGTACTGTGCCCAGGATCTGCCCCGGCTTTACGTCATCACCTTTCTTTACAGCTGGCTTGAACTCCCACTTTGCCTTCAGATCTATGGGGTTTGCTGTATAACCTCTCCTGATGAAATCTCCACTGCTCTCCCTTATGACGTCCAGAGGTCTCTGGATACCATCATAGATAGATTTAAGCAGTCCCGGCCCGAGTTCAACTGAAAGTGGCTTTCCGGTCGTTTCAACCTTTTCTCCTGGTTTTATGCCGCTTGTGTCTTCATATACCTGTATCGTGGCCCTGTTACCGTTCAGCTTTATGATTTCTCCCACAAGGTTGAGTTCACCTACTCTAACCACATCAAACATTTTTTGGTTTTCAATACCTTCCGCGACCACTACTGGACCGGAAACTCTGATTATCTTTCCCAATTTTTCACCTTCCTATATCTACGCCCAATATTCTCTTGGCCATTGTTTCCAAACTTTCTTCTCTGTCCACCCCGGGCAGGGGAATGAACATGACGAGAGGCTTAAGGGTGCTCTCATAATAATTAAGCAGTCTTGTATCCATTACTGATTTCAGGCTTTCTGATACAAAGATCACTGAATAATTCCCGGACTTTTCTATGGATTGAAGTTTTTCCAGTGCTTCCTTGCCCTCAGCCTCGAAAGTGTCCTCTATTCCTATGAGCCTGAAGCCCATTGAGATTGATCTTTCCCCAATTACCGCTATTCTGCCTTCATCCTTCTTCTGGTTGATCATATATTTACCATCATCTTCCTTATTCTTTCCTTGTCCATACCATATGCCTTTCCTGCGAATATTATCCTGAGGTTATTCCTTTCATTCTCGAACCTGAGAAGTGTGTTGAATATGGAACCTATTGAATTTGACTGAAGGGAAAATCTTGGAAGCGTCCTTTCCAGGAGAGTCCTCTTCATGAGTGTCTCAGCTTCCCCGGATGAAATCTCACTTTCGTTTTCCATGCCCTTCGCTCCGTAAAGGTTCAGGCATTTAATTGCTATATTTTCCGGTTCGCTTGAATTGTACATTTCCCTCAGCTTCTGCATATCTATATTGCCCATATTCATGAGACCATTATCTATTGCCTCAAAATCCAGTCCGAGGGTCTTTGCTTTTATAAGTGTCATCAGGTTCTTCTGATCCACTTCATCCCTGATAAAAAATCTTGCTGGTTCCTCGTTCCCAAGAAAATATTTAACACTTTCAAAAAGCCTGGAGTAATATGCAATATCCAGTGAATATAACAGCACGGAAACATCCCTCTCCTTCCTGTACTCATCCAGATATTTTAAAAGATATATTCCGTAGCTCAATTTCACAAGATATTTAGAAATTCCCTCAATATCGTTCTCATTTATCATCAATGTATAATCTTCCGGTGTAAGCACGTTTCCCAGCATACCCACAGGATAGTTGTTCCTGTCAACAACGAAGATATCACTCTTCTTGATATCTTTCCCGAGATACTTTGATGTAATGATATTCTTTATGCTGTCTATATCCCATCGTGATATGTAGCTCTTAATTGCTTCCCTTCCATTTGCTGGGGGAGATTCGGCAACTTTCAGGACAAGATTCATCATCCTTCTGTTTGATGCTATCTCAAGAAGCTCGTATGAACTGTAAAGTCCTGACAGTGCCTGAATATGACTGCTGTACGGAGTACCGTCCATTATTCTCAGCAGGTCAGAAAAACTTTCTGCGTTGATAAGCTCACTGAATGTTTCTTCTTTCAGCAGTTCGTCATTGAGTAGTCTACACTTTGATGCACTTCCGAAAAAAGTTGCATCCATTAATCTGCACCCATCTTTTCCATTATCATTTCCTCGATCTTTTCTTTCTGATCGCTCATAATGGAATCAAAAGTCATATTAAGGGTTCTCTTTCCATCTGATGATGTGGCTAGTATCCCAAGCCTTATCCTTTCTGATTGCTCAAATGTGAACTCTCCATTAACCTTGCTAATAATGTTTTTATCTTCACTAGAACCCAAAACAGTAAATCCCTTTCCCAGTTTAGAACCGGCCTCTTTTATGGAATACCTGATGAAGTCTTCATATTTCGGGTCCTTCCTGATGGCAGATTCCAGGCTGTTAGCCATTTCCCAGAAATCTTCCAGAAGCTTTCTCTTCCTCTCCATTTCTATGGTCTTCCTTGCAATCAGGATCTCATCTTTCGATGTCACTTCAATTCTATTTAGGCTCTCCTCGAGCTTTCGTGACATGTTCTTTTCGAGCTCTTCCAGTCTTTCCTGGCTCTTCTCCATTATTTCCTTAAGGTTCTTTTCACAGTCAGCGGATATTCTATCAATCTCTTCCCTGCTTTTCTTCTCTATCTCTTCTATTATATCCTCTGCTGACATTTTGATATCACAATATGGCTTTCAGAAGCACGTATCCAAGAACCAACCCTATAATCCACAGGGTTTCCGGTATGACGAAAAATATCAGTACCTGTCCAAACTTCTCCGGTTTCTCAGCTATGATGCCCATACCTGATGCCCCTATTCCCTGCTGGGCCATTCCAGTTCCAATCAATCCGCCTGCAATGGCTATGGCTGCCGCAATAGCTTCCAGTGCATAAGTACTAACCACGTAGTTAGACGAACTGGTTGTCGCCATTGCTGTAACCACAGCACTCCATGCAAACGTTCCAACGCTATAAATCATGAAAATCCTCAAACGCTTATAAAGATGTTTTATTTAAATTTAACCTACGTGAGCGGGGATTCCCCTTTCGCAAGAGAGGGAATGAAAGCGAGCGAAACGCTTATAGTATATTATACAGTACAGTAACTATGCCATACGCACTGGATAAAGGTGCACATTCTGTGTATTCATTATATTATCACTTCATCCAGGTCATAAAGTACAGGAGGAATGTATTCAGCAATGATGCTATCGTGGATCTCCTCAAGACAAAGATAAGAGAAATATCAGATACATTCAATGTTGATATTCTAGACATAGAATACGATAAGGATCACTTCCACATGCTTTTCAAGGCCACACCTCTCCTTAATATTCCACAGTTCATCAATGCAGTCAAAACAATAACATCAAGGGAGATACAGCGTAAGTTCCCTGAAGTAAAGAAGGATCTGTGGAAGGGAAAGTTCTGGTCCCCTTCATACTTCCTCGCAACATCAGGGCAGGTTACTCTTGATGTTATGAAAGAATATGTTGATTCACAGGAGGTTAAGCCTCATGAGAACATATAAATTCAGGATTTACCCCTCAGATTCACAGATCACCATACTGAACAATACTCTTGATCTGTGCAGTGAATTATACAATTCCATGTTACAGCAGCGAATATACGCTTACAGATCGGGGAAGAAGGTCAATTACAAATCTCAGCAGAACGAAATACCTGAAATAAAGAATACATTTCCGGAATACCATCATATCCATTCGCTTGTCATACAGGATGTTGCAAGGAGATTAGATAAGGCATATGGCAACTTCTTCAGAAGGGTGGGAGAGAAGAAGAACGGAAAGAGCATAAAGGCGGGATTTCCAAGATTCAAATCTAAAGACAGGTACAGTTCCATCACATACACCCAGTCTGGATTCAGCATACTGGATAACGGCCATGTGTGGTTATCAAAGATCGGTGAAGTGAGGATGTTCATGCACCGATCCATTAATGGAGATATCAGGACAATATCAGTAAAACGTGATTCTGTTGGAGACTGGTTCATAACATTTACTGTTGAGACACATAGCAACAGGGATAAATCGGAAGGAAACGAAATCATGCAGGATTCACAATTCCAACATGTCAAACCGGTTGGCATAGATATGGGCCTGAAATCCATCATCACCACCAGTGACGGTATACAGATCGATCCTCCCCGTTCTCTGGAAAAATCAGACAAGAAACTTTCAAAGGCGCAGAGGAATCTATCCATGAAGAAGAAAGGATCGGGAAAAAGAAGGAAAGCAAAAACAAGGGTGGCAAAGATCCACAGGAAGATAGAGAGGCAGAGAAATGATTTCGCACATAAACTTTCCAAATACCTTGTGGAAAATCATGATCTCATTGTTTTCGAGTCCCTGAACATAAACGGGATGGTGAAGAATCACCATCTTGCAAAAAGCATAATCGATGCAGGATGGAATCATATCATCCAGTATACAACATACAAGGCTGAAAGTGCCGGTAAGGTTGTAATACTGGTCAATCCCAGGAATACGTCAAGAAAATGCTCAAAATGCGGCAACATTAAACACGATCTGAAACTTTCAGACCGCACATACCACTGCAACACATGTGGTCTTACCATAGACAGGGACCTGAATGCAGCAATAAATATCCGCAATATGGGACTGATAAAGATAGGGAGGGGCACTCCCGAATTCACGCCCGTGGAGATCCGAGCTCTGCCAGCAATGGCAACTCCCGTCGTTGAAACGGGAAGCCCCCTGCGTTAGCCAGGGGAGGATGTCACTTGGAAAACATATTTAAATTCAGCTTATTATATTTGTGGAAATTACTAATAATTGCTGCAGTGTCATATTAATTCACAACAAAAATATAACGAACCAATTAAAAGATGATTATTTTCTTCCGTCAGGTATGTGAATTCATTGTCCCCTTTTCTTTAAAATACCTACAGCAAATGCAATGAAAAGGAGTATTATTATATCGCCTAATATTATGTAAATGTAAGATGAGCTGAGGCCGTAAGGAGCAGAACTTGATGTGAACTGCGAAACAGCCTTATGCGCAATGTATGGTGAAATTGCAGCAGTTGAGGTTGAAGCAGATGTGTGTAAATACAGACTTCCGGCAAGAGCTGCCATTGAAGTCAGCATTATGCCATTGGTAAAAGGCTTGATAAATTTATTTCTCAGTTTTCCCATGCTTTACAATTGCACCAAATTAAATATTTTTTTTGTATTTTTGAGTTAATATTTGAACCAGTGATCTTATTTAATCAACTTCCCGGTTGCCATCTTCCACATGTAAAGGTCCAGTACACCTGGCTTGAGTCCCAGCTGTTCTGAAATCTGGATTACCTGCTGCTCATACTTCATGTATAGCTTTCTATTCAGTGCCTTTCCGGACCTTGCAAAATCCTCGTCCAGCATCCTTATGATGTGCTTATCAAGTATTGCAAAATCAAATACTCCAGTGTTCCTTAAAAAATGAGATGATTCCTTGTATCCTATTCCCTTCACATTCTCCACAAGAAACTCCCTGGCAACCCAGGGATCAGGGTGATTTAACAGTACTGGAAGTTCCGGTATTATCCACCTGTTCTGTGAAATGAATTTACCCCGCGTATTATAGAATCTATAATGTGCATTCTTCAGTTTAGCTGTCAGAACTTCCGTGTCGTCCTCTACGAAAGGCTTCAACCCAAGCTCCTTCTGCATTTTTATGCCAAGTTCTGCAGATGTATTTGCGGTCAGGAAACAGTAACAGAGCTCAAAAAAAATCTCCTGCCCATCTTTCTCCCTGAATGACCTGAATTCCTGCACTCTTTCGTTCACCTCATCCCTGAATTTAGAATTGATGAGATCTTCCAGTTCTCTGAACCATATCTTCTGTGTTGATATATTGCTGCCTGACATGTTACTCTTAACGACTCTATACTGCATTTATGTGAATTAGTCTTTCTATTCCATTTTACCTCTCCTGATTTACCACTTATATTCCTTCAAGAAATTTACTGCCAAGTTTTAAAAGGTAAACGTCATTAGTCCTGTATATGATCATTCACACTGAACCCGAAGATGGAAAGAATCCTGTACTTGAGATCATAAGGGAAAGCCAGAAGTACCTGCACTTGAATTACTACCTTATTGATGATCCTGAATTCATGAAGGCAATCGAGGACAGGGTATCCCATAAGGTAAATGTCCAGATAATAATAGACGGCCAGCCATACGAAGGCAGCAGTCATTCCAGTCTTGAGGCACTGAGGAAGACAGGTGCACAGGTTAATCTCTCTCCTTCAAGATTTGATAATACTGACGTTTTTGATCATGCAAAATACATGTACAATGAGAAGAGATTCCTGATCGGAACAATGAATCTTACAGATGCTGCATTCAAGAATAACAGGGAGTATTTTGTGGTAGGAGATGAAAGAAAGGTTCTAAAATCTCTTGGCAGTATATTTGAATCAGACTGGAAGGGTGAAAGAGCTGGTGAAGTGGATAGGAAAGACCTGATTGTTTCACCGGATTCTGAAAACAGGATTCTTGGCATACTGAGAGATGGAAAGAAACTTTTCATTGAAACTGAAGAACTTGGTAATGACAGGGTGATTCTTGACACACTTAAGACGAAGGGAAAGAAACTGAGGATGATACTTCCTTCAAGCCTTTCCGATGAGGACATGAACAACGCAGATGAACTGATGAAGAATGGTGCAAAAATAAGGGTAATGCCCGCGGAAAAACTGTATATGCATGCCAAGATGATCCATACCGGAAAGTTCGTGTTCATAGGTTCGCAGAATTTCTCATCAACCAGTCTTCTCAGGAACAGAGAAGTTGGTATTATGGTTAAGAAATACGGGATGAAGAAGATATTCAATAACAAATTCAAGGAAGACTGGAAAAATTCTGAAACCATTTCCAGGAAGATGAGGAAAAGTGTAAAAACCTGATTGGACCTCCTTTCAGGTTAAAGCTTCGTTCTAATTTTAGCTTACTTAGTTCTAGTCTTTAAATCTTTGAACGTTACCTTGCTAAGGAATTGATTTGCCAGAAGCATGCTTGCCGTTTTCAATACAGTAAAAAGTATACCATTTATAAAAATATTAGTTGTAAATTAAAATGAAAGTAGGGGTTTATTTGAATGCGAGATATGCCTTGTTAGCCTTCTCGAATCTCTTGTTCACTGATGCCCAGTCAACATTCTTCATGAATGCGTCCAGATATGGTGCCCTCTTTGCTCCGTAATCCGTGTAATATGCGTGTTCGTAGACATCAAGAGCCATGACAACTATGGCATTCCATATTCCGTTTGTGTTGTGTACATCAGCACCGATGTTTCTCAGCTTTCCGGTGTTCAGATCGTATACAAGAAGTGCCCATCCCCTGAATGCTGTACCGGTAGCCTTGAAATCTTCAACCCATTTCTCATAGCTTCCGAAATCCTCAGATATCTTCTTTTTCAGTTCTTCTGAGAGGTTCTTCAGCCCATCCTTTTTCAGTGACTCAAAATAGATCTCGTGTAGAAGTGAGCCATCATAATTAAAAGTCTCCTCCAGTTTAAGTTCCCTGAATTCGCTGTAGTTCTGATTTGCCTTGCTCCTGTCTGCGCTTGGGAGTTTCTCCCATATTTCGTTCAATTTTGCGACGTATCCGTTGTAATGCGTCTCAAAGTGGTACTCTATCTGCTGATCTGATATACCGTCCAGTCCCTTTGGCTTTAATTGATTTTTCTTTTCCCATTTTTCTACCATTTTTTCACCAGATCAATATTATTTACTGGTTTAAAAATTGTATTGATAATGTTTAAATAATTGTTTTTTAAGAATTATTATTTCCAAAATTTTCCTGAATGCAAGGTTTTATTGATCATATTTTCTCTGTTATTGAAGCCGATTCTTCACGACCCTTCGCCTTGAGTACAAAGTAGAGAGTTGCCAGGATGACAAATATAACCGGTATAACTACCAGGAATGCATTTCTGTAGCCTATTATTTTTATTACCTCACCTGATATAAACGGCATAATGGTTCCTATGGCCATCATTATGGAAAAGAAGTAACTATTTGCCATGTTCCTCCGGTTCTCAGGGAAACTCCTTGTTATGGACATTACGGAAAGTGGATATGTCAGTCCATGTGGTATGCCGAGGATCAGAAATGCCAGCACGAAATAATCATAGTTTTTTGCTGTTCCGAGGACAAGCAATCCGATAGCAGAAAGAATAACGGCTGAAAACATCAATCTTGGCAATCTTTCAGGAACTCTTACAGAAAATACAAGTCTTGAGATGAATGATGTAAGAAAGAACAGGCTGAATGTGAGATTCACTGTTGAAAGAGATATCTTGAAGTCTGATATGCCAAACAACCCACCATATGTTGTGAGAAAAGCGAAAGGGATGTTATAAGCAAGAATGTTGAGAAGTGATGATTGAAACCCCCTGTCCTTCAGTACTGTTATATCAAATCCCCTTCTCCTGACACCCATCTCATCAGGGAATTTTATGAAGAAGGAATCGATCATTCCTATGGCTGGAAGTATTGAGAAGATCAGGAATGATTCCGGAAGTGATACGTAGTGGAGAAGTTCACTCTCAATATATGGTCCCATAATCAGGGAAAGACTGAGAGTGAGAGTGTAAATTGAAAGTATTCTCTCCCTCTGCTTCCTATCCTTGAAAAGTGAGGCAGAAGTGATTATATTTGGCATTATAGAACCAAGTGTAAAGGATGCAACTGGTAGAATTAGCCATATGGTTAATGGAGTAGAGATATAGAAAAAAGGAAAAACCACTGCATATACTATGGAGGAAATTATGAAAATCTTCCTTCTTGCCCTGGACTCAACTTTTGCATTTATAAATGTGCTCATTATGAATGTTGTCAGGGATGCAGCTGAAGCCAGGAGTCCTATTTCAACGTTAGAAAAGAAAAAATAGTATCTTGCCAGGAGCGGTACTGACGTCACATACATATTGTTGCTCGACCGGATGGCAAATGTCATCGAAAGGATGACCACTATGATTACAGTTACTGTTCTGTGATCGATCTGTTTTACTGTACTTGAATTCTCAGGCATTAAGTACTGCCCCTTCCAACTTGCTGTAATCTTCAGGTTCTTCCATTATGGGCTTCATTGATTTCATGATTCCGATTATGAACTCCAGAGGAAATTTATTCGGTAGTTTTTTTGAAACGGTTTCGGCAGCCTTTTCTGGATTTTTCCTAAACTCCTCCAGTCCTTCGTTGTAAATCTGCTTGAATTCATTTAAAACGCTTCTATCCTCGAATGAAGCTGCGCAGCTTCCTGGAACGTAAAATCCAGATTTCATTGCCCTTTCCTCCAGTGTAATGCCTTTCATTCCAGACATAGACATAACTACTGCTGAAGTTGCCTTTCCCTTATTCATCAATGCTTTTATTTCTTCCATGTTCTCTCCATAAACGAAGTCTACCGGTAAAGCTTCACTCCTTACAATAATCTTCGATAAAACATCACTGGCACCTCCCTTTCTCAGTACTGCGGTGGTTCCTCTGAAATCAGGGCTGACCATTGATAATCCACTCAGTAATACCATATGAATCGGTAATCTTCTTTTCATGAGTGAGATTGAGGAATCAAGGATGATGTCAGAATTACCATCCTTCCCGAATTTTACTTCTATATCCTTGTTCTCAACTGCAAGTAGGGGAAAACAAACTGGTCCAGGTGCTGTCATTATTTTTATGCCCATAGATAGTGATTACAAATAAGGATAAATAACTTAGTCATAAATTGTTATCAATTGTCATTAGTATATCATCTATCATGCCCCTGGCCAGCCTCAATGCCTGATAATGTGATTTAACGAACTCGTGCCCTCTGTCTGTTATCCTGTATATTACTGTCTTCTGATGATCCTCTTCACAGCTTCCCTCATTTTCTATAAGTCCTTTAGTTTTCAGGTTTTTCAATAAAACATATACTGTGCCTTTTGGAAGTTCTACGCCTATTTTTTCCGTGACTTCCCTGTTTAATTCATATCCGTAACGTGGTTTGATGCACATTTCCCTTAGGAGGTATATACTGAGCAACCCCCTAAGGATTTTTTCATCGGAAAGATTCATATGATGCCACATTCTAATAGGTAAACTATTTACTTAAACCTTTTTAATGTTTCTTTATACATTTCCAAGTTAGGTTTCATTTTTAAGAGAGCTTAAAAACATGGTATGTTTTATTTAATATAACTGATAAACGCTTATTTTATATACATACTATTTATTTCATTGAAATGATTGAAAGAATAAGGGCTACTAACTTTAAGAGTTTTAAGTCGATCGATGTAAAATTGACTGACCTAAATGTTCTCATAGGTCAAAATTCTTCAGGTAAGTCTAATTTTGTATCTATATTTCAATTCATAAGGGATATTTCTACAGTTGGATTGAACAACGCCCTCTCTATGCAGGGAGGTGTTGAGTATCTGTTCAATTTTGACACCACAGCTGATGGCTTCTGTGAAGTTGAAGTCTTCTTTGACCGCAAAGTAAAATTAAATATACGTGGGAGGTCCAAGAACAAATATGACGGATTAATGAAGATGTCTATGTTATCTTACAAGCTAAGACTGACCTCATATAAAAGTGTTAAAAAGATAAAGACTTTTAGAGAAGAGATAAAACTCATGCTATCGTATTCGAAGGAAAAAGATCCAATTAACAAAGAGATAATAGTAGTCATGGAGAATGGTAATGTAAATGTGGAAGGTGACAAAGACGAGGTATTGAAGAATATGATGGTCATTCCTATGGGTAAAAGTAGTGAGCTTTTAACCTTACTTCGTTTGCCTCCATTCATCTTTTTGTTTGATGCAGATTTAAGGGGCGCAATACAAGTTTATGATTTTGATCCGAAACTATCCAAAAAGGCAATTTCACTAACGGGAAAGATGGCACTGGAACCGGATGGGAGTAATATAGCTCTAGTGCTAAGACATGTTTTGAATGACAATGATGAAAGAAAGAAATTTATAAGATATCTCAAGTCCTGTCTCCCATTCATTAACGATATTTCAATTGTTGAACAGATCGATAAGTCGATAATTTTTAAAACTTCTGAAACCTATAATTCTAATTCTCAAATTCCAGCCCCTCTAATATCGGATGGAACCGTTGAGATTGTTTCCATAATATATTGTCTCTTTTTTCAACATAACGAACTCATTATCATCGAAGAACCGGAAAGAAATATTCATCCCCATCTGATTTCAAGTGTTATGCATTTAATAAGAGAGGCTTCAGACTCTAAACAGATTATCATTACTACACACAGTCCTGAATTATTAAAACAAGTAGATTTGAAGAATATATATATTGTAGATAGAGATAAAAGAGGAGCATCGAAGGTAAATGGTATTGAAAACATCCAAGAGATAAAGATATTTCTCAGAGATAAAATTGGTGTTGACGAGCTATTTATAGACGGTATTCTAAGATGATCGTTTTCCTGTTTGTTGAAGGATATTATGATAAGTTATTTTTTGAAAATGTTTTAAAAAAAATAGATTTTTGTGTAGATATAAATGTTCAAGAGTATGCTCAGAAACAGCCGAGCAGGATAAATGATTATTTAAAATCTATAGTTAAATCAGGGAACGTATATATTTTAATAGCAGACTTAGACCCTGAACAGTACCAATCTAGTATAGCGTTTCCTAATTACACTTGCAATTATTTATACTCAGAAACGATATACAAGCATGGTGTTTCAACGAACAAAGCCTCATGTTGTGCTGAATCCAGAGGAAAAAGCACGTCTCGAGAAGATTATCAGATCCGGAAAATCTGAGAAGAGGGAGTATGACAGGGCCAGGATAATCCTCATGGATTATGAGGGTAAAGGCGTGAATGCAATTGCAAGGGAATTAGATACCAACAGGACAAGGGTATACCTTGTAATAGACAAGGCTATCTCATTTGGTGTGGAGAAGGCACTGAAGGACTTACCGGGCAGGGGAAGAAACAGGGCAATTGGCGATGATGAAAGATCCTTCATCATAAAGAGCGCATGCACAAAGCCTTCAGATCTTGGATATACATACGAGGTGTGGACAAACCGATTATTGACGGAATACATCAGGAAGAATGCACCTGAGGAGTATAATCTCAAGGATATATCCAATGGAACGGTATCAAAGATACTGACAAGGGGCAACATCCGTCCCCATAAGATCAGATACTACATGGAGAGGACTGATCCTGAGCATGAGAAGAAGCAGGCTGAAGTCCTTCATGTCTACAGGGAAGTAAAGATACTCAGGGAGGAAAAAGAACCAGGCAGGGAGATGCTGACCGCCATACTGTCATATGATGAGAAGCCAGGCATACAGGCAATCAGCAACATATACCCGGATAAACAGCCTGATGTTGAAAATGGATTCATATCCAGGAATCATGATTACAGGCGTAACGGGACACTATCACTGATGGCAGGAATTGACCTTGTTTCCGGTCATGTAATACCACTCGTTGAGGACAGGCACAGGAGCCTGGAGTTTGTGAAATGGCTTGAACTCGTGGACAGTTATTATCCGGAAGATTACCTGATCACAGTTATTCTGGACAACCACAGTGTTCACACTTCCAGGGAGACAATGAGGTACCTGTCATCAAGACCATGGAGATTCCACTTTGTATTTACACCAACACATGCCTCATGGCTCAACATAATAGAGATGTTTTTCAGCAAGATGGCACGATCCATGCTAAGAGGGATAAGAGTTGAATCAAAGAAAGAGCTGAAGGAAAGGATGCTGAAATACATACAGGATCTGAACGATGAACCGGTTGTATTCACCTGGAACTGGAAAATGGATGAGATGGCTGGGGGCATAATGTCGTAATATTGTAAGTGTATTATGGAAACGCTATACTAGTGCAGAGAGAGTTTCAAAACTTAGGAATTTATATACATCTTTAGATGAGGGAAGTGTAATCATAGTAGAGCCAGAGATTGAGGCATGGTATGTTGCAGGATTATCAAAAGGAAGTAAAAAAAGACTGGGAATAAAAATTTCTGGAAAGTTAGAATCCTGTACAAAGGAGAAATTCAAGAACACCATTGGAAAAAAAAGAGACAACACTGACTTTAGGATGGAAATTTTAGAAAATTTTGATGTGGAAATTGCAAAGAAAAACTCGAAATCATTCAAGGAATTTGTAGAATTGTTTTCAAATATCTGTAAGCCATCAAATTAGACAAAAAATCGATAAAAGAGCTTTTTAAATTATTGACACTTTGGACTCTCATATGGTTAACAAGTTACAATTCTATTTTTGAGTGAGTTGTGTACAACTTCTAGAATATTCATTTATTTAAAAATGCTGTCATTAATGCGCTGGAAAATAAACTATTTCCATAGCTTTTGTGAAATTTCCGTAGAGATGACCCATGTAAAAGTGTGATGAGCCATATAAAATTAAAATTTCAGGTTGGATCTTTCTTCAGTCATCTTTGTACAGTGTGTCCTCGTCTTCCCCTCCTGAAAGGAACAGTGACATCGCTGAATAAACGTCTTCCATCCCAAACATGTTCTTTGAGGATACAGGTATCATCTTGCTGCTCAGACCGCTTTCTTCGAAAGAATTCATCACATTATAAAAGAAGTCCTTTCTAAGGTCCACCTTTTCCTCCATAAGGCTGTCCATGAGGTTGTCAACGGAGTTATCCCACTGGGAGATCGTTTCAAGCTGTTCGTCCTGAAGAATGTCGGACTTGTTCATTATGTACAGCGTTGGCTTGAAGAACCTTGTCATTACCGATGCATACATGAGTTTCTGCGATATGTATCCAGAAGGAATTGATGATATTATGGAATCTCCAATGAAAGCCAGCATTGATTTTTTACCCCCCAGGGAGTCCACTATCATTGAACTGGATGATCTCAGCGTGAAAAGTTCTATCTGCCCGGGTGTGTCGAAGATCACGTAGTAGTCTGTGAGTTCATCAAGGAGAGCCTTGATCCTGTCCACGTTTTCTATTATGAGATCTGAAGCCACAATCTGGGCACCATTTGGGCCGAGGTTGAACTCGCTCATGATGTCGCTTATGGAAATCCATTCCCTTATGTCAATATCGCTTTCATATGGTATGAATTCTGAGCCTGGGTCGAGATTCACAATGGCCGCATCCATGTTGTTCGTTGTGAGCCAGTCCTTGAATGAAGCGCAGAATGTAGATTTTCCAGTTCCTGCCGGTCCAGCCACGAAAAGTGCCCCCTTCATTCCAGGATCTCCTCCTCAAGTTCTCCATAATTATCCAGCGGATTCTCAATATGTGTTTCAACTCTCTGAATATCCTCGGTGCTGTTGAATGATGTGTCTATTGACCTGAAAATATTCTCTATCCTGTACACCTGCGCCAGTGGCAGGTTGAAATTCTTCATTAATTTCCTGGTTTCTTCCATGTATTTCACTATTCCTCCCCTGTGTATGGTGAGGATCAAGTTATCATTTCCGCATTTCTGGCATTTTCCTGAAAGTGGAATTCTCCTGTATTTTGCATTGCACTTTGTGCAGCGCATTTCCTGCGAGAAGAAGCCCCTGTAGTTTCCGAACATATCAGGAAGAAAATGTGAATTTATGAGCCTGGACGCGACATCGTCCTGATCCACTGCCCTTATGATCTTTGCAAGGTTTAGCTGTTTCTCAATCTTTTCAGACATTGTTTCAAGGGTCTTGTATGATGACAGCAAGACACCTGAATTGAGGTCTTTCGTACTGAACTGGAAATCCATTCCCCTGGCAGATCCTGTCTTCTCCACTATGTATTTCACTGGTTTCATCATTTCCTCGATCTCTGCTGGCTTGATCCTCTTCCTCGTGGCCTCATAAAATTCAAGTGGATATTCCGATTGTGAATCCACATTCAGGGCCTCCTTGTCGACCTCATCGGGTTTCAGCAACAGTGTCATGACAAGTGGAGCATCCATGAGCCCTCCTGTGGTAGATGGAAGGAAGTCCTTCGAGAAATTTAGGAGACCATCCATGAGCAACATTACAGAATCTTCATCACCATCACAGTTCCTTCTCTTTGCAGCGTGGTAGAATGGATGTGCATAACCTCCGTTAACCCTTGAGAATCCTATGATTCTTCCGGCTATTCCTCCTGATGTATGTGGTGCAAGCCCTATGACAATGTGTCCTATGAGGTCACTTTCATCCCTGCAATTATAGAACCTGTCCATTTTATAATACTTTTCCAGCAGGTCATCAACATATTTTGAGACATTTAACAGGTATCTTGCACAGTCCATCGGTATTATTATATCCTGTGTAAATAATTCATTCATTCCGGGTTCATATCCGATCTCCCGTGCCTTCTGCTCGGGCAGGAAAACTTCAGAAGACTTGAAATGTGTTATTGGCACGTCACTCATATCATACCTGCATGTTCCATCCTTATTCACTGAGACGTTATTCAGTGAGCGGAGTATCCCCTTTTCCAGTGGTTCCACATGTCTTCCCTTGGACATGACCTTCTTTACTCCTTTGAATTCCTTGAGATCACTGGGGCTAACACCAAGGTTATCCAGCGCTGAATTCCATATCTTTGATAGATCTACCTTGATTTTCTCATATGTGCCAGAATCCTTCATTGGTGAGCCACATTCGCTGCATCTCACCTCCGGTCCCACATGATTGCAGTTCGTGCATTTTCTGACATTTACCTCAACCTCGTATTTGGAGTGGGATGATTTAGCGGCATCCATGATTGAGCGTCTCGAGGAACCTGTGTTTTCTATTGGAAACAGCGAATGCACCTTGGGCTTCATCTTTCTCTCTCCTGCTTTCTCCGGTCTTCCAAGCCTTGCACCTATACGCACTGGACCCCTGGGCATTATGGTTATTCCTGCGGTACTGCTTATATATTCCATTGGGTCTGATGCTTCTTTCTCCTCAAAATTTCCCATTAATTCCTTCAGGACGTTTCTGTCATCAAGTACGATCCCGCTTCCAGCTGTATGATATTCCATACCGAGTTTCTTCAATATTTCCTCTATCCTTCCTGTGAGACTGATTGATGGGTATTTATTCTCATTCACTGATTGCCTTATGATCTTTCCAAGCTCATTGATCTCATCAACAGAGAGATCGTGCCAGAAAAAGTTGTAATCCGGATGAAGTGGTACATGAAATTCCCTGCTGAGTTTCATTGCCTCCTGGACGTTTCTTACAATCATTCTTTCCCTTGGAATACCGGCTGCAACTGCAAGTTTATTCCACCATTCTATTACAAATGGCGAAGGTTCAAGAACGTGATTATTTTCAAGAAAATCACCATATGAAATGAGTATCTCCCCGAGATCCGTGATCTCCACTACTTTTTTTACGACCTCTGTTGCCTGCTTCTCGTCCCTTATCCTGACATGTCTACCGTCGTCAAGAAGAACCATGGGTCCCTCTATTTCATCGCAAGGTGTCATTGCAGCGGCCTTTCCCGGAAGCTCTACCTTAAGCTGGCTTCCTGTGGCAACAAAATCATCCAGTATGATCATGGTTGCTGGGTGTATGGAAGCTGCTGCCAGTCCTGATAACCGTGATCTGCCATATCTAAGCCTGAAGCCACCAGGCCTGTTAGGATAACCGAAAACAGGTCTGCCTGCAACAAGATCTCCCAGGAATTTCACGGCTTTCCTGTCAACTGCATCATCTGTTGTGTTCTTTCCTGATTTTTCAAGGAAGTCCCAGTCATTTATGCCCAGGTTTGTGGTGTGTTTCAGGACCTTCTTTGTCTTCTGGAGCAGCCCCTCGCATAGAACAAGGCACATTCCACCTCTGATCTTGTTTGTCTTGAATCTCTCCATATCCCTGTGTCCTGAGATCTCCTCGTCTTCACTTCCTTCCCCATCTATACATACAGGGCAGTTCTTCAGCACATTTTTTATCTCCTGATCATCAGGAAGATACTGCAGATGCTTCACCCTGTTGTAACTCTGGATTTCTTCAATATATCGTTCTATTTCCTCATCGGTAATCTGGAACTTTCCTATATTGAGCTGCCTCCTCACAAGATCAGCTATAAGTACACTTAGGGCCTGGGCAGTTCCTCCCGCTCCCCTGATAGGTCCTGCGTATACAACAGAAACATAATCTGTGCCATCATAATTCTTGCCTATGGTTACCCTTGAAATACCTTCAAGAGGTGCAACCAGTATTCCTTCAGTCAGGATTGCGAGACCGACCCTGACAGACATATCAACCGCTTTTTCCACTCCTTCCCTGGAATACTTCTGTGCAGTCCTCTTCGCCATCTCAAGGGCTACCTCTTCCCTGCTCATTGTCAGTGAAAGGTCCCTTATTTCCTGGCTTATATCCTTCAGGTCAAGTAATTCTCCTATCCTGTCCGCCATATCATTGGCCAGTGGTATCTCAACCCTGTCTGTAATATCCAGCCCTCTGGATCTAGCCACCTTAGCCACTTCATAGCATTCATTGACTTTTTTCCTGACCAGCAGCTGATAATCGTTCTCGCTTATGGTGGCCATGTCATATCATGCTCTCTGTTCCATTTGTACTTTTGCCTTCCTGAATTCATATGCCATCTTAACAAGATGTAAGTGCAGTGGGGACGGTTTCAGTGGTCTTGACTTGAACTCAGCATGGAACTGGGATGCTATGAAATTCTTCCTGTCCCTTATCTCGAGTATTTCCATTCTTATTCCCTCCTCGTCTCTTCCTGAGAATATTAGGCCATGATCTTCCAGTCTTTCAATGTATTCCGGATTGACTTCAAATCTGTGCCTGTGCCTTTCCATTATTTCATTCTGTTTGTAAAGATCAAAGGCTAATGTGTTTTCACTGACAATAACTTTCTTGGCCCCCAGCCTCATGGTGCCACCCATATCCTTGATTCCAACCTGTTCCGGAAGGATGTCAATAACGGGATTTTTTGAATCTGTTGAGAACTCTGTGCTGTTTGCATCTTCAAGCCCGAGGACATTTCTGGCGTATTCTATAACCGCAACCTGGAATCCAAGACAAATGCCAAGGTATGGAGTGTTGGTTTCTCTTGCATATTTTGCTGCAAGTATCTTCCCTTCCACCCCCCTGTATCCAAAGCCAGGTGTTACAAGTATTCCATCCAGTTTCTCCAGTACTGATGGGTTTTCCTTTACCATATCTGAATCAAGCCATATTATATTCACGCCAATGCCCGTACTTCCTGTTGCGTGATTCATGGCTTCCCTGTGGCTTATATAGGCATCATGCAACTCTGTATATTTTCCTATTATCCCTATATCAACAAAAGTGTCTGGAGAAAGGAGATTTTCCTTGTATGTTTCCCAGCTATCCCTGAACACTGTTGTCTGCAAACCCAGCTGTGATTTTATTATATCTATTACCGACTGTTTTTCAATTACTTCAGGAACCTGGTATGCATTTTCAACTTCATAGACGCTTATAACCGCCTCTTCAGGTACGTCCGTGAACAGTGATATTCTTTTCTTCACCTCCTTTGATAGAGGATTCCTTGATCTGCAAAGTAACAGATCAGGCTGCAGTCCTATTTCCTTCAGTGCCCTCACACTGTGCTGTGTTGGTTTTGTCTTCTGTTCTTCCTCCCTGCCTATTTCGGGTACAAGTGTCACGTGACCCAGAAATACCTGCCCCTTTTCTTCCCTCCTCAGCTGTCTTATTGCTTCCAGAAACGGCATTGATTCAATGTCTCCTACGGTTCCACCTATTTCAATTACAACCACATCCAGATCTTCTGCACTTGAAACTTTTCTTATCCTCCTCTTTATCTCATTTGTTATATGAGGTATGATTTGGACAGTGCTCCCCAGATATTCACCTCTTCTTTCTCTTTCTATGACTTCCTTGTAAACCTTTCCTGTTGTTATGTTGTTATTTCCTGTCAGACTTCTGTCCAGATATCTCTCATAATTTCCAAGGTCCAGGTCGACTTCACTTCCGTCATCCAGTACAAAGACTTCTCCATGCTGGTATGGGTTCATAGTTCCTGCATCATAATTGAGATAGGGGTCAATTTTCAAAGCTGTTACCTTGACTCCACTGTTAGTAAGTATATGACATAAACTTGAGGCAATTGTTCCCTTTCCAATACCGGAAAGGACACCTCCTGTGATTACAATATATTTCATTTTTAATGAATAGTTGGCTCTTATTAAAATTGTTGTATCAATGACTAAAACAATGTTGCAACCTCCACAGATTCACGGTTAAAAGACAGGATAAAGCCCCATGATACAATTTATTTATACAAACTCCCAACGTTCTTATAAAGATTTGACATTTCTAAATCAAATGGATCAGAATTCAAGATCATTCTGGCAGGCAAGAATAAATGAAGCTATCCACTGCGGGACGATAACTGTACTGAAGAATGATGGGATCAGCAATGTTCCCGGGCCTAAGGAATCAGGACTTTTCAGAAGGTCTCTTGGAGAGATTAAAGGCCAGCTGGCTGACTGGAGAGCCTCTGTTCCCGGTACAGATCAATGCGTTCATGCTGTTGAGTACAGGGATAGATATGAGCTTCATCTTGACAGGTATGATCCCGGGAAAAAGCCCCTGGAACACCTCCTTTATGATTCTCCAAAATACGCAGCCATGATTGCAACAGGAGCAGTTGCAACACTGGCCATAGTGAGAACAATCTTGAAGAAGAAATAGACCGGAAACCACTAAAAATAATTCCCTTTTTAAAAGTATTGATTAATGTTTCAGAGTAGTTCCTGATTTTCCAGTTCCTTGAAAATATCTTCATACTTCTTTTCCAGTCCATCTTCGTGAACTGAAAGGCTTGCGAACTGAATGATCTTGTTTCTCCTGAATACCCACTGATTTACCCTCCAGACCTTTCCCTTGCTGAGTGTTACTTCTTCAGCCTGTGTTTTCAGTATCCCATTCTCTTCAAGATCATAGAATGCATCCCTTTCTGGTGGTGAAAGTACATTGTCGAGTACATAGTCCTCATATCCAAAAAAATCAAGCAGGAAATCACATAGATCCAAGACGTCTCCTCTGGTTAATCCTTTTGTTCCGTAAACATTTTCAAGTGCCTTTATCAGGGTTTCACGTCTCAGGACAACCATTGAAATCATGTGAGTATTACAACTGCTTAATTAAATTTCCCATGCTCATGAAAAAACTTATATTATAGTATTTGAATAGCTTCGCCTCGTTTTGTACTTCTGGTTTGCCTGTGATAAATGTTTTAGATATTCATGTTACAAGTTGACATGGATAATTTCATTATTCCATAGGTTAATGATGGAGAAAAAGAAAGTAGTTAAACAAAATGAATTTACTTTCATCATTCCAGCCTCATGTTCTCATGATTTTTAATTCTAAAATCAGTGGTGCATCCCCGTTTAAATGCTTGAAAATCTCAGTCTGGATATACAGTATCTGTCCTCAATTTTAGTTTCTTGTAATGTGTCATTAAATATTATTGCTCATTTTTCATCTTTATAGGTCCTTCCATGTTTATTTTCTATTCGGTCAGTTCATAATAAGAGGATTTCTAACAACCTCTTAGAAAACACCGTAACATTTATTCATGAAACACGCATGTTACAGCATGAGTGACCTGCTTGATCATGCGTTGAAGGAAAAATACAATTCAATGAAGATAAATGATCCATTAACATTTGTA
>DAIDBH010000019.1:0-192806 GCA_027310185.1 Thermoplasmatales archaeon
GGGAATCAACTCAAGGATTGCACTTATAGAAAGGATGGCATTCGGGTACAGGAACAGGAACCACCTGAAGACTGCCATATACTTCAGGTGTGGCAACTTACAGCTTTATCCAGGAACCCACACAAAAGTGTGATGAGCCAAAATTTTTAAGCTTTTTATCATCTTCTGGAATAATTTTAGACACCTTCTAGCTAATTTGAATTTTGAAGCAGTTAATATATTGCATGTACTGGAAAAAATAGAGATTGGTATAGCGTTTGAGCATCAGCAAGACATCTTGATTGAGACAGGTTTCACCTCTGTAATAGGGAAAAACAATAAGATTTATTTAGTTACAATCATATTACCAAACAGATAAATGAAACTAACCAAGCTCATATTCATAGCTGCATTTTCAATCATATGTGTTTTTCTTGTTGTATCAGCGTCAAGCATATATGTTTCTGCTGAAAATGATCTCAAGGATATCGAACTTTCATTCGTTAAGCTAGAGATAAGAAACGGAAAGTTGACAGCAAATATGGATGTTTCAGCTAAAAACACCAATGCCCTTCCGTCAACAGTTTCAATCTTCAACAACAACCTCACAATAAATCCCTACAGCAGTTCCAATTCATTCTTCAATCTTCCAGTAAACATAACTTCTCTCACAGCTCAGGGCTGGCCAACAGAGTCTATTATCTATTATGCCAACGCTGTCATTTCAGAATTTCTTAATGGTGTTGGCATTACAACTCTTTCCAGGAATATCAGTACACAGCTCCCGTTCCTTTTCACCAACGTTTCCCTTGTTAAGAATCCAGATAATAATACTTATACCCTATTCATCAACGACATGATACCAATAGGTTTATCAGTTCTCAAGGTGGGAATATATACGGGAGAAAAGTTTCTCGGCAATCTTTCTTTTGCCAATCAATCAGGTAACCTGAGTGGTAACCTATCTCTATCAGGAATCCTAGACAGCTCAAATTTACTGGGAAATCTCAGTTCTGTATTCTTTGATTTCCTCGGAGTAAAATTAAAGCTTGCCCAGTTTACAGCTAAAAACTGAATATCAGTATATCTGCCTACCAATAAATTTAGTATTATTCAATTTTTCAAAGATTAATTTTGAGCAAACCCTGCATTCTTTCACCCTGTTTACTTTTACTTTCTGCAATTCCATTGCTGTAGCAGAATAGAAGTAAAAATTCCTGTCTAGGGCACCTTCCATAAGATATTTCAACAGTATGGATGTGGCCATGGCCGATACCGTACTTGGAACTGGGGGAGATACCTCATCAGCATGACAGTTTAGAGGAATCATTTGCTTTCCACCCGTAAGGCAGTTAAGGCACGCAGTTTGTTCTGGGACCATAAGCATGAATTCACCAAAATAACCATAACTGTTGGTCATCAGCCAGGGAATTTTTTTCCTTACCGCATATTCATTGATCAGTTCCCTAGTCAGGAACGAATCTGTAGCTTCAAAAATGAAGTCACTATTTCCAAGTAGAAGGTCTATGTTTGAAGAGTCAACATATTCGCTTACAAAGTTCAACTTTCCACTGTTGGAGCGGTTACTGATCCTGTCGTAAACAGTTTCTGCCTTGTTCTTTCCTATGTCATATTTATCAAACAAAGGTTGTCTCTGCAAGTTTGATTGTTCAACAGTATCACCGTCTATGACCCTTATCTCTGCACCAGAGGATGATAACAGCATTGAAGCAAGCTGTCCGTTACCTCCAAGTCCTATTATGGAAATATTGACGCCACTTAAGATTTCATCCATTTTAAGAACATAGAAAAGTAATAAATATAGATTATTTCTAATGCAACAATGAAAGTAGCAGTAGTGAATAAGGTAGGGCAGAATCTGGATATTGAGGAACGGGACACACCAGAACCCGGTGCAGATGAAATAGTCTTGAGACAGGACCTGACTGGTATTTGCTACAGGGATATATTAACAAGAGATGGTTTTTTCCCCCGACTCCATACCCCCATAATACCTGGTCACGAAGTTTCAGGCATAATTGATAAAGTCGGTTCTGGGGTAGAATATTTCAAGGTGGGTGACAGGGTTACCAGTCTTATTTATGTTCCATGTGGACACTGTTACAACTGTGTTTCCGGAAATGAAAATCTGTGTACAAACAAGAAGACACTTGGAGAGAACATAGATGGAGCTTATTCAAAATATGTCAGGTTGAATCAGAGAAGCCTTGTAAAGGTTCCAAAGGAAGTTACTTCAGAGCTGGCAGCAATTTCCGCATGCGTTACAGGAATGCTTGTAAATGCGTTGAAGAGGGTAGGCGGAATAACAGAGGGAAGCAGAGTCGTAATAACCGGTGCAGGAGGAGGAGTTGGAACCCACGCAATTCAGATAGCAAAGGCATTTGGAGCTGAAGTTACTGCGGTTACAAGTTCACAGTGGAAAGTTGATTCCCTGTATAAACTTGGTGCAGATCACGTTATATCCTCTGAGGGGGAGTTTAATAAGAAGGTAAAGGAGATATGGGCTGACGGAGCCAATATATCCCTTGAAAACACTGGAGATGCAACATTCAATGAATCATTCAGGTCACTTGGATTCGGTGGAAGAATGGTCGTTGTCGGCAATCTGAGACCATCATCTCCACCACTTCAGCTCGGTGTACTAATATTAAAAGGCAATACAATAGCAGGTAATATCTCATCAACCAGGAAGGACATTATGGATGCACTCGAAATGTCAGCGAAGAAGAAAATAAAAGCGGTAGTTTCAGAAGAAATTTCCATAGATGAAGTAAATAAAGCATTCGAGAAGATAAAGGAGAAGAAGAACGTTGGGAGGGTATTCATAAAGTTCTAAAATTCTACAGGTGATAGGGTTGATTACAGCGACCCAATTTGTTGATAATCAACTATTTTCCGTTTCCATCTTCAATGCCTTCTGAAATTCAATGAAAACAGTACTCTCAGGATTTCTTACACTTAGGATATCCCGGACCATGGAATCGATGGATGACTTATAGTTAACGAATTTTTGAATGGTGTTCTTCACATCCTCCAGTGCCCGTACCTCAATTGTTGGCTCAATCCTATCCCACCTCTTTTCTATCCTGTTTATATTCACCTTTGTATCTCTCAGGCTTAAATACGCTATTTCCGATTCTATCTGGTCCATGCCCATTTTATTCTCAAGGGAAAAGAGTTTTGCGTAGAGTGATAACTGGTTAACATAATCCCTGTTTACCTTCTTTGATGTCTTGAAATCCACAATAACCGTTTTCTCTATATTTCCATCCATGTATGTATATAAACCATCAATCCTGCCTTCGACAGTGATGCCTGTCATAATATCAGGGTAAACATTGTTAACCTTCTGCTTGAACTTCATTTCAGATCCTATCCATTTACCTTTCTGTATTTCCCTTACATATTTGTCATATGAAATGAAATTGCTCCATGTTCTGGTCAGCTTTTCATCATCCAGTATTGGTGGTGTCTCGTGATTTTTTATGAAATTTTCTATGTAGCTGTGAATATCACTCCCAAATGTCAGGGCAGTGGATTTTGTCTGGATTCCAAGGACATATGCCTCAACAAACTTATCCAGTTCCTTAACCCTTTCTAGCATTGTAAAACTCAGGTTATTCAATCTGTCCATCTTCCTCTTCAAATAGTCCCTTACCCATGGCTTGAAATTCATTTTTAAATTCTCTCTTTCTGAAATCTCTTTCATGCTTACAAATTCATTAATTACTACTTTATTTGCAAAGTCAATCTTTTTGCATGGTTCTAAATTATATCTTTCAGAAGATTTCTTCTCAGTTATAATGTCAAGGGAATTCTTTGTTCTCGAAAGTGCAACAAAATCTATTCTGTTTTCCTCTCTTATTCTTTCATTCATACTGTAGCTCAGGCCATTGCTTTCCAGAATGGAGTTAACTATAAGATCAATAGCGCTTACATTCTTCTTCTGGTTGTATCTTGGAATATATATCACGTGATCAAATTCGAGTCCCTTTGCCTTATGTACCGTGATTATGCAGATCCTGCCAGTGATCTCATCAACACTGTCCCTTGAATTCTCCTGAAGTATGTATTTCTGGAGACCGGCAAGTGAGTACTCCTCGCTCGTACCGAATCTTTCAAGGAAGATGGGAAGAGATTCAAACACATCCTTGGCAGCTTCAAAGGCTGATTCTCCTAAGGTAAATGAATTTGGGATTATATAATCGCTGAAGAGCTGAAGAAGTTGATTCTTGTGACTTCCATATTTCTCCCTTAGTTCTATCAACTCCTTTGGAAGAACCTTCTTCAAATCATTTTCAAATCTCATCCTCTCCGCTATTTGAATACCTTCGTATAGGGGTATCTGGGAATAAATAGAATAAATCATTCCGATTATGCTGTCAGAAGTTCCATAGACACCACCGACAAATTTTGCAATCTCCTGTCTCCACAGCTTCTCACCCTTTGTGCCGGAAATCTTCTGATGTGGGATATTTTTAAGTGTTAGTGAATCTGAAAGATCGTTTGCCTGTTCATTGGTTCTCACAATAATCCCAACTGATTTCTCATCATCCAGCCTCTTTAAAATATCTATAACTGCATCCACAGTATCTCCCTTATCTTTCAACCTGATGAGTGTTACCTCACCGTCTCTGTCATTCATGCTCTTAAAGTGCTCAAGTTCAGGTGATAATTCTTCTGGTTCATGGGTACTGTAGAAGTTGCTGCAGTATTCCATAATATTTTTCGGTAACCTTCTTGTACCTTCTATGAATCTTTTTTCATAATCTTTTCCAGACATCATCTCCCTGAAGGCGCGAACATTACCTCCCTGAAACCCAAAAATTGCCTGTTTCATGTCCCCTACAGCATATATATTTTCTCCTACTTGCTTCACAAGTTCATATTCTATTTCACTCATATCCTGGACTTCGTCCACAAAAACGTACTGGAATTTATTGAAGTGTGCTCTGGAATAATTTACGGCTCTTAACAAGATATCGTTATAATCCATCTGAGATGCACTTTTTGAAGCTTCGTAGTCACGGAATATATCCACGAATCCATCACATAAAGTTTCCATTTCCTCAAGAGAATAACCGTTTACTCCATTACCATTGTTATATTCCGCCCGTACCTTTTTCTTAAGCTCCTCAATGTTTATTTTATCTGGTAAAATTGCAAAACTCTTTAGGAATTTTATTGCATTTACTATCTGTCCAACGTTAACTATTGCTGGATAATCCCTGGAAAGTACTTCACCATCATAATTCATTATCTGCCTTGTCTCCAGGGATTTTAATATCTGGTATCTCAAGAATCTCTCAGGTATCAGGTCTCCAGTTTCTATTCTCTGGTTAATTATGCTTTGAGATAAACTGTGAAATGTATGGATCTCTGGCATCTTAATCGGTGAATCCTTCATCTTGAGTATTATTCTTCTTTCCATCTCATCTCTTGCCTTATTTGTAAATGTAAGACACAAAATATTATCTGGATTTACACCTTCATGAAGAAGTTTTGAAACCTGAGTTGAAAGATCTTCTGTCTTGCCTGAACCGGGATTCGCAGAGACAAGTATCCTAGATTTACCTATCATATTTCATGATAGTAAGATTTGCATTAAGTTTTTTGCCCCAGTCATCTCCGAATTCGTCTGATAAAATCCTCCGATATAGAGAAAAACTCGCTCATCACTTCAGATGCAAGTTTAGAAAATTATAAGAAATATAAAGAGTTCATTAGAAAAGAATACAACTCTCCAATATTCTCATTATTGTATTTTGAATCTAAATCGTTGTAAAGATTAATTAAGATCGACAATATAAGAATTTAATGAAGTTAGAGTTCTCTACATTTTTGAATCGAAAAAATAAGGAGAAATTAGTTACTTGGTCATATTCAATCTGTAGGTTTTACCCAATAAATTATCAGGTTAACAGGAATTTTTCCAGTAATAGTTTTACCCATTAGTTGGTGGAAGAATGGTTGAAACTAGGAAAGGAATAAGGGGAAGAATTCGCAACCTAATGATCAAGAAATATGAATCCTTTGATCCGTCGTTCGAAATCCACGAAGTCGAATATAACAAGGATGAAGGAATTCTCACAGTTTTTGTAACTCCAAAATACAGGAAATATATAAAAAACATGGAAGTCACCATACGGGATTATAAAATGAGAGACAGGGTAGTAAAACTTAAAAGAGTTAAGGACGATTTTAAACTGTCTTACAAACTTAGTACTGAAAAAATGTACAGTTTCTCTTTCTATTCCATTGCCAGGGATGGTAAATTCACAAGATCAGACTATGATATGGATAAACTAAAAGAAAACATGAAAATAATAGGCATCGAAGTAAATCATGTTTCAGGGGAAAACGAATCAGTAAAAACTGTCACTACCGATCAGGTAGCATCACCCACAGCGTCAGGACCGGTCTTTTCGCCTGTCAAAAGATCGTGGCCGACATCCTCACAATATGCACAGTCATTACAGAATCCCAACTTCTGTATATCCAAGAGTTACGACGAACTTAAGGGAATTGCATTCGAGAAGAATCAGAACGTGAAATATTCAAGCATCATCCAGGGAGCCGGAAATTTTGGAGTTGTATTCAAGTACAGGAGCATCGACGGTGACTTCGCGCTGAAATGTTTCACAAGAGGCAGCCCGAACATTCAACTTAGATATTTTGAAGTTTCAAAAAAAATAAACGAATCTAAAATTCCATTCCTTCTGGATTTCAAATTCTATCAGGATGCATTAAGGGTGACACAGAGACCAAAGGAATATTTTCCGGCGGTGACAATGAAGTGGATCGAGGGAAAGACACTTCATAATTTTATAAAGGAGAATCTTGCGAACCATGAAATGTTCAAGGCAATTGGAAATAACCTGGTAAATTGTATCAAGGAAATGCAGGATAATTTCATAGCTCATGGTGATCTTTCATGTGATAATATACTGATAGACACAGGTAATAATGTAAAGCTTATCGATTATGATGGGATGTTTGTTCCAGCCCTTAAAAAACTTGGGTCTGAAGAACTTGGTCACGAATCATTCCAGCATCCGAGAAGAGGAAAATACTATGGAGAAAAACTCGATAATTTTTCAATTCTCATAATATACACCTCTTTGATCGCCTTATCCAAAAATCCGAAGCTGTGGAAATATAATGGCGATGATCCTGACAAGCTTCTGTTTGATATCACGGATTTCGAATCTCCAGACCGATCCAAAGCATTCAGGGATGTTCAATCAGAGAGTCCGAAATTGAAGAAGCTTGTGAAGCTGATAAATGAATATCTAGGCCAGGCTCCAGACTGGTCCGGGTTTGATCCGGCAGCTCTACTCAGAATGAAATAAGTATTGCTGAGAGATCATCATTCTTTATAATATTCCCATTCCTGCTATCATCAAAAAATTTTCTATCGTCATAATGGTCCCACAGTACACCAAAACTATCTTCACCGGTTTCCATTATAAATTTTGACATGGCATCGGTCGCAAGTATTATTTCACTTCCTTTCTTCACCTTAAACTTCTCTGTCTTGATATTCAATTTCTGATCAAAAGGTTTGTTGTTCAGTGGAAAGCCATATCCAGACCAGACAAGGCTTGGATGGATACCAAACTGATCTGGAGAATTCAGTGGGAAACTCTTCATCATTCCTTCTTCAAAGATGAAAATACATGAATCGCCTATCGCATGCACAGTGAGGTTCTCCATAGAACCATCTTCGCTTGCCATTCCTAAAAAAGTAGAATATGCGCCTCGAACTGCCTTGTTCTTTACGTTCCATTTCAGTCCTTTCCAGTTGATACTTTCGTACCACACTTTGCGGGAATCTCTGATAAACTGACCAATGTCATTTTTAATTTTGTCATCACCACCGAAGTTTACGAATTCGTTACTCAATGAAGAAGCCCATTGGCCAGAAAATATTGAGTCACTTGCACCATCAGCTATGGCAAATTTGAGTTTTTCAAGGTTGAAGCTGAGGGCATCTTCAGTCTCTTCAGACCGATTTCCGGCCTTAGAAAAATTAAAGGAGCGAACCTCCATTATTCTACCTTGTTATATACCACTCTTGTTCCAATATCCAGAAGCTTTATCAGCTCTTCAAGATTTGCGTTGAAAACATATGCTTTGGAACCACTGTCCACGTTGGAGAATTCCTCCTTTGCTATGGCCACCATCGGTTCAGGTACAGTGCTGGTCATTGAAAACATTGTTCTCGCGTTCTTATCTTCCGGTATTTCTGTTTCATCCTTCGGGAAGCTTATTGGCTTCTCATCTTTCTCAGAAAGATGGCAGTTCCATAGCAGAACCTTACCATCAGAAGTTTCCAGGTTCATTATTTCTTCTGCAATGTTTAATGGATTCCCATCCGTTGCTCCTCCATCACTTATATTTATGATAACAGGAGGAAATGAATTCCCGTGTTCTTCAATCCATTTTTCAGTCCAATCCTTGGCAATTGTGAGTGCCTTTACCATTGGAGTATCATAGGAAGCAACTGGTTCAAACCAAACTGGAAACTCTGTTTCAATCGTTTCTCCATCTATCTCCTCCGTATGTTTTTCCATCTTCAGAATGTGGGTCTCAAGTTCAGAAATAGATACTGGACTATCACCAATCAGGCCTCTTGCATCACCACTCTTGAATCCATAACCAATGACTCCAACATCAAAATAAGGTCTTATTCCATCCGATTTTGTGCATCTGCTGATAACCTCATTCATCTGCCTGTTGATTGCATCTGAAGCTTCCTGGGCCTTTGATCTCTGTCCTCCTGCAATTTTCCTGCTCATTGATCTTGACTGATCAAGGAGGAAAATGAACAATCCAGGGTTCCTTCTACTTATTTCTGCCTCATATGTCATACACATTCATTCTTTCATTTAATATAAATTTATTAGTTCTTCTTTTCAAGCAATCCCAGTAACACTGCTACCAGAATTACGATGTAACCTATTATGAAAATTCCAGGATATGCTATTATTCCTGCAACTGAAATTACAGCCATAGCTGTTAAACCGACATTTTTCTTTCTTCTGCTGAGTTCAACTCCTATTATTGCAATTACACTGAACAGCAAATTGTCAACAACGGCGGTCCCTGCACTCACCTGCCCAAAAAATGAAATGTAGCTTGTGATGTCATGCAGTACAAATAGTATCAGCGCAAGGACTATATTTATGAGAGCTCCTATTATCCCTATTTTATAATAAAGCTTAAATGATGCCATGGTAGATTGATAATTTCAAGCTATTAAAATTTATCATTTTTTTAATTCATACTTTTTTCCTCTCCACTCAATATGACTGGATCTAAACCCTGTAACCATATTAACGAAATAGATAAATGGCAATATTATAGATGCTATGGTAACCATTAGAACGTTCTGTTTCTCGCGCGAAATATTAATTATAATTGTCATGGCCCAGGGAATGTAGCCAAGAAGAAATATATTCCAGACAAATATCGACAGCGGAATCAATGAGAATATATATATTATAACAAGACCATATATTCCAACTCCTGCATAAAATGCGTTCTTACTGTGGGATATGCTGATAGCAATCTGTCTGTTTGACCATTCCATGAAAGTTTTCCTATCTTCTTTAATGTAGACAACTGGCCTTGTATTATGGGCATAAGCAATCCTCAGATTTCTTTCCTTGCATATGGATGTTATGGTGGAATCATCAGAAATAGAATCTGCAAATCTTTCAAAATTATCTGGAAAAATAAGATCATTCCTGAACGCCACTGAACCGCCCCACACAAATCTGGTCAGCCTGAATTCCATCATATTAATTCCAAGATATCCCCACGTTTTTTTTATAAAATCCCACAGGCTTCCCCTATCCACTGGATCATAATATGGATAGGTAGTGCTCGCACCAACCTTTTCGTCACCAAGAAGAGTAATCAGGCTTTGCAGCCAGTTAGGTTTAACAAGTGTATCTGAATCCAGGATTGCGAAATAATCACTATATCGATATTTTTTCATGGCAGTAGCGATTGCGCCAACCTTTCCACTACCACTGTAATTGCCATCTGAAACTATAATTTCCATATCATGTTTTTCCAGTACCCTTACGGCTGGGTCTGATATATCGTCAACAACAGCAACAATGTTATAATTGGTGATTGTCTGTTTCTTTATTGCTTCTAAAGTTTTTTCGAAATATATATCAACACCCTTGCATGGGAAGATAACTGTAATGTGTTTTCCATCAAATTTCCTGTTCCTGAAATTCTGCCTCTTCCACCACTCCACAAGATAGATCCTTAACGATAGTAATATTATCAAGGCTAATAATATAAATATCCAGAGTATTTTTACAATTTCAATGTCTTGAATCATCTATCTCACTAATTGGAACGGTTCTGCTACCTCTAGTACCTCTAACAGGCTCGGATTCTTTCCCAATTCTTTTTCCCCTTAATATGTTAAATATGTCTGAAAGGGAAAGAACAGAAAAGATTATTCCGGTTATGAGAGAAATGAAAAGAAAGATCTCAAAGAATATAATATAATAGGAAGCCTGGTAAACGACTACAGAGCTGGCAAAATTCATCAGCATTGATACCAGTCCTATCATTATGGTAAAGACAAATAACCTGTTTATCTGGCCAAATATTGGTTGCTTAAGGCTTTCTGGGTGAAATATTGGTATCATTGAGATCATTACAGTGTATGCCGCCATCATAAGACCCATAATTGTACCATAGAAGGTGAGGATTGATGCGCTGGAATAGAAAGAAGCTATCTTTGAGGTCACTAGGGTGTCTGTTGGTATGTAGATCTTTCCTATGTTTGTTGTCAGAAGAAAAGTAATGATAAATGACAAAACAACCACATTTCTCAACTTATAAAAAGAATCCAGCCTCCCCTTCAGCCTGACCTGAGCCATGGAATATTATAGTAACCCAGTATAAAATTTTTTATTAGAATATCCCTAAAAATGATGAAGTTTTCAGAAAAATCGGAAGGTAGACTGGTCAATCAGGTCGGTAAAACTTTCCAGATCGATATCCCCTACCTTCACATTTGCAACGAGCTGTGTCCAGCCAACTTCAAAATAGAATGAAAGGTTTTCACCTTTAACCATAAAAAGTAGTTGGGTAACTCTATCTACGTTTTCCTTGTCTGGAAATTCATCACTCTCAATTTCTTGGTTCTTGTCAGCATTCGTTATGTATGTGTGGTGAAGGTATTCGAAGGAATAGTTGTGAAGGGGGAAATTTCTTCTTTTTTGGATAGCAAGCATCCGCACAAAATATTCAATGATATTTCCAAAATCACCCTCTATTTTCATTGGCTCCTGCATATTTTTAAATTCTTGAATGGTATTTAAAATTGTTCCAATTTTCCATATCAAATTAAGTATTTTAAAAAACACAATGCGTAAAAACTTTTTTTCCAAAATTTATTATGTTTTGTCTGGATGAAAGACTTATGACCGATGATATTCCAGAAGTAAGAAAAAACCACCCTTATATAATGTATGAGATGCTCAAGGAGACTCCTAAAGCGCTTAAGACAACCTTAAGGGATGTAATTAATGAGGAAATTGAGTTCAAACGAGGTTCCATAACGGTAACAGGCAATGGAACGTCATATCACGCGGGTGTGCTTGGGTTTCAATCAATTTCGGAAGAGGATAAGCCATGGAATTATATACAGTCCTATGAACTTGAAAATTATAGATCACCTGGCAATAATATAGTAGCATTCTCCCATACAGGTAAGACATATTCAACTGTTCAATCAATAAAAAAATACCCCGATAAGTTCAGCGTAGGTGTAACCCATGATCAAAATTCTCCGCTAGCCAAAATCTCAAGTAGAAGTATCGTCATCCATGAAAAAGATAAATCTCTATGCAATACAAAAGCCTTTTTCGACAACTCACTTGCATCTCTTATAATAGCCAAGAAATATGAAAAATCCAAATATGACTATGAAGGGTTCATTAACATGATCGACAGGAATCTTTCTAAAGCAGATATGGAGATGAAATCAATAGTCAATGAAATTGGGAACATTAACAATATTTTTGTCCTTGGAGCAGGGAATAACTTCATAGCAGCCCGGGAAACAGCCCAAAAGCTCAAGGAAGCAACACACATACATAGTGAAGGTATAGAACTTGAGGAGTATAATCACGGTTGCACATCTGTAACAAATGAGGGTACCCTTCTGATCAATATCTGCAACAGGGAGGATAACTCAAGGGTAGAACAGATAAACCGAGGAATAAAGCACGTAGGAGCTAAATCAATCGGCATTGGCGGACCCGGAGACTTTGAAATAGATCTGGATGTCAGAAACAGCTTTGAATTACCAATCCAAGCTATCACCTATACTTATTTCCTTGCATACCACCTTGCGGTTAAACTTGGAATCAACCCGGACATACTAAGATTTGATGAAAAAGACTACTATGATTTTGATATGGCAATATTTCCATCAGGTCAACACTAAGATATTTTCTTATTAGCCTTTTCTATCTTATTCTCAATTTTCTTAAGCTGGAATGGGTTAGTAGGTTCCTTACTTTTAAGCATTTTATTCTTCAGTTTCTCCCTTAGTTTATCATCCTTGCACAAATTCAGAACACTAATCTCGAATTTCTCAAGTTCTCTCATTTATATCATCTCTCATATAGATAAGCTGAATTTATCTTTAACTCTCTCGCTAAATTCTTTATATGTCGCGTTAATCTTCTTTTCAATATCCTCTCTGCTGTTTCCATATCCATAAAACTCTATAGTAAGGATTGGCTCATTGAGTTCGAAGGATTCTGGATGTGATTTAATGTTTACTCCATTGCCCATCATGTCAAAGACCTCTCTTATTAGTGGTGCAATTGCACTTTCCATTATTCCATTTACTTTTATTTCCCTGCTCATGTAAGCCTTCTCAGATAGCCCCATTTTTTTAAGGATATGGGGTAACATTGACCTCATCTCCCTCGGTACCCCCGGAACAGAAATTATTACTTTCTCCCCATATCTGAGAAACATTCCAGGAGCTGTGCCGACATTATTTTCTATAATTTCCGTGCCTCTCGGCATTCTTGCCATTTTTAACCTCTCTTCTGTTAAGTCCAGTTTTAATGATGTATACTTTGCTTTCAAAGCATTGATTGCATCAGCATTCACCTCTAGTGGCAATCCGAGGCACTTAGCAATAGACTCAACCGAAATATCATCCATGGTTGGTCCAAGCCCTCCTGTTGTGATAATAACATTGACTTCCTGTAACATAAAATTCAATGACCTGCATATTTGATCAGATTCATCCCTGCAAGCGATGTGAAAGTTCACATTAAATCCGTTTGATGTGAGAAAGGAAGATATTTCAGCTGAGTTCGAATCAATTGTTCTTCCTTTAACAATCTCATTTCCAATGGAAATAACTCCTATGTCCATTATTTCACTCCTAAATGTTGTTCAAATAGGAAACGTAAAACATCAACGCAGACATTCCTACAAGCACCAGCATAAATATGAGCATCTGTCTCTTTCTGTTTTCCAAGGTTATCAGTCAATGATTGCTAATAATCTATTTAACCTTTACAAATTGAATTTTTTTTAACAAATAATTGCCAGAACCCCTCTTCTTTATGTAACTTTCAGAACTTGAGAGATTATGTTCTTCTGGTATTCTGCTGTTATCACTTAAACAGTGAAGTTTCCTGAGGAATCTTGAAGAGGAGATCACATATAATTGAATAGCAACATATTTATTTCCTTAAGTCCATTACCTTTTGCTCTTAATAGGTGTAGAAAAAGATGAACATACGGAGATTAATTCTCGATGTTGGCAAAGGAATTAACAGGCCAACATTAATAGAACTTTCAGAGGTTATCAGCTCGGTGAAGGGGGTAGAAGGAGTAAATATTATCGTGACTGATATGGATATTGAGACTATGGGAGTCAACGTTACCATAGAAGGAAACAACATCAATTACGATCAGGTTTTAAAAGGCATTGAAGAAGTTGGAGCTGTAGTACATTCAATAGATGAAATTGCAGTAGGAACTAAACTTATAGAAAATATAAGGCGTGATGAGTGAACGAAGACGATTCATTTGCCCTGAGTATAGGTGCAATTGATGGATTAATTACATCATTGATGATAACAAGTAATGCCATAATAAGCAAGTCAACCATCTTGCTTGAAACTG
Organism: Thermoplasmatales archaeon; assembly: GCA_027310185.1. Lineage (GTDB taxonomy): Archaea > Thermoplasmatota > Thermoplasmata > Thermoplasmatales > Thermoplasmataceae > Cuniculiplasma. Next base: position 14,197 of record DAIDBH010000019.1, read on the forward strand.
CTCTAAGGATAAGCTTGGGTTCAGCAGTTGTGGGTGCTGCAAGTTTTTTTGTTGCTGAATATGGAAGACTGAGGCAGGGAGAATACCGGGTAGCTCATCTATTGAAGCCTTCCCTGGGTCCTGGTCAAAGGAAAACATCGGTCAATAGACGAAATCTAAGTGATGCATTCAAGGGAGGCTCATTTTCCTTTATTATGGGATTTGTCGGAGCTGCAGTTCCAATAGTAAGTTATTCTCTGTTACACAGAGGTGGAGTTTATTCATTGGCCTTTTCATATTCAGCCCTGGGTATTACGGGTATATTCCTTGGAAAGAGTTCTGGGGGAAAGATATCAAACTGGTTCATATCTCTGGTGATACTTGGAGTTATAATGACTGCAGTTGGATATTACCTAAAGATAGTATCTTAGTTTCAGAAAACGAAGAAAAAGATAAACGTATTGAAGTGATACAGTTTAAATGTCTAGGCTGTTGTATCTCTCCTTATTGAGTATAATGTTTCTTCTCTCCATAGTAATTGAGATTATTGGGGGGGTCATCATCTTTTCTGGGCAGATATTTTATATATTCTATTCGATCATAGGCTTGATAGTGTTGATGCCACTATTGGAATATTTTTCGTACCGTAAAATTAGAATTTTGAATTTCTATCCAATAAGCATTTTTATTCTGTCAATGTTGCTCGCAATTTTAATGGACTTTGCCTATTTTCCAGCCCTGGCTCTCCAAATAATTGCATTGATTTTTTCCATAAGGTACATCATAGATAATGACAAAATGAAGAAGTATCATTCGGTTTACATAGTATATGGATTTCTCATGCTTCTTCTTTCCTCCCTCCTAAGAGAGATTCCATTTGAAAAATTATCTCAGGTGCTAATTTTTAACATTGGTGATGATATCAACGTTGCAGGTGTTCCATTCTTCTTCAGCAATGGTGTTGTAGTTGCAGGAATGAGGTATTTTGTATTTTCCTTCAGTTATCAGTATATGGTCATAATACTGGTTCTTGGTTTCCTGCTACTCGAAAACGCCAGGAGCATAATTAAAATATCCACTGCAAAAAAGCAAGGAAAGGGCAACATCGTAAATCTAACGTCAATGAGCTTTTCAGTATTCTCATGTCAGTGTGAAACTGTCACATCAATAATCCCAGCCATAGGTGCTGAAATAATTGGAATAATATCTCTGCCCATTATACTGGAGAGTCTAATTCTTTCCGTAGGTACTTTCCTCTACCTTCATTTTGTTCAAAAGGGGAGATACGGAATATTCGGGAATCTCTGGAATTCTAAGAAAGAAAGGAGGGGATTGTTAATCATAGCGCTCATAATAATGGTGATCAGTCCAATATTGATAACAGTAGGAGTTTATTATGATCTTCAGAAAAACCTCCTGTTTTATTTTGGAACCAATCTTGGTCTCTTTGCAGTATCATCGTTGATCTTTACTCGTTTATTCGGTGAAATCAGGATCAGACTAGAAATATCCCAAATAATGTACGCATTTTTAGCCTTTTTCACGATCTTCTTTATGGTTGTATGGTATATTCCAGTCATTCTTGATCTTGCAGTAAGTAATGGGATCATATTTTCAATAATGGGTCTGTTTTCAGTGATTTCAGGACTTATATTATCTTTTATGCTTACACCAATTGATAAAATCAGGCGTTCCATAATCTATGAATATATAACGGGAATGTTTCCAATTGTATTTGTAATTGTACTTTACTATACTGTTATTACTTCGAGCCAGATATGGCCTGTTTTCAGTATAACAAGTCAACTGGTATTCGCCCTTGTTCTATTGGGTTTGAGTCTTCCATTTATGTGGTTTTCCACAAACTATTCAATATATGGCAACTATGTTGCAAACATAGAGATAAATAAACGAGATGAGATATGAAATTTGTTAATTTCATGATTTATCAATTCTCTACCAGTTTTAGTCTTAGAAACGCGTAAATACGAAATTCAAATTATCGCTTATGAAAATAGAAATAGTAACTGAAAACGGTAACCTCTTTCCTTTCGCATATGAGGATGGAAATGTTAAGAAAGGAAAAAAAATCTCCAATCTCAATAAATTTTATAAGGAAATAAAAGAGAATGTGAATTCTATCGAATTCAAGGAATCCAGTATGGAAAATCACTCCACTGCTATTCCAGTTTGCCCTGGGAAAATTCTCTGCCCGGCCTTGAATTTCAGGAATCATTCTGCTGAAACTGAGCAAAAAAATCCAGAATTTCCATATTTTTTCCCAAAGTTCTCCAACGCCCTCATACCATTCAATGGAAAAATATTGAAGCATGTGGGTATTGAACAGCTCGATTATGAAGGAGAAATAGCAGCAATAATAGGAAGAAAAACATTTATGGCTTCAAGGAAAGAGGCCCAGGATTCCATAGTGGGTTTTGCAGTTGTGAACGATGTGAGTGCGAGAGATTATCAGAACCAGTTTTCTCCAAATCTTGGGAAGAACTGGATAATGGGAAAAGCTGCAGACACTTTTCTCCCAGTAAGCAACACAGTATTCATTGGAAAGGAAGAAGAGTTCTCAATCAAGACCCATGTAAACGGTGAAGCCAGGCAGGATGGAAATACCCGGGACATGATATTCCCTTTCGCTGAAATGATATCATACATAAGCAGGAATATAACACTGGAACCTGGAGATATGATTCTCAGTGGCACGCCTGCGGGAGTTGCAGCATCAGGTAAATATCCATATCTTAGGAAAGGGGACATGGTAAGGATAGAATCTGACAAAATAGGAAAACTGGAAAATGTTATAGCTTGAGAGCCAAGCATTCATTATAGTGAAATGATATTCGAGGAAAATAAGGAACAGCTGTTGCAGGCTAAGCTACCATTCACTATATCTGTTCCAGAGAATGAAGAGTTTAAAGCTTCAATTCGTTTTTCATATAATGAGCCAATTTCTGTTAGAATAGAAATAGGGCCGGGCAAAGGAAGAATGTCGATCAAGGAGTCATTCATGGACTGGTTCTACTATGGATTTCCAAAAAATCATATGAAAAGTGCAGTTGAATATTACGGACATGAAACAATAGAAAAGATTGTCCTGAATGGTGAAACGCATTTGGTATTCTCAGGTCCTGATTATTTAGGCAGGTCATCATCAACAGTCTTCATAAGGGGAACTATGATTGAATTAAGATACGAGCAGGGAATGGAAAATCTTTCCCTGAACATGATTAAAAACATGAGGATGAATGAGATCAAAGATATGAATTTTATAGACTGTTCATTCCTATGTAATTACCGTTCGGAATCAAAATGGTTCGAAAATGAGAGAGTTGGCAGGCTTTCATGGAAAAGAATTTCCGGAGACTCTCTATGGAATTATTATCCTGATTCAACAGGAGAGCTTCATGGATTGCATAAAATCACCATCTATAGAAACAGTTTATCTGAATTCTTGTGGATTGATGTTTCCAGGAAGAATAGCGGGATTGAGAATTTACGATACAGGTTTTCAAGAGGTGGAAATATTTTTAAGCTGGTGAAAAATGAAAATAATTCATTCTTCGGGGCTCTTTCAGATAATGGGCCATATCTTTACCAGAAGGAAGATGATCGATTTGTTTATACAGTTACAGTACCCAGAATGAAAGAATTTGACGAGGACAGGCAGAATTTTTTTTCATATATGGAAAATTTAAACTTTAGCTCATTTTTACCCTGATTAATGCCATTCAGATATGATATAGGTATTTCTTCAGGGAAGAAAAGGGTTGAAAATGGTATAGGGATAGGGAAGGGAGCCAATGGAAATCCGTATCTAATCAATAATCAGTCCTTGATGTTCCACACATTGATCACAGGTAGAACAGGTACAGGCAAGTCAAATCTTCTGTTGAACCTTTGCATGAATATTCTGAAGATAGATAATTCAAGCATGGTTATCATAGACTTTCACGGTTCACTATCCGACAATATTATTTCAATGATGAATAACAGGCAACTGATCTACCTTGGAAGTACTCCAGATGGAAGGAAGAGCGTAAAGATGAATATACTCAAGGGAGCCTCAGAGTCATCAGTATCATTCTACCTGATACAGGAAATATTCTCCAGGGAATCCTCTCTTTCAGGTGGGACATGGGGACCAAGGTTGCAGACCATATTCACATCAGTGCTAAGGGAAATATTACGGAATGATCCAGAATCAACTCTTGGTGATTTCATGGAGACCCTTCTTTCAAGGCAGCTGATGAAATCACTTTCTGATAATTGCTCAAAGGAAAGCAAAAAGGTCATTGTAAACCTAATCTCCAGATGGCAGTCATGGATAGAATACAGCTCAAGTTCCATAAATAAATTATATCCTATTTTAAGTGATCCTAAAATAAAATCACTGGTTTCTTCAAGAAACGAAAGCATGGAGATCATCAAGGAACTCAGGGAGGGAGGTAAGGTTGTGATAATTGATGTATCAAAGACCAGATTCTCCACAACACAGGGAAAAATAATCTCTTCACTTATACTCAACAGGATCTGGACTGAGATCCTGAGGGAGGGGGCAATCTCCCCAACTATGATAGTTGCTGATGAGGCACAGAATCTAAACTCCAGTGTAATGTCTGAAATTCTAAGTGAGGGAAGGAAATTCAATACCTACCTTACCGTAGCTTCCCAGTATCTCGACCAGTATGATCGATACATAAAGGGCGCTCTCCTTTCAAATTGTGGCTCAATTTATTCATTCAATGTATCAGAAAAGGATGCAATGGAAATAAGCAATGTTATCACTGACAGGAGGAAGAGGGCTGAAACATTGAAATCTATCTTACTTGGAACCCCTCACAATGTAACTCATTTCAATTTTCTCTCTCAGAGAGGCATTGAGGTGGATAGCTTTACTCCATATTTAGTTGAGAAAACGGGAAGCAGAATAGAGGTTGAATCGAGAATAAGGGAAAGCATAAATATCTATGGTAACGAAGATGAGCAGGAGGTAACATCGGAAATTCAAGCACTTCCGGTTCACACATACCTATTAACGTTCATGTTGCGTTTCCTTGAAAGCAAGGGGATCTTCCCGGAGAAGGAGAAAAAGTTGAACAGCTTGAGGCCGGACATGATGTTCTTTCATAAAGATCGTCCTGTCGTGGTTGAAATCGAAGTTTCTGACATAGGGAAATTTTCAAGGGTCGTTGAAAAAGCCGTAAATTATAGCACTTTGAAATTGATCTTTCTGTGTGACATGAATAATGGCAAAATTCTATACGAAAAATTCTGCGACAGGGATACTGTGATAAGGAGTCTTGAAAATCTCAGAATGAAGGGAACCGGTTCATATTTTGATTTCAAGAATATTCTCATATGCGAGGAAAGAAACGGTCTTCTGTATGTGATAGAGGGTGGGAAACTGGCAAGATTTTCAATAGAAAAACTTGATAATTACAGAACATTCATGCAACAGTCTAACATTGATCCAACCTTTATGGAGGCCTGCTTGAACGAAATGAAACGCAAATCAGATTACTACATTGGCCGGGAAGAATTGAAGAAATTTTGGAACGAATCTATGGCAGATTTCTCATTCACTTACAGTAATGAAAAACTTACATTAGTTGATTTGTATAAATAAATATAGATACATATCAGTAGGCCAGGCTTATTAAGGTCAGAAATATATTTATAAGACCATTAACATGTAAAACCATGATATCTGAAGAGGTAAATGAAAATAACTTCTACGAGAAGACATACCAGTTTGTAAAGAAGCACAGTGCCATAGATAATGAATTTATAAACAGATTCGCAAGAGGCGATATTAGTGTTGATGAATTCAAGCGTTTCTCAGTGGAATTTTTCCACTTTACGCGGGAGTGGCCGGCTATTCTATCTACCCTGCTGGTTAATACTCCGGATGAATCTGACGCTGCCAACCTGACAACAATCCTTGTCTCTGAACTGGGTGACATGGATCCAACAAAGAGGCATGAGCTTCTGTACAGGAAGTATCTGAGAAGCCTCAACATGGATCCAACACCACTTGTCAAGGCAAAGCAGTTACCAACAACAAAGGCATGGCTTGATGGCATGAGAAATTATTTTTCATCTGATTATTATGAGGCTCTTGGGGCAGAATTTGGACTTGAGAACATGGCCATACCCATGTGGGACAAAATTCTTGCAGGATTCACCATTTTTAAGAAGGAACATCCGGAATTCAAGAATGCAGACATTGAATATTTTACATTCCACAGGGAACTGGAAGAACATCATGAGGAGGCAATGGAAGATGTTCTCGGAACGCACAAGAGTGATCCTGAGGCACGGGAAAAATTCTTCAAAGGGGCAAAGGGTATCCTGGACCTGGAAAAGAATTTCTGGCTTGGGCTTTCAGACAAGCACTGATTTAATAATTTAGAAAATTTTTTTCCATTCTTTCAATTCATGTTAACTTAAAACCGTTTCTCTTTATTATTATAATCTTAAAAAGTTGTAATAAAAACTAAATTGCATTGGAGCATTTTCGCAAGTAAAATATGAAAGTCTATTTTGTGAGGCATGGAGAAACCGAATGGAACAGGGAAGGAAGATGGCAGGGGAGTTATGATATTGGCCTCTCAGAGGATGGTAAGAAACAGGCTTTAGAAGCTTCTTTCAGGTTAGAAAATAAGCACATCGATGCCATTTATTCAAGTGACCTCAAAAGGGCATATGAAACTGCTGAGTTCATCAGCAAGAAGACCGGGAATAGGAACATCATAAAGGACACAAGGCTGCGCGAAAGAAGACTTGGAAAGATAGAGGGAAAAACGTCATTGGAAGTTTCTGAGTTGTTATCAATGAATATTGACCTTATGGATATAATAGGCAAGGATCTACCTGTGGATGGGATGGAGCCACTTGAAAGCCAGTTTCAGAGAGCCCGGCAGTTCATCAACGACCTCAGAACATCAGATCATAACGTTGCAGTTGTGGTCTCACATGGGGTAACAATAGGGATAATGCTGGAAATCATAACCGGAGAAGATTTTCGAAAGAGAAAAATAGGGAATTGTGAAATCATAGAGACGATGCTATAGGCTTCCACTAAATGAGGGCGCCAAGAGCCATAAATATTAGAGTTAATACAGCAAAAACAAGTTCTAGTGATACATATTTTTTGAGGTCTTTTCCCTTCTCCGGAGTTATATTTTTTGCCAGTCTCATTGCAAAACCTTCTCCGAAGATTACATAGGAAATTATGGCAAAAACAATACCAATAGAGAGGAGTATTCCACCTGTAGAATCAAAGCTAAAAGAAGAATGCAGATAGCCGGTTAAAGCAGCAACCACAATACCCATTATTATGGCCAGACCACCTATCATTCTTGAAACATTACCTGAGACCATCAACCTGCTGGCCGTTTCCTCAGTGGGGGAAGATAGATATGCTGAGACTGCCGTGTAAAACCAGAATATCATAATTATCCATAGAACTCCGAAAACTCCATGTATTCCAGCCAGTGCCTTGAATGTTGAATCCATTTTAGATCATTTCCAGATCATCTTAACCCTATTATAATTTTTTAACCAGCAAAAAGAGGCATCCTGTTCATTAATATTGGATAACAGGTGTAATGAATAATCTTCTCTATCCAATCCTGTTCCATTGGCATGTGATAAATATATAAACAAATTTGACTGTTTATTGCATCATATAGCATGGTCTCAAGATTTGTTGAGATGAAGCAGTGGATGAAATATCACTGGATGAATTAGAATTGAAACTCATAAAGATATCGCTGACAACTTTTGAAATAGAAAGCTCACTGTGAAATAGATGACATGTACCCTGGTCTATTTCGTCGTATTCTGTTTAACTTCCTTGAACTGGATTGTAAGATTAGTTGAAATTTGACTAATATCCACAATAGATTTAATATTCGTAAAACATACTATAATATGCAACATAGAAAAGATGGAAACTTCGTCATAGTAAAGCTGGATGAAGGAGAAGATATAATAAAATCACTGGAACAGGTGCTTGTCAATGAAAATATAAAAAATGGCTTCATAGTGTCAGGAATAGGGGCTGGGGTAGAGCTGGAGATTGGCTATCTGAGAGGAAAGACATATGAAAGGGAAATATTCAATCCGCCAATGGAAATAACATCATTTTCAGGAAGCATAACAGAAGGAGACCCGAAGATGCACATTCATATTAACGCATCAGGGCCTGATCATTTGACCTATGGAGGGCATCTTTTCAGCGGGAAGGCAAAACCATTAATGGAAATATTACTGTTTTCATCAGGTTCCATAAGAATGACGCGGGAATTGAAGGAAAGCAGTGGTATGAAAGAGATCAGGTTTCTCTGATCAGTTCCCTGATCAGTTCAAGGTGCCATGGTTCTCTATTCTTTATTTTTGAGTAGATACTATCTGCATCCTTCTCCTCTACCCCATATTTTGATAGAGTTTCATTAAATCCCAGGGAAGCTATGAATTCCTTTACCAGAAAGTAAGCGTTTTCTGGGTCCTCATCCACGACATTTTTTCCAGATATGGTGGAAGCAATCTCTCTCATTGCTTCAGGGAAAAGAACTGAATAATGTTTCATGACTGCAGGCAACGTTATGCAGGATGTTATTCCGTGAGGAATTTCAAACTTTGATCCAACAACCTTGCCTATGTTGTGGCTTATCCCCATGGGAGAGTCGTAGACCTGCCAGTAAGAGTACCATGAAGCTATCTGGCATTTCAATCGTGACTCAAGATCGTTAGACTCCAAATTATCAAACAGCAGCCGTACGCCTTTCAGCGCAGCAGTTCTTGAAATTTCCAGTAGATTTGGCTGTATGATGCTCTCAACACAGTGATCCATAGATCTTACGCCCGTAGATCTCCATAATCTTTCAGGCGTCTCAACAGTCATTTCCGGATCGAGTATTACCTCCTGTGGGGTTATCTTCTTGTCTCTGATACCGTCCTTCTCACCCCCAATGGTATAACCCGCGATATGTGAAAATTCAGATGCAGACAGTGTTGTTGGAACTGCAATGTGAAGCGTTTCAAGATCATAGTAATACTTCACCACTTTTGCTGCATCGGTAACACTCCCCCCTCCAACTGAAAGTATTGAATCGCAGTGATTGTTCCTGTAAACTTCCACTGCATGTTCAATTTCTTCCATGGGGGAATGCTGTGTTATCTGGTTCATGATGAAATAATCAATTCCAAGAATATTCAGAATCTTATTGAATCCCCGTGTTTTTGAAACTGAGTTACCAGTTATTATGAGTAATCTTTTCTTCCTGGTCTGGGTTAAAATAGAATTTATGTTTGAAACTGACCCTTTACCATACGTTACCCTGTTAAGTGGAACATAATTAAATTCTTCTATCACTGGTACCACGATCTGGAATATTCTGGATCTTCAATTTCCTTTCCCTTTGTAGTGAGGAACAGGTGATCATAGGTTTCAATCATGACTGCAATTTCATCAGTCCCTTCCTTTCCTATTGCTTTCTCTACTGCACCTGGTTGCGGTCCATGAATTATTCCCCTTACATGAAGTGTTACGGAACCTGGTTCTATGCCTTTTCTGCTCATGAAGTTGCCAGAAGAATAGAAGAGGAATTCATCTACATCTATATTGTTGTGGTAATATGAAATCGGTATACTCTTTGGATGAAAATCAAATTTTCTAGGAAGGAAAGTGCCAACCATCATGGACTTCGAGGAGAATGTTTCGTGAACAGGTGGGGGCATATGGATCTTGCCTACTATGGGTGCCATTGCATCTGTATTTATGGCATAGGGATATAAATAGCCATCCCATCCTTCAACGTCAAGTGGATTGTGATCCCGTTCCTCAATGACTAAATTATCATCAAGTTCAACAAAAACCCTAAAGTTTCCTGTTTCATCCCTTGGTTTCTGAAGTTTTGGAACTCTTATATTTCTTGTATAGTAGGGAGAACCTTCCTTGATCTGACCGTAAAGATTCAGATATCTCCTTGGGAGGGTTAGGTCGTCCTTTGATTGAAATATGAGAAAATAAGATTCTGGCGAGCAGTCTAATTTGAATGTGAGCCCCTTTGGTATGTAAATATAATCTCCTGGCCCGAATTGTATATCCCCAAGGATTGATATTAAATTCCCATTGCCTTTGTGCACAAACAGAAGCATATCGTATATACCATTCCTGTAAAAATCGTCAGTATTTCTTTCAGGTTTGAGTATCTGAACCTTAACCCTGTCATTCATGAGAATCGTAACTTTTCCATCTATAATCGTACCATTTCTTGGAAGATTTGATGTTTTCAGATGTCTGTGCGAATAGGGAACATCATCTATTTGCTCTTTCTGAATTTCCTTAGCAGTGAATTTCCTGACCCTCGTAGGTTCGTGTATATGGTACAGGAGACTGTATGGCCCATCGAAGCTTTCCTCCCCAAACAACTCCTCTCTTCTCAGCTTATTCTCATCATCATATGTATGCCTTGTCTCAGGCATAATTCCCTGTTTTACGTAAAAAACCATCTTAACACACCTCATTTTTTAAAATTCCTAAAGTTTCAGATCTTATTTCCACCACATCACCCTTCTGCAGCCATCTGGTTTCTGGATCATCTTTCTCGAACAGGCATCCACCAGCCATGGTTCCCGTCATCAGGATATCCCCTCTCTTCAGGTAGCTATCCATTGAGCAGTATTCTATTAATTTGCCAATGCTGAAATACATGTCATTCATATTTGAACTGGAAAATGGTTGTCCGTTTATGCTTGAATCCACCCTGATATCAAAAGTCCTGCCATTCCATCTATCCATGATTTCATCCTTTGTGGTTATATATGGGCCGACGCTTGTAGCAAAATCTTTGGATTTGGATGGTCCAAGATTAAGTGTTGCCTCTTTCCTCCAGAGGTCACGTGCACTCCAGTCATTCATGAGGGTCAATCCATAGACATATTCCAGCGCCTGATCACTTTTTATATTCTTACCATCTTTTCCTATTATAATCCCAATTTCAACTTCAAGGTCCAGTTGCCTGGTAAAATCAGGCTTTGCTATTTTTTTGCCGCCTGAGATGAGAGCCTCCTTGTTTGTATAATAATATATGGGGATCTCATACCAAAATGGATTCATTTCTAGCCCACGATTCTTTCTCGAGTTCTTCACATGTTCCTCAAAGGCATAAAAATCTCTCACCTGATTAATCTCCTTCAATGGAACAAGCAGATCGTATTCTCCCTTCACCTGATGAAACTCTGAAATGTGATCTTTAAAAATTTTACTGTTAAAATCAAATATGGATAGTTTATTCCCATTGAGGAAATCGGATAAGTCATAAACCTCCTTTCCAGAAAATACTGCATACGAATCTTTCCCTTCGTATGAAATCCTTCCTATTTTCATGATTACCTGTTTATAGGTTTCCCCTTCTGGCCTGATCTTTTTCTATGGACTGGAACAGTGCCTTGAAATTACCCTTCCCGAAAGAGGTAGCACCTTTCCTCTGAATAACTTCATAAAAGAACGTAGGTCTGTCTCCCGTGGGTTTGGTGAAAATCTGAAGCAGGTATCCATCGTCATCCCTGTCAACCAGTATATTCAGTGATTTTAAGGTAGCAATATCCTCATCTATCTTTCCCACTCTCTGGGCAAGCTCATCATAGTAGGAATCTGGCGCAGATTGAAACTGTATTCCTTCATTCTTCATTTTGGAAACAGTACCCACAATGTCGTCAGTATGAAGCGCTATGTGCTGCACACCTGGCATATGATAATAATCCAGATACTCCTGTATCTGGGATTTCTTTTTTCCAGGCGCAGGTTCATTGATTGGAAAAACTATCTTCCTGTTGTTATATTGTACAACCTTTGACCTGAGAGCAGTGAATTCTGTGCTTATATCCTTGTCATCAAAACTTATGAGCGGCTCAAAACCCATTCCATCCACATAGTAATCTACCCAGCTGTCCATTTTCTTATCTTCTACATTACCTACTATATGATCAAATCTTGTAATTCCACTGCCCTTGGTCTCTATCATTTCCACGGGCTCAAAGTTTGGTGGTAACCTGGATTCAAATTCTCCATAGTCTATCAGGGAATGAACAGTCTCTCCATAAGTGAAAGCCTTTGCCCGATGTACAACTCCGTTTTCCGTTTTAACATCTTCCACCTTTCCGTGCTTTACAACCTTTCTTTCCCTTATATCATTAAGTGCATCATCAAGACTGTTTACCCTGATTGCAATATCTTTTACTCCATCACCGTGTAATTTAACATGGTTTGATATTTCAGAATCAGGGTTAAGTGAATTCGTAACCATTACCTTAACTTTTCCCTGTTCCATCAGGTAAGATACCCTGTCCCTCACCCCTGTCTCCGGTCCACTATAACCTATGACGTTGAAACCCAGTCCAAACTTGTGATAATATGTCCATTGTTTTGCGGAACCCACATAAAATTCCACATAGTCAACCCTTTCCATTGCCTTTTGTGTCATATCAGATAATAACAAGGAAGGTATATGAATATTTTCATAGTCTATATTCTCTGAACGCGTCTGTTACTCATTCTCACGCGAATCCAGATTTTATGTTGAATTTAAATTTATGTAATATATTTTAAATTATAGATTATTATCTTACTTTTACTGGAAGGAATTCCTAAAACCCGGGGTATGGATAAGGAACCCCCTCATTGATCAAAACATTTTAATACATATAAAATTTAAGTGTTATAAATGAAGGAAGTTGTGACTGAAGATAGGGCAGTATCACCAATTATTGCCACAATATTGTTGATAGCCATAACTGTAGTTTTAGCTGCAACCCTCATCTCAATACTCTCAACTTTTACCAATTCCACCCATCTGGAAGATATTGATTCTTCCTTAAGCCTTAGTGGAGTCATGAATACTACAAAGACAAATTCCTATGATCTTAATGTTTCTTCCACTAGCACTTCCCCCTCACTATCACAGATATTCATAGAAATATTTGATGGTTCCAGAGAAATCTATGATGGCTCTCTGGCACCGGGTCAACACGGTAATCTTACCATTACTACAAACATGACAACCTTTTCTCCATTGGGATTCATTAAGCTTAGCCTCACAGGCAAATATAGTACGATCACGGAAGTTGAACTGATTTATGCAAGTTCTGTTTTTGCAACTGTAACTCCGGTGTGAAAGATTATCGGGCTTTTGAGCTTAGGTATCTGAGTATTTCCTCAAAGTTAACTCCATTAAGGACGCAGGCTGTTGAATTGCACAGTGAATATGTTGCTGGTTTCAGCGATTCATCCCTTTCATAGTAGGCACTGGTATAACCCTTAGCAGCAAGCTGTTTCCTGATCTTTATTAACTCATCCATATCATTATAATTTCCCTTCAGAAGAAATGAATTGGTTCTTTCTATCTCTGTTTCTATCCTGAATGTGAAGTATGAAGGATATTTTGTTATATTTTCCACGGTTTCAGATGTTGATAGATTGACCAACTCATTGTACTGGCCAGCTAAATTTGAATAAAGAAGCATTCTTTCGTAAACTGCAAACTGGGATGGTATGGAAGAATCTTCCTGGGAATTCAGGGTGCCTATAAATGCACTCCTGCTGTCTTTCAAGATCGCTTCACTTTCAACCTTTAACTTGAAGTATAACTGATCAGCAATCTCCTTTGCATTTTCTATGGCTTCATTGTTTGCTGTTGAGAATCCGAATTTAAAGAAGCTCATGGATAGGAATGCATAATCTGACAGATAGCCAGGGACTTTTTTCCCACTTGGATAGATAAGATGAACGCATCTTCCGTTTTCTACATATTTCGTTGAAAGGAAATTATAAAGTTCCTCAGCGTATTTCAGAAATTTCCTGTCGTTGGTAGATGAAAAAGCCTCGCTCAGTGCATATAAAAGAAAACCGTTCATATCTCCACAAACCTTTGTATCTGTTTGCGGTGGAACTCTTTTCTCCCTTATATCCTTCAGTTTACCCAGATTTTGTTTTATACCATCATCAAGCCAGAAAAATCCATTCTCATTGAATTTATCAGTATCATTCTTCTCATTTTCAATATAAAGGATATTCATTCCGTTTGATGTCCCCTTCGGTTCTTCAACATAGTTTCCATCATCACGTACATTAAACAAAGAGGCGAATCTTGCATAATCCTCACCGAGTATCTTCATAAGTTCTTTTGAAGTCCAGAGATAGTATTTTCCTTCTATGCCTTCGCTGTCTGCATCAATGGCACTGTAATAACCACCATCAGGAGACAGCATTTTTTCCCTCAGGAACGCCATTTCCTCCTTAATGATATCCAAATACTGTTTCTTTGATGTTACTTTATAAATATTTGACATGGCCGTGATGAAATTTGCCTGGTCATACAGCATTTTTTCAAAGTGTGGGATCTTCCAGCCAAAATCGGTTGCATATCTATGAATTCCATTTCCTACGTGATCATAAATTCCTCCCATCCTGATTGCCGCTGCAGTCCTCTCTGCCATCTCAAGTGCATCTTTTGCTTTATATATACTGTAATAGTGAGCAAGGAAAGACATTATATGTGATGATGGAAATTTCATGTTCCTCCCAAATCCACCATAGCTCTTATCAAATGAGCTTTGGAGCTGGTTGTAAGCCATAGTTGCTAAATTTTCCCTGTTATAATTAGCGACTTTTGAAACCTTAGTTCCCGTTATTAGTTCATTCTCCTGTACCTTCTTGAATATTTCTTCGGGGCTGCCTGTCCATAGTTCGTTAATACTGTTCAGAAGTTCGATTATACCTATGGAACCATACCTTGACTCTCTTGGGATATATGTGAATGGAAAAACTGGTTTCAGTTCCGGAGTAAGAATAATATTGAGGGGCCAACCAGCATTTCCAGCAACTCTGTTGGCAAAATCTATGAAATAAGCATCAACATCTGGCATCTCTTCCCTGTCAACTTTTATACTGACATATTTCTCATTCATCACTTTTGCAACGTCATCTCTGCTAAAGCTTTCTTTCTCCATCACATGACACCAGTGACAGGTTGAGTAGCCTATGCTCAGAAAAATAAGTTTATTCTCTTTTTTTGCCTTCTCAAACGCTTCGTCTGACCATGGATACCAGTCTACTGGATTAGACGCATGTTGAATTAGATATGGACTTTCTTCATTTTTCAGATGATTCATGGTATTACTACTCATATATACCTCATCCAACGAAGATTATTATTATTAATGTATTTTTAGAATCTAAAAATGAGATTCATACGTTTCATACTCTTAAATCCTATTTTAAGAGTTTTTAGGATCAATTCTTCTCTCTCATGAATCTAAGTTGTAAATGTTGAAAATTGAACGAAATATGATAATTATAAGGTTCCATATCGAGCATTTTTAATCCGGGTAGGGATTACACATGGGACAGAATATGAAGGTGGCAATAATATGGTAAATGGTAAAAGAAATATAGCGATACTGATCAGGCATGGAGAAAGCCTGGCAAATGTAAAGAAAATCGTATCAGAAGACATAGACGGTTTCCCCCTAACAGAATTAGGAGTAAAACAGGCATTGAAGACTGGTAAATTGCTCGAACCCATCTCCAGAAGTGTTGATTCATTCATATCAAGTCCGATCATCAGGGCAGTTCAGACTGGCCTCAATGTAATGGAAAGCATGGGACTGGAAAGGGAAGTAATCAGGGATGATCTCCTTATTGAGACAAGATTTGGAAAATACAACAATATAAATTTCAGTGATTTTCCAAAGTTTCACAAGAAAGAGTACGGAATCGAAGCCTTTGAGGATAATGGTAGTAGGATGATGGAAGCCATAAAAAAATACAAGGGAATTAATCTTTATTTCTCTCATGCGTTGCCAATCAAGGCGCTCATATGCAATATATTGGGTCTGGAGGAAGAAGATTCAGGTGGAATCCAGATAGAGAATGCTACAATTTCAGTAATAGATGTTTCAGATAAAAAGATCCTCTCCATAGGTTCTCATCACATTTCAGAGAACCTGATCAATCTTATCAATTCCTGAACTGGCAATAATAAAAACTAATCCGGCAACTGCACCAAGTATGATTGTAACAGCAAATGAAACTGGAAGTAGATACCCTTTACTTATAATCAGTACCAGGGATCCTTCCAGAATAGCTCCTATTCCATTCCCAGAGTATTGGAACGTATAAAATATTCCAAAGGAAACATTTCTTTCCTTATTGCTTAGTACTCCTGTGAGAAGAGGAATTATAGCTATTTCATATATGGAGAAACCAGTGAAAAAAGGTATCAATGCAAGCACATATGCAAGGTAATTCAGCTTGAAAATGAGTCCTAAATAAACAGTAAAAATACCGGCAAAAATAAGAATTGAGGATAGGGCAATCACATTGAATTTTCTTTTTCTATAAACACCCTCTGAAATTGAAATAGCTATTATGCCTGAAATCAGTATGCTTAAAAACAGTGTAAGACCATAATGAAATAAACCATATGAAGGAACAACATTGATCTGAACAGCTAAAAATATCATGAAAGTTATTGAAGAAAGCATAAAAGCGCCAGCATATATTAGATGATCTCTGTGTTCATTTCTAATTTTACCCACATTTCCATCGTTTACGTGGCGTTTCACTTCTTTTATCCGGTTTATGATAAGGATAGCCAGTATTCCCAGTACTGCCGATATGAGGAAGAAATTCCTGATTCCTATATAAGTCGCGATAAGTGGTGAAAAACCTATCCCACCAATGAAAGCAAATCCTATTCCTATACCGGTTACGGCCATTGCGGTATTTCTTCTGTCTTCAGGGACTATGTCTATGGCGAGAGATGTAATAGGAGTACTGATTGCTCCCAGTCCAGCTATAAATCTACCAGCGATAAGGATCCATATATTGCTTCCCAAATAACTCAATATATTTCCTGCAATAAACAGGGATAGTCCTAAATATATGTAATTCTTCCTTCCAATAATCCTTGATATGTATCCACTTGGAATCTGCATTACTGCCATGGATATTTCGTAAGATGCAAGAGCAAGCCCGATCAGTATACCATTATGTGTAAATTTAGATGCGTATACGCCTATCAATGGAATGACAAAAAATATTCCAGTCAATCTTAAAAACTGTACAATAGAAAGTTCAAATAACGACCTGTACTGTTCTTTATTTAGTTTTGAAGCCATTTCAGTCTGACAGAACTTTTACCTGCTCAGATATCAACTCAGCAAGTTTTGATATGAATTTCTCATCCTCTTCAGTAAAGGCCTTTGGTGTATCCGAATCAATGTCGATTTCTCCAACTGGAACACCATTGGACCTTACCGGGACTACAAGTTCAGACCTGGTTTCAAGTGAACAGGCAAGGTACTTCGAATTGGAAGTCACATCAGGTTCATTTACCACGTCGTTCTGGACAATGGCCTGACTGCATAATCCCTCTCCTATGGTGATTTCTTCGTGAATGGTTGGTTTTCCGACATAGCTTTCAAGTATCAGCTTGTTTTTTTTCAATACGTAAACTCCAACCCAGTTGTATTTCGGGTTATTCTCTGAAATATAACTGCAAAATTGGTTCAACATATTTCTAGCAGACGTTAATCGTAAAGCATCTACACTTTCTATTTGCCGCTGGATGTTAACAACCATAATACGGTAATGCTGATTGGACTATTAAATTTCATTTTAAGTATCATTCGTGTTTGCAGGAATGTCTTTCTAAGACTGTCTAATTCTTTTTGGTCTTATTCTCCTCTACCCTGCATAGGATCATCGTAATATTATCTATACCTCCATTGGAAAATGCCGCTTCTTTCAGTTCAGTGATAAGTTCATCAGTTGCCTTCTCTGAATTGCTTAAGACAGCAGAAATATTTTGTTCTGATACCATATCGGTCAGCCCATCTGAACTTAGGAGTATCATGTCCCTATCATGAAGGTCAATAGAACCGGTAAATATTTCGGGAGTTCTGTCAACACCGATACAAGATGTGAGATAGCCCGTGAAAATCTCCCTGTGAACTTCACTCAGCACCCTCAATTTTCCATCATAAAGCATTAGTTCGCTATCCCCAGAATTTGCAAAAGAAAGAGTCTTATCGTGAATAACAAAAGTTGTAAGAGTGCTGGCCATATACTCTGAACTCTTCTTTTTTCGGTTCACTGAAAGTACAGAACTGTTCGCCTGAATCATGCCTTTTCTTATGGAACTTATACTTCCAGAACTAAACGCACCAGACCTTATTTCCTCTGTGATCGTTTGAATGAAGACACTTACCGACTCCCTGCTGGCAATTTCCCCATCCGGCATTCCACCAACCCCATCTGCCAGTGCAGCAATAAGAAATACATTCTCATTTCTATATTCTATGGTTTGCATATCTGCACTGTCTTCATTATTACTTCTTTTTAGCCCCTGGTCCGTATCCATTGAATAATGTATAGTAAGAAAGTTATTTTTGAATATCACTTAAAAATAATTGTGATATGACTAATATATTTTTACTGTTTTTCTCTATTTCCATGAAAGATGGATAGCATTGAAGGAAAGTAAAACGTTCTTATTACGAATGTATCTATTATGAGTGAGATAACAAATGCAAGTCCAAGCTCCTCCAGGAATGCAACTGGAATAAAAGCCAGTGAGCCAAGAGAAATAGCAAGTATCAATCCCAGTGAAGTAACAGTCTTTGCACTTCCTACCATCCCTTTCCTCAAGCCCTCCTCAAAATCTTCTTTCTGCACCTCTTCTATGATCCTTGAAGTAATGAAAACAGTGTAGTCGTTACCAAGGCTGAAGAGAATTATGAACAGGATTATTGGAATCAGATATATCAGCTGGATATGAAGCACGTAGTTTGATAAAAGGTATAGAATGAATGTACTCCAGGATATACTGAAGAATGTTCCAGTTATTGAGATTACTGGATATCTCAATTTCCTGAAAGATGCCAGTAGAATGAGGAAAATCGCAATGATTATGAATATCTCAAGTTCGCTATATGTTCTTATATTGGAAGCCTGCTGATCAATTACTGAGGAAGTGATTCCACCCACAATGAAAGAATCGTTAGCCCTCATAGAACTTACAGTAGATATGGATTCCTTTGAATATGGGGAGCTGCTTAAGGAGACTATGAAGAGGTAGTATCTTCCATTATCGATTGTAAATGCACTGGGAGATGAAAAATTTGTAATCTTCATTCCACTTACATAAGGGCCTTCTACCGAGGACACTCCAGTATACGACAAAATTCTTTTAGCTGTGTTCTCCAGAATGCCAATCTGGCTGTGAGTAAGATTTTCACCGTTGAAATTACTCTTGTAAACAATGTACGTTGGGAATATGACTCCATCTCCAAAGTTGTCTTCAATCTCATTCAATCCATGAACAGAACTGAGTGACTGGGGAAGTCCAGTGTTAAAATTGTAGGTAGTAGGAGCTGTAAAGAAGAAGTATCCTCCTGCGGCTCCCAGAATTATAATGACTGCAGCCACCGCAAACTTCTTGCTCGATGAGAAGGAAGTGGTCTTGTAGAATATAGATTTTCTGTGATGGTTTTCTCCCTGTGGTTTAGAACCTATCTTCATTATAAGCCTCTTTGATAGAAGCTTCATTGCTACTGGCAGCAATGTTGTCTGAAGAATTACTGTGAAAATTATTGCCTGGAAGAGAACAATCCCCCAGTCAAAGAATGATGGGACAAGGGAAAAGGTCAGTAGTGTAACGGCTACTGTTATTCCACTTATAATTACTGCCTTTCCAGCCCTGTTAATAGCGATCTCAAGTGATTCCTCATAGCTCTTCCCCGATCTCAATTCCTGCCTGTATCTTGCTATTAGAAATACAAGGTAATCTGTTGAAACTCCAAGTATAACTGCGGTCAATGTGTAATTTACAATGAAACTTACATTACCAATTAGAAAACCAGTGATGTAAACTGAAACATAGCCCAGTAATAATGAAATACCTACAAATATTAACCCAAGAATAGAGGCCCAGTATGAAACCAGGGTTATGAAGACTGCAATCAGCAGGAATATGAAAATAAGACCAAAGGCAAATCCTGATTTGGCTGTTACCTGTGAAGTCTGATAAGCAATAGCCCCGTTACCTGTCACTATTGCATTGTTTCCAAAAACCTGATCTGTGTACGAATTCAATCTGGGATAGAATTCCTGAGCAGGTGATGAACCATTCTTATATTCGAACCCTGAAGGTGCGGTAAATTCAATTGATACAATGAAAATTTTATGATTTGGGCTCACTGTCTGGTTGATCAGAGAACCAGGAGCACTGAGTAATGCAAAACTGGTAACATATCCGTTTCCCGGGTTACTGTAATTTATTGCTGAGTATACCAGATTCCATGAAATATTGAACCCGCTTGAATTGGAAATATAATTTGCAGTGGCTCTGCTCAATGAAGTTGAATTATCAAAACTTAGAAAATTAACATCCTGCAGTATGTAAGTTGTAATTGGTAATGTGCTGAAGGATGAGTTTCTTGCGTCCTCTACTATGGCATGAAATACTGTCTCCTTACCATTTCCCGCAAATTCTGCATATGAAGATTTAACATCTGAAACAAAGGTACTTTCATAGTTTGATCCATTATATCCACTCAAATTCACTGCCTGCTGTATTTCGCTCTCCTTGAAATCTAACGCATTCCAATTAATAAAGAAGTCATAAGAAAATCCGTAAATCTTAGAACTGTTATTTTTTACATTTAAATAATTGGCCTTTATCTGGCTACCGTAACTCTTAAGCGTTGTGTTGTCGATATAATCAGAATAGTTTGTAAATGGGTTGGTTGTTTTGTATACACTCTTATCAGCATTTCTGATCATGTAATTTAAGCGAAAAGTCTCTCTTGCAAGTGTATAATTAGACATTGGATTTCCATTTACCACTATGGTTAGGGATTGGTGTGTTGTCTCAAGCTGGGAAACTAGCTCCTGAGCCTGGTTAGACTCAGAATTGCTGCTGGTTGTAGTTGAACTGGCGTAGTTTAGGTAGGAACTGTAATGTAAGACCGCAGGTATGGCTAGTAGAAGGACTACGACCCATACAATGATCACTACATTCCTCTTTGAAAGCAGGCTTTTTGCATTTAACACATGAATTAATTGTTTATATATAATTGAAAATTTGTTAAATTTTTCTTCACATATTACTTATTGCTTTTATATACTAATCGTACGATGAGGATAGTGTTTATTCACTGAAAAAAATTAATTAACGTCAATTTTTAATAATAGTTAGAATTACTTGAATAATCATGGATACAGTAGATAAAAAAATCCTGTTCAGCTTACTGAAAGATGGTAGAACCCCACAAAGGCAGATAGCCAAGGAAATAGGTATCTCAGCACAAACCTTGAACTACAGAATGACGAAAATGATAGAAGATGGTATAATTGTAAACTTTATAGTACACATAAATTCCAGGATACTGGGAAAGGTAGAAGCATTTGCAGCTTACATTTCAGATAAGGAGATAGAAGAAGGTTATTTTACAAGACTGAAATGTCTGGAAAAGATCACTCTTTACGGATTTGATGGAGAAACCGCTGAGGAAGTAGATAAGAAAATTGAAGATGCGTCATTGAAACTAGGCCAGCCTGTGATGAAGTACAGGCCGGAAATCAATTCTTATTCAGGAAATTCGAAGAACATAGATTTCCAGATTATTGACCAGCTAAAGAAAACACCAAGAGCAAAAATATCTGAAATTGCCAAGGCTCTGGATATGCCCGTGATACGGATAAAGAGAAGGTATAACTTCCTGAGAAAAAGTCATCTTGTGGCCGTAATGGCGAAAATTGACCTTTCTAAGACAGATGTTGTCATCTTCAGCATTTTCAGTACTGATCAGGAAAAGATTGAGTCTATACTGGAAGATGCAACAATATTCAAGATAACAGATAACAAGACCGGGGTATTCATATGTTTTGCGGAAAACATGGTCAGCGCAAGGACACTGATCAACAGTTCAAGGGAAGCCGAGAAAAGCAGTGAAGTCATGGTTATATATGACTATGAATTCATTCATTAGGTAATACTGAATTACATAAATAACACGACCAATTGAACAGAATGAGTTTGGAAAATCAATAAAAGTTAATTATGGAATTGCCATTAAACTTTGTGTTATCAAAGAGAGTAAATAACGTCTCTGAATCTGCTACGGTCTCCACGTCTGCTAAGGCTGCGAAGATGACCGCCGAAGGAAGAAAAATTATAAACTTTGGAGTGGGAGAGCCAGACTTTACAACACCTGCTGGTGAAATAAACTATGCATTTGAGAAGGCCAAAGAAGGATTCACACACTACACACCATCAAAGGGATATGTGGAATTGAGAACCAAGATCGCTAAAAAGATCAATAATAACATCCACAATCTGAACTCTGAAAACATAATTGTAACACCAACAAAATTTGCCATTAACCTTGCAATCATGGCAATCGCAGATGAGGGGGATGAAATAATAATTCCAGAACCATATTTTCTCTCATATCCTGAAATCTGCAGGATTTACGGGGTAAAACCAGTCGAGGTACCGTCCAATGATGATTTTTCCCTTGATCTTGAGGGCATAGAAAATTCTATTACACCAAGGACAAAGGGCATAATCATATCCAATCCTGCAAATCCAACAGGTAAGGTTTTTTCAACAGAGGAAATCAAGGCACTACAGAAGCTATGCATCGATGAAGGAATATATTTTATTCAGGATCAGATTTATGAAGAACTTGTTTTCGAGGGGAAAATTCAGGATATAATTGAGATGGATCAGGAAATGAAGCATACCATACTAATAAGCGGCTTCTCTAAAAGTTATGCCATGACAGGATGGAGGATAGGATATCTCGCTTCATCCAGAGAATTTATAAGTGCGGTAGACAAGCTTCAGCAACAGACCATAACATGTGCACCTTCGATTTCTCAAATGGCGGCCATATATGCAATGGATGATGAAGAGAGTCCTAAAGCAATGAAGGAGGTGTTCAGGAAAAGAAGGGAACTTGTTTGTAACCTGATAAGTGAAATTAAAGGTCTGAATCTCATAAAGCCAGAAGGGGCATTTTATGTTTTTCCATCATACGACCTCAATATATCATCAGTTGAATTCTGCAAGCAGATTCTTGATTCAAAGGGTCTTCTGCTTACTCCAGGTTCAGCATTTGGTAAACAGGGGGAAGGTCATTTCAGAATTTCCTATGCGCTATCTGAGGATAAATTGAAGGAAGGGATCGCACTCTTGGCGAGTTTCATGGATGAGCAGAGCAGGATTTAAATGGGTTTAAGCTTCTTGATTGTTCCAGTTCTAATCACAGTTCTCGTGATTGCCGGAATCAGTTTAATTCTGACATTCTTTAATTTCAGGGCAATCCGCCTTTTCAGTAGAAAATATGAAGAGGACATTGAAAACTACAAAACATCTATCAATGAGTACGAGGAAGATTTTACAGTTTCTCCAGATGAAGAGATGGAGGAAGATGAGGAAATTGAGAAGGAACATACCCGGGAAGAGGTAAAACTGGAGATAGATAAGGACATGGAGAGACTTACAAACGAGATCAGAAAGAATGAGTTGCTGATGGAGAAAATGGAAAAACATTATTCAACACTGAGAAAGGTTTCTAAGGACATGATGGAAAGCATCATTCCACCGACAAAATTTCAGTCTCTTTCGGAGACTTATGCACCGATCCCACTGATTGATGAAAAGCCATTGTGGAATGATCTTGTGAGAAATCATATACCATCAGAGCAGGGAAACCTCTATGAGATGTGGGGTAAATATGTTGAACTCACAGGAGAATATTCACATCAGAAGATAGAGTCAATAAAGGGAATCCTGGAGAAAATTTTTGGCAGGACAGAATATAGAAAATTAGATAGATCTGATAATGCAGTCAATGGGGATACATACTATACGGTAAAACCAGTGCTTCATATCCTGAACAACCTGTTCTTCGATGAACCGGAAATTCAATTTCAGATAGAGGACGGAAAAAAGGAGAAGAAACTGGGAAGATCATCATCTCTTCTGATTAACAATGAGGAATTCATACATGGAAAGACATCAGAAGTGATGGCATTTCAGTCCATGTTCAGGGAAATTCTTGACACAAAGAACTATTCTATATGCAGGGAAACACAGAGACAGAAGGAATTGAAAAGTGAAATAGAAAACATTATTAAAAGCATAAGGAAATTATTAAACTGGTTCATATTTGAAGAAGATAACATGATACAGTGTAAGATGCTGGAGTGAATAAAATGTCAAGGGCATTTATAGTTGGAAGATTTCAGCCATTTCATCTTGGCCATCTGGAAGTTATACAGGAAATTCTCAAGGAGCACGAGTCTGTGATTATTGGAATAGGGAGCGCCCAGTATTCTCATACCCTCCAGAATCCATTCACTGCTGGAGAAAGGCATCTGATGATCTCGAATACGCTGGAAAGCAGGAAGATATTCAATTTCTACATAATTCCGATTGAGGACGTAAACTCCAACCCACTCTGGGTAGCTCATGTGGAATCTCTTACTCCACGTTTCTCAAGCGTTTACACAAATAACCCACTGGTCAAAAGACTCTTCTACGAGAAAAAATATAATGTGAAATCAATGGAACTCATAAACAGGGTGGAGTGGTCAGGTACCAGAATAAGAGACAGGATGATAAGGGGGGAAAACTGGGAAAGAGATGTACCAGAAACTGTCTCAGAAATAATTAGGGAAATTGATGGTGTTGGAAGATTGAGGGCACTCTCAGAATCAGATGATCTATAATCTTAAAGAAAAGATCAATCAGAATAAACCATTTTTTCAATGGTTTCCCTATCCTGCAGTATCTGGTCAATTATGACATATTCATCCACCTGATGTGCAACATCAGGAACTGTAGTGCTCCATACAACTGCTTCATATCCCAGTCTTCTGAAGAAAGCAGCGCATGTACCGCCTCCAATTCCAACAACCTTTGGTTCCCCTCCTCTGCTGGATAACGCCTTCACGAGTCTTGTGACAACCTCTGAATCCTTTGAGGTGGGCACAGGTGCCTGTTCTCTCTGTACAAACTCCATTTTAATTTTAGACTTATGTGTTCTTTCAAACTCGGAAATCTCCCTTGAAATGTCATCTACCACGCTATCCACATCGTAACTGGGCAATATCCTGCAATCCATGTAGAATACTTCCTTACCTGGAATGGTGTTTATGTTGTCCACGTTTTTCTCATGCTTCGTTGGCTCAAATGTGGAATAGGGGAAGTTGAAAGTATCATCTTTGCTGGTATACTTTGAGTGAAGCATCTTATCAATTGACAGCATGAATTCCATTCCATCTCTTGCAGCGCTGATTGCATTGCTTGGCATACTTGCATGGTATTGTCTACCATTAACTGTAAATTTAATCCACACAATACTTTTCTCTGCTATCTCGAGTTCCATCCCGTCCATGGAACCTGCATCAGGCACAATTATCAGGTCGTCTTTCTTGAAAATGTTCTTGTCAAGGAGGTACTGGATGCCATACACACTCCCAACCTCCTCATCTGCAACAAATGCAAGACCTAGATTCATTTTTAATTTGGATCTGTCGAGTCTTTTCAGGAGTAGGAGCGAAAGAAACACCGCCTGACCATCATCAGAGGTGCCACGGCCATAGATTCTGTTACCCTCCACAGTTGCCTGAAATGGTGCTCTTGTCCACAGGTTTGGATCACCATCAGGTACTGTATCTATATGGGATACAAGCCAGAGGGTACGATCAAAATTTCCCACTTTCTCTATTATGCTGGATCTCTTGAATCCTGCCTTGTCCTCAACATCATATCTTACTGAATCCTCGTATCCCAGTTCCTTCAGGATGCTGACAAGAAGATCCGCCCTCTCAGATTCCCCCTGGCCACCAGAAGCCGGGCTAATAGATTTCACTGGAATAATCCTCTTTGCAAGTTCAATTATAAACTCCTTTTCATCCGTTATATCTTTTAAGCTCATCATCTCTGATTGTTGTTCTATTAATAAACAATTACCTCATTTAATTCCTCATTGTGTCCCATGATTAACCGGTAAAGTAATCCATGTAGCATGATCCTGTTATTTCCGGTGTAACCGGGGAAATATTGAAGTGACATTGTTTGATAACAGTTGTTTCTAAAGTCATGAGGATATACTTTATTTATAACGACTAAGGATATAAGTCACTTGCAATAGTTAAATAATGACGAATTTATTTACAAGGGAATGGAGCATAAAAAGGAAGATTTTAGTGAATGGTATAATGAAATAATAGACATTTCCCAGCTTACAGATAAGAGGTACCCAGTTAAGGGGATGAATGTCTGGATGCCCTATGGATACAGCCTGATGAAAAACACGGATGAAATGATCAGGAACAAGTTCTACGAAGATGAATATGAGGAGGTGATGTTTCCTTCATTGATCTCAAGGCCAATGTTTGAAATTGAATTTGAGCACATTAAAGGCTTTGAAAAAGAGCTGTTCTGGATAACAAAGGGTGGAAGAGAATCCCTTGAAGAAGACCTTGCTATGAGGCCAACCAGTGAAGCTGCAATTTACCCAATGTTGAAATTATGGATAAGAGATCATGGCGATCTACCAAAGAGAATCTTTCAGATTGTCCAGGTGTACCGTTATGAAACAAAACATACACGACCATTCATAAGATCAAGGGATATCCACTTTATAGAATGCCACACTGCCCACGAGACTTATGACGATTCAGAGGAACAGATGGACCTGTACAGGAGGGAATGGGATTATTTTACGAAAAAGCTCTGTCTACCCTATATGGAAGTAAGAAGACCGGAGTGGGATAAGTTCCCCGGTGCTGTTTACACCATAGCATTTGATACGCTTATGCCATCTGGCAGGACTCTTCAGATCGGGACAATTCACGAATATGGCAGTAATTTTTCAAAGAATTATGACGTGAAATTTGCAAAGGAAGATGGAAGCAGTCAATATGTTAACCAAACCACATTCGGTATGAGTGAAAGATTAATAGCAGCCATAGTTGGAATCCATGGAGATGACAAGGGCCTGATTCTCCCTCCGTTTGTTGCCCCAACGCAGGTAGTCATAGTTCCAATCTCATCTGCGGATTCCAGGCTTGAATCCTTTGTACACGAAATAGAGTCAAAAGTTAAGGCCAGTGGGTTCAGGGTGATTGTTGATGATAATGATAACTATACACCTGGTTACAAATTTAACCAGTGGGAAATGAAGGGGGTGCCTCTGAGGATAGAAATAGGCAAAAGAGAGGCTGAATCAAATACAATTACTGTGTCCCTGAGAACAAGGAAGGGAAGGGTAAAGTTGAACAAAGATGATACGGCAGAGCTTCAAAATTTGCTGGATGAGGTAGAAAATGATCTGCTTAATAATGCCAGGAAGATACTTATGAATGGGATTGATGGAATTCCAAATAGTGGACAGGAGTCTAACATAAAGACATTTATCATCTGTGATAGTGAGAAATGCGCAAGATCGATAGAGGCAAGAACCGAGCTTGACATGATGGGACACATCCTGAATTACGGGTCTAAAGGTAGATGTGAGGTTTGTGGAAATGAAGGGAGAACTGCCCTCTTCTCTAGACCATACTGAGCACAAGCCAATTGTGTTCTTTGACATGGATGGGGTGCTCACCACAGAGAAGAGCAGCTGGAACTATGTTCATTCAAGACTGGGAGTTGATAACAACCTCAATTATTCACTTTTCAGGGCAGGAAAGATAGATTATCATGAATTTATGAGGCGTGATGTTAACCTGTGGATCCAGGAAATGGGTGAGGTACAGGTAAGCCAGATAAGGGAAATCCTTAATGAAATTGAACTGTTTCCAGGAGCAGTGGAAGCAACCGGAACACTTGCTGCTGAGGGATTTCATCTTGTAATAGTATCAGGTGGATTGATGTGGCTGGCGGAAAGGGTCGGAAGACTTACGGGAATAAGTGATATTTATGCAAATATAATTCTATCACTGGGTGGAAAGGTACTGCCTGATGGGAAAGCTGTGGTGGACCCAAAAAGGAAGGATATAGTAGTAAACAGTGTTATAAGCACTTATAAGCCTGAATATTCCATTTCAGTTGGGGATTCTCCAGATGATGAAAAGATGTTTATGGTCACCGACTATTCCATAAGCATGAACAATGAGCCGGGGTTCATAAATACCATGGGTTTTGACCTCAAAACTGATAACCTGAAGTCATGTGCTGATCTCATTCTGGGGATCAGGGATCAGAGAAATGAAATCACCTGAAATGAGAAGGGAGGAGAAACTTCCCTTTGGAATAGGATGCATAGATCAGTTTCTTGAAGGTGGGATCGATCCAGGGGTAATTACGCAGATATATGGGGAAGGCGGTTCGGGAAAGACAAACATGGCTCTTCAGCTTACGGTATCTACATTATCCAGGGGAGACAAGGTCGTATATATTGATACAGAGGGATTCTCAAGCAACCGTTTTCTGCAGATCTGCGGAGGAAATCAGGAATATTCAAACAACCTGATTCTTTTCACCCCGGAGAACATAGGTGAGCAGGAGGTATGTCTCATAAAGGCTGAGAGAATGATGCAGAATTCAGATGATATAAAACTTCTGGTTATTGATTCAATGACTGCACTGCTGAGAATTGAAAGAGATGAAAACCTGAAAAACCAGGGACTATCAAGGGATATATCCATTCTAAACACCATATGTAACAAACACAAGATTCCTGTTTTCATCACAAACCAGATATATTTTGACGTGGAGGAAAACCAGATCACTCCATATGGGGGGTATCTCCTGAATCATTTCTCAAAGACAATACTTTCGATCAGGCGGTCAAGGGGAACCGGTAGGGAAGTGAAAATAGTGAAGCACAGGTCAATACTGGACGGAAAAGCCATTGAAATATTCATCAACAGTACAGGCCTGTCATGTACAGAGGCATGAATTCTCAACTCAAGGCCTTTCAAAAAGATTTACATACTGGCACACATATGGAAGTACATGGGAGTTAATCTTGAGCCCATCCTGATAAAACACAAAACTCATATAAAGGATTTCTCAAATAATACAGTTTCAGTGGATGCTTACAATCAGATCTACCAGTTCCTCAGTGCAATAAGGCAGCCAGACGGGACACCATTGATGGATTCTTCTGGAAAGGTAACATCCCATCTAAGCGGTCTGTTTTACCGGACAATATCACTCATGGAAGAGGGTCTTAAACCTGTATACGTTTTCGATGGCAAGCCGTCCCCAATGAAACTGAGAACACTCGAGGAGAGGAAGGCAATAAAGGAGAACTCAGAAAGGGAACTGGAAAAGGCAATCATGACTTCAGACAGGGAAAAAATTGCAAGGTTGAAGAGAAGTATAAATCACATCACAAAGGACATGATTGATGAAAGCAAGCAACTACTCACATATATGGGATTGCCATATGTACAGGCTCCTTCTGAAGGGGAGTGCCAGGCATCATACATGAGTTCTACAGGAAAGGTAAATGCAGTCATCTCACAGGATTATGACTGCCTGTTGTTCGGTGCAAGGGAGGTTTTGAGGAATTTCACCATATATGGAAAGAGAAGGGTTTCGAGCAGGAACATCTACGTTACTGTGGACCCGGAATACATAGATCTGAAGGAGAATCTCACCGGTATGAATATAACAAGGAGTCAGCTGGTAGATATAGCCATAATGGTTGGAACGGATTTCAACAGTGGAGTTGAGAGAGTCGGCCCAAAGACAGCATTGAACCTGATCCAGAAGCACGGAAACCTGGAGATGGTCATCAAGGAGAAGGGTTACAGGATACCTCAATACGAAGAGGTGAGAAAACTATTCCTTGAGCCGGAGGTAACGGATGATTTCAGCGTCTCATTCGGAAAGCCTGAAGAAGAAAAAATATACTCGTTTCTCTGCGATCTTCACAACTTCGGTGAAAACAGGGTAAAACCATTCATAGAAAAACTGAAAACAAGCCTTCAGAAGGGAAACCAGTCCAGTCTTGATTCATTTTTCTAGATAATCCCTCAGTACAGAGAAGGGCTTCATCATTACTGACAGGTTATCAGATACGGACTCCTTGAGGTCCATTGGATGAATCGAACCAGCATTATACATAACCTCTAGAGAACTGTAATTATTGAATATTATGTCTCCGCCTTTCTTCTCTGGCCTGTGTATAGTTACTTCCTTCATTGAAGGAAATATAATTATCTTCATTATATCCATAATTGGGTTCCCTTCCGATGTCCCCATTGGACAGAAAGAATTTCTTATCTTCCTTCTTATGTCCTCTTCAGAGTCTGTCATTAGGATAGCGCTGTCAGGATCACTTTTTGACATCTTCTTGAAAGTATCCATTCTTCCAGTTCCCTTCAGGCTTCCGAGAAGTGGTGAGTGCATGGATACAACCTTTTTTCTGTTCATCTTTTCCGCAATATCCCTTGCAAGCATGTGAGCATGTCTCTGATCCATCCCACCCAGCGCAACGTCAAGATCCAGTTCAAATATATCGTTTACCTGCATCACTGGATAAAGGTATTTGCTGAAATCGGACTCGGCATCAGACTCATCTCTTCCCATTATGGGGAGAGCACGTTTCAACCTAGAAAGAGTTGTCTGTTTTGCAGTCCGGATGATCCCTTCCATGTAACTGCTCTTATCTATCAGGTCGGATGCCCAAATAAATTCAGGTTTCAAATCACCCATTTCTATCTCGTAGGCTTTTTTCAGAAGTTCTCCGCTCTGTCTTATACGTTCCAGGTCTCCGCCCAGTTTATCGTTCACCATGGCATGCCAGTCAGCAAGCAGTATCTGCATCCTGATACCGGCTTTCATCATCGCCTTGATCCTGGTACCTATAACCAGAATATGTCCTATATGGGGTATGCCTGAGGGTTCCACGCCATGATATCCCTTGCAGTTTTTTTCAAGGGCCTCAAACTCACTTTCTGTTACAATTTCTTCAAAAAGGGAAGTATCAAGATTCAACAATATACAGGCATCAAATTATCTATCTTAATCTTTCCCTACATATACTCCTGTACTTGCAGTTCACGCATCTTCCGGGGTTATCATGATTCCTGTTAGGGACACCTCTCACCCTCCTGATAAGTTGAGCTCTTGCAAGTACCCTGTCCTTCAATTCTGGACTGTTATTGATATAGAACGATCTGTTCCGGTATTTTATAACACCGTACTGGATCATATTTTCAGGGTAAAGCTCCTGAAGGATGATGAAATAAACTCCCATTTGAATTATGTGCGGTTCCCAGGGTTGGTCGCCTATATTGCTGCTTTTGTACTCATAGGGAATTATTTGCCCACTGTTTTCTATCACTCTATCCGGCTTACCCGACAGGCCATATCTTTTTGAAACCAGGATTTTCCCCTCTGCTTTCATGTCTCCATATATGAACCTTCCCCTGGGCATCTCATAATAGTCCACTCTCCTTCTAGCCTTAAGGAAATAGAAGACGAGAATTAACAGAACCACAATAAATGGGACGATGAAATAAACAGGAAGCAACATTTCAGACGAACACTACAAACATGAACACAATAACAAGCAATATGGCAATTATGAGGGTAACACTTAGTTTCGAGTTTCTCTCGTGATCTATATCGGCATCCTCGTGAGCTATGGTGCCCCTATTCATCCTTTCAACTTTGTCAGCCGGGATTCTGTATCCTTCACGGGTATAATACCATGAGAGGGCACAGTAGTCAAACTCAGCAAGTTCCGATGCACTGATAATTCTTTCTCCCTCATCAGGGTTGTTTCTCGATCCAGATTCTGTCATATGAGCGCTCCTGTTTTAGTGCGATAGTACCATTCTTCCTGATAAACATACTGTATATAAAGAACTTTACCCTATCCTCCTTTGTTTCTCCCCACACTTCTTCCATGAAGAAAGAATCTTCCCTCATATTCATGATCTTCTGCATGATTGATTCAAGGTCTCTCTCAGGCTCACCAGAATTCAGTACTTCATAGATTTCTTCAACCTCTGCAACCTGTTCCATATGGGGCATCCTGACGATTTTTTCCCTGCTCCTTTCTGTTTTCCTCATAACCTCAATGAGTTCCACTAGCATGACCTTCCTCGTTTCGTGATGCTTGACTGGCATATTCAGGCTTATAAATTCCTTTTCCTCTATTTCCAAATCATTTACTTCTTCCTGTGATAAATCCTGATAATTCTCTACAGTCTCTTCAGCTTCTTTCTTGCCAAAGTTATCAATCAGGTCGTTAGCCTGCACATACACTATTCCCCATGACCTGTATATTATATATCCTGCTTCTGCAATGGACATCAGACCTGCATTTGTTAATTCCCTTACTATAAGAACAAAATTAACAACATCTACACGCCACGGATCTATTTCTCTTGCAATGCACCGTTCCATTATCTCTATAATGTTCTTCGTCTCTTCCTTTGTATCCTTGAAGTCGAGCTCTTCATAGAACCTCGTATCAATGCCAATAGTTGATGCCTGAACAATTATTGTCCTTTTAAGATCAATTAGCTGTGTATCTTCCATCTATTCACCTCCAAAGCTTTTGGAAAAAATTTCCGTGCAACCTGCTGCTTTGTTCATGGTAACCCCGAATAGGGAGTTTGCGTACTTGCTCATGGCATTCTTCAATGATATCATAATGATTTGAGAGGTATTTGAATTTTCCCTTAACAACTCACCCATTGCCTCAGCATTGGTACCATCCAGGAACATGTCAATTTCGTCAAGGAAATAAATGGGTGAGGGCTTGATTCTCTGGACCGCAACAATGAACGAAAGTGCTACCAGACTCTTCTCACCACCACTTAGCGACTGTAATTTTGTATATGTAGTGCCCTTAGGCTTTGCCTTTATCAACAATTCTGAATCCAGTGGTTTTGATTCATCGGAGAGATACATATCCACGTCACCTCCCCTCGTCAATCTCTTGAATATTTCCCTCATCTCGACTTTTACCTTTCCATAAAGATCAAGAAGAACTCTTGTCTTTACCTCTTCCAGTTCTGCCATTAACTTAATAAGGGAGTCAACTTCCCTCTTCAGAATGTCAATTTTTTCAACCAGATTATCCCTTCTTTCCGTATCTCTCCTGAGATCTTCCTCTGCCAGCTGGTTTACTGCACCAATTTCCTGTAATTTTGCAACCTTAACGGCAATTTCGCTGTTCGCCCTCTGTGCGCTTGAGTAGTCAGTAATAACATGACCACCGTTCTGCCTGAGTTCTTCCCTAAGTGCTGATAACCTTTCATTGAAGTTCTGTATCTTTATCTTTGAGGTGAGAACAGCATTTTCATGATTCTTCATTTCAGACTCCAACCTTGAACTTTTCTGACTGATATCTGAAATTTGCCTCTCTATTTCCTTCAGCCCCTGAATGATTTTTCTGTTATTTTCATTGAGCTTTTCCTCTTCCCCCTCGAGTCTTCCTATTTCATTTCCAAATCTTGCAATTTCCTCTTCTATCCGATCTTTTTCTATAGTTTCTGCATTTATGTTCTTTATCAGATTGTCATCTTCCATCATCAACTCTGACTTTCTTTCTGATATTTTCTTCATTGTTGTCTGATTGCTGGATTTAGTTGCCATGGTAGAATTTTGTTCATTACTTATCTTTTCAAGCTCCTTTTGAAGTTCTGAGAGATCATTCCCCTCCTCCTTATTGTCACCTATGATCATATAAAGTTCATTCTTTCGCTTCTCAAGAGATGCTTTCTTGCTCTCCTCTCCTGCTATTTCATTCTGAAGTTTTTCAAGTGAAGCAGAACTGTTTTTCAGCTCAATTTTGAGGGTCTGAATCTCAAGTTCAAGTGATTCCCTGATTTTCTGGCTCTCCTTTAACTGGGATTCCAGTGAATCAGACTTTCCCTTCCCTTCACCACCACTCTTTGATATATCCATCAGTTGTTTTGATACATCGTCATACTCCTGTCTCAAATTTCTCGTTTCACGATCAAGACTGTTGAATCTTTCTCTAAGTTCCTCAAGAAGTTTTTCCCTGTTTTCCAGTTCAGAAAAGTTGAATGTTTTCCTGGTCCTGTTCATGAATCCTCCTGATATTGCACCACTAGCCTCAAATATGTCCCCATCAAGAGTCACAATTCTAACGCCTGTCATATACTTCTTTGCACTTTCAGGAGTATCGACAACAACAGTATCCTGGAACGTGTACCATATGGCGTTAGCATAAACATCCTGGCACTGAATCTGCTGGCTCAGTAGGGAAGTTGAACGGTCCTGCTGAATAATAGTAAGGGCCTTACCTCTTGGTCTTCCAGGCAAGATCTTATTCAGTGGGATAAAGGTTACACGTCCGAGCTTCTTCTCTCTCAGTAATTCAATGCATTCCTGGGCCACATCTTCATTATCAACTACTATGGAATTCAGTCTTCCACCTGCTGCTGCCTCCACAGCAAGCGCATACCTGTCGTCATAACTTATGAGTTCTCCTATGGATCTGTGTATTCCAGATATGGCTCCTCTTGCCTTTGCTTCCATTATTGCAGAAATGGATTTGTTGGCGAAGCCCTGGGAGCCCATTTCAGATCTCATTCTTTCCACTTCCTTTCCGAGGGAATCCATTTTTGATCTAGTCTCTGTTCTTTCTCTTTCTCGATCCTTGATCTGGGATTGCAGTTCATAATATTTCTTACTCAGGGACTCGTTTCTGGACCTGTTTCCTCCCTCGTCCTTCTTGATCTGGTTTAACTGCCATTGAGTTTCAGATAATCTGTATTTCTCGTTTGTAAGGCTCTCTTCTTTAATACCAAGCTTTGTTTCTATTCCCTTGAATCTCTTTGATTCCTCAGACTCCTCTCTTCTTATTTTTTCAGTAATATTTGAATTCTCTTTAAGTTCCTTCTCTATAATAGTCAGCTCATCAGTTGCCTTCCTGTACTCTTCTGTCTTATTTCTCTGAAGTTCTATCTTCTGATTTATCTGGGCCCTCAGAGAAGTTTCCCTATATTTCAATTCTTCTTCCCTGCTCATGAGCTCATTAAAGGACTTTGCAAGATTATCTATCTCCTCATCTATCTCTTCGATCTTGCCTGTATTTGTTTCTATAAGACCACGTTCTTTATCTATATTCATGCTGATGTTTGAAGCATTTATTTCTGCTCTGGCTCTTTCCAGTTTTTTGGATTCTATACCTTTTCTTATACCTTCAAGCTCCTTCTGAATCCTTTCTCCAATTCCTTTCTCTATTTCCATTCTCTTCTGCGTGAGTGTCTCATGTTCTCTGGTTAGATCATCCAGTAGGGCCTTAATTTCAGCCATTTTCTTTTCACTCTCTTCCATTGATTGCTGATGGCCACTGAGATCTATCTCAACTCCACGGATCTGGATGGAGAGGGCAGTGGCTTTTAAATCAACAATTTCACTGTTAAGACTCCTATATTCTCTCAGCTTTTCAGCCTCTTTCTCTATTATTGCAATATTTTCTTCAATCTCTGTTCGCAATGTTTCTGACGCAAGTATTGTCTTATCGATCTCATCGATCTTTTCTTTTGCAGAATTGATCCTCATATTGTAGGCATCTATTCCTGCTATGGATTCCAGCAATTTTCTTCTTTCATTTCCACTGACATATATAAATTTATTTATGTCTCCCTGCAGGACGAAGCTATAGGAGTCCAGCTGGATTCCGATATTTTCGAGAAACCTGTCAACCTCACTGTGCTTTGATCTCTTGCCATTTATGAAATAAGTACTGTTTATTTCATTACCACTCTCTTCAATAACTCTTGATATTTCCACTGTTTCAAAAGATTCATCATCTCTATCTTCGACAAATACTGCCTTGACCTCTGCCTTGGAAATCTTCTTATCCCCATTGCCAGGATTGTGTATTAAATCATCGAGTTTGTCAGCTCTCACAGTCTTGGATGATCTTGTACCGAGGACAAACAGGAGGGAGTCACCTATATTGCTTTTCCCACTACCATTGGGACCAGCTATCATGCTCAATCCTGGCCTGAAATCTATCTTCATGCCCCTATGGCAGAAAGATTTGAAATTTTTAATTTCTAAGCTGTATAGTCTCAAAGTTCACCCCGTCAGACAACTGTATGATATTATTACAGAAATATAAATATTTATGCATTGTTAATCACATCTTCCTTAGGTTGATTACTGAGTAGCTCCCTGGCTGACGATTTTAGATGCAGAAATTCGCCTACAAGAATTCCCAGGGATATAGCCAGGCTTGCATTGACCGCTGTCAGAAGATAAATATTAGTCGTGTTAAGAACAAATTCAAGAACGATCCTTATCAAATAGAGCATTAGCGTCAGGAAGAGTACCCACGTGGACCTTTTATACATCAGTACTGTTCCTTCCCAGTAAACAGTTGATAATGATCCTATCCTGTCGCCCAGTATAAATCCCGGGATTATCATAATTGCTGCTATCAGGTCATAAATGACAAATGAATAGAGGACCGCCAGAAAGTATATCAGAAGAAGTGCATAAATAACAGGAGTTGTTAAAATTCTACGTAATGTATAAGGTCTGCCATTGATTCCTCTCTTAATCCTTCTGTAAATAAGCAGACCGAAAATCGCAATCAACAGTATATAACTATAAATATCACTGCCTGAATTCGAACTCTGATTTGTAAACGTTAATACTAGCACAAAATATAATGTATCTAATATATTTAAATCTTTGAGAAAGATATCCGCTGAGCCTGCGATGTGTAAGAATTGTCAAACTTCAGTTTTTCGAAAGAGAGTAAAGTAATCACAATCAGGTGATGAGTTCTCCAGAACCGAAGAGAATCAAAGCCATGAGAGAAATAAGGTTTGAATCTCCAGCACTTTCTGTTTGAAGAGCAAGTTAGATGCTTTCAACAACTGATACTGAAAACATAATAACAAAGATTGAATTTTCCCCTCATGGTATCATCTTTCAAGGTTACATTTCTCGGAAGTGGGGGTTCTTGGCCATTTCCAGGGAGGTCATTGCCGGCAGTAGTGGTTCAGTTAGATGATTTTGTATGCATGTTTGATTGTGGTGAAGGAACGCAGAAGCAGATAATGAAAAGTGGAATTTCTTTCATGAAAATAGATAGTATATTTATATCACATTTTCACGGAGATCATTTTCTGGGCATACTTGGTCTGATCCAGAGCATGTCATTTAATGGAAGGGAAAAACCGCTAAAAGTTTATGGACCACCCGGGGCTATATCAGTCCTTACAAGAGCATTCAATGTAGGTTATTACACTCTTGGATTTGAAATACTCATAAACGAGATACCATTCGAAGGAAAGCTCCAGACTGAATTTTTTACTCTTGAAACAATCAGGGCTGATCATCCCGTACCCGCAGTTTCATACAAACTTACTGAAACTGATCTGATAAAGATAGATCCTGAAAAAGTAAAGAAACTTGGTATTGAATCAAGCAAAATTGAAAAACTACGTGAACACGGGGAGTTGAACATAAATGGAAGGATAGTTAAGCTTGAGGAAGTTTCAGCAGGAATAAGAAAGGGGAGAGTCCTTGTATATTCGGGAGATACCAGGCCAAATAGTGAAATGGTAAACTTCGCAAGAGGAGCAGATGTATTAATTCATGAGACAACAACAGATTCGTCGCTGGAACCGAAGGTAAATGAATTCGGACATTCATCATCAAGGCAGGCCGCAGAAATAGCCAGAGATGCAGAAGTGAAGCGCTTTTATCTATATCATTATAGCCCTCGAATTGATGACCCAGAAATTTTACTTAAGGAGGCAAAATCTATTTTCCCAAATTCATTTCTGTCTAAGGAACTCCTATCATTCGATGTGGCAAAGGGAGAGACTATTCCCCAGAATCACTGAACGGTTTGCTGCTCTTCATACTCTGTTTTACCTTACCTGATATTCTAGTTTCAAAAATATAGGTAAGAATAATTGAGATGAAGAATGAAATTACATAGCTAAAATCAACACCGGAAGTTGCAGAGTAAAATGGTATGTATATACCAAAATAATACTGAATAGTATCCATGAATGGAATGGAGATGCCAATTGAAAGTAGATAGGCTATAATAGGGTTCCAGTTTATGTTAGCATAAAAGCCTCCTTTCCTCTTAACAAGGAAGAATTCTGCTATCATGACACCAATCCACGGCGTTATCCAGTAATCAAGAACATAAAGGAATCCCTCAAAATAGGAGGAGAATGTATTATAAAAGATGAATCCCATTGCAACCGTGAGTATTCCTATGGCCAGGATGATATAATTTCTGCCGTTTTTAAAACCAAGAGACCTTATGGACATAAGATTGGAATAAAGATTAAGTGAGTTTGCAGCAAGACCACCGAGAAAGAGTGTAAGTGATCCGAGTATCCAGAATCCACCCAGTAATGGCACAAACAGCCTGTTTGAAAACACTCCACTCAGATTCAAATCAATCCCTACGTAAAAGCCTATAAGTTCAACCAGAAATGACGCTAGTGCAGTACCCAAAAATGTATAAATGAAGGCTTTTGCTGATGAAAACTGGCCTTTCTGTGTATATCTGGAATAGTCTGCTGCATAAGGGCCCCAAGACATGATGTAAGAAAACGACAGCATAATTATGGAAGCAAATGAAATTATTGAAAAAGTGCCTGTATATGAAGAGATGAACCCTGAAGGACTGGTAATAATTGAATATGTCAGTATCACAAAAAGTATTCCGAGAACAACGGACATTATCTTCTCGAATGCTTTGATTGACCTGTGACCGAAAATTATTGTCACTGCTATTACAGCCATCACAATTATGAGCGATGTAATTTCAAGAAGATTAATGCCCATGAAGCTTGGGTTGTAAGAATCTCTTGAACTGAGAATGAACTGTAGTGCTCTTGATGATATGATTAGGTTGACTGACAACCATCCAATGGTGTTCATGAACTGGAGCAGGGAAAATATCTTTCCGCCTCCTTTCCCGAATGATTTTTTTGATATTTCCATCTGTCCCATGCCACTTGTTGGACCGAGATGGCTCATGAAAGCAACGAGCAATCCTCCAAAAACGTTCGCTATTAAAAGTGCTATAACAGTATAATAAACTGTCAGTCCATAGGACTCAACCAGGACTCCAAGTGCAAAATCAGCAACTGTAAGATTTGATCCGAACCAGAGGTAGAAGAGAGCATTTGGTTTCATTGTTCTCTGGCCGTTTTCAAGGGTTCCAAGAAGCGTTTCATCGCTATGTTCTGACATTCTTATCCCTTATCAATTAGTTAAATTAAATCTATGTGGTATTGAAATACGAGACACCCGTTTAAAATATTTGCATAAAATAAAAATATATATTAAGAGTCAATAAGGAAAGGTGGATATCCAAAGAAAGATAGAAGCTATCCTGTTCGCAGCGGAAGAACCTGTAGGTATAACAGAAATATCCTCAATCCTGCTGGAAGACCAGAATATGATAAAGAAGGAGTTGAGGAAACTGATAAGGGAATACGCTGGAAGGGAAACCTGTATAACAATAAGCAATGCAGGAAAGAAATACAGGATGGTCCTTAAAAATGAATATTCAGATCTGGTAAAAGGTGTAGCAAAGCCAGAATTATCTCCTGAACAGATCAGGTTGCTCACCCTAATACTCAACAATGACAGAACCATGAAGGGGGAAGTCAAGGAGAAGTTCAAGATGCAGGGTGACTTCCTGGTACACTCCCTGAAGAGAGCAGGATTTATTAAATCAGTTAAATATCGTAATACAGAAATTTACGAATTAACCGGTAAATTTTATAAATATTTTAATATGGATAAAAAGAAGATACCTGTAAACAGGGAGGATGAAAGGGGGAGTGAGATAAAAGATGAGTGAAGTAATTGCAATTGTAGGTGGTGGTGGAAGGGAAGATGCTCTTGCGAGAAGGTTGTTTCAGGATGGGGCAGAGCTGATCTCCATAATGCCAAATGACAACCCATCAATAAGATCAATAAGCAGTGAATCGCTAGTAACAAAATCCATGGATACTGATCTAATAGCGAGATTCATAATCGACAAGAAGCCAGATCTCGTATATGTAAGTCCAGACGGTTACCTTGAAACCAATCTGGTTGACAAACTTGAATACAACAAGATCAAGGTTGCAAGTCCAACGTCAGCATCATTCCAGATCGAGAGTTCAAAAATCTTCATGAGACAGCTTATGAAGAGGTACGGAATTCCGGGAAACCTTAAATATGAGGTTCTGGACAATGAATATGATATACAGAAAATGCTTTCAAACACGAATCTTGAATTCGCCATAAAGCCCTCCGGATTAACAGGAGGAAAAGGGGTAAAGATAACTGACCAGCATTTCAACAGCAGGGCCGAAGCCATAGGATACGCCCAGGAGGTTTTCCGTAGGGATAAGAAGGTGCTTATTGAAGAAGCCGTATATGGGGAGGAATTCTCAATGCAACTGTTTACGGATGGTGTAAACTCAATCTTTGCTCCTGTCGCACAGGACTATAAGAGATTATACGAGAACGACCTCGGACCAAACACCGGGGGAATGGGTTCAATAACCGATATAGAACTCAAGCTTCCCTTCATGAGACCGGGGATATATGAAAGAGCAAAAGATATTTCCAAGAGGTTTATAGAAGCACTTTTCCAGGATGGATTGCTTTTCCGTGGAGTCCTTTATGTTCAATTCATGCAAACGAAAGATGATCTGAAGGTAATAGAAGTTAATGGAAGGCTTGCCGATCCGGAAGGGATGAATATAGTCACGCTTATGGAAGGTAATTCAGTTGATTTAATGTTCAAGATAGCTGATGCAGATCTCAAGAGCACAAAGATCACCTTCAGGAGGAAAGCTTCTGTATTGAAATATCTTGTCCCGGAAGGTTATGGCATAAACCCAAAGCCTGGAACCCTTAATATAAATA
Source organism: Thermoplasmatales archaeon (assembly GCA_027310185.1). Lineage (GTDB taxonomy): Archaea > Thermoplasmatota > Thermoplasmata > Thermoplasmatales > Thermoplasmataceae > Cuniculiplasma. The sequence goes on from DAIDBH010000019.1 coordinate 55,134, forward strand.
CCAAAGACCTTCCTGACCATGTACATATCTTCTATTCATCCGTTGAAGGTGAGCTTGAAGAGGTCAAGATGACAAATTCAAGAGCTATAGCCATAATGACAGAGGCAGATTCCATACCTGAGGCATCGAACATGGTGGAATTGAATCTTTGGAGAATAAGAGGAGGATATTACATGAGGCACGATATAGGCACGAAAGAATCAATAAATAAAAAGATAGAAATGGCCAGAACCGGGAATTACAAATTCACTCACTGAGCTTGTCGATCCTCCCAATCACCCTGGGTTTTGCATTAGGTTTTATCAGAATATAATCATCCCAGGGAAGTACAGGTTTATCCATTGTAATTTTGCCATTCTCCATAATACCACGGGAATAGATGAAGTGACCTGAAACGAATACTTCTCCATCCTTCCGTGCATCTTCTGGAACAGCCCTGTGAAACTTTATATTCCCCCTAATCTCCTTTAATGGAATTTCTATCTCCTCGGAGAGGGTTGCTCCTCGGTCGATAGATTCTATATCTGCATTTTTCAGGGCTATTCCAACTCTAGATCCAGCTGGGGCCTCATCAAAATCAACATCGTTCATCTGTATTGATCTAACCTGGACCTGAACTCCGGCAGGATTGAGATAAAGTGTTTGATGCTTCTTCAGTGTCCCAGATAGTACGAATCCCAGAATGACTGTACCAACGCTTTTAACCTTGAAGAAGTGATCTATTATAACCTTCACATTACCCGTTGGATCTGGTTTCACAATATTTCTATCAAGAGTTTCTAGCATGTCCATGGCATTACCATCGTACATCCTGTAATTTTCAAGATTTGAACCTTTTATGATACTCTTTAATTTTCCAGTATCTGTGAACGAATCAGTAATGAATAAGCCATTTTTCTTGTTCATAAGGTCAGCACATATAATATTCTCCCCAAGGAACCCATCGAATTTCCTCCCATTTATAAGGCAGTAGTCCGAGAGTGTCATGCTGTCTGTCAGTGAAGAAATCTTATCTGGATACCTCAACGGAGAAAACAGTGTTATGTTTCCTTTCTCATCTTTTCTTCCATAAATCGTTATATCACTTTCCGTGTGCTTCTTCACTATACTCTTGATAAAATCTTCAAGATCATATGCAAACAGTTTCAAATCACTCATCATTCATCATCTCCGTACACTCCCTTATTGTTTCCACCATAAGGCTTGAATTATTTGGAAGTTCAGCCCTCCTGTATCCCATACCCTTATCTAAAACCTTTTTCCCGAACAGAAAGTCAAGATCATACAGCACTTCCAGGTGATCGTAAATAAAGCCTATGGGTACTGTAACGATATTATTATACCTGCCTTGCTCAATACCTTCAAGTACCTGATAAACACTTGGTTCCAGCCATGTTTTTCCGTATGATCCCCTGCTCTGAAATGCAAAATTAAACTCCTTTATTCCAAGGCTCCCTGCAATCTGCCCGGACCAGTTCTTGAATATATTGTAATATTCGGTTTCCTGCTCTATGGTGTGTGGTAGACTGTGGGCGCTGAAAAGGAGGAAATCCCCATCTCTATAAGTCTTCTTCACAGACTCAACCCAGTATTGAGTAAGACTGGGCGCATCTGTCATGCCACTTACCAGGCGTACCTGAGGATTATAATCTAATTTTTTAAGTACCCTATGGAATGGGTCTATGTAGCTTCCCTGGATACTCGTGTTCCTGATGGGAAAAAGTGGAAGTAGGTTTATCCGTTCGTAACCCCTATCTCTGAGTTGAATGACGATCTCCTCGATTGAAGGCTTCCAGTGCTTGAAAGCCATATAAACGTCCATTTCACTTATTGAATTCCTAACCTGTTCCGTGAGCTTTCTGAGGATTTCACTGGACGGAGACTTGAATCCAAATCTCGAATACTTGTTTTCTGTCTCATCTATGGCAAATTTTGGTGGTTCCCTACCCCCATATACATCTCTCAGGTAATCCATTATATCTTCTTTTCTTTCCGGGCTTCCGTAAGCCATCATAAGTAAGGCATTTTTCATCCTATCACTTCGTGTATTTTCCTAACAAGTGTTCGTGCATTCTCAGGGTCTGTATCAGGTAGTATCCCGTGACCCAGATTAAATATGAACCTGTTAAAATCTCTCATTTCCTTCACAATTTTAATGCTTTTGTCAATAGTTTTGTCCAGAGATGATGAAAGAACAGCCGGATCAAGATTTCCCTGCAATCCTATATTTCCAAAATTTTCAGCAATCTCCTTTAATGAACATCTCCAGTCCAGACTGAGAAAATCAGCGTTCCCTTTTTTCAATGATTCCATCATTCCTGAAGTACCTGTTGAAAAATATATGGATTTTGCTCCATTATTCTTGATTTCTTTCGTTATCTTGCTTACCGTTGTGTTAATAATAAGTTCAACATAATCTGGGTCCAGAAAACCTAGCCAGCTATCAAAGATCTGTATAACCCTGGCACCTGCGGCCACCTGGGATTGAGCATCCTTCACGATTATGTCTGTGATTCCATTGAGTAAATCCCTCATTTCATTCTCATCCTTTAAAAGTTTTGTCTTCGTTTTCTTCAGGTCCCTGTCAGGTCCCCCTGATATTATATATGAAGCAATGGTCAAGGGTCCACCGACAAATCCAATTATTGGAATTGTACTGTAGTTCCGGACAAAGTTTTTTACGGCCCTTCCGGAATATGAAATAAATTCATTTGAGATACTAGAGGATTTCTCAGGCACTGGACCAACATTTTCTATATATTTTATCCTGTAACCCATGTTTTCCAGTGGTGTCATTATGTCAGAAAATATTATTGCAGCATCAGTACCAAGAAACGAAGCTGCTTCATAGGCTATTGTGGATGATACATCAGGAAGATGGCAGATCTCCTCCATCGTATATTTTTTTCTTAACTGGCGATAGGATTCCATATATCTTCCTGCCTGCCTCATGAACCAGACCGGGGTAAGATCATGTTCCTTACCTTCCAGGGTAGAATAAAACGTATTAACCATTTATGGTCTCAGTCTTCTTATTGTTCTGGGATAGGCTATAGCCCCTGTAATCTTGTCCAGATGCATTATCCACATGGCAAGTCTGTCCATTCCCAGCCCAAATCCAGAGTGAGGAACACTGCCATATTTCCTTAGATCCAGGTACCAGTAGTAATCCTCCTCCACGAGTCCATTATCATCTATTCTTTTCTTCAGCAGGTCATAGTCCCATATTCTCTCGCCTCCTCCAAGTATCTCACCATATCCTTCGGGGGCAAGAAGATCGTGACACAATATCTCATCTGGTTTTGCAGGATTTGGTTGGTGGTAAAATGTTTTTAGTGATGCAGGAAAATCGGTGACAAATATGGGCGTCTTGAAGTTTGACATTATCTGCCTCTCCTCATCTGCTCCTAGATCATCCCCATATTTCAGTGGCATTCCAAGGGATTCTGACATTTCTATAAGTTGCCTGTAAGGAATCCTTCTGAAAGGTTTCAAGCTTTCCTTAAGCGTATCTATGTCTCTTCCAAGTATTTTTAATTCCTCACTGTTTTCATCAAGAGTTTTCTTCACAATATAATGAAGCATCTTCTCTTCAATTTCCATCATCTGCTGATTGTTTACCCAGGCAACCTCTCCTTCTGCATGCCAGTATTCAGTTAGATGTCTCCAGGTCCTGCTCTTTTCTGCCCTGAAACTGGGGGTTATGGTATAGACTTTTTCAAGGGAGAAAATAAACGTTTCCAGATAGAACTGTGAACTCTGTGTAAGATATGCCTTTTCTCCAAAGAATGGTACACTGAATAGTGTGGAACCGCCTTCGGTAGCAGTAGACACCATTATGGGCGGTTGAACTTCATAATATCCATCATTATCATAGAATTCCCTGAAAGCCTTAAAGATGGTCGAACGGATCTTCAGGATCGCGTTAAATTCCCTGCTCCTGATCCAAAGATGCCGGTTATCAAGTTCAAACTCCTCAGAAATATCTTTAGACACAGGAAAATTGTCATTTCTCTGATATATGGTAAATGATTTAATATTCATTTCATAACCAGTTACTGCTCTTTCATCTTTCTTCAATTCTCCACTGAAACTTACACTGCTTTCTATAGTAAGGGAGGAAATTAGCTTGAAATCTGCTTCATTGAAATTTTCGGATTTAGCTACACACTGAATAATACTGGAAGCATCCCTCAGAATGACAAAAACCAATTTACCTGATGTTCTAATCCTATAGACCCATCCCCTTATATCGAATTCTTTACCGGTAGATGAATCATTCAGAATGGAGGATATCTGTTCCATGACACCGGATTAATTCAGGCAATATATATTTGTTCGAAATGTTCCAGCAATTTAGGATTCAATAAAATTGGGTAGGAAATCCCCTTGATGATTTCATCTCTCAAAATTCCGGTATTCTCTTCAATTAATGTTAGATTCCTAACTAAAACATTTTTCGATACTTCAAACTGTCCCATCTGCCATTTTACCTGTGAGACCAATAATCCTATTATTTCCTGAAGGATCATCTTATCCCATCCCTTAGACCTCTTCCAGTAGTGTTCCATTATCTCGTGCATTTCCCAGAAACGTTCATCCTTATTCATTGCGATGAATTTCTTAATTGAAAAAGTTCTGTAGAAATTGTCATCATCATAGACATCCGCATCAAACCTGAATTTTTCATTATCTGAGTTAGAAATATCATCATCAGGATTCAGATCGTAGAAGTCAAGTTCTTCTCCATATACCGTTCTTCTAGTTATGTGCTTTAAACCCATTCTTTCAGGGGATTTGCCATAATATCCAATTATGAGCCGCATTTCAAAAGGCGTTTCCAAGGTTTCTGGACTTATAACGTTCAACAAGTGTTCTTGGTATTCCCTTCTGGACAAGGGAATTCCAGTCATCTATTATATTTCTATCAATTGCCATTGAAATCAATGACTCCGTTGGGATGTAATATGTGTGTGGTGCATAAGAGGTCCCAAGCAACCATGGTGGATAACTGAAGTATCCTCTGAATCTACCTGGAATAACAGGTAGAAGAATATCTGAAAGAATGGAGGCGACCTTTTCGTTAAAATACCAGTATTTAATCTGTGTTTCACCAAATTTTATGCTAGGAACAAACATCTTCCATTTAAGGCCATACATGGAAATCTCTCCCTTGTAGATAGATGATCCACCAAACTCATCATAAATTGTCTGAGGGGGTTCCTCCTCTACGCCAGATTCAACGTTCACAATCCTTACTGGCGTTCCTTTGAACATACTGAGTCTCCTCTGGATAGAATTCTCTATCCATTCCCTCTCTTCCTCTGTTATTGTATTATCATTCCCTACCTGGTCTAGCAGATCTATTAAATCTTCAACTGTTCCATTCAGGACAAGTTTTTGATAATACTCAGACTTTACTGCCATTTTGATGCCTTCAGCATATCAAGATAATCTAGATATATAACACTTATGGGACAATCAGGAACATAATTATCGGGAAAATATGTGCATGGTATTCTTGAAATGAGATATAATCAGTCATGTCAGACAGCAATATCCATCACTCTGAAATTGGAAAACTTTTATTATATTACAACTATGGGATGATATGGAATCCAGGGAGTTAATCTCAAAGTATATCCAGGACCTAAAGGACATAGGAGACAGAATATTTATTGTAAACTCGTCATATTATAAATCCGGGAATTTCGAAAGCAAGGACGTCTTTAAGTTCACTCCCTTCGATCTTAATCAAATGGAATTAAATATTCCACTGTCCCCTCACGAAAATATGAAGGAACTACTTTCAGATATGGGTTATGATTTCCTTATTTCAGAAGGAGTTGAATTCCTGAAATTAAAAGACTATGCAGAGGAAGAGCAGCAGGAGGAAACAAATATAGATATACCCATAGTAGACATAAACAATCTGGGAACAATAGAGGCGATAGATCTTGCTTACAACCTTAAACTAAAGGAACGAACAAGAGAAGAGAAAGAGCCAATAGATGTTATTGATCTTTCTTATGAAGTAAAGAATGAACTTAAGTTCCCTGATGAATTCTTTAATGATTTCCCATCAAAACTCATGGAATCACCATATCTTAACACAATGAAGAACTGCACAAAATATGGCTTTATTCAGGGGTTCAGAGTATATTACAATTTTTATCAGCTCTCAAGCAACTCAATAGTCCCAATCTCATCCTATCCTGCTGAAATAAAATTGAGTCAGAATATTAACATTGAAGGCCTGATGATGTCACTGCAAAGCAAGTTCAAGAGTTTCTCAGAGACTGAAGAATTTGGAATATACAACACTTACAGAATGGTCAGGAATATAAAGAATAAATACCTGATGAGGAAGGGAAAACCATGTTCAATCTCAATATTCACCAAGCCAGAGCTTGAATGGGCAGAAAGTTCCGGCCTCTTTGAAATAAATGAGGATAAGTTACAACTTTCCGAAGGTGCCGTTCCAACAGATCTTTCTGATCTTATCAATGAATATGCCATTGGAGCGGAACGAATTGTTCAAAAGTGGAAAAGTATGAAATTATTTTAAGAATTAATCTTTCTTTGGCTCGTTTTCGTCGATTGTTTTACCGAAAACCTTTCCCACTTCCCTGTAGCCAATTTTCTGGTAGAAGTTCAGTGCAATAAGGTTCAATGCTGGAAACTCTGCTGTAACAACTCCTATCTTCCTTTTCCTCATTTCTGCATATAGGTGATCTAGTAGTAGATTTCCTACATTCTTCCTCCTCAGCTCAGGCATTATATAAAGATCTATGATCCTGACTTCATAGTTCGGTACATATGAAACTCTTTCCCTGACTTCTGCTTTTATAAGTCCGTAAATCTTACTATTTGCCACGGCTACCAGGGCAATATTCTTTTTCTTATCCTTGATGCACTCCAGGTAATAGTTTTTGATTCCGGCATGGTTCTGTTCATTTGCGGTGAAGAGTGAATCAAATTCTCCATTCAATCTCTTCATCCTCAGTATGAGTTCCACAAATTGATCTATATCGCTTTCTTCTGCATTCCTTACTTCAATCTTCATTTCTTTCATTCATTCACCTCGGGTAATTTTTCCACTATATTCAATTTCATCAGTTTTTCAAAATTTTCCCTGTTGCGGGTAATTATTTCACTTGCGGTCTTATAAAATCCCTCCTTGCTGTCTATCTTTCTCGCTAGCTTTTCCTCAACTGTTGCCCTGGCAACGGAAGAAGCTACCCTTGGATAGAGTTCCCAGTCCCCCATGGTTGGAACAATGTGATCCGGGTCGGGATTCTTCACATAATCAGCAATCTCATAGGCTGCCTTCACCATTATTCTAAAATTCACTCCACGGGATCGAGCATCAAGAACGCCTCTAAATATTCCTGGAAACACAAGGCTGTTGTTTATCTGGTTTGGAAAGTCACTACGACCTGTTGCAACCACTTTTGCGCCAGCGGATTTTGCATCGTCTGGCCATATCTCGGGGAGTGGATTTGCCAGGGCGAAAATTGCAGGATCCTTGTTCATTTTCCTAACCCATTCCTGCCTGATCAGACCAGGTTGAGATTTAGCTGCGGAAACCACAATATCGACCCCCTCCATGGATTCCTCTATATCACCTTTCCTTCTTTCCGCATTTGTTTTTAGCGCCAGTTCATATTTCCACGGATTTGATATCATAATTTTATCGAGATCGGCTCTCTCAGGTTCTAAAATACCCTTAGAGTCCACCATTATAATATTGCCGGGCTTGAATCCAGCTTCTATCATAAGATGAGCAGCAGCTATATTTGCTGCGCCGGATCCTATCAGTGAGACGGTTGTGTCTTCTATCTTCTTCCCTGCAATTCTTAGAGAGTTTATGAGACCTGCAAGGATAATACAGGCTGTACCCAGTTGATCATCATGCCATGCCGGAATGTTTAATTTTTCCTGTAATTCCTTCAGAACGAAGAAACACTTCGGGCTCTCGATATCCTCAAGATTATAGCCTCCAAAGGAAGGCTCCAGCGCCATTGCAACTTTTATAAATTCTTCTCCTGAGGAAACTCTCATGGGCAACGGTATGGCATTAACACCTCCAAATAAGTTAAAAATCATAGCTTTTCCTTCCATAACTGGCATGGCTGCTTCTGGTCCTACATTTCCAAGACCAAGCACCCTTGTACCGTCTGTGATTATTCCAATTGAATTCCATCTTCCAGTCAGTTCAAATGACTCATCCGGATTTTTATTAATTACTCTTGAGACTTCCGCAACACCAGGAGTGTACCAGTATGAAAAATCCTTAACTGAAGAAATAGGAACATTTGGGTAATTTCTTATTTTGCCCTTATAATATCTCGAGTATTCCACAGCTAATTTATTAAATTGCTGTGTTCTCTCTTCATTATTCATTCTATAGCATCGTAAAATTGTTTAAATAGGCTTCGAAATTATCAGATTATGGAGAAAGTTAACAATGTTAAGCTGGACTGGAACTTAATTCTATTATCTCAAAAGCGCTTGTTTCAGGATAAGTTCAGGGACATGAATGCGGATGAAGTTTATGCACCGGTTATAGACATGTTGAATAACAACAGGATACCTTCAAGAGTTATAGTATCCAATGGGAGAATATGTTCATATGGATATGTAATGCCACCACAGGGAATAGATGATAGACTGATCTGCTCAATGGGATTTGTAAATAAGGATGAGTCATACATCAAAAAAGGAATTGATATATTAAGCTGGTTCTCAGAAATGGCGTCGAAGGAATCCAAACTTCTGATCATTGATGGCATTTTCAATGGTGAAGAATTCTTCAGTGAGCTGGAAAAACTAAACTTCACTCGGGCCTACAGGGTAAAATTGATTGGAAATTTAGACACAATCATGGAAAGAATGAAAAAGTCATATGAGTCACTCAGGGAGAGAAATGAGAATTTTATAGAGCTGCAGAATGATGAAATTTCAATGAAAGAGCTTGGAATTGCACAGTCTGAAGCCTATAATGGCACCCCAGATGAATTTCTGCTGATTCAGAAGGATGGCAATAATATCACGCCAGAAATTATAAATTCAGGTTATTACGGAAAAATCCTTTTTACACCTTCCAGGATTCTCCATAACGGTGAGATAATTGGCTCGGTGCAGGTTAGTGATGGTTCATTTGAATTTTTCAGGATAAATACGCCACTTCTGGTTGATCTTTTCATATCAAAAAAATATCAGGGAAAAGGATATGGTAGTTATCTTTTGTATCAGTCCTGTAAAAAACTGAAAAATCTTGGATACAGTAATGTTCAGTTATGGGTAAATCGTGATTCCACATCTTATAAATTCTATAAGGATTCAGGATTTCAGGACGAGGGAGAGGACGATCTAATGTATTACAGGGACTTTCGTAGGGTTGTCACAAATTAATACCCATATGGGTTATTTTCAAATCATCAAGTAAGACCAGTAATTTCGTTTACAACATTGAGATCAGGAAATTAACCGCTATAACACTTACGGGGATGGATATGTTGTCATCCACGGGATATCTGGAAACAGATTCTGCAAATGTTGCAACTATTGCAAGAAGCACATATAGGGGACCAAGGATAGCATATGCGAAAATGGCTGTTGGAATAAGCATGAACAGAAAACCGCCTATACTCTTTTTGTGATTATAGAAAAGTTTTCTCGTCCTTATATTTACGCCTCCTATGGTTGCCAGTGAGTCTCCTATTGCCATTGCAAAGACTCCAATTTCAACAACCCGCCATCTGAGGGACAGTGCAATCAATATCATCAATCCGGCAATAAACCACAGGCTGCCCACTCCAGGTTGTACATTATTTCTCTCAAAACGAAGGATTGCCTTTGATATTCTTGATTCCCTCTCAACGGCAGCAACATTAACGAGTACTATGCTGATCAGGATTGCAAGTAGTAGTCCTCCTTCCAGGAGTACCTTTGGTATCAAGATGATGGCAAGCAGTATGATTATTCCTGAGCATATCTGAACAATATCTCTTTCAACCTCTGTCTTTTTCTTCTTTCCTCTTTCATTCTCATTATCAAGGTTCATAAGTCTTACACTGTTCGATAGCAGCAGTGAAATTGAGATACCAACTCCCAGTGAAAGTGTCTCGTGAAGAAGAGGAGAGATACTGAAATACAGGGTTCCGTCAACTATGGTTATGAATATTAGTATGAATATGAAGACATATGAGTTCCTCGAGTAAAGAGTATTTATGGAGAGAGTTCCAAGAACAACAATTGCAAAATCTATGGTATCTGGAAAAATAAGATAGAACAGCAATCCAATAAGAAGCGAAACGATCAGGGAATAATCAATCAATTTATACCGAAAAAGGTGGAACAAGATGATACTTCCAACAATTATCACAACGTTAAAAAGAAGAAAATCAAGAAATATCACGGGATATAATTAATTACTAATATAAAAAATTGGTTAAAGTGGGAAGTCCATATTACCAAAAGCCTTTTTCCAGTCGTCCAGGAATCTGGTCAAACCTTCTGTGGTTTTAGGGTGACTTGGGAGTTTTGATAAAACATCGAATGGCAGCGTTATTACGTCTGCCCCCATGATCATCGATCTCAAAACATGCAATGGACTCCTGATTGATGCTACCAGGATATTTGTCTTCATGCCGTAATTTGTATAGATAGTCTTTATCTGTTCTATTACCGACATGCCGTCCTCCGCGATATCATCAAGCCTGCCTACAAATGGTGATACATATCTTGCACCTGCCTTTGCAGCAAACAGTGCCTGTATGCCACTGAAGATAAGCGTTGAATTAACCGGTATCCCCTTGTCTGAAAGAGCCTTTGTCACCTTTAGTCCGACGGTAGTAAATGGAACTTTAACAACAGCATTTTTTCCAAGTTCACTTATTTTGAAGGCCTGTTTCAACATGTTATCGTAATCCTCTGCTATGACTTCAATGCTTACCGGTCCCGGAGTTTCCTTGAGAATTCTGGTAACAATATCTTTAAAGCTTCCGCTATTTTTCATTTCTTTTGCTATCAGTGATGGGTTTGTTGTGACTCCATCAAGTAGTCCCCATTCATTGGCCTGCTTTATCTCTGTTAAATTTGCCGTATCAAGAAATAGTTTCATATTTTTTCTCCTCCCTGAATGATTTCACACCAGCTGAGACGATATCATTTACACCCATATGAAAATAATCAAACAACTCCCATGACTTTCCTGATTTACCAAAGGAGTCTTTCATGCCAACCCTAACAACAGGTACAGGATATTCCTCAGAAGTTACCTCGCATACCCTGCTTCCAAGACCATTGTAGATTGAATGTTCTTCAGCAGTTACTATATGTCCTGTCTTTTTCGCATAGTCTACTATATTGGCCCTGTCAATGGGTTTGATGGAGGACACGTTAATAACCGCAGTATCTATTGCAAGCTCCTTAAGTTTTTCTGCTGCTTCGAGGGCGAATGAAAGCATGGACCCATTTGCAAAAATTGTCAGGTCACTCCCGTCTCTTAAAACGGTATTTTTCCCCTCCCTAAATTGATAATCATTCTCATTCACTACTGCAAATTTTTCCCTGGTTAATCTGACATAGTAGGGGGTTTTAGTCTTTTCAACAAGGTAATCTATTACAGACTCAGTTTCTATGGAATCTGCCGGAACTATGACTTTCATGTTGGGAAGTCCGCTCATTAACCCAATGTCTTCTACCATCTGATGAGTCGCACCATCTTCTCCTACTGTTATACCTGCATGAGTTACAACAAATTTCACGTTTATATTATTGTAACAAACCGACTGCCGTATCTGCTCATAGGTTCTTGTGAGAAAAATTGCGAATGTTGAAACAAATGGCTTCAAATCACTTAGGGCCATCCCAGCTGCTGTTGTTACCATAGACTGTTCTGAAATACCCATGTTAAAAAACCTGTCTGGGAATTCCTTACCAAAGGCCTGAGTCTTTGTTGAACTTGACAGATCTGCATCAAGAACAACAAGGTCACTGTGGTTCTTTCCGAGCTCCACTAGCTTCCTTCCATACGCTTCTCTTAAACTTTCACTCTTCATAAATTCTAGCACCTATTTCACCCAAGGCCATTTCATACTCCTCATTTGATGCAGGAGGAGAGCCATGGTATTTTGGATTATTTTCCATATAGCTTACGCCCTTACCTTTCACTGTATTGGCTATCAGAAACACTGGCTTATCTGAGCTCTTTCTTGCAAAGTCAAATGCTTTCTGTATTTCATTAAAATTGTGGCCATCAAATTCCATCACGTTCCACCCAAAGGATTTGACTTTATCATAAACACTTCCCATTGGCATTATATCCTTTGTGAAACCATCAAGCTGTACTCCATTCTTGTCTAGTATTGCTACCAGGTTATTCAGCCTATATTTACTACCTGCCATAAGTGATTCCCACACGCTTCCCTCCTCGATTTCCCCGTCTCCAAGAATTGCAAAAACCCTGTAATCTTCCTTCTTGATTTTTGCAGCAATTGCCATTCCTACAGCTACTCCAAGACCCTGCCCGAGAGATCCTGTTGATGATTCAACACCTGGAACTCCACGATGAACATGTCCCTCTAGCTTTGAGTTCAGCTGTCTGAAATCCATGAGTAGTTCCTGAGGAAAAAATCCCCTCAACGCAAGGATGCTGTATAATGCCGGAGATGCATGTCCCTTGCTCATTATCAGTCTGTCCCTTTTTGGCATTTCCGGGTCCTTTGGATCAATAATCATTTCCCTGAAGTAAAGGTCAGTCAGAATGTCTATTATACTGAGAGAACCACCAGGATGTCCACTTTTTGCGCTGTAAACCATCTTGATTATCAGGGATCTTGCAGACTGTGCTATCTTAAAAAGTGTTTTATTATCCAGTTTTTTATCCTGGATTTCCATATCACTAGGAAATTCCATCTCTTACCTTGCCCCAAATTACTTTATAGAAAATGAAATTAAAACTTTTCCTATTTTTACAAACTAATAAACTATGAAATTTCGTGCCTGTCTTTTCGTATATGAAACTCCTCCCCTTCAGGAATAATTCCCGTTGCAAAGAATATTATCTTTACCTTCCCCTTGAAGGTATTATCGGTCTCCTGCCTGACAATTATATTTGCACCAGGTGATACCTTATCCTTCATGAATTTCATTGCCTTTTCCCTTTCCTCAACAGTAAGGGTATCATCACCAGAGATGCTTAGAAGAAGACCTCTGGCCTGGGAAATTTCTGAAGAGTTAAAGGGGGAATTCAATGCCGATTCGCATGCTTCCATGATTCTCTGTTCCGGTGAGGAATCAGAAATTCCAACTCCAAATATGCCTAGACCGCCGAGTTCCAGTATTTTTTCCAGGTCAGAAAGTTCTGTGTTCACAGTCGCACTCTTAGAAACACTTTCGATCAGTCCTTCAATTGCATTCATCATTATTGAGTCAGCAAACTCGAGGGCCACATTGAATAGTTCTCTTGGTGCATATTTTCTTATCCGGTCATTCTCAAAGAGGATGAGGGAATCACAGAATTGAATCAACTCAGATTCCCCTTTCCTGGCATTCTCCATCCGCTTTTTTCCTTCGCTTGCCATGGGGAGGGAAGCAATGCCTATGACTATTGAATTTCTCTCCTTTGCCTTCATTGCAAGAAAGGGAGAAGACCCCGTCCCGGTTCCGCCACCAAGTCCTGTTACAATGATGGCAATCTTGACCCTGTCCAGGCTTTTTTCAATCTCTGTTTGGGATTCTCTCGCAGCAGCATTACCCACCTGAGGATCTGCCCCAGCTCCCCTTCCCTTTGTAAGCTGCTTCCCAAGCACAATTTTCTCTTTCACCCCAATCTTACTGAGATGTGATGCATCAGTGTTAGCGGCCGCGAATGAGATTTCACAGTATGGTGAGTTGAAACTTCTATTTACCATTCTCTTGATAGTGTTGGAACCTGCACCACCCATCCCAAAGATCTTTATTCTCAGTTTATTCTCTTCAACAAGTTCTGTGAGTTTTTCCTTTGAAGTACCGTAATTCTCCTCTTCTTCATCAATGCTGGGATTCCCAGAAATCATAATGAATAATAGTATAGGAATATATAAGTTATCTTTTTTGTTACCGGTATAATTTTCACGGTTCAAACTTAATGAGTACAACTGCCTGCGATATTTTGACTATGAGACACTAAAAATAAAAATTTTATTGGAAAATAATCTTTGTTTACGCTTTAAATAAGGTTAAAATCAACTGTAATATTTCTCCCTTAATTTCTTTTTGTCAACTTTTCCAGTAGAGGTCATTTCAAAGGAATCCACCCTCACATATTCATCAGGCATCCAGAATTTTTCTATTCTTCTTTCTTCCACGAACCTTTTCAGAAATTCATCGATTTCTTCTTTTTTAACGGTACCATTTGAGGTATAGAATGCCACAGGCCTTTCCCCCCACTTTTCATCTTTCTTTCCGATAATGGCGACCCTGTCTATGCCATCATAAAGGCTAACTACATCTTCAAGTATCAAAGTAGGTATGAATTCACCCCCGGATTTAACTGCATCCTTCTCTCTGTCCACTATACAGAGATATCCTTTTTTGTCTATATATCCAAGGTCTCCTGTATGAAGCCATCCCTCAGCCCATAATTTTTTTGTAGCCTCAGCATCCTTGTAATATTCCCTTGCAACATATGGGGATCTAACGAGTATTTCACCGAACTTATTTTTTTCATCCTTATTTAGCTCGGATTTTGAATACATTATTTTAATTTCCACAAAAGGAGCTGGAATTCCAGCCTTGATTTCATATTCTTCTTTAGTTTTCTCGTCCAGGTTCTGAACCTCGCTGTTCAGAGTGGAAAATGAAACAAGGGGTGCTGTTTCAGATAAACCATAAGCACCAATGCTTGTGACATTAAAAGATTTAGCCCTGTTCTTTAGTTCCATGGTTAAGGCTCCACCCCCAATAATACATCTCAGGTTAAGCGATGGTAATACTTTGCTGGAATTTTTTGCGGCCAGTAACATATATAGTATGGAGGGGACCATAGCAGTTGTGCTTACCCTTTCACTTTCCATAAGTTCGAGTATTTTCTCAGGGTTATATCTTCCCGGGAGGACATATTTTAGACCTTTCAGAAGGAAAAGCTGGGGAAGACCCCAGGCGTGAACATGAAACATTGGTACCAGTGGCATCAATGTATCGCCAGAACCAAGTGAGATCGGATAATCGGATACTGTGTTGGCAATTGAGAATGCATGAAGCACTATGTCCCTATGAGTAAATGATACGCCCTTTGGCATTCCAGTGGTTCCAGACGTATAGAAAAGTGTTGCAGTATCCTCTTCTGAAACATAGGGAAGAGATATATTGTCGTCCGTATTTACAAGATCTTCAAAATTTATTACGTTGTTAAATGGTAAGTTGATCTCTTCATTAGAAGTCCTGTAAATGATCCATCCTTTTATGAAACCAAATAGATCCTTATATTGAACGAACATTTTGGCTATCTCATCTCTCAGTATTAAATATGAATCCTCTGCATGTTGAATAGTATAATATATGAGCTCAGTAGGATATCTGATATTGACCGTATGCAGTATTGCACCGGTCATTGGAACAGCATAGAAAGCCTTTAGAAAATTGATTGTATCCCAGTCAAGAATCCCTATCTTATCCTTAGGCTTAACGCCAATTTTTACAAGGCCCTTTGCCAGTGATGTGACGTCACTTCCAAATCTGCTGAATGTAATTCTTCCAAATTCTGAATCAACTATTTCCTGACTGGGATTTCTAACCGTACTACTTCTTAAAAGATTTCCCAGTGTCAATTCGTATTTTACGTAAGTCATGTGGAAATAAATATTACCAATATTATTCAAACTTCCCAACCTTTCATTTCAGTTAAATAGGAAAGAACGACAGTCTTACCCCATAAGCAGACAAATTCCATAGAATGTGCCCTATAGATTCACTTTCAGGATATCTGAGGTTTCTGTTCCATTCTGGTTAGAAATGGCGTAAAACAAAGAAAAAACTGGAAAATGTCATTCAATTCCTTATTATGGTGAGTAATATAAGCCTCAATATTATTCATAAATAAGCGTGGTATTACATAATGTAACTATTTAAACGAGTAAAAAAACTAAATATTATTTTCAAGCTATGGTATCAAAATACGTTTGGCCATAGAGTAACTTGATATGTAAGACATAAAAACACTCGCAGACAGGAAAATTAAAGAATGTATTACAAAGTCTGATTTAAAGATAAAAAACAATCCAATTAAATTTGATCGAATTTAGAAAAACTTGAAATTAGGTGTGATAACAAATGGAAAATAGGAATACGATCAGTAAAAGTAAAGCTGATATTAGACATGATAAGGAAGAAGACTTTCTATCCAGAGGTAATGTTTTCAAAAGGTCTGCTAAAAGGAATATCTATTACCTTATTTTTGCTATCCCTGCTTTGGCCTATGTGATAGGACTTGCAATCGTTCCAGCTATAACAGTTGTATATGATAGCTTTATTGGAAAACATGGGTTCACTCTAGCCAATTATCTTGCTTTACCGAGTTACGGACTGTATGGTGCTATAATAAATACTCTGCTTGTAAGCGTTGGTGCCCTTTTAATACAGCTTTTCATTGCGCTTGCAATTGCGATGGTACTGGTAAAGCCATTCAAGGGTAAGAAGGCTTTTTCCACATTAGTTATTATTCCACTAGGTATTTCTACCGTGGTAAGCGCTTTTGTATTTTCCATAATATTCCAGGCTGTTGGTGGATATGCTAACTCAGCGCTGGTTTCAATTGGATTAAAACCCATAGACTGGTTCAATACAAACAGTTCCTCACTAGGTGTTGTGATGTTCTCCGATTTCTGGAAGAATACACCACTGGTTGCATTGATTCTATATGGTGGTCTTTCATCCCTCCCACCAACCCTCTATGAAGCAGCTTCAGTGGATGGAGCTGGTGCAGTAAGCCGATTTATACACATAACCTTGCCAAACATTGCACCCATAATGTCAATTGCGCTTCTGGTAAGGGGAGTCAGTGAATTCAATATTTTTGCATTGCCGCTCGTAATTATAGGGTATCATCCACTTATAATGAATACATTGATATTCGAAAATTACTCCTCTCTGCAGACAAGAAACATTTCTTATGCAGCTGCAACAATCCTTCTGGCAATAATCATGGTGTATTCGGTTATAGTTGTAAGACTTGGAGGTGCGAAAGATCATGTCAAATGAGAAGGGAAAATGGACAACATACATAGCAGTAATAATCCTAGCTATTGTATTCGTATATCCACTCTGGATACTGATCATTTATGCTTTCCAACCAGCATATCTAACATTTGACAAGATTTATCCGGGTCAGATACCACTCGCTTTCACATTAAGTAACCTGATCCAGTCGTTCAAGGAAGTTGATTTAATTGGCCCTTTGACAAGAAGTCTGGAAGTTGCATTCATGGTTGGTTTGATTGCGGTTGGACTTGGCATACCGGCTGGATACGGGCTTTCTAAACTTACTTCTGCACTGTCAAATAAATTAATCGTCTTCCTGTTCATAATCAACATGATGCCAGGACTGGTTATTGCAATACCAATATCAGTTTATTTTCTTCACGCAAATCTAGACAACACTGTCTTTGGTGTGGCATTTGCCCAGGAACTTGTTGTCCTGCCACTCTCGGTTTTTATTATGTTGAGTGGGTTTAGAAGCCTTCCACACGACCTGGAATACCAGGCAAGGGTAGACGGTGCTTCCTTTTCTTCAACATTTTTCAGGCTTCTAATGCCAATGATAAGGGTTCCAATTATGGTTGCCTTTTTACTGGCATGGATGACATCATGGGATGAGTTTACTTATGCAGTGATTATTGCTCCTATAGTGCCAACAGATTCAACATTTCCTGTTACACTGTATAATTATGTTTCGAGGAATCTACCACTGGAATCCGCCACATTTGCTCTGGTAGCAACTATACCAGTCATAATACTGGCAGCGGTGCTTCAAAAGTACCTGAAAGGACAATATTTATCAGGAGGTTTAGTCGGATGAACGTAAAAATGAGTTATGAAAATATTTATAAATTATACGGAAAGAAGAGAGTATTAAATAAACTGAATCTGGAAATATATGATGGTGAGTTTCTCGTAATACTTGGGCCCTCAGGAATGGGTAAGAGTACTTTATTGAGGACAACAGTGGGAATTGAGGACTTGACGGCTGGAAAGATAATTCTTGACGGTCAGGATATAAGTAAGTTGCCTCCCAATAAGAGAAATATCGCAATGGTGTTTCAGAACTATGCTCTTTATCCGAATATGACTGTTTATCAGAATATACAGTTTCCATTGAAAATGGCAAAATATGAAAAGAGCAAAATAAAAGGTAAGATAGAATCTATAGCTGAAACGCTGAAGATTGGTGATGTTCTTCAAAGAAACATAAATCAGTTGAGTGGGGGTCAAAAGCAGAGGGTTGCTCTAGCCAGAGCACTTGTCAGGGATCCGAAGATTTTTCTTCTCGATGAACCCTTAAGCAATCTTGATGCAAGAGTGAGGTACACTGCAAGGGCTGAACTCAAGAAGATCCAAAAGGAACTCGGCCACACCTTTGTTTATGTGACACATGATCAAACAGAAGCTTCTACTCTATCTGATAGGGTAGCTGTACTGAGAGACGGGAAAATAGAGCAGATAGGAGTTTTTGATGAGATATTGAATGAGCCAAAAAGCAAATGGCTTGGTGACTTTGTTGGAGAATATCCAATGAACTTCATTAACGGGGAAAGTTTCAACAACCCGGGCAAGATAATAGGATTCAGGGATCACTGGATAAGTGAGGGAAAAGATATTACTGGAACAGTTGAATGGTGTAACCAGGAAGAAGACAGTTTTCACGTGAGCTGTAGGTTTGATGATCGAAACCTGGAAAATGACTCAGACGATGAGGGCACACATCCCATAATATTGAAAACAAGCAAGAGATATGAGTTAGGGTCAAAGATCAGCTTCAGCCTTAAAAGATATAATATTTACAATGAAGATGGGTCTCTGTATCAAGTAGTTAAGTAAGTAAAATTTAACTTATATTTTTAAATCTAGATAGGTATCTAATAAGACAACTATATTCTTACTGACTAGCATGACAGCTTCATTTATCATAGGGTTAGTCAGATGAACTTTATTCATTTCATATGGATCTTCACACTTTTCCTGAAGAGTTCCCGGAATCATTTCTATTAAAAAGTAAAAAAAATTTGGTTATTTAAAAATTTATTGCCCTTCTATTGGGGCATATGTTCCGTTTTCATACTGGTCTGCAACGTTCTGGTTATAGTTTGTCTGCAGGAAGTTATAGAGTGCGCTGTTCTGGCTTGCAAGTATTGATGGTATGTCAGTATATGTTGCATGGTCAACGACTATCTGTGTCCACGCTTTGTCCATAAGGGTTTGCCACTCTCCTATCCAGGAAACTGGTGACCTGAGGAAAACTCCCCCATTTATTGCTGCGAGTGATTCATTTGTTACTGTATCCGTAGAATTATAGGATTTCATCCCAAGCTTTGTAAGATTGACAGATCCTGGCCACTGGTAGTACATCATTGAATAGGAGTTAGAAGCGAGTCCTGTGTAAGTTGCCCAGTAAGATGTCTTGTAATCTGGTGAGAAATATGCACTCAGGTTGTATATGTATTCCATTGCATGGATATCTCCAGTATCATTGAACATCATCGGGTTTCCACCAAACTGAACCATCCACTGGTAAAGTTCTGTAGGTGTGCTTGCTCCTCCGTGTCCCTGCATGTTTATCTCACCGACTCCGTAGTGTTTGAAAAGTGTCTTTGCATCGGAATAAAGCTGAGTATATGTTGTTGGAACCTTTGATATTCCAGCGCCCTGAAGTGCCGTATAATCTACCCATACCAACGGTATATTAACAAGCTGTGTCAGGAAGTATACTCCACCAAATTCATTTACTTCATAGTTGTTCAGACTTGATATTGAACTTATGACACCCTCTCCTGCCGTAATCTTTGCTGCATTGAGTGATGCCAGGTAGCCATCGTAAAACAGAACCCCAACATCTAGATTGTCAATTGTCATCACAACATTTGCATGAGAATTACCGGTTACCAGAGATGAAATTTCCTCGACCATGGATGCAGCAGTTATGAAACTGACGCTGACATCAATGTTCGGATATGCTTTTTCGAAATTGCTTATCACTCCAGTTACGTATGATTCATCAGCGGTACTTATGCTGGTGTAGTATGTGACGTCTACGGTCTTGTTAGTTGCACTGTATATGGTTGGCACTGATGTGCTTGGTGAGGATGTGTAGGCTCCCTGGTCAACAGGTATAAATCCTGTATGGGCTTCACAGGCCTTCTGGATTGCTGGGTTCATTAGATAAGCCATTAGCTGAGCTGAAGCGGCAGGTGTTGATCCACCTTTCATTTCAGCTATCACACAACCTCCAAGCAGATGTTCAGAGTTAACTGGACCACTAACACCTGTATACACATATAGCACATTATTGGATGTCGTTGGAGTAGGTGTTGTCTTGACCAGATTTTTATAATCAAGGCCAACAAACGATCCTACAAGAACGATGACCACAACAATTGCTATTATGGCTATCACCATGTTACTTTTTTTTTCTTTTGGTTCTATCGGATTATCCATTTTTAATCTTCACTACATCTAAATCATTTTATATAAATTTAAAAAACAGTTAAATACTATAATAAACTAATAAAAAGTATACATATTTATCTATATTATTAATTCAATATAAAGTAAACTTCAATTCGTGTTCGATTTTCCCATAATTTTTAGAAACCCTGTTCAACCTTACGGCTGCCCTGACCATACCAAGATGACTCAGCGCCTGTGGAAAATTACCAAGAAGTTCACCACTGCTCAGATCAATTTCTTCAGACATAAGACCAAGGTGGTTTGAATGTGAAATAATCTTGTCCAGTACCTCTCTGGCCTTTTTCACTTTGCCTGTAACAATCAAATCCTCAACATACCAGAATGATAAGAGAACAAATGCATTATCATCAGATACAAAATTATCCTTGTCATTATACCTTTTAAAAAGGTATCCGTCTACCATGAGGTCACTTTCTATCTTCTTTATTGTCCCCAGAATATAGGGGTGATCTGGTGGTAAGAATCCAAGGAGTGGCATCCTTAGAAGGGATGCATCAGTGCTTTCTGATCCATAAAACTGCATGAATGAATTATGCTTTGAGCTGTATGCATTTTCCATGACATCCTTCTTTATTAGATCAGCCTGAATTTTCCAGTCTGAGATAGGAGCTGAAAGTTCCAATTTCTTAGACATCTCAATACCTCTTTGAAATGCTGACCATGCAATAACTTTTGAATACGTATAATTCAACGGTTCTGATCTGAATTCCCATATACTTGAATCTCCATATTTCCATATCTCGGTTAACTTGGAAAGTATATTCCTTACAAAATCCCATAGATATGTATTAATTGTTCCTTCATTTTTAGAGACGTGATATATTGCATTGATGAGGCTTCCATATTCATCGATCTGTAGCTGGTTTGCAGCCAGATTCCCTACCCTGACAGGAGATGATTTCATATAACCTTCATAATTGATGAGTTTTTCCTCAAGATTCTGGTATTCATTTATTGTGTAAATTGTCTTGAGGTGCCCTTCCATCTTTACCCTTTCCATTACATCATATAGAAATTTTACCGATTCGTTCTTGTAGCCTAGCATTGAAAGGGACTCTATCACATATGCCACATCCCGTACCCAGCAAAATCTGTAGTCATAATTTCTATCACCACCAATAGCCTCTGGCAGACTGGTAGTTGGTGCGGCGACCATCAATCCAGTGGGTTCATATATCAGTCCCTTAAGAACAAGGGCTGATCTTACCACCTCGTGGTTATATATAAGTGGAAAATTTCCATCCGAAACCCATTCTTTCTGGAATTTTGCCGTTTCCTCCATTAAGTCAAACGATTTAAAATCATTTGTCTTTTGTACGTGCTGCATGCCATAGAATACAATGATCCATCCACCTCCATTTTTATCTGTTTTGAAATTTGCCGCAATCTTGCTACCAGATACCTTGAAATTAAAGTCAGAGGATACGCCTACATATTCATCCTTATATTTGAATATATACCCATTTTTGTGTCTTATAACTTCTTCCGGTAAATTACCGAAGTGGAACGAGAGTCTTATTTCCGATCGAATCTCAACACCTTCCACCGGAGTTTCAACGTATCTGTGGATCTCAGGGAAATTAATCGTGCTATATTTTGAGGTTGGAATGAAATCTGTGACTCTTAATATTACCTGATTTTTTTTCTTGAACTCGGTCACAAGTATGTTTGTATTGTCTATGTAATACTGGCTGCATGTCACATCTTCGAGATCAACTGGCTGAATAGAAAAACTTCCTCCCTTATTTCTGTCCAGTATTGAATCAAATATGGGGTCAGAGTTGAAATTAGGAAGGCATGCCCAGTCAATGGTGCCATTCATTCCCACCAAAGCAGAAGTCCTGTTGCTTGCGATGATTCCATGATGTGCAATCTTCAAGTATTCTTCTGCATTGAGCTCAGAAAGTAGTATGGACTTCCGTGATGACATCAATCCTCAATACAATAAATTATAAATTTTTTGTTTTAGGGTTCAACATTTTATCACCTATATAACCGCATTAACAGATCAAAGAGTTCTGTATTAATTCCAACGGCTTGAGAAGGGACATATTCTGCATTTAACCGTATTGTGTAACAATTACTACCAAATTGTTGATTTAAATTACTTGATACTCTAAAACTAACTGTGCATTTCTTTAATTTTCTATCTCGTTCTTTTTTAATTCATCTAATTTTTCCTCCTCTACGAGGTTTACAGACCTTCCTGCTCTTGCTGCAACTTCCGGCTTTAATTTTACAGTCCTCATGGCATAATAAACTGCGAATATGAGGTAACCAATTGCACCTATGACGGCCTCAGTTATAGGGAAGACAGGTGGAACTATAGATTCAAAAAGTACCCATATAAATATACCTGTGGCTATTATTGGTAATACATAATGTTCCGTAATGTGTACAACGATGTAGATTCCATGATGTTTCTCTTTCAACCTTACAAATAAAGTCATAACACTGGTATTCAACAGTATATGGGTAATGATCAATCCAAATAATGCAAGCGTAGTAAGAAAATCAAAACTGTTTCCCAGTGATGAAGACACGATTTCACTCGATGATAGGTTAAAGAGAATAGATGTGAAAGAATGCCCCATCATACCATTGATGAGCATGGTACCACCAATAGCCAGAATAGATGCCATTGTGCCGATAAACATCAAAGCCTTGTGGGGTGTAACATACTTCTCATGCAATTCTGCAAAGTAGTGTGGTAGAACGCCATCACGGCCCATTGCAAAATAAACCCTGCCTGCATTGGATTGCATTGCCACAGAATCTGAAAAAGCAGAATTAAACGCAACGAGCGATAACATAACTCCTCCTGCAACTCCTGTATAGGCAGTTGCAACTATTATACCGGGAATGTTGGCCTGTGCAAAGGACGACATCAGTGAAACTCCCCAGCCCACTGTTAAGGCGTATGCAACTTCCGTTAGTACAACACCAACTATAACAAGACCAAAAACCAGGCTCTTTGTTATAACCCTACTGCTCATCGCCTCCTCTCCGAGTGGAGCAGAACCTCCATATCCAATGAAACTTGTCAACCCGAATATCATTCCGAGTCCGAGTCCACTCAGAGGACCACCAACTTTATTGAAAATCTGGGATTTTGTGAACGGATCGAAAACCGCCAGTGTATTGTCCTTTGCTTCAACTATTATTATTGCTGAAAGAACACCAAGAAATATTACCTCGAAGAAAGCAGCTATCCTTACATATTTCATCTGGGGTCTTATGCCAAAAATAGAGAGGGCTATGGGGGCAAGTATGAATATGAGAATCAGTGGAATCCATATCCAGCCAGGAAGTGAAATGCCAAGGAAATAGGAAAGAACGCCTGGAAGCACAACTCCACCTACATAAACCGGTATTGCTGCCGTACTGGCTATCTGGTACATCACGTACAGCAACCCACTCGTAATAGCAGGGGTTGGCCCAAAGGCGGTTCCAATGTATCCATAATAACCCCCTGCACTTGCATGTCTCTTTGACAGGTGATAAAGAGTGTTAACTTCAAGAAACATTGTCAGGGTTGCGATAAGGAATGCCAGTGGTGTGAGAAAGAAGGCAAATGCAGCAGCTGATGTTATAAATGCAACCGTGTCACATGCCGGAGCCATCGCAGCTATTTCCTCAGCTATTGCACCCCAGACACCAACCTGTCTTTTCATTAGCCTATTTGCCTGTTTTCCAGTATCCATATACAATCACATTAGTTCTTGATTAATTTCATTAGCATAGTACTAAACTATTTAATTCTTTCTAAATATATTATTTGCCTTAGTCATGTATTTGTTCAATCGCCCTTCCGTGTGGACATCTTTCTGGCTTCCCGAGTTTCAGAAACATTGTATCTATGGAATCGTGGTCCACGAGATAGTCTATCTGTTCGGAGAGTAAGCATGCCCTATCGATATCCATTCCGTATGTGACCATTAAGGTCTCCAGTATCCTGTGATTTTCCTCAATTTCATGATAAAATGAGTCTCCTTTATGCGTTAGATGAATCATGCCTTTAAGGTGTGTTATCAGTTTCTTTCCTTCAAGTCTTTTAACAAGATTCAGTGCAGTTGGTGGCTTAACCTTCAGCATATCCGACAGATCAATAAGCCTCATTGGAAACTCATCTTTACTGTGATCTCCGATTACTATCAGGCAATCTCTCTCTTTTTTTGTGAGCAGTTTAAGATCATTCATTTAGTATATACCTAATCAAATTTGCATTATAATATTTTTCCTCCGGAACTGACGAAAGTTTTTATTAAAACTTCAGATTGGTGTATATGGAAGCTGACGTTTTTATTTCAGTTGACGAGATGAAAAATATCCTTCATAAGGCTGTTATCCTGGATTGCAGGTACAGACTTACCGAGCCTGACTTTGGATATAACGAGTTCTTGAAGTCTCATATTCCTGGATCATTCTTTATGGACCTGAATGGTCACCTTGCTTCTGAAGTTAAATTGACTGGTGGTAGACATCCTCTTCCAGACATTGATAAGCTAAAGGAGAGGCTTGAGGAAATTGGCATATCAAACAGCAGCACGGTTTTGTGCTACGACGATAATTTATCTGGAGCTGGCAGATGCTTGTTTCTATTAAGATATATGGGGATAAAGAAAGTAAGAGTTCTTAACGGTGGATTCAGGGAATGGGAGACCTTAGGATTGCCTGTAGAAACCGGTCCAGAAAGAAAGGTTATAAGGGGTCATATTAAAACTGAATTAAACTCAGATATGATTGTGACTCATGAAGATATATTGAACCAGCAGGGCAAACATAGAATAATTGATGCGAGAGAGTCATATAGATACGAAGGAAGGAAGGAACCAATCGATAGAATAGCAGGCAGGATTCCCGGTGCTGTAAATATACCATATACTGAACTGATGAATGGTGCAAAGATAAAGGAAAGAGATGAGTTGAGGCAATTTTTCAGGAATGTTAAAGATGGTGACATACTCTATTGCGGCTCCGGAGTAACATCATGTGTAAATTTTCTGGCGATGGAATATATAGGGATAAAACCCAAACTGTATGTTGGAAGCTACAGCGATTGGATCAGCAGGAACCTTGATGTAGAGACAGATGTGGAATGAGCGAACAAACTATATTTTTGAATATGTCTTATTAAATATTGCAAAGCATATTAACAAAATTGCAATATTGACACTCGATAATAATGAAAGACATTTATATTATATCTGCAAGGAGAACGCCACATGGAAAATTTGGAAAATCTCTTTCAGGTATCAGTGCAACTAAACTCGGGGGGATCGCGATAAGAGGTGCGCTCGAATCATCCGAAATCAGTCAGGAGTTGATAGAAGAAGTGATCTTTGGAAATGTCATCCAGGCAGGAAACGGTCAAAATCCTGCAGGTCAGTGTAGCACATATGGCGGAATAAGATCAGAAGTTACTAAGAACACCGTCAATGTTGTATGTGCCTCAGGCATGCTGGCAATTGAAAATGGATTCAGGGAGATAGCTCTTGGAGAAAGGGATATAGTCGTTGCAGGTGGTACAGAGAGCATGAGCAGGGGACCGTACTTGCTTTCAAGTAATTTCAGGTACGGTGTAAAAAACATGTTTTCCAGCAGGGAAAGTCTCACAGATGCAATGTACAATGATGGCCTCATGGATGCATTTTACCTGAATTCCATGGGGTTTTACGCTGATAAAACTTCGGCCAAATATAAGCAAACCAGGACTGCGGTTGATCAATATGCATTGCAGAGTTATGAAAGAGCGATGAAAGCCACAAATATGGGATACTTCAAAGATGAAATTATTCCCATGGAGGAACTGAAAGTTGACGAGGGAATAAGAGCTACAAGCATGGAAACTCTCTCAAAGCTAAGGCCTTCATTCAATGAAGACGGCATTCATACAGCTGGTAATTCTTCGCAGATTTCGGACGGTTCTTCAGCCCTGGTTTTAGCTTCAGAAAAGGCAGTTGAACAGTATGACCTCAAGCCCATAGGCAAGATCAATGGATTCTGGTCATCAAGTATGGACCCGAGGGATTTTATCGAGGCACCAATAAAATCAACAAGGGAAATGCTCCAGCGATATAACTGGAAGATAGATGATTTCGATCTTGTAGAACATAATGAGGCATTTTCAGGAGGTTGCATCCTGCTGAGAGACCAGCTAGGTATAGACAACGAGAGATTCAACGTAAATGGAGGAGCAATTGCTTTTGGCCATCCACTTGGGAGCAGTGGTTCCAGAATTGTGGTTACATTACTTCATGCCTTACGGCATAGAAAGTTGCAGAAAGGTATTGCAACCCTATGTCATGGCGGTGGTGGTGGGCATTCAATGGCTATCGAGGTGATCAATTGAAAGTCTCGGTTGTGGGTTCTGGCACCATGGGCAGGGGAATAGGACAGGTTTTTGCGCAGAATGGCTACAGCGTAGTTCAGGTTGATGTCAACAAGCAGGCTCTGGACATTGCAAGGGATGCCATAATTGATTCACTGGGTAGGCTTGAAAGGAAAGGGTCACTCAAAGACACACCCGATCAGGTAATCGGAAGAATGACTTTCTCAGACAGCATGGAGTCCATAAAAGAAAGCGATATAGTCATTGAAGCCGTGTTTGAAAGGGTGGACGTAAAAACTGAGACACTGAAGCGAATTTCAGATACAGTCAGTAAGGAAACCATCATAGGTTCAAACACCTCATCCATATCCATCAATCTGCTTTCGGCATACATTGAGCGCCCTGCAAGGTTCATGGGTATCCATTTCTTCAATCCAGTGCCCGTCATGAAATTGGTTGAACTTGTGTCAGGTGAAAACACATCATCGGAATTAGTGAAAAAAGTATCTGAATTGCTGGTTTCAATTGGGAAGGAACCGGTCAATGTCAGGGATTTTCCTGGCTTTGTTTCTAACAGGGTATTGATGCCATTGATCAGGGAAGCAATACTTGCACTTGAAGAGTCGGTAGCAAGTGCTTCAGACATAGACAAGACGTTCAGATTAGGAATGAATCATCCGATGGGACCCCTGGAACTTGCTGACTTCATAGGTCTGGATGTATGCCAGGATATTATGGAAGTACTTTACACCAATTACGGAGATCCGAGGTTCAAGCCTCCAATCACGCTGAGAAACCTGGTAAATTCCAGGAAGCTTGGCCGTAAGACCGGAGAAGGGTTTTATAAATATGAGGTGAAGAGATGAAAAATATATTGGTTGAAAAAGAAGGAAGATTGCTAAAAATATTCATAAATAGGGAAAAGAAGTTGAATCCCCTTGACATTGAAACAATAGAGGAGATTGGTGAAGCTCTGAAAGAAGAGAGGCAGATTGGAATCATATCTGGAATGAACAGGGCATTCAGTGCAGGTGCAGATATTAATGTGTTCTTGAACCTTGATCCCGTAACAGCATATGACTTTTCAAAACGCGGTCATCAGGTCATGGATTTCATAGAGGAGAGGCAGATGCCGGTAATTGCAGCAATTCATGGTTTCGCTCTGGGAGGAGGTTTTGAGCTTGCACTTGCATGCGATATACGAATTGCCCATCCTGATACCTATTTTGGTCTACCAGAGGTTACGCTTGGAATAATACCGGGATTTGGTGGAACTCAGAGACTTAGAAACCTTGTGGGAAACAGCAGGGCATTTGAACTTGCATCGCTCGGGACTAGGATTGATTCAAGCAGGGCACTCAGCATGGGCATTATCAGCGAAATAAATGATAAATACCTGGAAAGGGCTGTTGAACTTGGAAAGCAGTATGAAGCACTGCCGTTTGAGTCACTGGCATATATAAAAGAACTTACACGGGGCAGGAAAATGGATCTCTTTGATCGAGAAAAAGAGTATTTTGGAAATATGTTCAGGACAGAGAATCAAAAAGAGGGGGCCGCCGCATTTGTGGAAAAAAGAAAGGCAAATTTCAATACAAAAATAAACAATAGCTTATTTGACTAAAATAAGGTTCTCTTTTATTTCTTTTACATTTGAGCTTAAATCTTCAGTCTCCATTCTTGTAAGGATTCCATTCTTTTGGTAGAATTCACTGTATTTTATACCACTGTCAGGAAAAACTGTGTATACTTTTAGGTTGTTTCTTGATTCGGCTATCTTAAGTGCCCCCATGAAATTTGCACCTGATGAAAAACCAACGTAAATTCCAAGTTCTCTGGCAAGCTTTTGAACTCCATCTCTTGCGTCTTTTTCATTTACATTTATCATCTTGTCTACCAGTGAAATGTTCTTTTCAATGATTGTCTTGTCCTTTGCCTTTAAAAAATTCCTTATTCCCTGTATATAGGACGACTGATCCGACTGCAGCATGTAAACAGTTGTACCTGGTCGTTTGTCCTTGAAGTATTTGGCATTCCCAATTATTGAGCCACCTGTTCCCATGGCTATTGCCACTGCATCCGGTAATCCTCCTATCTGTTTTTCTGCCTCTGGAGCCGTTGTATAAACATGAGACAGATAATTGAATTCATTTCCATGCTGATGAAGACAGACATAAGTTTCCGGTTCTTTCATTGCAATGTCAATGGCGGAATTAATGGCAACCTCTGTGCTGGTAGTCTCAGGTGGTTCATTTGTCTCAACAACCTTTGCTCCAGAGTCTATCAGGGCTTTCTTGGTTCCATCAGATGTGCCCGGAGGTATGAAAAGCATGGACTTAATTCCAAGTTTTCGACAGATATTTCCAGTCGCTATTCCTGTATTACCTGATGTTCCCTCGACGATGGTCTTATTCACTATATTTCTCTCTGTAAGGATAAGATGATCGATCATGAAGAATGCTCCCCTGTCCTTGATAGATCCAAAGGGATTGAAATATTCAAGTTTAGCAAAAACTGATGAACCATTAGATGTATCATATTTAAGCATCGGGGTATTACCGAAACCTTCCCTGTAAAAATCATCCCTTATGTTTCTGCATAGTTTTTCCCTTTCCTCGCCCATAAATCCCTATGTGATTTTTCATTATTATTGTTTCCTGAATTTATGAGTAAGATATGAATAGTTATTCTCAATAAGAGTGAGATTAATTTGTCTGACTACAACAAAGAGATAGCTGAGGGGTTTGAATTATTAACCCAGGGAGAATTCGAAAAAAGCCTTGAAAAATTCATTACAGCAATAGAAATAGATTCAACCAGGCCAGATGCCTTTTCATTGGCATCAGAAGCATTTGCGCAAATTGGCGATATTGAAAACGCCAAGTCCCACGCGGAATTGGCCTATAAAATAGATTCCGAAAAGCCGGAATATGTATTGCAGTACGCTTCCATGCTTTATGCAACGGGAAACAGCGAGGAGAGCCTGAGACTCGCAAACGAGGCTCAGAAAAAAGGAGAAATGCCAGAGATACATCTCCTGAAAAGCAACATCTATATGGACATGGAGGAAGACCAGAAGGCTCTTAAAGAGGCTAAAATGGCTTTTGAGATGGATAAGAATCCCATATACAGGACAAATTATGCCATTGTCCTTAAGGAGAGTGGGAAAATAAAAGAATCAACTGAAATCCTAAAGAAAATGGTGCAGGAAAACCCGGATGATTTGGATGCAATTTATTTATTATTCCAGAATGAGCTTGCCGAAGATCACCTCTCCGAAGCCATGAATTACATTACAAAATGCATATCCCTCAATGATTCTGAGCCATTATTCTACTCCGAACTGGCATCAATGATGGAAGATTTTGAAGATAATGAACTTGCAGAGAAATATTATAAGAAGGCATTTGATGTTTCAGACAACGATCCAGAAATGGCAATGCAACTTGCAGAACTCTATAATTCTCTTGATAAGGTGCAGGAAGGTATTGATGTACTGGAAGTTTCCCACAGCGATGAAGATCCAGAATATCACCTCATGATGGGCAAACTTCTCATGGGCAAAAAAGAGTATAATAAGGCCATTTCTCATCTGGATATTGCAATTGAAATGGCAGACGATCCAGAGGCAAAAATTGTAAAAGGATCATGTCTTATGGAAATCAACCGGCTGAATGAAGCGCAATCTATACTGAAGGAAGCCTTAAAGCAGGACTTCCAGACAGAATATGTTGAGTCTCTGTTAAATCAGGTCTGGTGGAAGGAGAACAGCAAGAAATTCAAACTATAATTTCCAGATTTTTTCCATTCAATCTTATTTCATAAATCTTCAAGTTACCTGACAATGCATAATCTCCCATTGATCTGGGTATTGGATTCTCAAGCACATCGCCGTTATTCAGATTGAAAATAATATGATGGGAAGGACACATTATCCTCTCCCCGGAAAGAATCTTGCAAAGAAAGAGAGGACCACCCCTATGAGGGCACTTTGAGTCAAAGGCAAAGTATTTTTCACCTTCTTTGATGATCGTTATATCTTTATCCTGACTCTGTACCCTCTTTCTACCCATGGAGTCAAATCCTCCATTTTCAATACTTATCATATTAGAGGGAGATCTTGGATTTTTTATTCAGATCAACAAATTTCCAGTCACTTCTAACCGATCCCATCCCACGTTTCTTGTGAACATAGTTAATAGCACTCAATGCTGCTACAGAACCCTGACCGGCTGAGATCACTGCCTGTTTATACGGGATATTTGTTACATCCCCTGCAGCGAAAACGCCTTCTTTGCTTGTTCTGCCACTCATGTCTATAATGACTTCGTTGTCTTTGTTCATTTCAACAAATCCATTCAGCATCCCTGTCTTTGCAATGTATCCCATTTCAACAAACACTGCTTTAACTGGAACCTGTTCAAGCGAGCCATCCTTCTTTCTGAGGGAAACTGCGTTCACAGTCTTATCTCCGAGTATTTCCTCAACTTCTGACTCGTAAAGGAATTTAACAGTCTCCAGGGATTTTGCCTCAGCTATCATGTCTTCTGAACCTGAAATACGGTTTCCCTTCTGTGTAACATATACATTTGAAGCAACTGTTCCTAAATATAGTGCAGCCTGAAGAGCATGGTCTCCTGCGCCAGCTACAAGAACATCCTTATTTCTATAGAGCGGACCATCACATATTGAGCAATAGGATACACCTCTTCCCTTGAATTTCTCTTCTCCCTTGCTCCCCAGATCTCTTGGGGTTTTACCAAAAGCAAGAACCAGTGCATCGCATTCATATTGCTGTTCCACACCTTTCAGGATAAACTGGTTATCTGATTCAGTTACTGTCCTTACCTCATCATATGAAAACTCAGTTCCATACATCTGAGCCTGTGCCTGAAATTTGGAAGCCAGATCAAACCCGGATATACTTTCAAAGCCAGGGTAATTCTGGATATCCGTTGTAAGTAATCCCTGACCACCAATATCTTTTGTGATTACAAGTGTCTTCATTCCCTGCCTGGAAGAATAAATGGCCGCAGTAAGACCTGCAAAGGCACCACCTATTACAATAATATCATATTTCATTCAGTTCAACAACTTCTTTAGTTTTGCATCAAGCATTGCCTTTGGTACAGCTCCGATACTTACATCAGCGACCTTACCATTCTTGAACATTATTACAGTAGGTATGCTTGTAATATTGAATGATGAACTTACTTCCGGATTGGCATCTACATCCACTTTTCCAAAGGAAATCTTACCACTGTATTCATTGGCCAGTTCTTCAACTATTGGGGAGAGGAATCTGCATGGAGCACACCAGGATGCCCAGAAGTCCACTACCATAATCTTGCTCTTTTTTACCTCATCATTGAAAGTTGCATCTGTTAATTCTACAGGTTTCATTCTTTTTTCCTCCTTATTCTTATTTTCTTCCTGAATTCTTGCCAGTACTTTTTTCCTTATGTTTTCCAGTTCTACATCTTCATCTGACATAATTGAATTCTATTAGATATTTGATTGGAGTTAATCAACGTTACGGTTTTGCCAAAATCATACAAAACCATTTATAGAACAACCCAATACCGGCGTATAATATGAAAATAACATCAAAATTGAATTCCGATATTGCTTGCTGTTCCGATTTACTGGAATCGGTATTTAACTTTGGAAAGACTGATGTGGACATATTTTATGCATTAACTCCTGGAAAGTGGTTCAGGATAGAGGATATTTCAAATGATATAAAAAGGGATCAGAGTACAGTTTACAGATCATTGCAGAAATTGATCAGCATGGGCTTTGTAATGCGAGACTCAAGGATCATCCAGAATGGAGGCTATTATTATGAATATGCATTATCAGTTTCCTCAACGCTTGATAAGGTAATCAGAGAAAAGATTGATGAGTTGATTGATCGTCTGAGAAGCCTTTCAAGGGACCTTATACGGGAATTAGAATCACGGGAAATGATACAATAGTTTTCATCTCACCATTGATATAAATCTTTGAGCCTCTTCCACCACTCTTACCACTCTGTATCCATCATTCCCTGTTGCTATCCTGCTTTTTTCTCCATTTGCGTATTTTACAAATTCTGACACTTCTTCAGCATACATGTTCCCTGATTTAAACTCCTTTACCATTTCATCATCGATCTCAACTACTGCATTGATTGAAGTGCCAAAGAAATTTCTGCACTTTATTTTTCTGTCTGCGGTCAACAGGGTCAAGTCATTTGAAATGGGGCCCATCTGTCTGGATGAGAAAGCAGCAGCGAATCCCTTTTCGAACTGCATATTTACTATCATTGATTCATCAATTATCTTCTCTTCTGGCATCCTGAATGAGGTTACCTTCCTGGGAAATCTATTATGAAATGAAATCAGCGTATCAATGACGTGAACGCCAGTACCCATTACGGAACCTCCTCCTACCTTATCTGGTTCGCTCCACCACTTGCTATCTGTCGTTTGTTCCCTTGCAGCTGACTTATGGGTCCACATTCCCGATTCATAAATTATTTCTTCATCGGGTTTCAGTATTTCATTTTTTATGTAGTCAAGCGCAGGGTGCATTCTGAGATGGAAGCCAATACCAAGTTTAGCCTTCCTCTCGGTTGCCAGGGAAATGAGTTCTTTTGCGTCTGCAGATCTCAGTGTCATCTGTTTTTCCAGCAGAACATGTTTGCTATGATTTAGGGCTTTTCTTGCATGTTCAAAATGCATGAAATTTGGTGAACCCACATAGACAGAATCTATATCATCAGAAAGCATTTCTCCATATGTAGGGTAATATTTGCATGAAAACTTTTTAGATATTTCATCTCCCTTCTCCTTGTTCGTCGTGGTAATACCTGAGATTTCATTACCACTTTCTAAAATGGCAGGCATCACCCTATTCACTGCATGATTACCGATACCAACAACCCCGAATTTCATAATCAAATATGGTGAGTCTGTTAATAATATATTCTATTATCTTGTTGGTTTCATTATTCCTGTGTCAAATCTTTAAATATGCAAATTCGATATTATCGTGAATGGCAAATTCCAAAAAAACAAATAAACAGAAGGAAGACGAATTAAGAATCCTTATCCAGAGAAGAAGGAAGATATTAACGACTGCAGTAACAATAGTAGTGGCTGTTATAGTAATTGTAGCGGTACTCATAGCTTCTGGTGTATTTAATTCATCATCTCCCGGTACTTCATCCAATTCCACAGTGGTGCAAAGTGGAAAATTTATCAGGATAGACGGTTCGGACGTTTCACCAGTCGGTGGAGTTAATATTTATTTTCTTTCATGGCAGGGATGCCCAATCGGTGCCTCAGACAGCTGGTTTATTTACAATTATGTTCACTCTCAGGATCCATCACTTTCAAATTCCACAATATATCACGACATGCATTTCAGTGATCCTGATGAAAGCCCTACAAACATACCAGGTCTTCTCTTTAACAACTTCACTTATAGTCTAGGTGGGATAGATTATCACTTCCACGTTATATATGTGTATGGAGAATACCTTCCACCGGATGGACCCAGTTCAGTTAGCCAGGGAGAATCTGTCCTGAATGCAAATTTTCCATCTTCAGTTTCATCGCTGTTCCTGAAATATGAGACTCAATACCCAACAGCTAATCTAAGTGGCGAAGCAATCGCAAACTATGCAGGGCACCTGACTTCAAGCTTAATAATAACGGGACCTTCAGGAACATACTATGCAGAGGGTGAACTATACAGTCCTTCAACAATAGCAAACATACAGCCTGGAATCCTCATAAATGAACTCTCTCAATATCCTGGCATAACCGTGGGAACATCAGAACTTGGATCTGCTGTGAATTCTGTAATCTGAAAAATGTGAGAAGAAACAGATGGATATTTATGCCGATTTTCACAACATAAAGAAGATCTTCCTTTCCACACCAATTTTTATCTGTCTTCTGGTGATGTGGTTATATGGCGTAAACTCTATTTTTTACGTACTGTTGATTTCTATAGTTTTATCCGTGATAATATCAGTCTTATATTCTGTATGGATGGAGTCAACAACATACCATGAGGCTTCTGGCGTTTGGATCATGCCAATCATAGCATACATGTTTTTAAGGCTGGACTTTTCAGGAAGCATACCCAATATTATTGAATTATTGAAAGCTCCATTCATCATAGATACTCTAATATGGATTCCAATCGGTATATTCATCATCAACTTTATAATCCACCTGACCCCACACAATTCAGGTCAATATAATTCACCCGATCAAAAAAGGTCATATGGATACTGGCTAACAGTATCAACAATAATCGGGATGGGAATAACTGTTATCCTATCCGGGTTAACCGAAGGCTATATTTTTATTTTTCCAGACAGATATATGATTCCACTGTTTTATGGGTTAATAGTTGTCCTTGCACAATTCAACTTTTCTGTTACAAGCAGGAGAAGCATAAATGGTATTGTTCTTATCCTTATCCTGTATTCATTGCTGGCAATATACGAAAATATACTTAAGGGTGTTTTCCCGCCTCTTTTAACAATTCTCGTGGAGTTTATACTTCTCACGTCATTCTTCTGGATTGTGATGAATCCCGAACAGAGGGAAGGAAAATATACAGGATCAGTAATATCCTATCCGCACTATAGAATAAAGTTCTTCCTTGTAGTCCTCTGGTTCCTCATACTCTATTTTACCATCCCAAAAGTATATCAGCCAGTTGAATCGGTTCTCATATTTCCACTTATATTCTTTTCTGAATTCATAGTTGACCTTTTTAAGGGAATCAGGGCCTCGACTCTTTCTGGCAAGGGTGGTATAATAGGAGGAGCAGGTCCCTTCGACAGTCTCTATTCAACTTTCTCCTTTACCATATTCACCTACCTGGTTTTTGTAATAATAGTAATGAATAATCTAACTGGAATTTAATATTGAGGTTACTTAAAATATTAATCACAATAGATCCACGCTTAAAATGATTCGGGGTTTTTTATCAGGCCTAAATATCCAGTTCGAATATCATGAATTTTCCATTCTCTGGACATCTTTAATTCTCCTTATCTCCATGTTATAAGCTTCAGCAACTTCTGAGAGCGTCAGAGTTCCGACAACAACATCTGGTGAATTGTCATCGTAAACAATGAGTTTTCCAGATGGTTCCTTTGTAAGTTTATTCAGTGCATTGTGTAAGTTGTCATCACTTCTGATGAGAGGTGGATCTGTTTGCATCACGCTTTCAATCTTCTCATCATAGTTAACATTAACTGGTATATTTTCTATGGACAGGTACCCTTCAAGTTTACCACCATCCTCCACAACTATCCCCTTTGTCCTGCTTTCTCTTATCATATTGATTCCTGCTCTGAGGGTTTCATTCTTACTAATCTTGAAATAATCCTTCTTCATGGCCGTATATACCGGGATGTCGTCCATTATCGGGTTCTTATATTCATCTTCGTGGGCAGGGGATTTGCTTCTATCCAAAACCTGCGAACGATAAATTGAGAGATTCCCACTAACAAAGTAACTTACCGTTGTTGCAAGCATTAAGGGTATGAACAGTGCATATGATCCTGTCATTTCTGTCCCCATTATAATAATAGCAATTGGAGCCTTAGATGCCCCACCGAACATTGAAATCATGGACACTATTATAATTTCATCCACGCTCAGATAAGGGAAAAAAATTCTGAGAGGAATTGCAATAGCTGCCCCTAGGAATGCTCCAATCACCAGTCCTGGAGCGAAGACTCCTCCAGATCCTTCGGATCCTATGGTGAATGATGTTGCAACAGTTTTCAAAAAGAAAAGCACAATAAAGATAACGAACAAATCAAGGTACCCAGTTCCAAAAAGGGCCATATTCCCATCCAGCATCTGTTGAACCCATCCATACCCCAGTCCGAGTATTTCTGGAAAGAATATGGCGATTATCCCAACTATTGCTCCCCCGATTGCAGGTTTGGCATAGGGAGAAATCCTTTTTGCCATTGAAAATATTCTACTTATACCGTAGAATGTCTTTATATAAAATATTGCGGAGAGACCAGCAAAAAAACCAATTATGAGATATGCGATTAGGGACAGCGGGTGAAAAAAGCCTATTACAGTTGAAGTTGGAATTAGAAATATGGTCTTGTAGCCTGTGTAGTAACCAAAAATTGAATATCCGATCACCGAAGCTATTGTTGATGGAATCAACGCTTCTGTTTCGAAGTCCCTTTTATAAAGAATTTCTGTGCTTAGAATTGCTCCTCCAAGAGGGGCCAGGAATATACTTCCAATACCTGCCCCAATACCAGAAGCTACTGCGATACGGCGGTCGTGATCATCAAGATGAAATATATCTGAAAGGAAGGACCCAAATCCAGCGGCAATCTGCGCTGTGGGACCTTCCCTTCCAGCACTTCCTCCCGAGCCTATGGTAATAGCTGAAGCAACTGTCTTTACCAGTGGTATTCTCTTTCTAATTCTTCCTGCATTGTTATGAAATGCACTGATCGCTGCATCCGTACCATGTCCCTTAGCTTCCGGTGCGGTTTTATTCAGAATAATAGCAACAACAATCCCTCCAATAATAAGCGATAGTGGAATGTAAAGATAATGAATATTCGGGGAATATTGATAAAACGATGTCCCTGCAAGCAATCCTGATCTTGGTGGGGAAAATCCTGTTAAACCTGTCAGAAGGTAAGTTGTTACAAATTCTATTGAAATGTAGAGAACAATTGCACCAAGACCTGCTATGATCCCAATCAGGGTACCAATAAGAGCCCATTTGCCCGATGCAGTAGACATCATTTTTGTGTAAAGACGAGATGCAACTGGAAAGCGGTTTGATGGGGACATCTTATTTTTCTCGATAAATAATTACTATTTACTTATTCTCTTTTAAGTGTTCAGTTCTGTTCTCTTCTATTATAACTTACCTTCTCCGGGAACGTGAGTAGAAGAATCGCATCTCCAATTGACTTGATCCATCTGAATGGAATTGAGATTGGAATGCCTTCACTTACGATACTGCTATTAGTATCCTTAATTAGCAGGCCATAAACATTGCCTCCCTCAAAATCAAGAATGACATCATATACATTTCCAACAAGCACTCCTTTTTCTGTATACACTGGTTTCTCTATTAATCCATCAGTTGAAATCATTGATTCACCTCTTACAATATTCTATGAAGGATTTGAACATTTCTGTACCGTACTGAGTATTTTCAACCTCTGGATGGAACTGAACACCAAACATTCCTTTCTTATCCGAGTAGAAAGCCTGGACCCTGCAGTTCTTGGAATTTGAGCACACAACAAAGTCGCTTGAAATTGACACTATTTCATCATTATGATTCTCCCATACCACGATCTCCGGTGGAATCTCTTTAAAAATTCCTCCCTGATTGAAAAAACTAACTTTTGTCTTTCCAAATTCCGGTACTGGTGAAGACCTGACCTCACCATTGAAATGTAGGGCCATAAACTGAGCTCCTATACATATTCCAAATACTGGAACGGAAGTTCTGTCAAGAATATCCGAAATCTTACCCAGTTTTGGGATTTCATTTGTTATACTTGGGGCACCTCCAGAAAGTACCCAGCCATCAGAATCCTTGATATCATCAAAATTGATGTCATTGTCCACAATTTCTGATTCAACATCAAGTTTCTTCAGCACTTTCCACTCCTTATGAGTCCACTGACCACCATTGTCAACTACATAAATTTTCATAGATGATACATCCCGATTCTCTTTTATAATTTCTATATATCGAAATTTTTGTCGATGGGTCAATAAGAATGCCCTATAATCAAATTATTCTACGGAATTCGTTATTTTTCTGCTAGTTTTTCAATGATATATTGAAATAGGTTGAAAAAAGACTATTAAAAGTATTACGAATAGTTTAATAACTTGTTAACTATAAGGTAAATATATGCAAATTTCTCTCCCTATTTATCATGATCTTGGAAATGAGTTTGTAGTGCTTAACGTTTCCGAGGATTTGATTAATAGAGCTGTTTTTGACAACAAAGGTAACAAAGTGGGTAGAATAGTAAGAATTATTGGTCCAGTATCTGAGCCAATGGGGGTAGTAGTACTCTCAAAAAAATTCGATTCCGATGATAGGAGAGTATTTGTTAGAAATTAGGTGATTTAGATGGAAAAAGAAAAGAGAAAAATTGAGCAGATTGAAAAGTGTCCAGAATGCGGTTCCACAGATCTTTCAAGAGATTATGAAAGAGGTGAACTGGTATGCAATAAATGCGGTATTGTCATTGATGAAAGTTATATTGATCAGGGACCCGAATGGAGAGCATTTGACACAGAACAGAATGAGTCGAGAGCAAGGGCTGGTTCTCCAATGACCTTTACTTTACACGACAAAGGATTATCAACAGACATATCCTGGAAGAATAAGGATTCTTACGGCAAATCCATACCAACAAGGAACAGGGCACAATTATACAGACTGAGAAAATGGCAGAAGAGGATCAAGGTTTCAAATGCAGCTGAAAGAAATCTTTCCCAGGCATTGCAAGAAATGGAGAGAATGGCCTCAAATCTCAGTATTCCTAATGATGTCAGGGAAACCGCAGCTGTTATTTATAGAAAGGCTGTCAAACAGAACATGATCAGGGGCAGGAGCATAGAAGGAGTAGTTGCTGGTTCGTTATATGCCGCATGCAGAATCACGAATGTGCCAAGAACTCTTGATGAGATTGCTTCCATAACAAGGGTAAAGAAGAAGGAAATTGGACGTACTTACCGTATAATGAGCAGATACCTGCAGCTTAACATCATGCCTTCCAAGCCTGAAGATTATCTGAACAGATTCTGCAGTAAGCTGAAGCTTTCACTTGATACAAGAAAACAGGCCGCTGAAATAATCAAACTGGCACAGGATAATGACCTTACATCAGGTAAAGGTCCAACAGGAGTTGCAGCAGCAGCCATCTACATAGCATCAATCCTCATGAACGAAAGGAGAACTCAGAGATCAGTTGCAGAAGTTGCAGGTGTAACTGAAGTAACAATAAGGAACAGGTATAAGGAGCTTACAGAAAAGCTTAATCTTGAAGTTCAGGAGTAATCTTCACATATTTTTTCAACAATCTCAAAAATTTTTAGAAATTCATCGGTTATACTGTAAATGGATGAAAGTTTAACATCATCTACTTTTATTGTTATCTCCTCAGGACTATTTCTATTAATGGTTACGTGACTGTCATTTTCCGGAGAAGCGCATTTAATATAAGCTTCTATAATTTTTGGAGAACCCGTAATTGATAATTTAATATCCAATTCAACCTAATCACTCTATATCTGGATTGTTTTTAATTTTTCCCACCTGCTTTGACAGAAGAAATACTAAAGATATATGGGGTCATTCATCTCACATTAAATGGAAAAAATAAGAAGAATCGATAGGTATGAATCTATCGATGTCCAAGATAGAATCAGCGAAATACAGCGCTCAACTTTTGATCACTTTATCCCATTATTTATTAAGCAGGCTCTTCGCAGTTCTGGAGAAGTATTTATATCGGAGGACTGTGGAGAATTGAAGGGTCTCTATGTATTTGATCCAGTAGAGCAATCAGGTACATGTTTTACTGGAAGTACCAGAACTGCTAAGAATTTCTATTCCATGGGATTGGGTTCAGATTTCTTTTCCGAAATCCTCTTTAGAGAAGGTGCCAAAATCGAAAAGATCAATTACCTAAACATGTCAAGCTATAAGCCTCATCTTAGCATTAAAAATGAAATTAAGATTCTTGGAATTTCAAGAGAAACTGACATCATTAAGTTCTTGAGAAGGGCATATTCGAAAGTTAATGAGGATTGGGTGAAAGCCGCTCTGGAAATGGGTGAAAAGTGTTTTGCATGTGAGGTAGATAACCGGATCGTGGGCATGGGCTGGATTTCTTCATTCTTGAAGGTAGCAAGATTGCATAGCCTGTATGTTGACCCTGGATACAGGCATATTTCCATCGGAAAGGATCTATTGATATCCAGGTTGTATTATGCAGTTCAATGGGGCATGAATGCGGTCACATCAGAAATTCCTGAGCAAAGTATCTATTCACAGAAAATAGCAACTGACCAGGGCTTTAAAATAGAAGGCATTCTGTATAACTACCGGCGATCATAATATACAGAGTAAACCTTTAATTCCTTGGTGCCCCACAGTAAGGACACTTC
Organism: Thermoplasmatales archaeon; assembly: GCA_027310185.1. Taxonomy (GTDB): domain Archaea; phylum Thermoplasmatota; class Thermoplasmata; order Thermoplasmatales; family Thermoplasmataceae; genus Cuniculiplasma. The sequence goes on from DAIDBH010000019.1 coordinate 96,399, forward strand.
TCTGCCGTAGAGTCAATGAGTGCACCACAGTACTGACATTTGACCTTAACGACTTCCTTTATCACAACCTGTTCTGTTTCCTTGGATTCAGGGTTTAAGTGTATATCAGTTTTGTTTTTATCTTCATTGTTTTCAGTCATTCTTAAATTACCTCCACTGGTTGAATGTTTCTTTATCTTATTTTTATTTCCCTTATTGACAGCCAATGCTATTATTACTATTACTGCAAGAATGAATACCAGAACTAAAGCAAGTTCCAAATATGGAAAGGGTGCCGATTTCTGGTTATTCACTGTTATTGGAGAGATGCTGACACCATAGCTTGAATCCTTTACATACAGGGTATTCGTACAGGTGAATCCATCTCCATGTCCGTTTGAATCTACCTCCTTGTAATTATAAGCGACTATGAATCCGGAAGATTTATCATAATAGGCGTTCCAGGTATAGGTTGCATTGAAGATACCAAAGGGATCATTCCTTACATACGTCCCGTTTCCCTGTAGATATATAGTCGTAATATCGCCATTAGTTCCACCAGGTGAATAAGTGTAATCAGTGGAGACAACTTTCATTTCAGTGTTCAGGACCTCTTTTTCTCCATTGACAGGAATGGACACATTTGTATAAAACCAAACATGTGGATTTACGTAACCTGTTTCGTTATCCGTCTCATATGTATAACTGCAGTTTTTGCTAGAAAATGTGAAATTTCCCCTGGCCATCTGGTTATTAAAATAATTGTAATCACTCGATCTCACTGCACAAGAATAATTATAATCCATTGATACTCTCTGCTCCTGTAGCAACTGAGTAACCGATTCTGTCCCATTTACCCATGCATTACAGTAATAGCCACTGTAATTTCCCTTGCCATCATTTACCTGGATATATTCATCATAATTGAAAAATGCCCCCTTTTGCGGTTCCGTCTGCACATGCGCAACTGGAAGAACCAAACTTATGAATGCAATAAGGATAAACGCTGAAATAATGTGTGTTCGAATCATCCTGAAAATCCACCAACTGAGTGTATATGTGCTGGATGAACTCCACCTATACCACTGAATGTGGAATAGTAGCAACCCTGTACCATCAGCATTGGCAAAAAGAATGGGAACAGGAATGGGGAAGGCATATAGTAGAAATGATAGGGCGTATTTGTAACGGTTGCCTTTGAGTCTACGTTAGTAATCAGCTCATTCCTTATTCCATGCACCAGGCTCACTGCAGCTGCCATTATTTCTGATCTTTCAAATCCTGCAACATTATTTTCAAGAATGTTATATGCCTTTGAAAGAAGATCTAGCGTCTCGTTTGATTCCATGACAGGTACTGTGGCCACAACCGTAGAGGCTACCAGCGGATACTCCAGATAGTTTTTAATTGCATCAATTATCACCGAGAGTTTATCCTTTATTTCATCGGGCTGTAATTCTGATATGGCAACATACGCAGAGGACAATTCCATATCTTCCGATTCATCATAGCCCCACTGTGAAAAAATTGCCTTCATTTTCACAAATTTATCTCTGGTATCGTTTACATCCTTGTTGATTGAAGCCATGATTGCAGCAGACTCATATGAAGGCGTTATTTTTCTGAACTCATCCAGATTATCAAATGGATATGTTCCATCATATCGCCTGGATAAATAGATTATTGCTGCGACTGCTGTTGCTGATTCTCTCGGAATATGGCTCTCATGTCTTACTTTTTTGAACACTTCCGTGAACTCATCCATGTCGGATGCGATGTCCTTTCCTGATCCCGTCAGTATTTCAGTAGCCATCAGTCGGTTCTCCACGTTTTTTGTGAAAGAGCCCATATTTTCATAGACAGTGTGAAACTTATTCTCCATAACTGCAATATCATCCCTGAATTTAGCGAGACCAATTGCTGTGCTCAGAAGCGTTGATTTCTGCTCAACGTCGGGAATAGTGCCTTCAAGATATTCATAATAAATCTTGGCTGTCTTGACTATATCATTAAGCTGGTTCATTGTTGTTGATATGTCCTTTTCATAATTCGTAAAATCCTCGTCAGAGAATCTATACAATCTTAATGCAAGATCGTGGACACACAATTTACCCTTGTCTGTCAGAAATATGTACATCTGATTGTATGGAACAAGACTATTGAGGAGTGATTTCTTAGACATCAATTGATTAAGTCTGTCTTCCTCTGACTTTTCTGTCTTATATACATCCTGAACCTCTGTTTCCTGCTTCTGGACCTCTCCCTCAAGTTCCTCTTTCTTAGCTTTTTTCTCCAGATGGAACTTTATTGAATGCTCCTTCTGCTCCTCTTCTTCCAGTTCTGCTCTTTCTTTCTGAAATTCTTCCTTTTCAGTTGAAATCTGTTTGGATAACTCTTCCATTTGAGAGATCTCACTTTTCAATTCATCATAATCATCCTTGCTGTATATGTTCAGGTAATTCTGTTCCTTCAGATAATTCAAGCTCTGTGTATCAATTGTTGTGTCCAGCTTTCCCATGGACGTTTCTTTCAGAAAGTTGTAAATATCAAGAGATTTAATCTATTTCACCTTATTTAGCATTGTAAAACTGCTATTTAAATTATCATTTTTTAGGTCATTTCTAATTATAAGGTCAACTCTTCCATTGTTTTCATCCAGTTCTATGTATTTGTCATTTTCTGTTGCCCTCTCCAGAATCGTTTGCAACTGTGTTCTTCTCTCTATGGGCGTACCGAATCTCCTGATCCTTTCCTCGTCAATTCTGGCATAGGCATACATCAGCTCATAGAGCGATCTATAAAATTGATCTGTTATGGTTTCCCTTATCTTTTCTTCCAGCACATACCTTCTCTCAACGCCTTCAAGATCAACAAAGAAGATTGTGCCATCACCTGAAAGAACTGCATCTTTGTCCAGCCAAACGTCAAAGAAATCAAGTCCTGAATAGATCCTGTCATCTTCTTTCTTAAGCGTTCTTGAAAACGCTGTAAGAGCTGCCAGTCCAGATTTCATGAAATTCACCATGAATTCCGTGGAAGTACTGTTATCCTTAATATTGAAAATTTCAAAGACCTTGTTGATATTATTTCCCACAGTACTTGAAGAATGAAAATACAGTCTTATGTTTGAAGGCAGCAACCTTAGTTCCTGAACTATGTCGCCATCATATTTTCTGTACCAGTAAAGTTCTCTTGTTCTTTCCTGGAGTTCTTTCTCCATTGATACTATTCCGATCAAGGGAGCTATCCTGAACCCGTTTATTGAGGTTGGATCAGCCATTTCAGAAGTATTCATTGCAATTCTGGCAAGTTCTAGACCCTGACCACCGTATGGGGAACCTCTGAGCCATGTTTCGCCGGTAATGAACCTGTTTCCACGATACCCGGAGCCTTCTATCTTCTTCCTGAACTCAGGATCATCCGTAAGATCACCCACATTATAAATGTTGAGTGGTTCTAGGGAATATGGATCAACCGTTGATCCAACACCCTTGATTGAAAGAAAGAAATCTGTCTGGTCGATGGTGCAAACAGGTCCGGGTCTTATGGCACCTCTATTATCATCTTCTACAAATGAGATTGGGGTCATATTCTTATACTGTTCAATATTGATTATTGACTCTGGTAAATAAAATCTGTCAATGTCACCAAGATCATAATTCAAAAATTTTTTGCTCCTTATTTTATACGAGGGTTCCTGGGGATACAGAATCAGCTCTTTTCCCAATATGTTCATGACTGATATGATGCTCGAATTGCTTAAAAATATTCCATAACCTTATCTTAAGCATTAACCACTGATGAATTATTTCATGAATTAACAATCAATGTTATGGTTTAGTGAATTCCTTTCAACAGCTTCTTTCAAAAAGTCTTAAATTGTGAGTAAATATAACCGCCTGAGAAATAAGAGCGGAGGTTGCCGAGCTAGGTCAAAGGCGGCAGACTCAAGATCTGCTTCCGTAGGGGTTCGCCGGTTCGAATCCGGCCCTCCGCATATCTGTAGACGGGTAATTGTGAAAGAATAATTTTACTTTCATCTCCGGATGAATTCTTCAATACATGCGAGCGAGAAGTCTCCTTTGTTGGAATGGGGAGGAGGTCACTTCCAATCTAGAGGAATTTTTTTTGGTTAACAGGGCTTGGACACAGAGCCGATAAGATGACCGTTAAGCAGTATTCATATTCAACGTTGTTCATGTTTTGCTGTCTTTGTGTACATTGAAATGGCTTGGAATTTTACACTGATTGAGACATATTGCGGAGATAATATCATCGATGACAAGATTTCTAACAATTTTGTCAACACTTTTCTCAATTTTGGTGAATTTAATCTAACTATGACTAATTATGGCAATAAGGGTTTAATATTTATATAAAATAGACGCGATACAACAGAACAAATCTCAATGAATAACTGCATCTCAGTAGAACTATTCATCAGGATTTTGTTTGGACTATGAGGTAATGAAAATGGATATGGAATGTAAGATGTGCGGTGGAAAAGTTATAGCACCTGATGATGCACTGAAGGGCGAGATCGTCAGCTGCGGGGATTGTGGACTGGACTATGAGATACAGGAGTTAGACAATGGAAACTTTTTCCTGAAAGTTGCAGAAAATGTTAAAGAGGATTGGGGTGAATGAATCATTTCAATCCTGTTTTTCTTGGATCTCTTGTCCTTAGAAAAGTGAATGAAGCCTGCTGTTTTGAGTGAGGAAATAGTAATTGAAAACAGCAGGCATTGTAGGAGCATCTGGATATGTTGGTGGAGAGCTATTACGATTGCTTCTGATGCATAATGATATCCAGGTAAAGATAGCAACTTCCCAGCAACATTCTGGAGAGTTTGTTTTCAAGGTGCATCCAAACCTCAGGGGATTGACTGATCTGAGATTTTCTAACGAAACTCCGGAAGAGGCTGCATCAAAAGTGGACATTATTTTCATGGCTGTACCTCACGGTTCGTCCATCAAGCATGTTCCAGCAATGTCAGAGATGGGAACAAAAATTGTAGATATGAGCGCTGATTTCAGGTTCAGGAATCAAGCAGACTACCCCATCTGGTACGGGTGGGAACATCCAGCTCCAGACTTGCTAACAAAATTTGTCTATGGAATGCCAGAACTTCACAGGAAAGAACTGAAATCAGCACATTTTATTTCTGTTCCCGGGTGCATAGCGAGTTCATCGATTTACAGCCTTGCACCACTGGCAAAGGCCGGTCTTATAAATGGTGTGATAATAGTTGATGCTAAAATAGGTTCCTCAGGTTCTGGCAATAAACCATCGATGGCGACTCATTTCTCGGAAAGGTACAATTCTGTCAGGATATACAGTCCCTCAGGCCACAGACACATTGGAGAAATTGAACAGGAACTTTCCATTGTTTCAGGTAACAGAATCACAGCCACCATGTCAGCTCACTCAGTTAACATGATTAGGGGAATTTTAACAACAAGCAATATATTTGTTGAAGGAGAGTTAAAAAATCAGGACCTGTGGAAAGCATACCGATCCATGTATGGAGAGGAACCATTTGTCAGATTCGTTATGGATCCAACTGGGATTTACAAGTATCCAGATCCAAAGCTCGTGGTGGGCTCAAATTTCATAGATCTTGGATTCGTCATTGATCAGCATGTAAAGAGAATTGTTGCCATCGGATCAATAGACAATCTTATTAAGGGTGCAGCTGGAAATGCGATTCAATCAATGAACATCATGGAAGGTTTCAATGAAAGAGAAGGATTAAGGATGTCTCCCATGCGGTTGGTGTGAATTATGGTAACTGTCCTGAAACTGGGTGGAAGTCTTATGAAATATGGCATTTCTGAGAGTTTGATCAACGATATTGCAGGGCAGAAGGATGACCAGTATATAGTAGTTCATGGTGGAGGTCCCGCAGTCACTGATCTCTGTAATAGATTAAACATGGAAACAAAATTTATCACCTCACCAGGTGGAATAAGGAGCAGATACACTGATGCCCAAACGATGCAGGCATACATGATGGCTATGCGTGGAAACATAAACGCATCGATAGTTATTGCACTTCAGAAAGCTGGAATGAATTCCTTCGGAATGTCTGGCATAGATGGACCTACTATTATTGCCGAGAGAAAAAAAAGACTGATAACAATAAATGAGAAGGGTAGAAGAATGTATATTGATGGTGGATACACAGGTAAGATACTCTCAGTGGATGGGAGATTCGTAAAGCATCTTCTTTCTGAAAAAGTGACTCCTGTAATCGCTCCAATTGCTGCTGGACTTGAACATGAATCTCTCAACGTTGATGGAGACAGAGCTGCATCTGCAATTTCAGGGGAGCTGAAAGCCAACCGGATGATCCTTCTGACTGACGTTGATGGCATATTGTCCAATGGCAAATTGATCGATAAGCTGGACATTACAAAGGCTATGGAAATGCTGAAAATGGTTGGGAACGGAATGGATAAAAAGATCATGGCTGCGATTGAGTCCATAGTGGCTGGCACTTCTGAGGTGATTATTGCAAATGGAAATGGACAGTTTCCGGTATCTAGTGCAATACATACAGATAAAAGGACGGTGATTACAAGATGATGAAAAATAGATATACTGAAGAAATTGAAGATCGTTACCTTGCAGGAACGTATCAGAAAATACAGGTTGTTGCTGCCAGAGCAATGGGTACAAAAATATGGGATCTGAATGGAAAGGAATACCTTGATTTCATGAGTGGATATGGAGTTGCAATTTTTGGGCATTCAAATGCTGCCATAAGAGAGGCAATACTAAAACAGCTGGATGAAGTTTACATTACACATTCATCGGTTTACAGTCCAGCGAGGGCCAGATTTCTTAAGGAACTGATGAGTGTCACTCCCGCAGGACTGAACATGGCATATCTTTCAAACAGCGGGGCAGAAGCCGTTGAGGCTGCATTGAAGATTGCGGTGAAATCCACCGGGAGAAAGAAAATTATTAGCATGGAAAAAGCCTACCATGGCAAAACGATGGGTGCCCTATCAATAACCCATTCGACAAAATACAGGAAATCTTTTGAAGAAATGCTGATCCCTGGAGTTGAATTCGTAAAATTTGGTGACTATGAAGGTGTAAATGCACTGCTGAAAAAGGAGGATATTGCAGCTGTATTCATGGAACCAATTCAGGGGGAAGGAGGTATCAACCTCCCAGATCCTCAATTCCTCAGATCAGTCAGGGAATCAACATCCAGCTATGGAACACTCCTCGTCATGGATGAAATTCAATCAGGCCTTGGAAGAACTGGAAAAATGTGGGCCCATGAAAACTGGGATGTAACACCTGATATAATGACCATAGGTAAAGGCATTGGAGGAGGTATACCAATGGGAGTCACGGTTGGAAAAAAAGAGTTTGTAGAAGTAATGGGAATTGGAGAGCAAAGCTCAACAACAGGAGGAAACCCCTTATCATGTGCTGCTGGTGAAGTGGTCATAAAAGAATTAAAAAATGGGATGATGAAACAGGCTGGGGAAATGGGAAAATATATACTTCAAAGAATCAGGGAAGAGACCGATTCTCACCGTCTAGTGTCACAATCCCGAGGAATCGGGATGATGCTTGCAATGGAACTCAGGGTTAGATTTGTTCCGTTACTTATGGATATGATTGACAGGGGCCTTATCACTCTCTACTCAGGAATCAACACCATAAGGATGCTCCCACCTTACACCGTATCGAGGGATGAGGTCGATAGTGCTATAGAAATAATGAAGAAGGCACTGGATCATTCCATAAAGAATCAATAAAGAGTGATAAAAATGAAGATTTCAATGATATATGATACAGTTAGGTGGGAAGAAAAGTCGATCCATAAGGCTGCAGAACAGAAGGGAATAGAACTGAGCATGATAAATGTTAAGGAGATGGATATGGACTTCGATAGGCCTGTTCCTGATAGTTATGGAAATGTCACTCTGCAACGATGTACTTCATATTATCGCGGACTCCACTCAACAGCCTTTCTGGAATATAAGAAGCAAATGGTTGTGAATGATCTCAGAACAATAATCAACGCAGGAAACAAGATGTTAACATCCCTTGCTCTCGAAGCAAATGGCGTACCATCACCCTCAACATCAGTCTCAACCAGTTACGAAACCGCAATGAAACAGTTTTCTGAAAAATTCAAAGGCAGAGCGGTTCTCAAACCTGTAACGGGTAGTTGGGGGAGGATGATTGCCCTGATGAATGACCCCGAAGCTGCAATGGCAATTCTTGAGGATAGGGAATACATGTATCCACTGTATTCAATCTTCTATATGCAGGAATATGTTAAAAGACCTCCAAGGGACATAAGAACTTTCGTCATAGGCAACAGGGTAGTAGGTGGAATGTACAGATATCAACCAGAAGGGGACTGGAGGACGAATGCAGCCATAGGAGGAAGGGCTGAAAAATGTGAAATTACTCCAGAAATTGAGAGCATTTCAATTAAGGCTGCACAGAGTGTTGGAAGTGGGATACTCGGGATAGACATAATGGAATCTGATCGTGGTTACCTGGTTCATGAAGTTAATAGCACAACTGAGTTCAAAACTATTGCAAGGGTTACGCAGATCGATATACCAGGTGAAATACTGGACTATCTCGTTGAGGTGGGAAGATGATTGATGATATTGATAAAACACTCATACAGCTTGTGAAAACATACTCTCCCACTGGAAAGGAGAAACTGGCCGTTTCATTATTCAATTCATACCTTGAGAAATCAGGTGCGGTAGAAATTGGAACTGATAGTGCCGGAAACGGTTTCGGGACATTCGATGGAGATGGTATATCTGTTACGCTATGTGGGCACATCGATACAGTACCTGGCAAACTCCCGGTTTTGGTCAAGAATGGCATACTTTATGGAAGAGGAGCTGTGGATGCCAAGTCATCACTCGTATCACTTCTCTATGGTGCAATGATAGCAAAGGAGTCTGGATTCAGGGGAACACTGAAGGTGATAGCTGCGGTAGGTGAAGAGGGATCAGGAAAAGGAATAGTTGAAATTGTTAGGGCAAATATGCAGAGTAATTATGCAATATTCGGTGAGCCCAGCGATGTTAGTGGAATTACCGTTGGATATAGAGGTAGATTGCTGATAGAGGTAGCGTTCCGCACAGAACCTTTTCATGCAAGTGCCCCATGGATAGGAGGAAGTTCCATTGAGGCTGCCATGCTGGCATGGTCAAAAATTAAGGAACATTATTCCGGAAGAACAGAGTTTTTCGAAACGTCCGTCGCACTGACAGGAATACACGGAGGAAGATCGGATAATGTTATCCCCTCGAATTCAAGAATCACGCTCGATTTTAGGTTCCCTCCTCATAGAGAAAGTAATGATATCCTGAAGGAAGTGTCAGGAATATGCGGAACATTAAATCTCCCCATTCCGGCAACGATAAAAATAATAAATGAGGTAAAACCATATGTTTCAAACACCAAAAGCCCTCTTGCCATTGCGTTTCGTTCCGCCATAGATAAAAAAACTGGTAACAGGGCAAATCTCGTATTCAAAAGTGGAAGTGGTGACATGAATATTCTTGGAAACTCATGGAATATACCGGTAATAACGTACGGACCAGGAAATACAATGTTATCGCACACAAATAGTGAGTACATAAATCTGGATGACGTGAGGAAAAGTGCAGAAATCGTATCAGAATCCCTGATCATGCTGGAAAAGGTATCAAAGTAAATATTCAATTTATCAATATTAGAAATATAAAAGTTGAATATATCATTGTGGAGATATATCTGAGTGGACAAAAATTGAATGCCCTGCATATACATACAGCCAATGAAATGACCAATGAACAAAATTCTAACTCGTCATCTCTAACTTATTTCCTTATGTCATTGTCAATATTTCGTATGCCAGCGTGGAGTCCTTTTTGTTAAGTATTATTATTGTTTCATTTGAGCATGAGATAAGTTGAAGGATATTGACCCCTCTGGCAAAAAGTTTGTTTGTTATTCTCATCACGAAACCAGGAGTCTTCTCAATCTCCTTTGATGAGAGTATATGAATCATGCTGACGTCCGCCTCTATTGTAACGCTCTGGGACATCTGCGGTATTTTGCTTTTGATTTCATCTACAATATATACTATATTATCCTGCAGATAAGTTGCAGATATATATTTCATGGTTTGTGGAATTTTTGACGTCACCACACATATTTTGTCCTGCAATGAGATCTTACTCTTCTTCAGGAGATCATCCGCCCTGCTTTTCCCTGTTTCGCCATTTTCTCTGTTCTTAAATCTGTTAAGTGCAGCCCGGACAGATATGGGATTCAGATCGGCGTTTTCCCTCAAAATGAGCTGGGCCAGCTTACTGACATTCACAACACCAAATTTCAATGAAAGCATATAATCAGGGTTTTCTGTAAGAAATCCAGCAACTCTGCTTTCTACAGTAACCTTTTCCTTAACATTCTTTTTCATTAAATCGATATATTGAATGTATATTTTAACATTATTCATTATAGTAAATCAATAATTACATTAAAAATGATATAACTTCTAACTAATTTAATAAACTAATGGTAAATTACAGTTTATGAAGGAAAAAGCACTTCTTTTGTATTCTGGTGGGTTGGACACATCTGTTATGATAAAGTGGTTACAGGAACAGATGAATCTTGATGTTGTAACGCTAACGCTTGATGTTGGTCAGGAAAAAAATGACCTGAAACGAATATCAGATAAGGCAAAGAAACTGGGAGCAATAAAGACAATCACGGAAGATGTGAGAGGAAAGTTTTCCGAAGAGTTCGTGGCACAGGGGATACTGAATGATGGGCTTTATCAGGATAAATACCCGCTCTCCACTAGTCTTGCCAGGCCATTGATGTCCCTTGAAGCTGTGAAATTTGCAGAACAGAATGATTGTACAACTGTTGTTCACGGTTCTACAGGAAAAGGGAACGATCAGGTGAGGTTTGAAGTCTCCATCAAGGCGCTGAATGAAAATCTATCAGTTATTGCTCCAGTAAGGGAAATGAACATGAACAGGGACGAAGAGATAGAGTATGCTAAATTGAGGAACATTGAGATACCATACGGAGGGAAATACTCTGTAGACGAGAATTTGTGGGGAAGATCTGTTGAAGGCTCAAGCATAGAATTCATTGACGAAGGAGTTCCGGAAGATGCATACAGGTGGGTCTTGCCTGTTGAAAAATCAGGAGAGAAACCAGAGGTCATATCCATTACATTCAAGGATGGATTGCCAGTTAAACTCAATGGTAAGCAATTGTTGCTTGCCGACCTGATTTCTGAACTGAACTATATAGCAGGTCAGTGTGGAGTCGGGGCCATTGACATGATAGAGGACAGGGTAGTAGGCATTAAGAGCCATGAGTTTTATGAATGCCCAGCTGCCATCACGATAATAAATGGGCATAAATATCTGGAATCGCTGGTTTTGAACAAGAAGGAAAGTCAGTTGAAAAAGAACATGGATCAGCAGTTTGCGGACATGGTATATAGTGGATTATGGTTCGATCCTGCAATGGATCATATAAAAGCATTCCAGCGCAGTATAAACGCCATTGTAAACGGCACGGTCAAACTCAAGTTATACAAGGGGAATGTTATTCCGGTAGGCGTTGAAAGCTCAAACTCACTTTATGACATGTTTATGTCTACCTATGGGAAAAACCAGACTTTTGACCAGAGCAAGGCACCAGGATTCATTTATGTATTTGGGAGCCAGACAATCACGACAAGCAAGGTAAGAAAGAGGCAACTTGATAAAATAATTATTGAAGAGTGAATCGATGGCAAAAATATGGAGTGGTGGAGCTTCAGAAGATGTGGGAGAAGATATCTCTGACATAATGACAGTAGAAGATGTAAGGATAGATTCCATGCTGCTAGACTATGAAGTAGTTACACTTATTGCCTACCAGATACAGTTGAGAAATGAATCCATCATTTCTAAAGAAGATAGCGATTCTATACTTTCCGGTCTCCTGGATTTGATTGGAAAGGAGGAAACAATAGATCCAATTATTGAAGATGTCCACGGGTTTGTAGAGGAGAAAATAAAGGGAAGTGCTGGTAATGCCTATAAGAACCTCCGAATATTCCTTTCAAGAAATGAACAAAGCCACATTGACATAAGGTCCTTCTATATAGATCATCTTTTCAAAATTTCGCAATATCTAGTTAACCTATCAGAAACTATGCTGAATCGAAAAGCAGACTTCAAGGGAGTAATGCCAGGATATACACACAATCGACAGGCGATGCCGATCATGATTTCAACATATTTCGATTATATTTCCAGGATATTCCTTGATATGTCACTTGATTCTCTGGATTTATCGGAAAAGTTCTCACTCATTTCACCACTTGGTTATGGCTCAGGCTTTGGCTCATATTCTCCCGTAGATTTTGCCAAGGTGGCCAGGAGTCTTGGATTTAATTCAAACCCTAAAAATCCAATGGCTGGAAGCTTTTACCGGGGAATTGACGATCTGGATATGTCAAATTTGATCATGAAAATAATGATTCTCTTATCCAAAATATCGCAGGATTTCATAAATTTCAGTGCTGGAAACTCGTCCTTCATAATTCTGCCGGATGGTTTTTACACGGGCAGTTCACTGATGCCAAACAAAAGAAATCCCGATTTTCTGGAAATGGTTCAGGGCTATGCATCAGAAGCAATAGGGCATTGTGTTTCAACCGCTTCTATATTGGTGAATAAATCCTCTGGTTATCACAGGGAATTCCAGATATCAAAGGACAAAACTATAGAATCTGTATTGTTATGCGAGAATATCCTGAACCACTTCCTGGAGTTCATGCTGAAATTCAGGCTCAACGAGCAAAAAGCCATGGAATCCATGGAAAACTCAATAAATGCAACTTCAGAAGCATTTTCAATCTTTCAATCTGGTAAGACATGGAAGGATTCATACTTGATTGTAGGCGAGAAGATAAGAAAAGATATACCTCTTGATTACCACAAACCAGATGAATATGAATCCGTAACCAGTAATGAAATTTCCAGTGCAAAAGAAAGATGGAAAAATCTTTTTAATTCATGGCATGAACCAAGGGCAGAAATACTGATCCGCGCTAAAAGTGAAGTATCTGACAAATGACTGGAATAGGGATTGTTTATTTCCTTGTCATACATTGACTGATAATATACAACATACTGGATCATGAACCTCTGAATTCACGTAGGAAGGTTTCACGGGGAGAAGACAGGAAAAAGATACACTTTTTCTGTAGAAATTTGCGTCCAGAAGACCAACGCATCTCAAAGAATGAGTTCATTTTTTCTGAAATATAAATATATACTCATGTTTGAAGACATAGAATCCACCTTTCAATGCACGGTATCTCCAGAGGTCTTTCTGTTCCCTCTTCCCCTTTGTAACATCGAAATTCTTTACAACGATGGACTTAAGGGTGAATCCTGAATCAATGACCTTATCCATAGAATGAAAGCCGAGTGGAATCCAGGTACCCTTGCTGTATTTATCTCCGATGATAAGTGCCAGGTATCTATTCTTTTCAAGGAATCTTGAAAGATTATTCACAACTTTTGTGAGCATGTTCAGGAAGGCAGATTCATCGGGGGCATTTGATAGATCATCTTGCGAGAACCCAAATCGTATTATATCCCAGTATGGAGGGTGAAGAATGATCAACTGGGCACGGGACACTTCATGGGATGCCAGTATGCCGGAGATATCATACGTTTGGCTATCTCCAACAGCAATTTCCTGAAAATTATCTCCTGTTTGTCCGGCTTTAGCTATATTCTCCATGGCCATGTTTGCCACGTCACTGGAAATTTCTATACCTATTCCATTTCTTCCCAGTCTTTTGCATTCAATGAGGGTTGTTCCACTTCCAAGAAATCCATCGATTACTGTATCCCCTGCCTTCGTATATCTTCTGAGAAGCTGATATGGGATCTGTGGCACGAAATTCCCCCAGTATGATGCATTATGTGGACCACTACTGTCCCTTTTCTTAAAGATCCATAAACTGTCAGTTATAATATCGCTGTACAGTTTCCATCTACTCAGGTTAATGTCGTTTACCCTGGAGAATTCAGGTTCTAACAGGTTCCTGATGAATCTATTAATATAATATACAGCACGCTCCCTTGTTCTCGAATCGCGTATCTGTCTTATGTCTGAAATCATGATTTCCCTGATAAACTCAGGATTGATTGATTCCCCTGAGTCATCTATAAGACCGAATATTTCTGTTTCTGTTTTTTCTAGAATATTTAGTACTTTATCCATTTCGTTCCTTATCTCTTCTAGTTTCTCCATGTTTCTGGATAAAGTCATTACCCGGGTTAAGTTCCCGATCCATTCCTTAAATTCTTCAGTCTCATTATTCAGAATTATGGAATTAAGAGTCTTATATTATAATTTTCCATTTGAAATAACAAACGCAACATCCTATATTAAAAAAGAAAAAGCTATTGCTATAAACGAAATTCAAAATCATGTCATGGGTTCCTATTAATGCAGCTGAAAGAACTGTGCTAAATTTCCTTTCAAAGATAGACGAAGATCAAGAACTGACTATTTTAAGCTTCAAGAAGGATCGGGCTGTAACATTCACTAAACATGGGAACGAAGTACTGATCAGGGAGGAAGGATTCAAGAAGGAAAGTTTTAGCGTAAATGTGGATGATCTGAAGAAGAACGTTAAGGAAATCATTTCAAAGGAATTTCCAAGGAGTCACAGGGTTCAAATTTCAATGAAGAAGTCGCATAACAATAAAATATAGCATTGCATAAGATTATCTTTATAAGTAACAAATAAATTGCATGGTATTGAAGCATGTAAGATACAGGAATGATAGGGCGGTATCAGAACTCATAGGCACACTGTTGCTGATAGCAATAACAGTGATTCTGATGACGACGCTAGGTCTCTTCCTCTTTCAAAATGCTCCAAAGGGAAATCCTCAGGTTCCACGAATGGAAATCCTGCTAACTAGGGACGATACGAGTTATGATAATGAATACCTGATGATCGTGCAGAGTGTCACGAAGAAGATACCGATCAACCAAATAGATCTTGAATTTGTAGTGAGCAACATAAATAGTCCTGTAATCATACCATTAAACAGTGGCTCAACCTATTACAGTTATCCCGTGATGATGAAGATGAGTTATTCCTTTGAACAGGGAAAAAATTATGGAATATCTCAATTTAACAGTTCAGTGCAGATACAAATATACGTAACTCCCAACCTGAATCTTTCATATGTCTCTGTGGTCGATATGAGCACAGATTCAATAATTGCAGGATCGCCAGTGACAGAAACATCAGTATATGGAAGTTCCAATTCATTCGAACCATTCGTGGCAAAAGAGATTATTGGAAATGATCAAACATACAATCAGTTGAATAAATCAAATCCTACAGGAATTACCTATACAAATGAGACATTATTTTTCCCTCATGATTCGAACAATAGTACATTTGAATTCAATTCCAGTAATTTTGCACCGGTCATTCCCGAAAATCAGAATTTCTGGAAGTATAATACACCGTTTCCATATGCTCAGTTAAACTGTAGCACCATTAAGAGCTATGGATTCTATGCCACATCGAGCTTCCATATTTCTCGCACAACTGACATTAAATTAAATCTTACTTTCTCAGAACCAACTTATGTCAGAATTTCCCAGGTTGGTAATTTATCAAATACAATAATTCCATTGAACAGGACAGAATTCAATTATAACTACACTGGTGGTAGCCAGAAAACATTCCAGAGCATAAATGAGTCACTTAAACTTGTAAATGGCTATTATATCATCCAAATTTATTATCTGTACAGGTACAGCAATGGGATAATAGCAGTGGAGTTCTGAAAATGCTGGTTTTTAAACAGGAGGATTGAAAATAAGAAAATTTTTAACTACTGACAATATAACAGACCCGTGACCATCTCTCCCATTGAAGAACGTTATGGAAGGCCCATTGTCAAGTCAATTTTTGAGCAGAGCTACAGATTAAATTGCATGCTAAGAGTTGAGATTGCTGTTGCCGAGGCCCAGATGAAAAATGATGTAATACCAAGAACTGACATAGAACCGCTTAGGAAGGTACTTCAGGTTGGGGTAGATGAGACAAGAATGAAGGAGATAGAAAAGGAAACAAAGCATGATATCATGGCATTCATTCGAACGGTGGAAGAGCAGTCAAATCATTCATTTAAATTCCTGCATTTTGGCATGACCTCAAACGATGCCATTGACACTGCTACTGCATTACAGTTAAAAGAATATTATTCATACCTAATGGAAGATCTCAAGGACATACAGTTTGCCCTTATGGAAAAAGTCAGGAAGTATAAAAATACAGCGATGCTGGGAAGAACACATGGACAGCATGCAAGTCCCATTACATTTGGATTGAAGATGGCAACTTATTTATCAGAGTTCAACAGGCACACGGAAAGATTGATTGAAGTCAGGGGAAGAATACTGACTGGAAAGGCAATGGGACCTGTGGGAACAGGAGCATCAATGGGAAGGAACGCAATGAAGGTCAATAAAGATGCAATGACTTCACTCGGTCTAAATTATGAGATTGCAACAGGCCAGCTTGTTGACAGAGACAGATATGTTGAATTCATACAGATATTGGCAAACATTGCAATGACATGTGAGAAAATTGGAACTGAGATTAGAAACCTTCAGAGGCCAGAGATATTTGAAGTAATGGAGTATTTTGAATCAACTAACCAGGTTGGCTCATCATCCATGCCAAGCAAGAGGAATCCCATTGAGTCAGAGAATGTCTGCAGTCTATCAAGAATGATAAGGTCATTTGCAGTACCAGAGATAGAAGGGGCTATCACATGGCATGAGAGGGACTTAACGAACAGTGCCCTGGAGAGATTTACCATACCCTATGCCTGCATTCTTACAGATTTTGTCCTGAACAAGCTCTCCAAAATTATCAGGAACCTTTTTGTAAATGAGGTAAGGATGAAGGACAATCTGCTGGCATCACCCCTATGCATCTCAGAGAACCTGACGACACAGTTGACCCTAAAGGGAATAGGAAGGACAGATTCCCATGAGCTCGTAAGGAAGGTCTCAATGAATTACTACGAGTCAGGAGATAAGTTGCAGGATATTCTTATGAAATCAGAATTCGGAGAATTATTTACTAAAAGTGAACTTGAAAAAATGGCAAACCCCCTTGAATTCACCGGGTCTTCCAGTGAATTATGTGAACTTGTAATTGAGGCTACTGAAAAACTGACTGGAGGGATATGATGAACCAGTCAATTCAGGGACAGATAATCCAGATTCTGAAGAAGGATGAGCAATCAATTTCCGGGATAAAAAAGGAGCTTGACCAGGTGGGCTTAAAACTTCACAGGCTTACTCTTGCAGGTTATTTGAGTGCAATGGTAGATTCTGAAATACTCAAGGTAAAGGAGATAAAACCTGCGAAGGTTTATTCTTTGAACCAGAAAGGTACGGTATCCCTTTATCGTAAAATAGGAAAGGCTATCAAGGATACATATAATGAAAATCATGGGGATATATGCCTCTCCTTTCTTTACTATACCTTTCAGAGACCAATTTTCATAAGAGAATTTGAGCTTTGCGATATAGATCTCCCAAAGAATTACAGGAAATCATTCTCCACTAAGAAGCTTAATTATATAAAATCTTTCCAGGAGGCTGGAATAGAAATACCCGAGAACGAAATGATAATTGAGCCTGAAAGCACGAACAACACACAGCTATTGAGGATAATGAGAATATTATTGCTTTCTCAGAACAACCTGCTGGTAGAATCTTCCCTTATTGATATGGAGCAAAAAACCCTGGAAGACATATAATGTTAATTTTTCATTTTTGGTTCTAAATAAAATGTAATGTTTTAATATGCATCTAACATTGAGTTTCAATGAAGAGCCTTCCGGGAAAATCAGTATATAATGGTCACCTACCTCTGGGTTGCACCATGTGTGCAAAAGGGGCAAAAATGGTACTTTTCGTATCAGGGATATGCGATGCGAAATGTTTCTACTGCCCATTATCAGAGCAAAAGAAGATGAATGACGTTATGTTTGCCGACGAAATGCCACTTGCAAACATGAAAGATGCCATTTTTGAGGCGAAGATGATCCAGGCAACAGGTACTGGGATTACTGGTGGAGATCCCCTGAAGTTCTACGAGAGAACTGCAGAATATATTAAGATACTAAAGGAGGAATTCGGCGATTCACATCATATACACCTCTATACAATCAGTGGATCGAAGGAGGCCATAGAAACAGTTGCAAAAGCTGGTCTTGATGAAATTAGATTTCATCCACCAGAAGAAATATGGCGCGTAATGGATCGATCAATATTCAAGGACAGAATAAAATGGTCAAGGGATATGGGCATGAACGTTGGTATTGAAGTCCCCAGTCTACCTGGAAGATTCGAGGATACAAGAGCACTCATAGATTTCAGCAGAAAGATGGACCTGGACTTCATAAATCTTAATGAACTTGAATTCTCTGAGACAAATTATGGTAACCTTCTCGGAAGGAATTATGAGATCAAGAATGATGTAGAATCTGGAGCGAAAGATTCACAGAAACTTGCAATAGATATGGTAAGGGAGAACCCCGACTTTACCGTTCATTACTGCTCAGCCTCATTCAAGGATGGGGTCCAGTTAAAGAATAGACTGAAGAGGAGGGCAAAAAACGTTGCCAAGCCCTATGACGTGGTTACAAAGGACGGAACCATCATTAGAGGCATAATTCAGGGTGGACCTGTTGAGGAGATGGCCGAGGCACTGATGAATATTGGAATTCCGAAGACTGAAATGCAGATAAATAAGATAAAGAGAAGAGTGGAGATTGCCCCATGGATTGTTGACGATCTTAAGGGAAAGCTTGACTATGAAATATACCAGATAGAAGAATACCCAACATGGGATGCCATAGAAGTAGAAAGGGTTAAAATATAATTTTCTAAACTTGGTTAAATTCAACCTGCAAGTTCTATTTTATTTATTTTTCTGTAAGCCTGGGAGCCGTCTTCCACATCTTCAAACTCCTCAATTTTTAGCATTTTATTCTTATAGCCAACAACAAGAGATTCATACTCTCCCCCCTCTCCGGCCATGTTAATTCCCAATCTGGTTTTGAGTCCCTTGAATTCTGATATCATCTTCTCATCAATCTGTCTACCAAGAAGTTCCTTCTCTAGTCCCTCCGCTGACACACTCACAATTATGGGTTTTATTCCAGACAAAATGACAGTTCTTAACTCCTTTTCCTGATCCATGAGCCATAATGGAGAATAGGATAAAAGACCATTTTCCGTGCAGAATCTTTCTATTCGTGTCTTCTGGAAGTTGGAGGCTATGGCCCCACTAATTATGGCTTCAGCATTTAATTTCTTGGTCAAGTTCAACAAATCAGTGAAAAAATTGTTTTCCCATATAAACACCGTATCAAGCCCAATTAGATTTGCCACATATCTGGCAATTTTATAGTTTGGTACATGAAACATTTCAGAATACTTTTCAGGTTCAACAGTTACACAGGTCACAACTTCAAGTCCCTGTTCCTGTGCTATAATTGTTGAAAGAAATGAATCCTTTCCACCTGACAGTAAGGAGATCGCTCTCATATTAAACTTAAATATCATTCTCATATATCATATTGGTGAGAAAATGGTAGTAAAAGTTGGAGATATGGCACCAGATTTCGAATTGCCCGATACAAAAAATAAGGTAAGGAAGTTATCAGAATTCAGGGGAGGAAATGTTGTACTGGCATTTTTCCCGGGGGCCTTTACAGGTGTATGTACAAAGGAAATGTGCTCATTCAGGGACTCCATGGCAGCTTTCAATGATATGAAGGCTAAGGTTCTTGGTATAAGCGTTGATACGCCCTTTTCGCTTGCAAAATTTGCAGAAGTAAACAATTTGAATTTCGATCTTCTGAGTGATCATGGAAAGCATGTAATTACTGAATATGGAATCGTCCACAAGAACTTTATAGGACTTCCAAAGCTTGACGTTTCAAAGAGATCTGTGTTCATAGTAGACAAGACTGGAAAGGTAGCATACGCATGGGTTTCAGAAGATCCTGGAAAGGAACCAGATTACCAGGCAATCAAGGACAAATTAAAAACAATGAACTAATTTTTATTTTCTTCATTAATGTAGACAAATATTTTATAATTAGGTATCAGACTTAAGAAATATCAACAGGAAACATTCTAGCAAGAAGTAGTGGATGTAAGTTGACCATACCTTTCCTTTCAACCTCCTTATTTTATTCTTCAACTAAAGTTGAAGGTGCAATAGCAAAATCTTTAACTGGGTTATTCTAATGGTATCATTCAGGATAGGTCATTCTAATCAAGGAGAATTGAGTATTTGTGGAATCTGAATATTTATTTAATTTTGTAATTTACTTTGAATCATTGAGATGTATAATTTCATCTAAAGAAAAAGAAATTAAAACTTTTTTCTATTATTAAAATGTAAGAAAATATAGAAATTTTAGGGTTTGTCTGATAATTTTGATGGCCACCAGTTGTACTTTTTAATAATGGTCATTATTGCTGGAATGAAGAATGGCCAGCTTATGAATGTGTCTATCAGAACTCCAAGTCCCACACCTATACCTATCTCCTGTACGAGAGGAATTGCGCTGAAATACAGTGCAGCAAATGTCACAAACAGTAGAGTACCAAGGAGCATTATGACACTTCCATTTTCTGTTACGCTCGTGACTACGGCATCCCTTAGTCCGGAACCCTTCATAACTTCTTCTCTTACTCTCGTTATCATGAAAATATCATAATCAAGTCCAACAGCAAGCAATGTTATAAAGACGAACACAGGCATAAATATGACAACTGGGAATCCCTGGAGATAGTGGAAAATAATATAAGAGACAGAAAGAGAAGCAAGAACGACTGCCATGACCATTATTATGAGTCTGAGTGGCGTAAGAACTGAGGAAAGTTGGATTAGGAGGATTATGAATATTGTTATTGCAAGAATCGGAAGGATTTCTGCAAACGAGGCTTGAGTTGTGTGTAAGGCATCTGATAAACTCTGTGTCAAGCCACCAACAGCTACACCGTAGGTTGACTTTGCGTTCGGAACAGCCCTTATGTTTCCATAAAGATTTGTCACAGTCGTGATTGCCTTATCACCCCATCCTATGTTATAAGTCTGGAATACTATCTCTACGTAATTTGGGTTCGTAGTGCTTATGAAGGTATTGGTCTGGTTAACATAGATGGCAGCTGCTGCAGATGGAACATTGGATGGTATGTAACCGGTGTAATATCCATATGGCCTACCCGGGCCAAGTACTTCAGAAACACCTTTTGTATTTATGGTTGCGTTTTCTATCTGAAGAACGGTTGACATTTCCGCACTATTAACCACCCCGTTAGACACTAAGGGTTGTGGGAGCTGAACTATTTCAAAGTCCCTATCAAAGAAATCACCATTGAAACTATCATTGACGACCTGGATAGCGGATGTTGCAGGACTCTGTGGTAATAATTTCAGTATATCAATTCCCGAAGGTGTAACTTCATAAACTGTCAAACCAACAATTGATACCACTACGAAAATCGCCACCATTGTTTTGATGTATTTCGTTGAGAACAGTCCTATGGCATGGAGATGCTTATGGCTTCCTTCATGAAATTCTCCAGTAGCGGTTTTCCTGAATATTTTAGTTCCGTATCTGTGAAGTATGGAAAGAAGGAGAGTGTTGGCTACCAGGAGAGTAATTGATACCCCTATTGCATTTGCAAAGCCAGAGTCACTGAAAAATGGAATATTTGCAAGCCAGAGAACAACCTCAGATAGTATCACTGTAAGACCAGACGTGAAAACGGCGTGACCAGCCCATCTTGCGGACATAACCGTTGGCCTCTCTGTTTTCTTTCGGAGTTCTGATCTGTACCTGGCCATAATATAGACCGTATAGTCGCTACTGAGTCCGAGTATGAAGATCAATAGCAAAGTTGGAGTTATGAAAGATGCTTCTGTGTGCAAAACGTATGTATAAAGATATCCTACAATCCCGAGAGATACTATGGTTGACACCATGAACATGAGGATAGGAATAAAAGCTGCCTTTACGGACCGGAAGAATAGTCCAACTATAACAATTGAAATAAGTATTCCAGCACCAAGTGCTTTAATAAGACCTGACGTAACCTCTCCAGATAACTGACTTGCAAGTTCATTTGATCCTGCAACAAGAAACTTACTTCCCTTATATAGAGACGTAGCATTGTTTGCAATTGACTGAATTCTGTCTCCAACCTGTGCCGAATAATTCCCCCGGAATGTGTAGATGAATATGGATGTACTGTGATTATAGCCTACAAAATTGTGGTAAAGGTATGGAGTGGGAACCAGTGGCATATCCTGCAGTGGGTAGTTAGACATAAACTCGTTCACAACTTTGGATACAGATGATGAATTCCTGGCTGAACTTAGATATGTTGGAAGGAATTGTGCGTTTGCCTCAAATAGTGGGTTGCCTGCAAAATCTTTCATTGTAGATCTAACTGACAGTAGAGTTGATAACGAATCAAGCTGGAGATCAGTTGCTGGCTGGCTCAAATTATATGAAAGACTGGCAAACTGAACCATGGAAGTGTTATCGGTTGAAACAATCAGGGTCCTTATGCTGGAAAAGGATGCCCCTGATTCCTCTTCAAGAAGCTGAATGGAAAGGTTTACGTTTTCCTGCAGACTATCTGTTAAATATGAGCTCAGGTTCTGGTGGAGAATTAAAAATTGACCAATGGGGTAAAGCCCATATTCTTTGAATGATGTATTGAAAGAGTTATCTTCCAAACTAAACTTTGAACCATTCTGTACTATGCCAACAAAATGAATTATGTTCTTTATACTTAGGGTTTGATTCACGTAATCGGAAAAGAGCCCTGTATATGTGCGCTGTAAATCATAGACTGGACTTCCCGACGGTAGGTCATGGATTACCTCCTCATAGGCGGCTGACTCTGACTCACTTATATTTTTATAAATACTGTAATACTTCTCAAATGAGAGATAATAGATCTCTTCTGGACCCAGGAAAACAGGATTTGTATGGTTAACTCCAGATTCAACCAGATTCATTGTTTTGGTTATATTATAGTTTGCCGACATCAATTTAAGCATTCCATCAGTATAGTTCTGTAGTGTATCCTTTTCGGTAACAACAATATTTTCCGTTCCAGTATAATTCTTGATCGTTTTCAGGTATTTATTCATCTCACTTTGAAAACTTATAAGTGCATTCATTCCCTGAGAGGTTGTTGTTGTAATGTTCTGAGAAACTATTATTAACTCAGACGTGTTTGTTGCCTGACCGGCGGCTGATGGATTGAAATACTTAGATACTTCGGAGGTAGCATTACCTGACATTGTTTTACTGGAGCCAAACCCACTAGTGATGTCAAAGCTCGTGTGTGAAAATACCAGTAGTGCACCGTAACCCATCAAAACGATCAACACTATCCAGATAACGATTATTTTTCCGCTGTTCTTTGATACTCCTTTGCCGATCCTCTCAAAGACGGATTCAAACATAGACCCTGATTTTATTAAGATATTAATGATTTACCAATTAAAGAAAATAATTAGGAATCAAGTACTATAATTTTACTGCCACATAAAATGCAATTGCATATTGAATATCAGTAAAGCTAAAATTTTTCCCCTAGCAATGAATTGAATCCTAAAATACATTAATAAGCATCCAATTACCAGATTGAACGCGAACAGAAAGCGGAGGTTGTCGAGCATGGTCAAAGGCGATGGATTCAGGGTCCATTCCTGCAGGGGTTCGCCGGTTCAAATCCGGCTCTCCGCATCGTATTATTTTTAATCGCGAGATGAAAATTGTGTAAATATCAGGTTCATTTTGACATTACCAATCTCGGAAGGAATCCTTTAATTGCCTTCTCCGTCTTCTTCCTCTGACGTAAGAAATCATTGCATAAATGTAGAATAAAATTCCCATGTAGATCAGTATATTTAAGAAAAGGTATACAGGGGATTCATATGAAATGGTTCTCACGTTTGAGTTTACAGTCGCACCCCCATCCAGTACCGCTATAACCTTGAAATAATACATTGAATCAGGATAAATCCCGTTGACAAATGCAATATCATTTGAATGTGCCCCTATCCTCACCCTGTTCCAATTTGCCTGATTTGATGTTCTGTATTCTACAAGGTAGTAAGAAACGGTCGAGGATGAAAAAGAGATAGACCATGATATAAATGAAGTGAAGAAAAATAATGGGATTAACCTGTCAATAGAGATTGACAGGACGGATTCAAGCAGGGAACTTATATTTGGTTGAAGTAGTATTAGCTGGCCAGTCTGATTCTGTTCCATAGTATAATTTGTTTTTGTAGTGTAAAAATATGTTGCCCCTGATGTTACGTGATCCTTTCCAGACGGTAGCCAGATAGAAAAATAACCAAAATTATCGGAAAAAGCACTGATATTGCCGTAAGATATTTTTGCTGATGAGATCGGTATTACGATGCTGTATTCTGCATCATAATAACCGTTTGCAACTGATCCATTGAGGTAGTAACCCTTTCCAATTCCAGCAAGTGAATAGGGGAGATAGGTTACATTTACACCAGGTTTTAATATCAGGGAACCTGACGTGCCCTTGAAATTTTTGTTATCCGAACTCAGAGTAAAATTAACAAACTGTGGAATGACAGAATAAACTATTATACCATCGTGATCTGATATTTCTGTACCGTTTGAAAGCTTCAATTCTGATCCAACCGGTGAAATATCAAAGGAGAGATTGACAGGAATTTCGCTTTCTTTTATCATAAGATCTGTATTTACAAAATGAAATATATCCGTTCTGAAGCCCATCGAACTGGTAGTTAAATTTGTACAGGAACCCAGGGAGGAAAATCCAGTATTATCGTTTAACATAAGAACAGATGTATAGTCAACTATTGATGTAAAATTGCTGCTGTAGTTGGAATCGGCAGGGTAAGAGAAATATAAATATATGGAATTTACAGTTGGTACATCTATATAAAATTCGAATACTGTTTTTAGTTGATGATATAACCTTATCCTCAAGGTTTCTCCTGAATTCACCTGAATGCTTCTTGAATTTTCAATTTTACCATTAATAGTTACAGTATCACCTCCGGCATTTGATATATATAGATACATGGGGCTAGACTGGTTTAACTGTATTGGAGGGTAAAAGCCTGAACTTTTCTGGAACGAACCTGAAGGATGTGTTATGTTGTAACTGAATCCCATTGAATTGCTACTATTTTTAATCTGTATTGTAGAACATGCTGATTCATTGAATGGATAAATTGGGGTGCCTGAAACAGGGGCACTTTCTGATGAAAAACCATTGTTGAATACGGTACCTGATACTGAAGCACTTCCTCCGGTGAAAGGCATCCCATCTCCACTGCTGACCACAAAGATAAAACTGGCATTGGTTCCATAAATAAACTGGGGAAAAATCTGTAACTCCTTTGTGGTATTACCGACTGTGATTACCAGTTTATCCACATTGAATTCAATTACAACTTTCTTGGTCAATATTTTTCCTGTACTTATTCCTCTCCGATAAACATAATTTCCGGCTTTGAAGATCTCGTAAAATGAAATACCATCCTGGCAAATTCCAGCCTTGATATTGGAAATCTGGGAACCTAAGGTCAGTCCTGCGAAGGAATTATAAGAATTATCTGTAGTGGTAAAGGGCGTCAATGAAACGTTTGCCTCAAAATGAAAAGAGGATGTGTTGAGCTGACTGTAGGTAACACTGTATCCATAAGATGAATAGATCCGTGATATGTCTTTTGCAAGTAATCCAGCATTAATTGATCCTAGGCCTGTTACCGGGTTCCAACCATATGTTGCAGTATAATACCCATTGCTCCCACCAATGACTGGAACTATTGCCTTTCCATACTGGTTCGTTCGTGAAAGGTTATAAAGAACAGGATTTATGAATCCCAATTTTCCATGCAATGATTGGTCGATTAAAATGAAGGAACCTGCTGTTATAGGTGTTGCAAGACTTGTCCCACCAAGTGTTATTGCATTTCCCCTCGAAAAAACTGTAACGCCCCCATCATCTGGATTTGCCACAGCAGAAATATCTGGCACCCCTAGAGATTGTCCATGAAATCCAGTAGCATTCTGATATGATGGTGCTGAAAATGCTGTACTGTATCCCCCACCACTTCCGCTCCATGATGTCTGTGTGTATTTCCCATTTGCATAGTTCAGCGTTGTACCACCAACTGAGGTAACGTATGGATCACCTGCTGGAAAATTAACAGTTAAGGCTTTGGTTGCATCATAAGCCCCCTGATCACCAGACGCTGCAAATATATGGATATCCTTTTTATTGGCGTCAAGGAAAGCCTGATTATAATCATATATCAGTCCATTTGAAAGAGAGGACTCTGCTATACCCCAACTCATGCTGAGTCCGTTGACGTTACTGAGATTATTAATGGTATCATTCACACCACCCTGGAGATAACCAACTTCTGCATTTGGTACTATTACAAGATCTATATGAGCCCTTGGAGCTATTGCATGGAACCATTCAACATCAGTTGCAGTTTCAAGTGACCAGCTGGAATTCAGGTTCTTCGGGGCACCATAGGGATAATAGAAGGATATGTTGGCAGAAGGCAGATTATATAGTGAATCGAAGGACTGAAGGTCATAGTTTATGGATGGGTCTCCAAAAGCATCTATTATTGCAATTGTGAAACCCTGGCCACAGGTATTGTTTTTGTAAAAACCTGTTAGGTTATATGCATGTCTTATCTGGGAAACATTATATGGGAATCCCTGACCCAGTAATTCTGGTTTCTGTTTCATGACAGCGAGTTGTGGTGAAGCGTCGACATTCCACGCAAGACCACTATGACTTATGTTAGTTGTATTTGTAAGGTCAGCGTAATCATTCCCGATTTTATTTTCATGGGAAGAGCTTATTGAAGAAAGATATGTAAATCCTGAAGCAATCATCAGGAATATTATGGCTATGACAATTAATTTCTTGAACATGATTTTTCCGTATTGGAAATTTTATTAATATATGTATCACTTTCTGTATATTGGACGAAAAAAAATTCTTGGTTGAGAAATTCAGGAAATATTATTATGCGAATAAACAGGTATATACTGAACGGTTAAATAGTAGAGAAATTGGATTTATCCCATTCGAAGGAACAATGATCAGACATAGAAAGGTCGAGAATGAACAGGATTTACAGTATTTTCTTATGGATAATGTCCCCCGGCATCTATATCACTCCGTTGCATACTATAAGTATCCTGACAAAAGATCAATGCAAGAAAAGGACTGGAATGGGGCAGAGTATGTATTTGATCTTGATGCCGATCATATTCCAGGTGCAGATAAAATGACATATGAACAGATACTCACGGAAGTTAAATCCCATACAATGAGGCTACTGAATAAATTCCTTCTTGGGTATCTAGAGCTGGATCCCGATAACCTGAATCTTTATTTTTCAGGAGCAAGGGGATATCATATCCATATTAAAAGTGATAAAATTTACGAGATGAATTCAGATCAGAGGAGAGAAATTTCAAACCTGGTTAGAGGTGAGGGGATATCCACCAAATCATTTCTGTCAATCGCCTCAAAATCACCCATCACAGGAAAAGGATGGATCTCGGATATTAACAGAGAGTTGATAGACACCATAAGGAAAATTGACAATCATGAAAAGACGGAATACCTGGATAATGCAGGGGAGGATAAAATAAGAGAATTACTTGATAGGCCAATATCCACAAAAGATAGGAGGAAATACAGGCAGATCCTAGTGGAACAGGGAGTTGAAAAATACAGTAGTACCAACATAAAGATGATTGAAAACCTGCTGGATAAGATTGTAAATAATTACACCCGCAGAAATTCAGTAGAAATAGATGAGCCGGTTTCGACCGATGTTCACAGGCTTATCAGGTTTCCATATAGCCTGCATGGAAAGACTGGCCTCATGGTGAGGAAAATTGAACTGGACGAACTTAAAACTTTCGAACCACTGATCGAAGCAGTTCCCAAGAAATTTGGCGATGAACCCATCAGGGTAAAGATGAAAAATACATTTGAAATCAATTTTAATGGTAACCACTATAAATTGGAGGGTGAAGAGACAGTTTCTTCTGATTTTGCAATATTTCTATCCCTTTCAGGTAGAGCTAATATATATTGATTATTATTTGATAATAAATTAAAGAAAAATAAATATACATAAAGTCAATGTAGAAAATGGTGAAAAAATGGAACTAAAAAACACAAAGACTCTGGAGAATTTAAAGGCCGGTTTTGCTGGAGAGAGCCAGGCAAACAGGAGATACCTGTATTTTGCCCTTAAGGCAGATGAGGAAGGACAGCAGGAAATAGCACAGGTTTTCAGGTCAACAGCAGATGGCGAGACTGCACATGCTTTTGGTCATCTCAAATATCTGGCACTTGTAGGAGACCCAGTTACGAATGAACCAATAGGAACAACCGAACAGAACTTGAAATCAGCCATAGCTGGGGAAACATATGAATACAGCCAAATGTACCCAGGATTCGCAAAGGATGCAAGAGATGAACACTTTGACGAAATCGCTCACTGGTTTGAGATACTTTCTAAGGCAGAGAAGTCACACGCCACAAAGTATGAAAAGACACTTGCTGAAATGAAGAAGAACCAGTGATCAGCATGCAAAAAATTACTGAAGGGGAAGTTATCCCCCCTGAGGAATTTTCAAATATTTTAGAAGAAGAAAGAAGAAAAATCATTGCAATAAAAAAACACAGAAGAATCTCAAGCAGGACTTTCAGCTATTTATTTGAGAACAGGGATACAATACTTAACCAGATCAATGAAATGATCATGATTGAGAATGTCCACGACAAGAAGGAAATAGATCACATATTAACAACTTATAACGAACTTATCCCGGGAAATCTGGAATTCAGTGTCTCAATGTTCATAGAGATCAGCGATGAGAGAAAATTGTTGCAGGAGATGCCAAGATTGACGGGAATAGAAAACAACGTTTACCTTGTGTTTGGCGATATGGAGATTAGAGGGACTCCGGAAGAAGGGCGGTCTACTGAAACACTGGAATCAACCTTACAGTATTTGAGATTCAAATTTGACGGGAAGAAAGCTGATGATTTTAAGAAGGCAAGAACTGCATTCATTGTAACAAGGCATTCTATCTATAAGGAAAGTGCTGAAATTAATGAGAAGTTGCTTTCAGACCTGAAGAAAGAACTTTAATTTTCTCTATTTCCAAATTTTTAAAGAATAAGAAGAGCTCAATGGAATGAAGGGAATGACCCGATAAGTTTTAAATAGGCATTAAAATTATCAATTCTTATGATAGATGTGAATGGGGTCTTTTATTCATATAAGAAAAATGTAATCACATTAAGAAACATAACTAAAACTTTCGATCAGGGCAAGATATATGGCATCGTTGGTCCAAATGGTGCGGGAAAAACCACTCTATTGAATCTAATGTCTGGAGTTCACACTCCGGGAGCCGGCAGGATACTAGTGGACAGTTATGATATAGTAAATGATAGGGAAGATTCCATAAAAAAAATAGGTCTTATGCCGGACGGGTCATTTCTCGATCCTGACGAAAAGATAATTAACCAGATGGTACACTTTGCCTCCTATTATGATTTAACACTGAAAGAGGCCAGGGAAAGAGGGTTGAAGCTGATGGCAAAATTTGGTCTTCCTGAAGAATTTTCAAGAAAGTCCATGAGAAATCTGTCTCTTGGTCAGAGGAGACGGGTGGGACTGACCATGGCTCTTCTTCATGATCCTGACAATATATTGATGGATGAACCTTACAATGGTTTCGATCCCTTTGGCATAAAGATGGTAACCGATATTATGCTGGAAGCAAGGAATAATGGTAAAACGGTTATAGTATCGTCTCACATACTCAAGGAGGTTCAGGCCATTGCAGATGAATTTGTATACCTGGAAAATGGGCAACTGCTTAAATCCATAGACATAGAAACCATGTCGAAAAATATTGGAAAAATATGGGTAAAGGTGTTAAATCCTGATGATAACCTGCTAAGACTCCTTCAGACATTTGGAACTGTCAGGAGAATAAACCAGGCCTATGAGATAACTACACCCTCGGACAATAAAGTCGAGACATCAGATATCAATAGTGCTCTCGTAAAGGAGAACTACAGGGTAGATTCGATCTATTATGAAAAGAGGACAGTAGAGGACGAATTCTTCTCAAAATAACAAAATTATAGCAGGTCCACCGGGAATCGAACCCGGATCATGGGCTCCGGAGGCCCATATGATATCCTTTACACCACGGACCTATCTTTTGTAACCTATATTTCTCAGAAATTCTCTTCTTTTTCTCTTATCAGGTTCTGTTTCAACTCCAAGGGGAGAAAAACCATCTATAACACCGAGGATTGAACCACCGTTTTCTCCCCTGAAGACAACCGCAGAAATAGGATTGGCAGTTGCAGCAAATATCGTCCCAACTTCCTGGCAACCCTTGATCGCATTTAAAACTGTGATTGGAAACGCATCTCTTATCAATATCAGAAAGGTATGTCCGCATTTTAGATTTAACATATTCCTGATGCCTGCCTGTTCCAGCTCTGAATCGTTTGATTCAAACCTTACAAGCCTGTCTCCTGAAGCTTCGGAAAAAGTTATGGAATATGATGCTTTAGGAACATATGTTTTCATTATTTCCTCAAGGTCTTCAACAGTCTTTATGAAATGTGAATATCCCAGTATGAGATTACAACCCTTAGGGTTTTCCAGTTTTACTTCTTCGATATTGTCCATAAATAACCATGCCATCCTGAGTTTAATATTTTTCTAAATTATACATTATCAGTTGAGCAGTTTTAATACGATACTGCCGTAAATTATAAGAACAAAAACAACAAGAACATCCAGTAAACTGTCAGGTACTATATACACCAGCATAAGCAGTCCTATGAAGAGTGCAGAGGTTGGCTCTTTTTTGTAGTAGTCACTTAATGTTGATATTATACTGGTCATGTTCCTTACCAGACCTTTCCTGTTCAGATTGATAAGAATCACTGAAACATATGCAACTATTGTGAAAAGTGCGCTGATGTAGCCCCCAACAAATGGAATATAGGCAAAAATTAGTGAAATAAATGAAATGAAAGCAGCAATGAGGAATATTTCTCCTTTGGATGATAATGAATCCGAAAGTGATGTTCTTATTGAAAAAGAACCCTTATCTACTAGATCAGAAACCGAGAAGGTTTGCCAGAATATTGCAAGGACCAGGAAAAAATCCACTATTATATCACCGACAAATTCCACAAGGAATAGGTCCACATGGTAAAGCGGGGTTGCTGATTTCAAATAGACGGATATTATATCAAACTCACTGGCGTCCACAAGGACACCAAATACAGCCAGAATTATGTATCCAAATATAAAAGGCAAAACGATTGATGGCTCTTTTTCAATGAAATCCATTGCCTTCTTCAGCGAATAAGATTCATCAGGCATATTCAACTACATTTTGATCTTTGATATATATTTTTATACAAATTTTTTCTTTTTTCCCAATAAATATCTTAATAATTTATACGTATAGATATTAAATTAGGATAATTTTTTAAACTATTTCGCATAACAAGGTAGTGGATGCAGATTTTGACTACGAAACCGTTGTAATTGGGGCGGGCACTGGTGGTTTATCAGCTGGTTGCGTTTTAAAAAATCAGAAAAGAGATTATGTAATTCTTGACAAGAAGGATGACATAGGACTACCTGTAAGGTCTACGGGGGCCGTATCACTTGAATGGGTTAAGAAAATCGGCATGCCAACTGCAGAGGAAGTAGTGGCTTCTAACATTTACAATATGTCATTCAGAACAGTTAAAGGTAAAAGAATTGATCTTAATTTTGATCATCCAGTTGGCATGGTATACGACTTCACAAAATATGAAAAATATCTTTCTTCTGGTTTTGCAGGACAGCTCAATATCAAGATGAAAACAACCGTGAACGAAGTTAATGGAAATAAGATTAACACTAGCGATGGAATTTTAACTGCAAAAAATATCATAATGGCTGCCGGACCGCAATCTAATCTTGGCTCAAAACTAACCAAGACACAGGCACTTGTAGCATATGAGGAAACCAGGGCACTTGAAGAGAGAAATGACTTTCAGATGATACTGTGGTTTAGTGATCTTGCCCCTGGCGGTTACTTCTGGGACTTTGCTGACTCAAAAAATACCAGAAAGATTGGTGTTTGTTATTACCCGCTTAACGGGGAGGCACCAAAAAGTGTACTGAAAAAATTTACCGATAAATTCCCAGAGGTTGACGGAGAGGTAGTTCATACCATGGCTCATCAGATCCCGTTGACAAAGCCATCAGATCAGGTGGTAAGGGAAAATCAGCTGTGGGTAGGTGATATGGTTAATGCTGTCCTCAACACAACTGCTGGAGGTCTTCAGGGTGCGTTCTGGTCAGGAAAGGAAGCAGCCTTAGCAATTGCCAATAACGATCTTGAGCAGTACCAGAAAATATGGGATAGCCAGATAAGGCCATGGCTAATGAAGCACAACCAATTACACTCTAAGATTCACGCAAAAGGAGAAAAAAGTGTAGGTAGATATATTACTCTGGCAAAGATCATGCCAAAGTCAATTAAGATGAAGGTTTTTGGAGGTTTATAATTTTATATAATAAATATAACCTTAATGCGCACTCTTTTTATTTGTTAAATTGTCACAAAAAAGCAGCTTTCCTTCTGTAGTCTTTAAAAAATGTTTATAAACAATACCTGCATTTTGAACATATGGATGCGAAAGGATATGCGGCACAGGAAGCTGGAGGAAAATTATCACCATTTGAGTTCGAAAGACGTGGACTTCGAGATAAGGATGTTTTAATCGATATAAAGTACTGTGGAATCTGCCATTCAGACATTCATCAGGTAAATAATGATTGGGGAGGAGCATCATATCCGATGGTTCCAGGACATGAAATAGTTGGGATTGTAAACAGCGTTGGCAACGGTGTTACAAAATTTAAACCTGGAGATAGGGTTGGCGTAGGGTGCATGGTTGATTCATGTGGTCAGTGCGAACCATGTAAGATGGGACTACAGCAATACTGTGAAAATGGTGCAACATTTACCTATAGTTCAAAAGATAAAGTAAGCGGTGGGGTCACTTACGGAGGATACTCGGATAAGATAGTTGTTGTTGAGAATTTTGTTCTTAAAGTTTCGGAGAAACTTGATTTTGCAGCTACTGCTCCTTTACTATGCGCAGGTATTACGACATATTCTCCATTGAAACACTGGAAAGTTAAACCTGGTCAGACAGTTGGCGTTGCAGGGTTAGGAGGACTTGGTCATATGGCTGTTAAGTTAGCTAAATCTATGGGAGCAAACGTTGTTGTTTTAACAACTTCGGAAAAGAAGAAGGATGAGGCAAAGAGACTTGGAGCGGATAAAGTGATCATGTCCAGGGATATGGAAGAAATGAAGAAAAACAGAATGTCAATGGATCTCATAATTGATACTATACCTGCACCACACGATATGAATCTCTATATATCACTTCTGAAGATTGATGGCAGCATTGTTCTTGTTGGATTGCCGGAAAAGGAATCTCAACATGTTATTTCTGCAGGTTCACTGATAAATGGAAGAAGGTCGGTCAGCGGATCAAATATAGGTGGGATAGAAGAAACGCAGGAGATGTTAGATTATTGCGATCAGCACAATATTGTTTCAGACATAGAGCTCATACCAATGTCAATGGTCAATGAAGCGTATATACGAACAGTGAATTCAGATGTAAAGTACCGGTTTGTTATTGACATGAGTACACTATAGTCAATATAAATAAATATCCAGAAGTCTACTACTATCTACCAATTTTTCCTTATTTGAACACGTACTTCTAAAGAAAGGTAAATATGCAATATTCCATTACGGAAATTTGTGGATAGGTGGCAGAGAGGTTATGCGTAAGACTGCAGATCTTATTTATTAGGGTTCAAATCCCTACCTATCCTTATAATGTTGCTTAGTATCATACATGCGTTAATTATCTCCCCGCACCTTTTATTACACAATAGATGGCAACTGCTTTCAAATATTTTCGGCAGAACCCGTTGGCATTAATTCTAATACTTGTATTTTCTGATATTTGTTTTCGAGTAATTTATATACTCTCAGCGACTTAACAATGAACGGCTGAAAGTCAGGAAAATATTTGTTGGCCAACTTCATCATTTCTGACAACTCAATTTCACTCATCCCATATTCTTTAGACCCTAGAGTCAAATGTGGTTCGTAAAGATCAAGTTCGTAGTATCTCTTACTAATTTCCGGATTGGGGTGAATTGCTTCCACAATCTTGCGATGCAGCTCATTAATTCTATGGGGTTCCACGCCAAGGTAAACAACAGAATTTCCGAAAGATTTTACTCCCTTTATGGACAAGTTAAAGATAGGGAAGGTACTGCAAATGGCTTTGATAGAATCTATCCAGCATTCATCTTCATTCAGACAAGCCTGCGATTTGACGGTTACGTGAGGTTCTACAAAATCTGGTAAGGTATTACTTGACCACTTTCTTTGGAATTCCGTTATTTCTTCAGCATATTTCTTTGGTGGTACGATAGCAATAAAATATTCCACACTCACTGATGTATATGACAATAGTTGCTATAAAGCTATTTTCATAAAACCAATATAGATATCCTCAGGGAAGGCAAACAACACAACTTTTTTTGTGTGGTTACGCTGTTTCCAAAGTACGATCTGCAAAATCCAAAAATACCTTTTATGGGAGACTAAATCATTCCAGTTAACAATTTATTCCCTTACAAAATACTTAAATCAGTATTTATAGTTCATGTTTAGTGAAATTTACAATTATATTTGAACAACAAGATGATGTCGGGTTTAATGTGTCCGTACCGGCACTTCCAGGTTGCATATCTGAAGGTAAGGAAAGAGAAGAGGCTCTCAAAAATATCAAGGAAGCAATAGAACTGTATCTGGAAGTTTTAAAGGAAGATGGAAAAACTACGCCTTAGGTAGTTAGCAAGGAAGTTACCCCGTATTCCAAAATTTGTGGTAGAATTCTCACAAAAACATCATTGAAATGTTCTTACAATCTTCCTCTTATCAATCTCATGTAGTAAGCATCACTAAGTTACACTTAGCAGCGGTTACAATATCAATTATAAACTTCGCCCTTTTGTTCAAATCTCAATAAAATAATGGAATTTCCATTTATTGCATATATTAACCTAAACAGGGCTATTCTGATGGTGCTCTCACCCTTCAAAGCATATTTGAGTGGCTTTCCAATTTCTGGGTTTTCTATTATTCTTTTAATTTTCTTCTCCAGTCTCCCTTTGATTTTCTTATCCATCACTTTCTTTACTTCGTGTTCAAATTTAGAAGTGTAGACAATACTGTTTATACGTATTACCATTCTTTTAACTCTTCGAAGAAATCATCTTTGGAAAGGACCTTATACTTCCCTTTATCAATGTCCTCCCATGCTTCCTCAATGAGTCTTAGTGTTTTAATATCTTCAGGAGATACGCTTGAGCTAACTCTTTTCAAGACAATCAAATCATCTTGTGCAGTAACTGCAAGAAAGCTTCCCATGCCAATATGGAGTTTCTTGCGTATATTAGATGGAATAACGATCTGCCCCTTTGAACTAGTTTTAATGAACTCAGTTTCGATTTTTTCTTTGCTCAAGATTGTAATCATTTCTTACTTTCAAATAAACATTTTTATTTGACTCTTGGCAATATACAAATTCTTAACATATAACATTGGGAGAAAGATCACACACCTTGAATAACCATCCTAATTCTACAAACAATAATACTGAATTTCAAACCAAGAAAAGACAAATCCTTTTTTTGGAAACAATTTTTGGCCATTGAAAAATTCAAAAAAAAATGATCTTAGAATCACAGTCCTGATTCGTGAGTAGAATTCAAGTAAGAAACATTTTTCTTAATGTTCAAAGGAAGGGGTTCATTGAACTTGTTCATTTAGTATCCACTGAATTAAATAACCGAATTCCTACTTATCCTTAGAAACTTGTTTAATCACTTTTTGCTTAAATAAATACGCTTGCTGAAGATCTATATATAGTAAATGCTTGTAAATTAAGTCAATATGAGGTGGATATTGGATTGAAAAGTCGCTATGGTAGCTGGAGCATTAAGAGGAGCAGGACGCGGTATAGCAATAGAAATGTGTAGAGTGGTTGAGTATGTGTATCAAACAGGAAGAAGTTCAAAATTATCGGGAAGATCTGAAATAGGTTGCCCAGAGACTATTGAGAATACCGGTTGGATTGATGATAGAGAATGTAGGAATGGATGAAGCCCTTAAGGTGGATCATCTCGACATTGAAGCAATCAGGGTCCTTGTTAATAAGGTTGAAAGAGATAATAAAAAACTTGACATTCTCATAAACGACATTTATGGTGGAGGTCGATACATGGAGCTGGACAGGAAACTATGGGAACATGATATAATGGGCAGATTTAGAACGCTCTGAATAGAGATTGAGACCCATCTCATAACAGATACAATAGTCAATTCACTAATTCCTCAAACTGGTTATGGAACCGTAGTGGAGATGACAGGCGGCAATTTTGAATATAACAAGAATTACCGTAAGGATGACGGGTTTTATTATGACATGGGCAAAGCTGCAGTAGGTAGAATAGTAACCGGACTCAGTGTAGAACTTAAGGACAGGACTTGCACAACAATAGGGGTGACTACTGGGTGGTTACGTTCAGAAGCAATGCTTGAAAACCTGTAAGAATTATATGAGAAGATCTTGTCTAGAATCGGTCAAACCGAGGAATATTATATCCTTCATTACGTATCATTTTTAACAATTGTTGATAGTTTTTACCAAAAGCAAAATGATAATAAAAATAATAACAGGTAATGAACCGAACGCATAGTATATATCTGTGATATGCCATACAGTAGTGTATGACACGACTTGTAAGTATACGTGTGGATGATAAGATACTGGCAGAAGCTAGGAGATTGAAGATAAATTACTCAGAGGTTATGAGAGAATCACTGAAGAAAGAAATAGAGAGAAGAAATGACAAAGACTTCTTAGAAAGTCTTTCTAGGATACATGAAATACTAAAGAACGTTGACCGCAACCAGCTTCTAAGTGATTTGAGAAAAGATAGAGATCAAAGGCAATAGAGTTGGATTCGAGCTATATTTTGGATTCGAGTTCACTCTTCACCCTATTCTTCATGGATTCGAAGGAAGGCGTCCGAGAAATTATGAAAGAATCATATGTGCTGGATCTGACTGGATATGAGATCGGAAGCATCCTGACAAAGGGAAATGATGGCCACATAAAAGGGCTTGAAAGAAAACTAATATTAGATTTAACAAAAGAAATTGAGAAGGTGGTTGCCAAAATCAGAGTGATCAAGCTTGAACCCTTGGATATCGCAGAGATAATGAAACTTTCACTCTCAACAGGACTTACATTTTATGACGCATCATATGTTTTCTACTGCAAATTACATCAAGTGGCTTTACTGACTGATGACAAAGAAATGTATAGAGAGGCTTTAAAGCTGGGATTGAAGGTAAAGAAGATTGAAGAGGTTTTCAGTTGAGGCGGGTACAATTTCAGATTAACAGAAAATCAACTATGAAGAGACAATGTCTTGCAAGTTTTCAATATCTACTTAATTGGATAAACAACGCGCTACCTATCCTCTTTCACTTGATTCAGCCGGTTCAAACGTAAAATTCCTGGTCAATACGTTTTTATAAAACCTATTTATAAAGAATGATGACTGCAGAACTTTTGCTGAGAAAGCCTGTAGAAGCAGACATTGAAAGTATGTACATTATGCTGAAAAATTCACTAAGTCCGTATCTGACGGTTAACAACTATTCTTCTAAAAATCTCCAATTGATCATTGATAGAAATATAGTTGAGGATTATGTGAAAAAGGATGTTTATCTGTGCATGGTCGCTGAGATCAATTTAGAAATTGCAGGATGGCTGGCTGGAAGCAGCAAGACCGACATTCTCTCTGAGCATAGCTGTTCATTAGGGGATTTTTATATCGAAGAGATAGTAGTCGGTTCTCACTACAGAAGAAAAGGCATCGGTAGCTTTCTGTTAAGAGGAATACCAAAGGATCAGTTGAAAGCTATTGTCGTAGATACGCCACTGATTAATAAACAAGCTATTGAATTTTACGAGAAAAGCGGATTCGTAAAGGTTCTCGGACTATCAGAAGAATTCCATAGGACATGGACCAGAATGTCAAAACCTGTCTGAACGCATTTGCCTGGGATTTACAAGTCATCATAATCATTCTTTCTGTTTCCCACATCAATGAAAAGTATTACGAGTTTCTCCCTTTATATACTCATGATTACCCCTTACTTTCCTGTTCTCAGGCTATAAAGTGGGACCCCCTTGAGACTTTTAATGTAATGAAACGGATTCTTGCTGACAAACTTCATCTTTTCCAAAATTCTTTCGGCGTCAATCCATTCCATTTCTCCAAGAACCGGGCAGTTGTTTCTGTCCATTTGACCTCATAATCAGGCAATTTTTAGCCTCTTCCTCACTTCATCAGTTGTATATACCCTACTCTCTTTAATGTCTTTCAGTGACATTTCTATCATCTCAATTGTATCTTTAGAAAGGGGTTCCTGGTCCTCTGCCTGTTCTGAAAGTCTTCTTATGACTGAATCGTAAGACTCGTTTGGGTAGAGTCTCAAAGCATTGAGCCTTTCCTTAAGGTCCTTTTTAATTTGAATAGTTGTCTCCACATTAATATAATTATACGTATATAGATAATGTTTACTACAGGTAGTTATAACAAGACGAAGCAGCTTATGGGTACTATCCACGTAATTAAATAATCGAATCACTATCTATTCTCTGTTCTATCGTAATATGTTTTTGAATATATCTCTAGGAACGAAAATTTGATTGGGGTGAGCTTCACTAAATAAAACAGTTGATTGCATGCATTTGTGACCTATTGTAATAGTATTTTTCTGCTCAATCAAAAGTAATCAAGACATTTGTAGCAATTAAACATCACTCGCAAAATTTATTTGCGTCTAATTTACCTTTCGCATTAATTTTGGATTTATCATTCTATTTCATGATCTTAACATTCCCACTTCTAAGGTAGGCGAGAGCTTTGTACTGATTAATTAGGACTTCATCGTTGGCCACACTTATTCCAAATATTAGGAGATCACTATCACTTATCATCTCTCCACTTGACTTTAACTTTTTCGATAGGCATTCGCCCTTGCCTTAGCTGACGAGTCGTTAGAATGATATACTCGAAGGTTTTGTATCACATCTTCCATGATTTTTCTACTAGTTTACCAGATTATTTTGTACCTTTAATCGATCTTAAGACATGAAAGCGTATGCAATCCATTATGCGATCATGATGATTAGAACGATGTAGGGCCACGTAATCTAGAATTTTACCCTGTAAGGGAATAACATTTGGATTTGATATGATTGCTTCAAATACCGATTTTGGGTCGGGGACCTTCTGTAACTTATGGCCCGAGACTGACTCTTCTATGAATTTATCGGTATCAATAATCCATTGTGCTATAGTTCGCTCTATGTCATCTCTATTTATTGAAAGCTTTTTGCTAATAAATTTCACTGACTTATTTTCGCACCTTAGACGTGCAATCTCTTCTTCTCGTTTAGGATTCATGCCTGCAAAGTCTATGGCAAACAACTAGTATAAAATGATCCAATGATACTGAATATGTTGTTATGCTCTATCGATTTTGGATGTGAAGGAAATTATCTTACTACCATTGATTATCACGATTTCTTATAAAATTTATAATTTCAACATAAACTTATTAGCAAATCTACAGGTTATTAAGCCAAGGAAGCAACCTATGTATTACGAAGTTTTACGTGCTAAATAAAGTATGGCTGCACCTATCAAATAGAATATTCCAGAAAGAGTGAATAAAGCAGTGAAACCATCCGCTGAAGTTTGACCAAAAAATAGCAGGGCACTTCCATAAATTAATGGGGAGAATGAGGAAGCTCCAGCAATGGATAGATAAAACAGTGACATGTATTTTCCAGACTCATTTTCAGGTATTAGATCACTTGCGACGGCAAATGAAACGCTGTAAAATGTACCGTAGGTTGCTCCAATTATTGACCCTAATATAAGAAAGATATAAAACGATCTAAAATATGGGATCATGAATGTTGGGATAGATGCTGCAACTGCATCAACTATTATGATATTCCATCTACCCAATCTGGTTGAGAAATGACCAAGTAGCATTGCAGATGCGGATGATACAATGATTACAACGATTCCAGCAATTCCAACGTAAATTGCAGGATTTGAGAAATTGAGTACTTCCTTGAAGAAATACAATTCGAAGTAGGTAAGGCCGGTGATTCCAGAGAAAACAAAGAAACTTCCTGCTATCAATTTCGCGAACTTCCTCAGGTTAATTGGAAACTTTCTAATGCTGGAAATATGCGGTAGAGATATACCGGTATGGCTGTAATGAGCATCTAGAATTACCGTCCTCCTGCCATGCAATGCAAGTAATGTCCCTGTTCCAGTAATTGCGATGCCAGCTGCAATAGTGTAAAAATCATAACCTACAAATGGTGATGATATCAGGTAAGATGTAAGACCAAACCCAAGTCCAGTTCCCATAAGCGAAAAGAGACCATTTATCCCTGCTGAAGTTCCACGCTGTTCCTTGTTCTGAATTTCTGCTAGGACTGGTTGCGTTGCTCCAATTGCCATATTTGAAAATGCCTGGAGCAGGATGTAACCTGATAGAATTCCCACTAAGGATCCAGATATAAATGGCTCTACAGAGAGGGTAAGAATTACAACAACAATACCTGCGATTATGTACGGATATCTAGAAGTCTTTCCATTCCTCAATCGATCGCTCAGTATCCCTGCGAGAAGATTTCCCATCATTCCGAATGCATTTCCAACGGATGCGGTTACTCCTAGAATAAAACCAACCTGACGTGGATCCACAACTGCTCCTATTTGAGTCGGAAGTATAAGGGATTCAAGGGAAATCCACAGATAATTGGACCCAAGATATAGCATATTATAGCCGAATAAAAATCGATTTTTGACTCTCTGTGATGAGTCCATTTTACAAAACAATATATTACACGTCTATTAAACATTTTTAAGCCAATTCGCTCTGATAGATAGTCACAGACTACATCATTAGATTCAAGGGTTTATGCCTTATTACTTTAAAAAGTAACAATGTTAAAGATATACGTCAATTAACAGTGTGTAATATATCATAAAAATCATGTTAAAGCTTATCTAGACTAGTGATATTAGTACTGGACTAATGAAATGTTAACGAATATAATTATATATGACCTTAGAAGAAATGAAGTAAGAAGTGGGAAATTTAGAGATAATGATCTAAATTTATTTTATAAGGTGAGATGATAATGATTAATCTATGGAATCCTTTATATGATGGCTTAATTTCTGCCCTTATAATTTCATATCTATTAGGTATTGTACATGGTATCACTCCGGATGAACACACATGGCCAATCACCTTTTCATATTCTGTAGGAAGTTACAGTACAAGAGGGGGATTTAAAGCTGGAGCAATGTTTTCGGCTGGATTTACCTTACAGAGATCAATAATGTCAGAAATAGCATACTTTGCACTTGCAGGCATTTTCATGACTGCATTAGCTTTTGGAATAACATATGTCCTAGTTGGAATAGCTATGGCCGCAGCCGGCCTCTACATAGCAAGTAGGGGTAAGTATGTTCATTTTCACTGGATAGAAGAAAATCTTGGAAAACTCTTTCATATTCACTCTAACAATGGAGCTCAGGAAGCAGAGGAAATGCAGCATGAAGCAAATCCGGTTATTCACAATCTCAAACCAATTCCAATGAAACTCGCCTTCGCACATGGACTTATAGCAGGCTTTGGTTTTGGAGCTTTCGCGTTAATAATTTATACGGTCCTTGCACCAGCAATGCCATCACCCTGGCTTGGATTTGCTCCAGGCTTCCTGTTTGGATTGGGAACGATGACGATGCAGATCTTATTTGGAATGGGGTTCGGTAAATGGATGCAGGCAAAGAAGGATCTATCAAAAGAGGGTATTGCTTATGTGGCAAAAAGTGTTAGTAGATACGTCCTAACCTATGGCGGATATGCATTCATAATTGTCGGTGCTGCTATCCTCGCACACCCAAACCTGATGAATTATGGAATAAACACAGGAATAAAGGTGCATAACCTTGATAGTCTGGGAGTAGGATTCTTCCTGGTGGTTTTCTCCGTCATTATAATAGGCTATATCGGATACAGAAAATCTGTAAAGGAAGCTCAGAAAACTTTCAGGTTAGGCAGGTTGAATGAAGGCAGTCCCGGTAAAACATAGGAATATAACTTCAGAGATATGTGACAGAATTTTTAGAAATATATTTCCCGGGTGAGAAAGTAATCTCACTTTATCAAAATAAATATTAAATTCTTTTGTATTTATCCAATAAAAGACTTCTACGGCGAAGCATTGTTGTATGGGCATTTGATTAAAAAATATTTAAATATGAAGTATAATTCTTTCTTGACAGCATTACGTAGGTCTATGCCCCGATACAAACCTTCTCTTTTCAATAGCTTTTTTAATACAATATGGTGCATAGTATTCAAATAGTTTTACCGCTTTGGTCTTTAATGATAAAGAAATCTCATCTCTTTTAAATAAGAATCTTAACAATTCACTCAAGGATAATTTTTCTGGTTTCTTCTGTTTTGCAATTATAGAATAAATGTTTAGATTCAACCTAAATTTTATGGACATATTTAATAGAATCTCCTTAACATGTTCTGTTTTTACTCTTTCTGAGAAGGTCTTTATGTTATCTAAAAATTCCTGAGAATCCTGGCCATAATGAAGAATTGTTTCATCAAATGTGCCCTTGAATACTGAACTGCTGACATGTAACATATAAATAGTCAACGGCCTCTTGTCTACAGCAATTTTCCCTCCAGTATCAAGACATGCAAGGTACATGAACGTATCCAGTCCAACAGAAGAATCTAAAATTAAGTCTTGATCGATAGAACTTTTTCTAATAGATATTGAAGAGAGGTTAAAGTCTGGTCCAAATCCCCCATACTTGAGGAATTTTCCATCCTCATCAATAAACTTACAGGCATTATGAAAATATACCAGGTTTTTATTATCTGAAAATTCCTGCAATACTGTTTTTAATTTTTCATCATAGAAAGCATCATCATCTTCAAGAAATGAAATAATATCATACTTTGACAGCATTACTGCTTCTTTTATCTTCCTGCTAAGTGACTTATTCTCACTGTATACATTTTTATCGCAATTCTGATCAATATATTCGTCTATTTCCTGGTCTTTGTAGTTCTTTATTACGATGATCTCAAATTCTTTCCTATTAAGTGACTGACTTATCACACTATTGATTGCTTTCTTTATATATTTTCTTCTATCATAGGCAATTATTATTACTGATATCATGGCGTTCGCTCTCAACCTGATTGGCATAAATTATGGTAATAAAGTCTTTTCAGTTTTCAATTCAGATTGAGCTACAGTTTATTTATTATTGCGATTCCACTATCGAATTACGGTCTATGTATGTATATCATGGGTAAAATTAAGGCTGGAAAACATTAAACCTTTAACTGTAATGCTACCTAAATGATCTCAGCGTTCATGGT
The DNA here is from genome assembly GCA_027310185.1 of Thermoplasmatales archaeon. Taxonomy (GTDB): domain Archaea; phylum Thermoplasmatota; class Thermoplasmata; order Thermoplasmatales; family Thermoplasmataceae; genus Cuniculiplasma. The sequence goes on from DAIDBH010000019.1 coordinate 140,340, forward strand.
AATTAGAAATGGCATCTCCCAGGGATATCCGTTTATAGAATCTATAAAATCTGCTCTACCCATAGTCGATGAATTCCTCATTTCTGACGGGTACTCAGATGATAATACCTATGAAACTCTTTTAAAATGCTTTGGAAACGAAAAAAAAATAAAACTTTATAGGGATAAGTGGGATAAAAAAAGTATCAACGGTTCTCCCATAAGAAATGCACTTAATAAGGTGCGATATAGATGTTCATTTGAATATATTTTAGAAATTGATGCAAATGAAGTCATTCCGAAAGAGGATATAGAATTTATAAGAGGACTTCCTGCACTCTTTCCCAAAGAGGAGTTGTTTGGATTTCCATACTACCAGATTTTAGGTAGTAGCATACTGTTCCATGAAGAATTTCGATATAGAATGGCAAGGAACCTCAGTGATATTTGCGTACTTTACGACGGCTATACCATGGGATACAGATATACAATAAAAGAACTAATCAACAGGAGAACATTGAGGAGGTTGAAAAGTAGATTTACAACAATGATTGCTGAGGGGAGGCAAGTAGGGCTGTCAATTCCGCAGGTTACTATATATTTAAGCAAACCTATATTTCGTTATTATTCATTATTTCCATATAATTTTTTTGAGAAAATGAAATCAAAGCAATTCTTGCAGCCTTTAAAAAATTATAAAATTATAGGGAATAAGGATGGCAATTCACCATTTAAGGCGCCTTATGATCAGTACCTGATCGATAATAACTATGAAAAATTTTGGGAAGACGTGTACGAAATCCATAAGGACCTAAAGAAAGAGGGCGTTAAGTTCAACAAAGAGTTTATTGAAAAGAGGATTATTGATGAAATTGAGCAACCTGAGATTATCAGACATCAGTTCGGAAAGGACAGGTATGAACCAAATTGTGAGATTCAAAAATAAAACTGGCATAAAGGATTTTATCCTATCGTCACGGTCATAATAAAATCTAAAAGGAGTTATGAGGATTACCCTGCAAGAATACTGATAAATCAATAAATATATATTACCATGACATACATTCAGGTGAATCTAAAAGAATCTCTAAGTAACGATCACAAGGACGTATTTGTTACATTGTATAAAATAGAAGAAGGATTGAAAAATGGAGAACTTGATCTGGATTTATTCGAGGAGTTTGAAAGGAAACTTAAAGATCATATCTATACTGAAGAAACTTTGGTCTTCCCCATGTTATTGACAGAGTTAGACTTAAGAAAGGAAGTTTCTGGATTTGAGATGGAACACGCGGCTATGTGGAGATTAATTGATCTTATAAATAAAGAAATTGATGAGAAAAAGTTTGAAAAGACTCTCAAATATTTTGACGAAATAGATAGAATACTAAAGAATCATAACGAAAGAGAGGAGGAATACATCTATTCTAAAATAGAGGAAGGTTCGGTACAGAAGAAATCAAAGAGACCTGAAAACTGGAAGTGCACAAAATTCTCGAAGTAGATCAATTATTTTTTTCACTAAGTTCTATGAACTTTTGGCTTTACAGGTTCTCTGCTTAATAAAAAGGTTAAAGCATATATCCATTAATTAAATTATCTCATCATGACCCAGATAGATAATTTCTACAAAAAGAAATTTGAAGAAGCTGAAAAGAGGGCCAGTAAACCTGAGGATTCAAAAGAGAAGAGATGGAGAAACTCTACACTGGAAACATGGAACAGTAAAACCGGTTACAGTGAGAAAGAATATGTTAATTCATCCAGCATAAGAATTAAAGAACTTTACACATCTGATGACCTTCCCGGCAATGAAGAAACCATGCTGGGATATCCTGGCGAGTATCCATTCACCCGGGGAGTGTATCCTAACATGTACCGAGGAAAATACTGGACGATGAGGATGTTTTCAGGTTTTGGCACCCCAGAAGATACCAATACTAGATTAAAATACCTTATTTCTCATGGAGAAACAGGCCTAAGTATAGCATTTGACATGCCAACTCTGTATGCGTATGACTGTGATAACATCCGGGCAGAAGGGGAAATTGGTAAGTGTGGTGTAAATGTAACATCGCTAAAGGACATGGAAGTAGTTTTTGACGGAATAGATCTTTCTAAGGTAACAACGTCAATGACCATAAATGCCCCTGCAGCCGTTCTTACCGCTATGTATTTTGCAATAGCGCAGAAGCAGGGAATAAGCCTTGATAAAATAGGTGGAACTGTACAGGCCGATATATTGAAGGAATATATAGCCCAGAAAGAATGGATATATCCACCAGAAGCCCACCTGAGAATTATAAAAGATATGATGGTTTACTGCACAGAAAATGCTCCAAAATGGAACTACATAAGTATTTCTGGATACCACATAAGGGAGGCTGGAGCAAGTGCTGTTCAGGAACTTGCATTCACACTTGCCGACGGATTTTATTACGTGGACATGGGGATAAAGGCAGGGCTTGATCCAAATAAATTTGCACCGAGACTGTCATTCTTCTTTAATTCTTCCATTAATCTCTTTGAAGAGATAGCTAAAATGAGGGCAGCAAGAAGAATATGGGCAACAGTTCTGAAGGAGAAATTTGGAGTGACTGACCCGAGGGCACAGATGCTTCGTTTTCACACCCAAACATCCGGATATACATTAACATGGCAGCAACCGCTCAATAACATCGTCAGAACAACTGTTGAAGCTATGGCAGCTGTTCTGGGGGGAACTCAAAGTTTGCACACCAATTCATATGATGAAGCAATGGCACTGCCATCTGAAGATGCTGTGAAGATAGCACTCAGAACGCAGCAGATTCTGGCAGAGGAAACTGGAATAGCCGATACCATTGACCCACTCGCAGGTTCATACTACATGGAAGCATTAACAAACAAGATAGAAGAGGAAGCCTACAGGTATTTTGACAAGATTGAATCAATGGGTGGAATCCTCAACGCAGTAAAGAATGGGTATATACAGAGGGAAATAGCTGCAACATCCTACAGGAGACAGAAAAGACTGGAATCCGGAGAGGAAATAATGGTTGGAGTGAATAAGTATGTTGAAGAGAATGAGAAACCAATCAATATCCTGAAGATATCAAGGGAAGCAGAGCAAATACAGATTGCGAGATTGAAAAAGGTTAAGGAGTCGAGGAATGAGGAAAAAGTTAAGAAAACACTGGATGAATTGAAGAATGCATTCAGAAACGAGAGTGAAAATATAATGCCCTATCTTATTGAAGCTGCAAAGGCATATGCTACGATAGAGGAAATATCAAACGTTGGGAGGGAAATATATGGTGGATGGAAAGAACCAGTCATTGTTTAAGGATAAACCGATAAAAATACTACTCGCCAAACCAGGGATTGATGGGCATGACAGGGGGATACTTGTCCTCGCTAAGGCTTTCAGGGATGCCGGAATGGAAGTACTTTATGCTGGGCTTCTTCCAACACCTGAAGAGGTGATAGATACTGCGGTTAATGAAGATGTAGATGTTGTTGCATTGAGCTTATTGAACGGGGCCCATATGACAGTTTTCAAGAAGGTAGCTGAAATAATGAAATCAAGAAATATAGATGATATAGCACTTGTTGGGGGAGGAACAATACCGGATGAGGATAAGCCCGAGCTCGAAAAAATGGGGATAACTGGTAATTACGGACCCGGTACGCCACTATCAGTTATTATCGATCATGTGACTAAAAGGGCAAATGAAGCAAGGGAAAGGAAGCTCAGGTGATTTCACGGATATAGATGATCTGATCAGAAGGATTAGAACTGGAGATAAGCAGGCAATAGCGAGGTCCATTTCACTTGTTGAAGGAGCGAATACAGTTCTCAAGAAGGAACTTCTTACTAAACTTTACCCATACACGGGTCATTCTCAGGTAGTAGGTATTACGGGCCCTCCTGGAATAGGTAAAAGCACTCTTATCGGGAATGTATCCTCACTGATCACGAATTCTGGAAAGACTGTTGCAGTACTTGCTATTGACGCCTCAAGTCCATATACGGGTGGTTCGTTATTAGGAAACAGGATCAGAATGCAGGATCATCTATGGGAAAATAAGATTTACATGAGGAGTCTGGCAAATAGGGGTTCAAAGGGTGGGCTTGCTGATGCAGCTCTCGGTTCTGTGAGTATTCTTGATGCATCTGGTTTTGATTACATAATTATAGAAACTGTTGGTGCCGGTCAGGCTGATCTTGACATAATGAATCTTGCTGATACAACTGTACTTGTCCTCGCACCTGGACTTGGAGATCAGGTACAGGCTATTAAAGCTGGAATAATGGAAATTGCAGACATTTTTGACATAAATAAGATGGACAGGGATGGTGCCTATTTTGCAATGAAAGACATAGAGGAAACGCTGTCACTTGATGAGAATAGGGGATTTGCTAGAGAGGTGGTCGGTTCAACTAACACGAGCCCTGAAAGTTACAAAGGGCTTCTTGAAGCCATCAATAGACACAGAAAATATCTCGAAGATATGGAATCTCTGGGAAAGAAAAGGCTTGATTTCGGATTGAAGTGGGTACTAGAATCGGAGCTCAAGGAAAAACTGATAGACCCTATCATTCAGAAATTTCACCAGAGGGAAAACGAAAAAAATGTCAATTATTATAAAGAGGTAGATTTCTTAATTGCGAGTATGGATATAAGAAATCTATTAGAAAAAATATAGTATCTAAGAACATCATTATCTTTCTTACATTAAATTTCCTGCATAAACCACTTTTTCCGGAAATAGTTGGCAGAACTTTCACCATCGATAAATATCTGGTATATTTTAAAAACCTAGGTAAACCATTTTTGTACGGTAGCGATATAAAAAATTTACATAGATAGCTTTTTAACGTTGCTTAATAGTTCATATAGCTTGAGAAATTAAAGAAAACTTAAGTCATGTTAAGATCCTTCTAATGACTCAAATTAATTTTTTCTGTATTTATTTTCCTTAATAAAGCTTTAAATAAGTTATTGAAATATTTAGTTTATGACTACAATTTATGGACCGTTGAAATTTATGGCTGATGAATTCATGAAGAATGTGAATGAAAGGGCGAAAGAAGTTCTTACCTATCTTTATCCACCAGTTAGAATGTATGAAGAGAATGGGGAGATTGTAATTGAGGCAGATATGCCTGGATTCGACAAGAAAGATATAAAGGTAACTTCAAGCAAGATGTCCATAGAGATTTCAGCATCAAGAAAATCTCCAGAAAATGTCAACATGCTACTTGACCAAAGACCCGATAAACTCTGGAAATCGGTAAGGCTTCCTGTTGAGCTTGATCACGATGCTGCGGTTTCTGCGAAATACACATCAGGAGTTCTTTACATAAGGGCGCCAATTAAGGGCTTAAAGACAGTAAAGATAGAATGAGAATTCTATTATTCTTTTATTTTTATTTTAAGCAGTAACTTTATACATAGTTATTTAAAGTCTGACAATATATACTATTATGGATTTATTAGGAATGCTTAGCGTTGCCACAATGACGGCTACGAGCTCGACAGGTTCCCTTACTCTGTCATCGGTTCTAAGTAATCCGCTGGTTGAACTGGCACTAATATTCATAGATGGATTACTGTTTGGATTGGGAATTAAGAAGGGTGTATGGTCGGTCATCCTTATAGTAGTTGCAGTGCTCTTATCAGAATACATCAACTATTCAGTATTGCCAAAAGCTTCCCTGTCTACATTCTATGACGATGTAAAAGCTCACATAGATTACATAATTGCAAATATTAACAAGATAATCCCGTTTTCCAATTTGGGTGCGGTTTCAATATCGCTGATACTGTTCATCGTGGGTTTTATAGTCGGATATCTTAAAGGATGAGAAAATTCTTGTATCCAACTAGATTACGTTTGAAATTTTTCTTTTTCAGTCAAACAAAGGAAAACCTTTTATTCTAATTTAAATTGATTTGATGATCATATGCCTTTATTTAATAGTAGAAAACCGAAAGGTCTCGAAAGCCTTTCTCCCGATGAACTTGAAAATTTGATTCAGCAGACGAGGACTGAGATTTCCCTTATAGAGAAGGATAATGAGAGAAAACAGGAAAAGTTTAATTCACTAATGAAAGAGGGTAGCAAGGTTTCTGGTTCAAAAAGAGTTCAGATTGCACAGGAACTTGAGTTACTGGAAAGGAAAATTCACTCCAATGAGAACCAGATCATGAACCATACAAAGAGAATTGAGCTGATGCAGGAGGTAAAGGAATCAAAGACTTCCGTTTCATCAAGCAGTATAGATACAATCATTTCGAGGACTGATTCCAATGCAATTAAAACGAACATTCTTCAATCCAAAACAAAAAGTAAGGTGGCCCTTCAGAAGACGGATGATCTCCTGAACACAGTAAGAGACCTCCAAATTGAAGATGATCAGGGTGCCTCTGTCATGGGTAGCAAGTATATGGAGATGTTCAAGGAAATGGACAGGAATGATAACTCACTTAAGCCTGGAAAAGTTAAGAAATCAGATGTGGAAGAAAACACCGGAGAAGATACAGAAGGTGATGTAAAAGGGGAGTGAAATAATTGGATTCGGACTACCTGCAGATTGGAGGCTTAAAGAAGATAATAGCTGATGATATAAAGATGGAAACTACCCTGGAGGAGAAGGGGAAGATCAGGGAAAGTATCACAATGTGTGATAAAATTATAAGTAACCTAAAAATGCTGAAAAAACTTGATGGGAACAGTGTATCATATGATTCACTGATAAAATCATGGGAGAAAAGGAAGGAAGAAATTTCTAATTCCAATCCTGATACTCTGAAGAAACAGGAAAAGAGGGTTGAAAACAGGAAGACGAGCAAAGGTCTTATAGGACAGATGGAACAGGAATTCAGGAGCAGGATAATTGCTCTCATCAGTGACTCTAACGTGAAGTGGTCTGAGATCGGTGGTTTGGAGGAGCAGAAGGAGCTTATCAAGGAGGCCGTTTTTTTTTCCATGGCTCAACCTGATCTTGATGTTAAGGTACCAAACCTGAGAAACATATTATTATTCGGTCCACCGGGAACTGGCAAGACTACCATTGCAAAGGCTATCAGTTCAAATATAGATGCAACCTTTTTCAATGTGCCTGTTTCGGAATTAATTTCCCGCTATGTCGGTGATTCCGAGAGGATAGTTTCTGCACTTTACTCGGTTGCGAAGGAGAAGGCACCATCAGTGGTATTCCTCGATGAAATTGAATCACTCCTGAGACAGAGAGGTGATGGGAACAAGAATGCTGGTGCCGTTCTGCAACAATTTCTGTCACAGCTTGACGGCTTCTCTACAGATGATAGTTTTATAATGACTGTTGCTGCTACAAATGTACCGTGGGAACTTGACCAGGCTATCTTATCGAGGTTTGAGAAGAGAATATACATCGGGTTGCCTGATGCTGAGACAAGAAGAAAGATAATAAATATACATACAACAGGAAAGGGTTATCAGGTGGAAGAATCTCTTGACAATATCGTAGATAGTACAGACGGTTTTTCAGGGCGGGACCTATTTTACCTTTGCTCTGAGGCGATAAGGAATATGTTGAGGAGAACAAACAGGGGAATCATGGAAGACAAGGACAGGGTTATAGGCGGTTCTGAAAAGGTAACCTATAGAGTTAACCCGATAACAAAACAAGACTTTGATGCTGCGCTGTCCAAGATAAAGCCTGCGGTAAATGAGGAAATGAGCAAAAAATATTATAAATGGAAGGAGGAATACGCAAATAACTGATGATATTTATGGGAAAAAATGATGATTTTCAGTCCCTCATTGAGAGTCTTGCATATTACAGGGGTGATTCAGCCAGATCAGAGGGATTAATGAAGAAATTTATTGGATTGTGGTCTTCCTACGGCGATAAAAAATTCCTCGGTAAAAAGGGTAAGAAAGTGGTGGGAAAGAGTCTTCAGGAATTGTACGTCATGATCGATGTTTCCAGGGAGCATATCGCAGAATTGCAGAATTTGATTGATCATATGGAAGATGAAAACGAGGAAATGAACAGGATCAAGAAAATAAGGGCAAAGGATTCCCTGAATGCCGAACTTGTAAAGTTTAATCACATGGAGGAGAAATACAAATTCATGTCTATGCTTCAGGCAGTGAATGAGTTGATGTCCGCGAAAGATTCAAAGTTCATGAAGAAACTGGATAAAACTCTCAAGAATCGCCAGATGATAAGAGAATTCCAGAATTCAATAAAGGAAGAAATCAATGATCACGGAAGAATAATGGAAGATATGGATAATATTGAACTGTATTTCGAAACGCTTACTGGAAAAACAGTCAAGCCAGAACCTGAGAGCAAGCTCAACAAACCAGATGAGGTGAGAACTGATTCAGAGAATGAAAAAGATGACAGCGATAACGAGGATGAAAACCCGCAGGTGATATGACATGAGTGTTTTCAACAGAAAAACAAAGGAAGAGCTTGAAGTTGAAACCCAGATGAACATCAAGCTACTCAAGAAGAAAGCAGAGGATTATGCTGGAAAATGTGATACAATGGCACAGAAATATGACTCCCAGAAGGAGGCTGCAAGAACAATAGGGAATAAGAGCCTTGAGCAGGCATTTGAGGAAAAGGCTAAAAATTTACGTGTCCAGGCATCGAAAATAAGGTCTTTTGTTCTTATTGTGGATGATATTGGAATGATGAAGGATCAGTCCGCATTGATGAATAGCTTTGCAGAAACAATGAAGACATATGTAAAAACCATCGGTAAGGGTCAGGCCAATGCACAGTGGATGTCCCAGATGGAATCACAGCTTGATAAGGCAGTGGATGAGAGTGAACGTGTGGGCGATCTTTTCGGTGGATTGTTGCAGGACGTTGGTCTTAACCTGAATTTTGAACTTGACTCCATAGGTGGAAGAGAGAAGAAACCAGATGCAAACACAAAGAATGAAGAAAAGGTTGAAGAAGTGAATGTTGATGAAATGGAAAAAAAGTTAAGAGATAAACTCAGGGATCTGGATAAGACAGATGTGAAGGAATAATATGCAGGAAACGGAAAGCCTGAAAAGTTATAGAGAAAAACTGGAAAGAATTAAAAAATCAGACAGTGAGAGAGAGGCGAAGATTTCTAACTGAAAATTCTTGCTGAAGACATAATTACTAATTCGAAGAATAAGGATGACACAGTAAGGATCGAGTTCCTTAAGATTGCAGATCAGTGTATCAGTGTTATTGATGGATTCAGGAATAACCCTTCCATAAATATTACTCACAGGGACTCCAGTGCTCAGGAAGGAAAATCATTGACTGTTAATGATTCTGCTGACTATTTCAGGAGACTCCATCCTGCAATTTCGTCAACATCATTTGAAGATATTGCTGGACTTACGGATGTGAAGAAGATAGTGATGAATCAGATCATTAAAGCCAGGGAGAATCAGGAAATAGCCAGGATGTATGGGATTACTGGAAGGAATATTCTCCTGTTCGGTCCACCTGGAACTGGAAAAACAAGTATTGCGCAGGCAATCTCTAATAAGGTGCAGTATCCAATAGTTACCATAACACCTTCAGACATCCTTGATAATAAATTTGGTGAATTCGAAAAGAATATAAGATCACTCTTTCAGGGCGCAGTGGCGAACAAACCCGTAATATTATTCTTTGATGAATTTGAATCCCTCGCAACAAGGCGTACGAGCAGTAATTCTTCATATATGAAACGTGGCGTTCCCGAGATGTTGCGGCAAATGACGGATATAAGGAAGCAGCTTGATGGGAAGATAATGATAATAGCTGCAACAAACAACCCCTGGGATGTTGACGATGCCATGCTTAATCCTGAAAGATTTGACACGAAGATATTTGTTCCCCCACCAGATGAAACTGCCAGATCAGAGCTTTTCAGGACTTTTCTAAGGGACCTCAAGGTGTCAGATACAATTGATTACGATGAACTTGGACGGAAGTCAGAAGGATTCACTGGAGCAGATATAAAATATATCTGCAAAAGGGCAGCTGAAGAAGTATTTTCTGAGGTCATCGATAGGAATGAGATCAGAGAGATCAATCAGGACGATATTATGAGGTCGCTGGAAAAAAGTTCCAAATCCATAACATCTGATCTTCTTTCAAGGTATTCCCGATTCATGGAAAAATATCACATTTAGCTTCATTTTCTTTTCTTCCTGTGTCTAATCATGATTCCAGCAGCAGCTGATATTAACACTATGCCTATTCCAAATGAGGCAATTATAACTGTGTCATTTTCTGATGTCTTTGGTTCCTTATTTATGGGAATGATGTGGGAGGTGTTAAAAGAGGAAATTAAGGAAATTGACCCTGACCTGAGATTGCTCACATAGAGTAGTTTGTTTAAGGAGTCATAGCCAATCCTGAATGGGGAGTTTCCTGCTGGTATTCTACCGACAATTCCATTATTCATGGAATTTACAACTGCAATGGAATTATCGCCCTCATCTGCAATATAGACATAACCATTCTGGGGATCGTAGCAAATTCCTTCTGGTTCTGAACCAATGTAAACTTTCTTAATGATCTCATTCGTGGTGGAATTTAACACTACTAAATTTCCAGAATTAAAATTTATGACGTATAACTCATTGTTATAAGGATCGCACAGAACACCCTGTGGTCCTGATCCAACGCTAACATTTTTAATAACATTGTTGCTGGAAGTATTTATTACCGAAAGACTATCACTGGCAAAATTGCCAGTGTATATGTATTTATTTTCCTCGTCAAACGCTATTGAAAGTGGACTTTTCCCAATATTTAAGTTCGCAATAACCTTATTGTCGTTAGAACTAATTATTGAAAGATTATTCGACTTTTCATTTACTACATATATATCATGATTTATAGGATCATAAGATGCCGCTGACGGTCCAAAGCCTACATTTATGGATAAAACATCAGCCTGAGTAGAAGAATTGATAACAGAAATATTATTAGAGTCGTAGTTTGTGACATATAAATTGTTGTTATATTCATCAAAGGTAACTGAGGATGGTCCAACTCCAACGCCAATGCGAGTTGATATGGTGTTTGTTGTAGAATTAATTACATATACAATATTTGAAAATGCATCAGAAACGTAATAAAAACCGTTGTACGGATCATAGGTTCCGCCCTGTGGGCCTGACCCGGTACTTATTGATTTTACTACCGATTCAGTTAATGGATTTAATATTGATATATTTGCACTATATTCGTTCATGACATAGACCTCGTTGTTGAAAGGGTTGTATGTGACACCATAAGGATTTAACCCAGCATTCACAATTTTAGTTATAAGGTATGAGGAGGAATTTACAATATATACGTTATCCGAACAGAAGTTAGCAACATAGATCTTCCCATTCCTGGAATTATATGATATACCGAATGGGGTAAGGCCAAGAGATATTGTTTTTAATATCTTATTTGAAATGGTACTCACCACACTCATATTGTTTGATTGCTCATTAACGACAAAAAGATTGTGACTGCTGGGATCGATAGCCAGTTTTGCTGGACCGTGTCCGACGTTAATCACGAATTCCTCGGTTAGATTTAGATTGTATATTGTTATACTGTTTTTAGCGTAATTTGCAACATAAATTTCACTGTTACCAGAATCAAAGGCAACTGCCGAAGGAGAACTGGTGATTATGGTGTCAACAACCTGATTTGTGGTAGCATTAATCACAGATAGTGTATTCGAGTATGAGTTTGCAACCAGGATATAATTTTTGGATGGCACATATGTAAGTGAATCTGGTCCACTTCCTACATTTATGGATCTGACAACCCGGTTCTCTACAGTATTGATTACTGTTACATTTGCAGAACCTTTGTTAGCAACGTATACATCCGAATTTTTAGAATCAAAGGTGATTGCCTGTGGTGCATCTCCGACACTGAACCAGTTAACGGGTGAGTTAGTTGTTGAATTCAGGCTTAGTACATTATTTGTACAGCAATTGGTCACATACATTTCCTTGTCATAATTGTCAAAGACTGAACAAGTGGGAACTAAACCGTTGTATCCTCCTGAGATATTTCCTTTAGTCAGCTTTTCACTGAATAGGTTCAGAGTGCAATTTACCTCACCGGGATTTGTAGAATCTAGTGGAACCCTGGAATCAACCTGAATAGATTTTCCGTAAAGATCCAATCCTGATTGAGCTGGGTTCAAGGACGACACACTCCTATATAAACCAGGATTTTGGTATGATTCTGATATTATTGGAATTATGAAGAGCAATATAAGAAAAATTACTATGGTTCTGAGTATAATATCTCGGTGCCAAAATGCAATTTTCATTCCGGATCTATACCAATTTGTTACTTAATTCTATCCATCTAAGGATTTGATAGGCATAAAAAAAATTGAGTAAAGCACTTTATCAATAAAATTGTGTTTCGTAAATAAAGTTATAATTTAAATACTAAAATTAGAACTGGTGATGCAAAATAGTATAAAAACCCCATGAATTACAGGTTTTAAAGATTTTACTAAATATGTTAGTAAGAGGAAACAGATTAAATTTAAATAGGGAATTACAACTAGTAAGCGTTATGAATGACAATTATAGAAAAAGAAAAATACTGATTGCATTGGGATTAAGTGCCCTTATGATGCTATCCGGGCTATCAGTATTTTCCATGGTAAGCAATGGAAATCACACTAATTTGCTGGGAACACCAGCAACTAGTTCGAGTACAAATGGTAATAATAGTACTTTGTATCTTTCACCAGGCGCAACGCCTGAGTTCACTGACAATTTTAATCCATATAACATTTGGACAGAACCTACAGGTATGATGGGAATGATTTATGAACCCTTATTGCAGGTAAACACGTATAATGGAACAGTTATTCCATGGCTTGCAACTGGCTATTCATTCAGTAAAAGTGGTTTATATCTTAACATGACACTAAGGCACAATGTAACTTTCTCCAATGGGCAGCCTTTCAACTCATATGACGTTGTTTATACTTTTGATATTGCAAAGAAGGCAGTCAATGGCTGGGGGGCAGTTGAGAATATAAGTGCACCAAGTCTCTATTCAGTATCTTTTAAATTTTACACTCCACAAACCAACTATCTCTTTTATATCGGATGTACTGCCATTATGCCAACAAATCAGTCATGGGAACAACAGACAACCAGTACTGGAACTCCAGATCCACAGAGTGCTGTGGTAACTGATCCAATAGGAACTGGGCCATATGTACTTTCTAGCTTCAGCCCACAGAAGGTTGTCCTGGTAAAGAATCCACATTACTGGCAGAAAGGACTACCAAGAATAGATAAATTAGTTTATGTTGACTATACAAGTAACAGTGCTCTGAGTCTTGCACTTGCTGAGGGAAAAGTACAATGGGCCTCGGTCTTTGAACCCAATGTGACTTCTCTCTTTGTACAAAATAATCCAAAAACTAATCATTACTGGTATCCAGCTGGACAGCCAGTGACTATGATGGTAAATGATCTATCTCCATTCTTGAACGAAAGTTATGTCAGACAGGCAATAAGTCTGGCCATAAACAGGACCGCAATATGCCAGATTGGAGAATATGGTTATGAAAAGCCTGCAAATGCAGCTAATATACTGCAGCAACAACTTACTTATCTCAACAAGACCAACCTCAACGAAGCTAATGCCCTTTCGCAATTTAATCCATCTAAAGCGCTTTCGTTGCTTGAAGATCATGGATTTAAACTTAACAGCAAGAAACAACTTGAATACTCAAACGGTACTCTTGTGCCTACCATATCACTGATGTCAGTCGCAGGATATTCTGACTGGGATACAGACATAACAATCATTGCCGCAGATCTGCAGGCTATTGGATTAAAAGTTGTTACTACAACACCAACTGCCAGTGATCTAGCTAGTAACATTGCCGATGGCAACTATCAAATGGCTGTAGATACAGTTTCAGGTATCGGTCCCAACCCATGGTATGATTACAGTGGCTTAGTGGGAAGTGTAACTCCTATAGGGCAGACAGCATATGTAAATGAGGAGAGATGGAATGCTACAGGCACAGATTTCATGAGTGCTTATGTAAATTTCACCTTAACTGGTAACCTGACACTTCAGGATAAATACACAAATGAAATGGTTAACGTAATGTTAAACCAGATGCCAATAATTCCGCTCGTATATTCTGGAGACTGGTATGAATATGTGAACAACACCATAGGAGGATGGCCAAACCAGAACAACTCATTCTGGATCCCAATGCCTTGGTATCCTCACCCATCTGAAGTGGTTGTTCTGCATCTTTACCCGCTGACAAACGCAAAAGCAATAAAGACAACATCCTTTGTTACCTACGAATATATAGGGGTAGCAATTGTTGTATTAATAGTTGCAGCAGTCGCAGGAGTTACATTAGTCAACAAAAGGCAGAAGAAAAGAAATGATTAAACATCATTTCCTTCCCTGGTGATTTTAACGGCTATACCTGTAAAATATATTATTAAACGACTTATAATTTTTGTAAGTGTATTTTTTGGAGCTCTCACTTTAAACTTTGTATTACCACGATTGATGCCAGGAGATCCCGCTGAAATCGTTTATGAAGATTTGTTGAAAGACTCTGGAGGCACGATCAATATTGCATATCTACACCAGCTAGAAGCTGAATATGGAATTTCAACCAGTAAGCCAATTTATTTGCAATATATTTCTTATCTTAATGACCTATTTCATGGCAATCTTGGTATTTCAATATCCTTTTATCCCGATCCAGTTTCATCAATATTAGCTGAAGCATTACCATGGACTTTATTCCTGGTAATATCTGCGGTCACTATTTCATTCTTCATCGGTAACAGGCTCGGTAGATATGCTGGTATCAATAGGAATACTGGAAAAGACCTGATAATTGATTTATTCTCCATGTTCATGGCGGCTTTTCCTGCTTTCGTTCTTGCATTTATTATGCTTGACATATTCTCCGTATATGGAAAGTTATTCCCTATTGGTGGAGCATACTCCGAATCTGTGAACATGGGTTTCAATATCCCATTCATTATCAGTACATTGTATCACGCAGTCCTGCCTGTAGCAACCATAATCCTGACGTCACTAGGCGGATGGGTTCTTGGCATGAGGAATAACATTATACCAAACGTGAATAGTGATTATATCAGCTTCTCCCAGAATTTAGGTATGAAGGATTACCAGATAAAAAGCATTGCTTACAGGAATGCCCTTTTGCCAAATCTAACCGGCTTCTCCATGTCAATAGGATTATCTGTAAGCGGTGTTATTATTGAGGAATCCATATTCTCTTACCCTGGAGTTGGAATGTACATGATTACGGCCATAGATAACCTTGATTATCCTTTGTTGCAGGGAATATTCCTAATGGTGATAATTGCAGTTCTTGTTGGAAATCTGATTGTGGATATTCTACTGGGATTCCTTGACCCAAGAATAAAGCAGGAAGGTGAGTAATATTCAGGAAAATAAGACGAAAGAGGGAATAATTTCCAATCTTAGAGAAAACAGGGCATTTGATATACTATTGAAACTCATCAAGCCTCTTGGAGTACTTCTTCAAAATAATAAGGCAAAGGCAGGCTTTATTCTATTGCTTTCCATAATCATCTTTGCAGTAATAGGTATTTTTTATACTCCTTACCCTCCTAATGCCTATCTATTCAAAAAAAGTATTCCGCCATCGTACACCCACCTTCTTGGTACAACAGGGTATGGTCAGGACGTGTTCTCGCAACTCATAGGAGGTGCAGCTCCCACGCTGCTTATTGGGTTTTCAGTTGGCATACTTGGAACACTAATATCAGTTTTCGTTGGAGTTTTATCTGGATTTGCATCGAAGGGAGCTAACGAGGTAATCAATGCCATAGTGAATGTGTTCCTGGTTATCCCAGGTGTACTACTTATCATGCTCTTTGGAGCATACTTCCTGGGAATTCATCAGAACCTTGGATATTTTCCTACCATTCTAATTCTTGTCGTAACAGGCTGGGCATTTGGGGCGAGGACCTTCAGATCTGTGACTCTTTCTGTTGCGAAGAGAGATTATATCCTATCTTCCATCCTTATTGGCGAAAAGAAAATGAGCATTATTTTCAGGCAAATTATCAAATCAATAATGCCTGTAATTGTATCAAATTTCTTCTTCACAGCCATGTATGGTACCATGGGACTCACATTTGTTGAATATCTTGGTGTCGGTAACTTGCAGCAGGTTAACTGGGGAACGATGCTTTACTGGGCAATAAATAATGAGGCATACTTGGTTGGGGAATGGTGGTGGATATTGCCTCCGGCAATCCTTATTGCAGTGTTGATGTTTTCATTTATATTACTAAACTTTGGAATGGATGAAATCGCAAATCCAGCGTTGAGAGTTTTCAAGATCAAGAAAAATAAGGTGAAAACATGAGTTTGCTTACAATTCAGGATGTTACAAAGGAATTTACAGTCAGGAAGAGTCTTACAAAAGGGGATATAGTCAGAGCACTGGATGATGTGACTTTGGAATTGAGAGAAAAGGAGCTTCTGGGTATAGTAGGAGCGAGTGGAAGCGGTAAGAGTACGCTGGCCAGGTTAATGGTACTATTATACAGACCCACATCAGGAAAGATTATTTTTGATAATGAGGATGTTTCAGGGTTCAAGGGTAAAAGACTTAAGAATTACAGGAAAAATATACAGATGGTATTTCAGGACCCATATGCATCACTTGATCCATTCCACAATGTGGAGTGGCATATAAAGAGACCACTGTTAATAAATCATTACAAGGGAAACGTGAACGATAGGGTCCAGGAACTCCTGACGCAGGTAAAACTTGATCCACCTTCCCAGTTCCTTGACAAGTTCCCTCATCAGATTTCCGGGGGACAGAGACAGAGAGTATACATGGCCAGGGCACTGGCAACTGAACCTAAAGTTCTGATTGCTGATGAGCCTGTGTCCATGCTTGATGTTTCTTTGAGGATCGAAATACTTGAACTCCTCCTTTCTCTGAGGGAAAATCTGGGAATAAGTATCATTTATATAACTCATGATCTCAACACAGTCAGCATGATCACTGACAGGATATATGTTCTCAATAAGGGAAAAGTTGTAGAATCTGGAGACACAAAACAGGTAATTGAAAATCCCGTTGACGAGTATACGAGAAGGTTGATAAAGGCTGCCCCAGATCCATTCAAGAAAATCGAGGTGGACTGAGTGTCAAATGCCATTCAGATTGAAAATCTAACAGTCGGCTACCACTGGGAAAACGGTTTTTCGATAATTATAAATGACTTAAATTTGTCCATAGAGGAGGGTATCATATTTGGAATAGCTGGTGAATCAGGGTCTGGAAAGAGTACCTTTGCACAATCGATCTATAACTCGCTTAGATATCCGGGAGAAATTATGTCAGGTAAGGTTTTTTTTAAAGGTAAAGACCTGCTGCAAATGCCAAAGCATGAATTGCGACGAATTAGAGCCGTTGATATGACATTCATACCACAGGCTGCTATGAATGCCTTAAACCCTGTAAAGCGAATAGGTGACCAGTTTAAAGATGTTCTTGAGGCTCACGGAAAGGATTTAGTGGAATATGAGCAAAATGTACAGGATGTTTTGAAGATGGTCAGACTCCCTCAGGAGATATTGCATAACTATCCTCATGAACTCAGTGGAGGCATGAGACAGAGAACGGTTATTGCCATGGCGCTTGTTCTTTCTCCAGAACTTGTTATCCTGGACGAACCTACTACCGGGCTTGACGTCCTTGTTGAACATGACATACTCGTGGATCTTAAAAAAATACAGAGAAAAAAAGGCTTTACAATGATAATGATCACCCATGATTTATCTATTCTCTACGAAATATCTGATCAGCTTGGGATGATGTACGCTGGTGAATTAACAGAATATGGAGATAGGGAATCCATGATTAACTCTTCAGCTCACCCTTATAATTATCTTCTTCTCAAGAGTATACCACGAATAGGTGTAAAAAAATATAATGGAATAAGATTGACAGGTAACCCATCTAATTACAATGAGAACTACAAGGGATGCCAGTTCAGTACAAGGTGTCCCTACAAAACCTATGAATGCGAACTAACTCATCCACTTTTGAAGAAGATTCCAAATGAAAACCACTATTATCGTTGTATTAGATATCCTGACTGGGTCAAGGACGAAAACTAGTCAATATTTTTATATTTTGGTTTAGTTTTTAAGTATTAATCGATTATATTTATAAACTGAAATAACATGAGATAATGTGGAGGAAAAAATTTTTGATGGTCTATCTAAGTTTGGCCTCACGGCTTACGAGATAAAAATTTACGAAGTTTTAATCCTGAGAGGTCCAATGACTTCCACGAGTATTGTCAAGGAAACAGGCATACCACAGCCGAGAGTTTATGATTTATTTGGGTCACTGGAGAGAAAGGGTTTCATTGAAAGCAGCTTTGGAAAGCGGAAAACATACAAGGCAATACCTGTTTCAACCATTATGGAAAGAGAGAAAAAATGGCTAGATTCGTATAGTTTTAATCTTGAGCATTTTGTCCAGAATAAGAGGATATACAATCAAAGTAATGGGTCATTTCTTTCACTGCTTGAAGGCAATACGCAGGTAACTGAAAAAATGGCCTCCCTCATTTCTCATACTGAAGACGAGCTTATTCTATCTACCAGTTACGAAAGATTCAAAGAGCTCTATCCATACATAGAAAAATTAAGCGCCGCGAATGTAACAATGTGCATAATCATTTTCAAGGAACAGAGGCAAAGACTAACCGAAAGGATTGAGGGAAACTGTTTTATCCGTACTATGACAGGAAAACCTGTTGAAGTTTTGATCTCGGACAGGAAAAGCTGTACAATGAAGATAGAGACAAGGGAACGAAAGGACGATGTAGCACTATATTTTGAGGAGGATAACTTCATTCACGTTATTTCGTATTATTTCAACCAGTCCCTGTGGAAATATGCCGATATATATACTGACCAGATAAATGATGACTGCATCAGATTCCGGACCATATGGCTTGCATGTGATATAATTGAGTATTACCTTAACAATGGTGCTAAACTCACGTCCCATCTTGAATGCTATTACAAGGATGATTACAGGGAAATCGATGGTGAAATATTTAGAGTAGAAAAGATCCCGTTTGTCAGAAATACTTTTTTTATCAGGTCAGGCAATGAAGAATACTCAGTTGGTGGCAAAACATCTTCAATTGAGAAGTTGAGGATGTTATTCCTGAAGATCAAACCCGAATTACTATAGAATAGAGTATAGGCTTTAAAAAAACCTTAAAATAACAATTCAAAATGGTAACAAATGTTTCCAAAAAATTTTAAATTTGGCTTTTCAGAAGCAGGATTTCAATTCGAAATGGGTGTCAGTGATACTGATACAAAAACAGACTGGTATAAATGGAGTCACGATCCTGAAAACATTAAAAATCACGTCGTTTCTGGAGACAGACCGGAGAATGGAGTTGCCTACTGGGATTTATATTCCAGGGACCATGATCTTGCACAATACATTGGAATGAATGCAGCGAGAATAGGTATAGAATGGTCAAGAATCTTCCCTGTCTCCACAGAAAGTGTCAGAGTAGATGTCAGCGAACAAAATGGAGATATTACTGAAGTTATCATCACAGAGGCAACCATAAGGGAACTGGACAAGCTCTCTGATAAGAAAGCTTTACAACACTATACTGATATTTTCAATGACATAAAGAGGAGGGGCTGGTATCTCGTTATCAACCTTTTTCACTGGTCGCTTCCTTTGTGGGTCAATGACCCCGATAAAAGGGACAGGAAAAATGACAATGCACTGGGTAATTGCCTGAACCGCAATTCCGTTATTGAGTTTGTGAAGTATGCTGCCTATATATCGTATTACTTCGGGTCAACCGCCGACAGGTTTGCAACGATGAATGAACCTAATGAGGTCTTCAAGACATGCAGTCAGGATAAGAGGGTTGAGTCATATCACATGAGGATGAAATGGTTTGTTGAAGCACATGCCAGATCATATGATGTAATGAAACAGTTCACTAACCGCGAGATTGGCGTGATATATGCAAATGGAGATGTTCAGTCTTTTGAGAATAAGGACCCAGGATTGAAGGAAGAAGTTGAATATGAACAGAGATATTCATTTTTTGATGCGTTAATACGCGGTGATATCCACTGGTATGTTGATGCATGTGAGAAAATCGGTCACATCCATGGTAAATCTTCGAGGCCAGATCTGGAAAACAGGGTTGACTGGATCGGTGTCAATTATTACAGCAGAAATGTTGTGATCAGAACTGGGTCCGGGTATGAGAATGTGAAGGGACTGGGATATGATACAGGATGGATTTCCTATGAGAAATCCCTTGACGGAAGATCAGTTAGCGAGACAGGATGGGAAATCTATCCAGAGGGAATATATAATGTTATAATGAGTTATCATAACCGTTACGGCCTTCCCATGATGATCACCGAGAATGGAATGGCAGATGATAATGACAGATTCAGGTCCAGATATATTGTATCCCATCTTAAAAATCTTGAAAGGGCCATAAGTGATGGGGCAAATGTTGATGGATACCTCCACTGGGCGCTCACCGATAACTTTGAATGGGGTAGTGGGTATTCAAAGAAATTTGGATTGATAAAGGTTGACTATACCACCAAGCAGAGGTACATCCGGCCAAGTGCACTTGTACTTAAGGAAATAACAAAAAACAATGGCATTCCGAAAGAACTTGAATGGCTGGGAGAAGATAAATTCTGAAATTCATGGTCCGAAAAGGAATCCAACACCGCTCTGTGCAGCTTCCTCTTCATCCTTGATCTTTTTGTAGACAACAGAAGCTTCTTTTTCAGGCAGTGGCTTTACCATGTTTTCAAATAAATTATCAAGTTTTGGGAATATTTCTGCCTGTCCCTCCACAACCAGGATGATCTTTTCATCATATCCGAGTGTTGAACCATCCTTCTGGATAACTGTCTGTCTTCCCATAACGTCATCTGACAGAACCTTATCTATCAGCGATTTTTGATCCTTATTCAAGGCATATATCCTGAACATGATCCCATATTTTCCCGGTGACTTTAATGTTTTCCTTTCATAATAATAAAAAAAAGTAATTATTGCTTAAAATATGGCACGTAGCCTATTCCATATGACCACATTTTTCGTTATTACACTTGAAGACAGTAATTTCTCCCTTTGCATTGTATACTGGCTCCATGGTTCCAACCATGCATACGGGGCATCTGAATTTGAATTTCTTGCTTCTATGGGACAGCAGGACCTCAGATACACTCTGTACAGAAAGGTGTCTTGATAGATCAGTTATTGTAATTATTCCCAGCAGCTTATCATCTTTATCAAAAACAGCACACCTGCTCAGACCGTTATTTGCAAGGAAACTGGCAACATCCTTAACATCATCATCTGCCATCACCCTGGGTATTGGTGTTCTCATGACTGATTTCACAAGAACCTCTGAAGCAGGCGTGTTCCTGAGAACAAATCTGTTGATTATACTTCTCTCACTGATTATACCAACATAGCGATTATCTCCATTGGTAACTAGAAGCCCGTACAATCCGTTATCATTCATCATCCTGACAGCATCAAACACGGTTGCATTCTGGTCTATGGACTTGAAGTTTTTCTGTACTATATTTCCAACTTTCATGAGTAATAATTTTATCTAATATTATAAAGACTTTGAAGGAAAACTGAACAGTTACCAAAAAGGTTCTTAAAAACCTCTGACTTTTATTTTCCCACTGAACGACTTATAAAGACGAACGGTTTTTCTTTCCCTGTCCACCGAATCCAGGAAGAACCTGTCAGTAGCTATATTCAACTTTAGATCGTTTTTTATCTCTACCATCCCGTCTTGAGGGACTTCAGATACTATTGCATTTACCTCCTCTATCATCTGGCATATCTCATCTTTACATGGACCCTTCTTATGTGTAACATATATGAGAATCCAGAAATTACCAGCATTCCTGGAAATTGACTCGGGTATCAGAACTTTACCCTTCCCAATTCTGACCTCTTTCTCCTTATCCAGCCGGATCACCATCACTAAATATCATCCAGAATCATTAACTCTCTACTTTCAGTGATTCCCTCTTTTTAAGATCTCTTTCACAGTTAGGGCAGCATGCATACATTGTCCTACCATTCAGTTCAAATACCACGGTTGGCTTCTCCATTAGCTTTCCACAGTAATCACACCTGACATTTATGACTCTCCCGACGGTGTTGTTTAATTGCCTCCTAGTTGCGAATTTAATATCGATGACCTCAATTCCTTGAAGCATGGGCAGAGATTCATAATATATTACAGCTAAAAATGATCCGTCAATCAATTCAAAGTGCTCTATCATTAGATCTTTATTCATGTTTAGAAGAGACTTAACGTGAAGTATCACAAGATCATTCTGATCTTCCTCTGTAAATATTGTAAAATGAGTTATTTTTCCTGAGTTAACAAGATTTGCAAGAGTTTTACTTGCGGTGATTCTGCTTATATTGAGTTCACCTGCCACCTCAAGTATGCTTGCCCTTGAATTTTTTCGGAGTATATTTATCATTCTTTGCTCAATTTCCCTGGCATCTTTGTTCATAATGTAAAATTACTACTCATTACTTAAACATTATGTGAAGAATAAGCTTTTATCAACATCCGGAATACGTATCTATGGCAATAGATGTAATTTGTGGAATGAAAGTGAAGGAAGACACCAAATATGTAAGCGAATTCCAGGGAAAGAAATTCTATTTCTGCAGTGAAAGTTGCAAGAAGGAATTTGACAAGAACCCGTTAAAGCATAGCAGATAGGCGATCAGCAGTGCCTACGGATCCTGTCTGCGGTATGTTTGTATCCGAAGACAGTCAGCTTTATTCAGATATAGATGGAAAAAGGTATTATTTCTGTTCAAAATCGTGCATGGATCGATTCAAATCTCCAGAGGCAGAAGCCGCGAGATTGAAACACAAACTCGCTGTTGGCTGGGTTTTCTCCATCATAATCATGGCTGTAATGTATTTGACCTCAAATTTCCAGTATAAGGATTATCTTCTGCTGTTGTTTGCAATACCCGTACAGTTCTATTCTGGTCTCAACTTCTATACTGGGGCTGCTGAGTCCATAAAGAACAAAAGCAGTAATATGGATCTTCTTATTGCGATTGGAACACTTACAGCTTTCTTCTTTTCCCTATTTGTAACAATATTTCCAGATGCAATATCTGGAGCTTCTGTATATTATGATGCTTCATCATTCATAATTACCCTGATACTTACAGGTACATTCATAGAAAATCTATCCAAGAGGAGGGCTAATGGATCAGCTGCGAAGCTACTTGAAATGATGCCTGAAAAGGTTCATGTCATAATCAACAATGAAGAGGTTGTGAAGCCAAGAAATGAGGTAGATGTGGGGGAATTATTAATCGTCAGGCCTGGTGAAATAATTCCTGTAGATGGGGTGGTTCGTTCAGGTGAATCAGAAATAGATCAGAGCATGGTAACAGGAGAACAGGATCCGGTTTTTGTATCAAAGGATAGCAATGTATTTTCAGGTTCTAAAAACCTAAACGGAGCCCTAAATATAGAAGTTCTTAAAAAGTCTTCAGACAGCACTGTAAACAGAATTTATGAACTCATTCAGGGAGCCATTTCTGGCAGGGTGAAAATCCAGAAGGTTGCTGATGCATTTGCTTCTGTATTCGTACCGGTTGTTCTTACAGTAGCTACCATATCTGGATTATTCTGGTACTTTTATCTCTCCAGTGTTTCCAACGGACTCGACATTGAGATAGCTGTCCTTGCATTTGTTTCTGTTGTGGTTATTGCCTGTCCCTGTGCAATAGGACTTGCCGGACCGATTACACTCCTCATTTCTTCCAGCGTATCATCCCAGAATGGGATAGTTATAAAGAATTCTGGGGCAATCGAACGAATGTCAAAGGCAACAATAGTTTTATTTGACAAGACCGGTACACTTACAGAATCGCAGCCATCAATTCTGAGTATAGAACCATCAGGATCCGTTGATTCTTCAGAACTTGTTTCAATCGCGGCGTCCCTGGAGAAATTCTCAACCCACCCAATTGGTAGGGCAATATATCTCTATGCAATGAAGGAGAATATGCCACTGAATGAGGTCCATGGATTTATGGAGATTCCAGGATCCGGCGTGGAAGGTAAAATAAATGGTATAAATACTGAGGTTAAAAGGGCCAAAGATTCAGGTATTTCATCGGTTTCTGTCAGGCGTGGTGATGAGGAGATAGGAAAGATCAAACTGTCTTACAATATTCGAACAACCGCAGGAAAGGCTGTCAGTAACTTGAAGAAGCTTGGCCTTAAGGTGGGCATGGTAACAGGCGATTCTATAGGTGAAGCAGAGCGTATAGCGGGACTTCTTGGTATAGACCTCATACATGCTGAGCTTAAACCGGAAGAGAAATCAGGAGTAATAACAGGCTATCAGGAGAAGGATGAATATGTAGTCTTCGTTGGAGATGGAATAAATGATTCCATTGCGCTGGAAACAGCAGATGCAGGTTTTGCCATGTCTTCAGGAAGTGATATTGCAAAGGATGCGGGAGATATCATTCTCATCAACGATGATCTTACAAATGTTCCCGCTTCCATAGTGATCTCAAGGGATACTGTGTCAAAGGTCAGGCAGAACATAGGCTGGGCAATAGGGTATAATACAATTCTGATTCCCATAGCCGCCGGTATTCTTGTGCCTGTTTTTTCCCTTGGCATATACTCATTTTTACCCATACTCAGTGCACTTGCCATGGGTCTGAGTTCAACTTCTGTCGTGTTGAATTCGCTACTGCTTAAGAAAAGGATAGGGAAGGATCTCAATATAATACTTGATAAACAGTCTCCAAATATTTAAATTATTTTTCAATAAATAGAAAGATAATATTTTTAATCCTTGACATATTGGTTTATAATGGCAATGAAAGTGGTTGAGGATGAAATAGAGGCAGTTTCACTTAAAAATAATTACCTGAATGACCCATGGAAGAGAAAAATCACAATAATCGAGCATAATGTTAACGATACTACGCCCATACTCATAGGCCTCGCAGGATTCTTTGGTTCCTCAACAAGCTTCTTCAACCGAAGTTTCACTTCTATAGACTTCATGGGTGTCCTAAACAAGATCATAAATCATGATAGGGTAGATTCGTTTATCATAGCTTTACCCGAATCAATGACATCACTGGGTGGAAACCAGTACCTCAATTCAATTGCTGTAGGAAATTATGAAGATTACATAGTAAATGATGTGATGGGCTACCTTGAAACAAGATATGGAATCAGGAACACTGGATTGTTTGGGAAATCATCCGGAGGCTTTGGAGCATATAATCTGACAATTAGGAATCCAGAAAAGTTCCAGGGGTTTATCAATGTATCTGGAGATTGCGGTTTCGAATATTCTTACATACGAGATTTTCCTGATGCGATCAGGATGATCAGGAACAATGGACTATCTGAAATAATAAGGCAATTCAAGGAAAAGGATTTTCATACCATGCAGGAATTGAATACTATGAACATCATAGCAATGGCAGCCTTTTATTCACCAGATAATGGAGAGCAGAAAAAAATCTCACTGCCATTCAATGTGAATACGGGAGAAATAAAGAGCAATATCTGGTTCAGATGGAAAGCTTTTGATCCACTTGTAAATGTATATGATCATTTTGAAAAATTGAAGGAAAAGAAGATAATCCTGCAAACAGGAAAAAATGATGAATTCTCTCTGAATCTTGGTATAGAAGGTCTTAGCAGGATCCTTTCGACACATTCCGTTGATCATGTCAGTCAAACGTATGAAGGCGGACATTTTGGCATAGATTATCTGTACCTTGATTCAATTCCAGAACTAATAAGTTATTTGAGGGAATTTTAAAAAAATAGAGGAAGGAAATTTCTTTTCACTCTGTTTGCCCTGAACCTTCTAGAAGCCCTACATCTCCCTTCACTTCAGGCTTGAGTCCCTCTGCTACCTCAGTTCCAACTGACCTTTTTCCGAGTATCTCCTTTGCGAATATTACCAGAACTGCAGAGATCAGGAATGAAACGCCTCCAATGAGGAATGCATAGAAATAGGCAGTGTTGGTAGGGAAGGAGAAATTAACCGTGCTGCTAACAACAGTCGTAACTACAAATGCTGATAGTACAGCTCCAGCTATTGGGGCACCTACACTGCTTCCAAGATACCTGAAGGTACTGTTCATTGAGGTTGCAAGCCCCATATTCTTTGCCTCAACAGAAAGAACAAGAAGATTGATCAATGAGGCATTCATGACGGACATACCAGATCCTATGATGAATTCATCTACCAGTGTCATGTCATATCCAGGAGCCATTGCCAGCAGGAAGAACCCTATGCCAGAAACAATGGAACCTATAATAGCCAGGGGCTTGATTCCAAATCTTGAAATTACCTTTCCTGTTATGATTGAGAACACAATCATGCCCAGTGCGAAGGATACCATGGAAATACCGGTATCCAGGATTGATAGCCCGAATCCATATGGTGCTGGGGTTTCAAACTTGTATGAGAGTGCCTGCATTGAAAGATACATTCCCAGGCCTGCTATTGTAAGTGTAACATTTGTAACCAGTACATTCCTGTTTGAAAGAAGTTGAAGATCAAATATGGCTTCACCTCCCTTTCTGTGATACCTCGCTTCATAGAGGAACATGGGAACAAAGAGGAATACTCCAAGGATTGACATTCCAAGTGTTAACGGTGAGGTCCATCCCCACTCAGAACCTTCAGAAAGTGCGAGAACTATAAGAGTGAGTGGAGTGGCAAGGGCAATGGCACCAACGTAATCCACCTTTACTTCTGGCCTCCTGTATTTTGATTCCCTAACCTTAACTATTGTAAGTATGGCAAGGATCACTATGAATGGTATGGCAGTATGATAAGTCCATCTCCATCCATAAGTATCTGATATTAAAGAGCCGAGTGGAAGGCTTATGGCAAATCCTGCCCCAAACATTCCACTGATCAGTGCCTGGGCCTTCGGTACCATGTCCCTGGGAAATTCTTCTCTTATGAGAGCCATGCCCAGAGGCATTATGGTTAGACCAACACCCTGTACTGCCCTTGAAATTACCATGAAAGTGAAGTTTGGTGAGAAGCCTGTTACAGATACTGCTGCTGCATAGATCAGCATCACTATGCCCATCATCTTCTTCTTTCCATATATATCCCCGAGTTTTCCTACAATTGGACTGAGGGCAACACCTGTGATAAGATAGGTAGATAGAACCAGGCTTACCTGGCCAACTGTTACGCCAAAACCCTCTGCAATTGAAGGAAGTGAAGGAGTTAACATTCCTTCCACATACATTACTGCGACAATTATCATCGCAAGTAAAATCATCACAAAATTTGCATATTTCTTATCATATAGCTCATTTTCCACTATTAATCACTCTCCTCTCTAATATCATGAACACTTTTCGCCAGTCTGTTTATAAATTTCAGGAAACCTGCAATGCTTTCCTGATCCATTTCTCCCATAGTCTTCAGGGCCATGGACTTTACATTATACAGTCTTTCAAGGGTTTCCTTACCTTTCGTTGACAGGTCTATATAAATAGCTCTCCTGTCAACAATGCCATATTCTCTCTCAACAAGCCCTTTGCTTTCAAGATTGTCAATTATATGAGATATGGAAGGTTTCGTTACTCCAAGTAGTGTGGCAAGGTCAGAGGATTTCATCTTTCCTGCCCTTGAAAGATTGGATAGAACAAAGAATCCTGAAAATGAGATATTTTCCTTCCTCATCACTTCTTCCCTATAGAGCATGAGTTCATAGGTTAATTCCTCAAATGCTTTCTCTATGTTCTTGATGTTCACAACAGGTTATTGTAAATAGGTATATAATAATTAACATAAGTTAACTATTTGTTACTATATTAAATATGCTATCTAACTATTAGTTAGATTAAAATCAAAAAATTAAACAATTTTCAAGCTTGTGTAATATATAGTAAGAAACATTAAATATAACTTTACGAATGTTTGTCTATGTCAGATGAAAAGAAATGGGAAGATGTGGAGGAATATATTAACAGAAAAGTGGTGAAACCATCACTATTCTTCGCTGATACACTTGATGTAAGCCAGAAAGAAGGTCTACCACCAATAAATGTTCAGGCACCTGAGGGAAAATTAATGTCTATCCTTGTCAGGTCGATCAATGCAAAGAGGTCTTTAGAAATTGGAGTTCTTGGAGGATTCAGTGGACTGTGGATCCTCTCTGGCATGAGGAATGGCCAGTTAATTGGGCTAGAAAAAAGTGAGAAACATGCAAAAGTGGCAAATGAAAACTTCATAAAGGCAGGTTATGGCGACAACGTAAACATAATGGTTGGAGATGCAATAGATTCGCTGAATAATATGATTAGGGAACATGTACAGCCATTTGACTTCATCCTTATTGATGCAGACAAGAAACCCTACCTTCATTATTTCGAAAGAGCCATGGAACTGTCTCATCCAGGAACACTAATCTTCATAGATAATATGGTCTGGAACGGAGATATAATTGATCCCAATGACAGGAGTGATGATAATGCAGGTATAAGAAGACTCTACGATCATCTTGAAATTGAGGAAAGAGTCGATGGAACGGTAATACAAACAGTCGGTTCGAAGGGATATGATGGTTTTGCCGTTCTTAGGGTTATGTGAGAGTGTTAAAATAGATCATATGGCTCAATATTCCAGGGCTTATAACCTATTAATCATGAACTATTTCTGATCAGATAAGCGCAGCAAGAAATGACACACCCGCCCCGAGAAATATTATCACTATAAGAATTGTTACAACCTGCTTGGCATTTGGCATTTTCACATGGTATTATTGCATCAATGATTAAAAGGATTGCATATCTAAATCCAGATCATAGTAAACATATGGAATAGTGAAATTATTGCGGATTACGATTTAATATTCAGATCATTCCATTCTGAAATCCTAAGATTCACGTGCCCTGCTTAAGTTAATTACCATCTCATAAACCATTTCCTTCGCATTGCTTTCCATTTGACCAGTCATACCTAATAATATTCTCTCATTA
This sequence comes from Thermoplasmatales archaeon, assembly GCA_027310185.1. GTDB lineage: Archaea > Thermoplasmatota > Thermoplasmata > Thermoplasmatales > Thermoplasmataceae > Cuniculiplasma. The sequence continues at coordinate 169,482 of DAIDBH010000019.1, forward strand.
CCGACATCCGCATAGATAGAACCAGCATCAGAATGAAAATGAAGGATACCCTTATTTTTGAAATAGAAATGATATAATGTCCTCTCCTTTATTCCTGGAATTGTTCTTACCCTGCTTATTAGATCATACAGATCTTCAAGCTCATTTTGACTGGCATGCTTCATAATGCTTTCTGCATAAAATCTCTTCAGGAGATATAATCATTATGCTGACCGGGATGGGATAAAAAAGCGGATTCATTTGAAACAATAGTTTTGTACTAAATATTTTTGTAATAAATTTATTATAAATGACCTTAATTCAGAATTATGGTAGAACAGAAGTGGATAGCACTTTCCAACACCACTCTGGGACAACTTGTTGCAACAATAAACACAAGCATAATCATTGTTGCATTACCGCCCATATTCCGTGGAATTCATCTCAGCCCACTGTCAGCTGACGCTTTTCCATACCTGCTGTGGGTAATAATGAGCTACATGATAGTTGTATCGGTTCTGCTACTCACTGTAGGAAAACTTTCAGATATGTTTGGGAGAGTAAGATTATTTAATCTTGGATTCCTCATATTCACAATTGGTTCCCTCCTGTTATACCTCACCCCAAATACTGGGGATACAGGTGCAATTGAGATAATTATATTTCGTATCATTCAGGCTGTAGGCGGTTCATTTATAATGGCAAACAGCTTTGCAATTATCACTGATAATTTCAAGGAATCTGAACGAGGATTTGCCATATCCATAAATAGCGTCGCCTCTGTTTCAGGTGTGAGTATCGGCATCGTAATAGGAGGTATTCTTTCAGTAATATACTGGAGGGATGTGTTTCTGATCAGCGTTCCACTTGGAATTTTTGGCACGGCCTGGTCCTACCTTAAATTGAGGGAAACTTCTTCAAGAAAGAAGCAGAAAATAGATATTGTGGGTAATATTCTTATGGCTTCTGGCTTCGTGATACTTCTTATTGGTGTTACATACGGTATAACTCCATACAAGCTCTCACCCATGGGGTGGGGAAACCCCCTGGTTATTCTTTCACTTGTATCAGGATCGATTATTATTGCTTTATTCATACTGTGGGAAGGGAGAACCACAAATCCAATGCTTAACATACATCTCTTCAGGAACAGGAACTTTGCCATTGGATCATTTACTGGCTTCATATCAGCTATGGGAATGATGGGCCTTCTCTACATGCTTACCCTTTTATTTCAGGGAATATGGCTTCCACTTCATGGATACAGTTTTTCTATCACACCACTCTGGGCAGGTATCTACATGCTGCCATTAACCGTTAGCATGGGAATTTTCGGTATAATTGCAGGCCGCTTATCCGATAGGTCCGGCGCAAAATGGCTAATAGTGGTCGGCCTGTTATTAAGTGGAATATCCCTTATCCTTCTATCATTTCTATCCTACAATTTCCCCTACTATCAAATGATGATTCTTCTTGTGATATTTGGAATGGGTTACGGGTTCTTCAATTCTCCCAATATTGCATCTGTCATGTCCACAGTTCCCCCACATGAAAGAGGTTCTGCCTCAGGTACCCTCAACAACATGAGAAATACTGGATATGTGGCAAGCATGGGTGTATTCTTCAGTATACTTATTGCTGGTGTTTCCTCAAGTCTTCCTACTTCAATAACAGCTGCATTAAACAATCTGGGTGCAAACGAGCTGGATAAGACACTTAGCGCAATGCCACCCACCGTTGCCATATTTGGTTCCTTTCTTGGTATAAATCCTGTTAAATCTTTCATCGTATCGACTGGAAACATTCCAGCTTCAACAATTTCACTAATTGAGGGAAATACATGGTTCTCAGAAGTATTTGCGAAACCGTTCATGTCATCACTGAGTATTGTTTTTTATTTTGCCGCTGGAATCAGCATTCTTGCAGCAATGGTTTCAACTTTCAGGTCAGGCAAGGGGAATGAGGAGTCAATTTCTGTTGACGCGACAGTGTATGCAGAAGGGACAGGAAATAATAATAAACATGAACAGGATGATAAGTAATGAGGTCTTTTGTTGGATCCCCAGTAGATAACACGGATGATTTCCTGAATCTCATAAAATCATTGTCTGCTTTTAATGAAATAAAAACAGTTCCTTTGAGGAATCTCCATCTCACTTACCTCTTTCTTTCTGAAGTTACTGAGAACCAGAAGAATATGGCAATAAAAAAACTTAGAATGCTGGAGTTCAAGGTAATTAATTGCAGAATAGATTCCATTAGAAACCTTCCTGAAGGATCCAGACCAAGGGTTGTTGTCATTTCATTAGACTGCCCTGAAATACTAGCTCTGAATGCAATGGTACAGAATTCATTCTCCTCAGATTTTAAAACAAATCAAAGATTCCTACCTCATGTTACCGTAGGCAGATATGGGAAGAATAATAATCCAATAAAAGTTGATTCTGTGGACCTTGACGTTGGAAATATAACTTTCAAATCAATCTGTATTTACAGGAGTATTCTATTGCCAAATGGACCTGTTTACGAGAAATTATACTGCAGGCAGTTCACCTAGGATCGCTATAAAAATTGCAAATGTGATTTATGAATTAACGGTAGATACTCATCCATAATTTTCCGGGGTTACAAAAGAGTTATCCTATAATTCACTGGAACTTTTCAGAAAACTGAAAATGTATCAAATGAATTCAATGCCAATTTAATCTTCTATTCCCTTTTATTTCACTGGGAATGGCCAGTGAGTTCACTTCAATTCACTTACATTTATGCCTTCTTCCATTAGCATTTTTCTTTTCCTTTCCGTTCCACCTTCTCCAGAATAGTTCCCAAGCCTTCCATCCTTCCTTATTACCCTGTGACATGGTATAACCGGGGCAAAGGGATTTTTCCTTACAACACTCCCTACCGCCCTGCCCGCATTTTTATGACCTATTAACTCCGCTATTTGCGAATATGTCCTGGTCTCTCCAACAGGTATTTTATAAACTTCCATAAGAACCCTGATCGAAAATTCACTGAAACCTAATTTTTTGAGTTCATTCTCCATTTTAATTTCATCCTGAACTTCCATGATTAGAAATACACAATCTGATTAAATAGTTATTTCATTACACCTGGAGATGCAATTTTGATGTATTAGTTCATGTCTTCAATAGCTTTTTATAGATATAGCCATATGCGATATAATTGAAGAAAAGTGACCTTGCCTGGATTGCTTCGTTCATTTATATTGCTTATCTTTTCATAGGGCAATTACCTATTCTTAAGAATGATGCAATATTCAGTTCATTAGCAGTGTCCATACTGCTCATTATTGTTTATGCTATTTCTTCTGTCCTGATCATTGGAGGTAGAAGGTCTGTTTACTTTTTCATGATTGCAGCTGTAGTTGGTTCATTACTGGAATTACTCAGCCTGAATACAGGAATACCCTTTGGTAAATATGTGTATACGGGAGAACTGGGTCCAAAGATAGGGCAACTTCCAATATTTATTCCACTTCTATGGGCTTCCCTGAGTTTTTACTCATACCGGGCAGGTGGCAAATTGCTTATGCCCATACTGATGGTGGCTATTGATCTATCCTTTGATCCAAGGTACTCAGGTCATCTATGGATATGGATATCAAAAACGCAGTATTTCGGAGACCCATGGTCTAATTTTGTGGGCTGGTTCGTCACTGCAGCCATAATAATAGGTCTGTATTCCGTCATTTCAAGAGGTCGTGAAGATATAGACATGAGGGCTGTCATATTTTTCATATTGTTTGGGATAGATAATTGCATTTCAGATATTTATGATAAACTGTTCATTCCTGCATATATATCTCTTGGGATCTTTTTAGTTTTAGGGGTCTTGCTGACTCTTATCAGTATTAAAAAGCTTCATCCTGAAAATAATGGTCTCAAAGATTAGTTCTTCTTAAAATTACCTAATAACAGGCAATCAATCTATTCGTCGAAAATAATTGCCGGATAAGTGAAATAAAATATAATATTATATGGATATGTCCTCTGAAACGATTTTCTGGTATCTGTCAACGAATTCCAATGCAATTTTTTCAGATACTATTCCCATATTACCTATCCTTAAAATTTTTCCATTTAGCTCACCCATTCCATTAGCCACCTCAATATTCTGCTTCATCAGCTCAGCTTTCAGTTTGGCTGCGTGAATAGTCGGCTCAAATGCTATAACAGTGTCTGAATAATTTGAATCGTTTCCATAGACTTTTGCACCGGATTCAATAATTTTTCTTCTCAGAAGCTGTGCAATTCTGGCGTGGCGTATATTTCTACCTTCAATTGTTTCATTTTCCAGTTCCATGAGGGCATTATATAAGGCATTGAATGCTCCTGTTGATGGAGTAAAAGCGGTTTCTCCTTTTTTTAGAAAATCAATTCCTATCTTAGCATCAAGGTACTTTGGAATGTCCGGGCTCGAATTTAGAGATTCGCTTGCTTCCTTTCCAACAAAAACAATGCCGATACCGGGCACAGATGCAAGACCTTTCTGGCTGCAGGATGCCATCACATCAATTCCCCAGTCATTGACCTTTACTGGCAATCCACCAAAACTTGATACGGCATCAACGAGAACCTTTAACCCATTTTCCTTACTCTCCCTGACCAGTTCCTTTAGATTTTTTATTGCTGTTCCATTTCCTGTCTCATTATGAACCATGAAAATCGAGCTTATCTGCTTATGATTTGATACAAAATCACTTATTTCTCCAGCACTTATGTGCTCGTTAATGGATTTACTGATCTTATGAACCATAAGCCCTCTTCTCTCGGCGCTTTCAATTAGCCTGTTCCCGAATTCACCGAATGACACTGCAATTACCTGTTCCTTAGGCCTGGTAAAGGAATAAATCATGGATTCTACTGCTAGTGTCCCTGAGCCGGTTGTCATTATGGAATGAGTGGAATCTGAAAATTTATTAAGGAGACTCTCGGAATTCTTTACTATGCTACGGAATTTTTCAGATCTATGGTTGATCACAAGCTTGGATGCTTCCTTCGTGTTTTCAGATACCTCTACAGGTCCAGGTATCAACATCATATTCCCATCTCCTTGATCTTGTTGAAGAGATTATTCAATGTGTACTGCGCGACACGTTTCTGGGCCTCAACAGTCTGAGCTCCAATGTGTGGCATCACAATGACGTTTGGCCGTGAAATAAAATCTTTTTCCCACTGTTCAACGGGAGGTTCATTCCATAGTACATCGGTTGCATATCCCCTGATCCTACCCTTATCCATTGAATTCAAAAGAGCCTTCCCATCAATTACCTCTGACCTGCTAGTATTGATTAGAAATGCACCTTCCCTGATCATTTTCATCTGTTCATCACCAATTATTTTTGTGGAAGATTCCGTAAGGGTGACCAGGATAAAGATGAAGTCTGACCTGGCAAGCAGTTCGTTCAATGGTACATACTTTCCAGACACTTCCTTAATGGAATCAGCGTTCTCAAAGACATCGTAGGCCAGAATATTCATCCCAATGGTTCTCAGTATTTTAGCAGTACTGAGTCCAATCCTCCCGAAACCTATTATACCTGCCGTTTTTCCGTAAAGTTCAACACCCGTCTCCTTTTTCCAGATACCCTTTTTTGAATTTAAATCCAGCCTGACAATATCCCGTGCAAGGGATATGGCCAGGGCAACGTTAAGTTCTGCTACAGAATTGGTGGAAGAACCTGCAGCAGTTATAACCTGTATGTTCCTTGTTTTTGCATATTTCATGTCAATATTATCAACACCAATTCCAGCTCTAGCAATAATTTTGAGGTTGATTGCCTTCTCAAGAATTTCCTGAGTCAATTTTGTTCTACTCCTTAAAACAACAATTTCATAATCAGAAATGGAATCCGCCAATTCCTCTGGACTTATTTCAGGCTTATAGCTTACTTCAAATTCTCCGGACTTTAGTTCGTCGATCATGAGACTATCTACTTTATCACATATAAGAACCCTTTTCTTCACTGGAACTCCTTTCATTTTTGGAGATTGGTGCCCGGGTATATATTCTCTATGTTATGAAAAGAATTCAGAATGACGAAATATACTATCATTTCTTTAAATTGTCCTATTGATGTTCATTACTATGCCAGAGCAGACCTTTGGAAAAAAATATGTAGATTTCTGTGGTAGATAGCCTATATCTAATATAAGACTGTACAGCCTATCTTTCTTCCACGGAGGCATGATGAAAGCCATGGACGCCTGCCCCGAATTTACTAGCCTCTTGCATTCTCCCAGATCGTGAGTGTAATATATCATTTTGTCTAAATCCTCTTCTGATAACCCGAGTATATCCCTGAGAAGTGAATCTTCAAGGAGATGGATGTCAGAAATTGCAGATAGTTCTCTTCTATCTGCTTTCTCCCTGTCTATGGCCAATTTCTCCCCTTGACTTAATATTATTATATCTTCCTCCTGTAAATTAGTTGCATCTTCTGGGAGAACCCTGCATACTGACTTGAGTTTTGCTAACTTGTCTTCTTCAATTTTGCATTTCAGGACCCTATGGATGCCATCAACCAGCAGGGAATCTGAATTCATGCTTGTTGTATATGCCATAATGGAGGACCAGAAAGCAGAGGAAACCTCATTGGATGACCTGGCAATCTGTTTTGAGGCCGCCAGTCTGTGATGGCCATCTGCAACAATGGCAACATCTTTCATAAGAATCCCGGAAATAATCTGAGATTCATTCAACGGTATAAAGGAAATTTCATATTTTACGCCTTCTGTATCGGTAAATTTTAACCACGGTTTGAGCTTGCTGGATAAAGAACGTAATTTCTGATCAAACAATTCGTTATTAACTGCAAGAAAAATTGGTTCAAGCTGAGCATCTGCATCGTTCAGCACTTTTACTCTCTCAGAGACTTTACTTGGGAATGTTTTTTCATGAGGCTGAACCATCCCATCTTCAGGGTTTATGTCTACCAGTGATATTATTCCATATCTGTCTAACATACTTCCTCTAATTACAGTCTGCTGACGTATTAATATCATTCCCGCTTCTTCGTTCCTCTTAAGTATCCCCAAATCTATCCATTGCGATATTAATACTGACCCTTTTGATTCACCCTCTGGCAAGGTGAGATGAGTTATATTGAAAGGGAATGACTTCAATTGAGATTCAACGGGCCCGGAAATTGAATCGAATGGAGGAGACACGCATTTTTCAATATTATCACGAAAATAGTACGGTTTAAATTCACATAAAGCGACCATTATAGTATTACCTCTGAATGGCTTCATTTAAACAGTGTAGCTGTACCATTCTTGAATTTCTTTTAACCGTTCCATGGATCATTACATCACGAAATTTCGCGACAATATAAATTTTGATGCTCAAACAACAACATAATGAATGCCGTACCTCGCTTATGAACCCTTCTGAACAGTGCTGGAATAGTAAAATAGACTATGAACGTTTTTTTCTTATGTAGGTCAAGTAGACCATAATTTTTAAAATGTAGAAAGTATTAGTTAATATAACCTTTATATCCTTAGGATTAGACTGAAAATATTTAAATTAAATAATGGCCCGGAATAATCAGCCAAGTACTTTAATACTATTTTGAAATAGCTTTAACTGTAAATTATGGATATAAATAAAGTCTTTACCATGGGGGAGAGCATTAAGTCTGATCTTGAAAGTGAAGGTCTGTACCAGCAGATCGATTATCCTGAGCCGTCCATGGAGGATGGAAAGATATCCTATGGAATAAGCTATCCAATAAAGGCATTTGAGAAATTTCTTGGATATTATGACTCTGATGAAAAAATAGCTTTCAATCCATCCATATCATTTAACACTGATTTTTCTTACTGTCTTTCTTCATGCAGATACGAGAAATCAGGAAAGTCTGACTCAGTTATTCTAGACGGAATCACAAATGATAACTATAGTAATAAAGCAAGATCAGCCCTTCAGAAATTTAAGAAAAGATTTGGAATAGATGGTAGTTTTCAATTCTATATGAATAGATACCGGAAATACTCAGAAGCAAAGGGGATGAGTGAATCATCTGCTGTTGCTTCAGCGGCATCAAGATCATTGATCAACAACATCTTTAATGAGAAAAAGGAAACAATGGATCATCTTACTTCACGGTTTGCAAGGCTTGTTTCTGGATCTGGTACAAGGGCCAGTATAGAAGGATTATCGATCTGGCTATCATATCCAAAAATTAACGCTGAGCAATCTTTTGCAGTAAGGATAAGGGATAATCCAAAGGATATTTATTATGGGATCTTTCCCAAAAAGAATGCCATTAAAACGGACCAGGCACATAACAACGTCAAGAGCTCAATTTTCTATGACTCGTGGATATATGATAAGATGAGTGCAGTTAGGCTGGCAATGGATGATGATTTCAGTTCATCATTCCTTATAAACAGGGGCCAGAAGGATTCTTTAAACCTTCATTCAGTTCTCCTCTCATCAGGTATGCTAGCACAGACTGGAGAAAGCATGGAATTACTATCTAAGATAATGGCATTTCAGTCAAAGAATGAAGGTATATTTTTCAACGCAGATACAGGACCATCAATAATGATTTCATCACTGGACAGGAAATTGATTGATGAATGCAAGAATCAGGTCAATGAAGATTTCCTTATGGGAGGGATGAAATATGAAGATCACATGGAAAAAATGAATGAATTCAGGAAAGAAAGCACAGAGTATTTTGCTTTACATTAAGAAAGTGCGATTCTATCATGTTTTGCAGTCTTATTTGTTCATTGTTCAAAAATACCAGGAAAAACCTGGTAAGGTTTTATTTGATAATACAGTTGATAAAAATGCAGTCATCGTATTGATAAATAGAACTGGATGAAGGAATTCTGGGGTTATGCTTAAAATAATTGAATCAAGTAGAAAGTATTGTTGATTAGGATATCAATATTCTGTTGAATCTGTACCAGCAATTTGATCATCACCGAGGGAAAACATATAATTTTTTGGATTTGTCACCATCTCATGTCCGCTATAAAAGTATATAGCTATCAGGATGGCTGACCCAAGGACCGACAGGACCGTGTAGACATTGAAAGGATGGGTCTTGATAATATTCAGTGTTATTACTGCATTGTCTAGACTTGTAGTAGTGTAAATGCCTGAGTAAATAATTGATATTTCTCCAAGGGCACTTACCAGGATAAAAATAAAAGATAAAAGGATCATTAGAATAAGAAATGCTGATCTGCCATTCCTGAACATAAATTTATTCATTAAATAATATGAAATGAAATATAGAAAAGACGGAACAATTGCTATGATAATACCACCTATGATGAATGATGATAAGGTGCCATCAGGATAAACACCGCTAGGGTAGACTGAAATCAATGAAACGGTTTGGGAAACAACGTATATTGTTATTCCAAAGATTACAATCAATGCAAATATTATATAAATTGCCACACCATACATCATGTTCCTTCTCAGGTCATGTTGAAGTGATTTTCTTGAAACATATAATATTACGAATCCGATGATACCTATTAGCAGGCTCAAGTCAGACAACAGCGATATATATGTAAGTGCAGAAAGAATAGTAATCAGGAAAGTCACTCCGAACAAATAATAGGCATATCCAGTGTTTCTTGTTCCTTCTTCATATTCGCTGATTCCTCCATGGTATTGCATTAGATTAACAGGGTTTCATTTGATATAATTATTTCTGTTTTATAAATAATTAAATAATATATATCTGCAAAATCATAAGATCATAAGGGTTCCTGATTCAATATTATATAATCAAGCAGAATATAAAATTTTAAAAATGTTTATTTTCTACGGTTTATATTTTGAATAGAATTATGGAGATGTTAAGAAGTGAACTATCAGGCATCTGAGGACCGGCTGATTGATATCAACAGTCTCACAGCGGATGGAATGGAATTCAGTCCATCTCAGAAACTTTTAGCTGGAATAAGAAGAAATAAGATTGAAGGTTTTCTTTTTGGGCTGTTCTTCACCTTTCTGAGCATATTAGTATCCATATTCACATCGAACATCTTTTATCTCATCCTGGCAATCATACTGTTCCTGTTGAGCTTTAGTTCAGTTGGCATAGTGTATATTCACTCCGAATTAAAATTCAGCCAACGGTATATCATTAACAGGGAAGGAATAGCCATAATAAGAAATAAAGAGGTTTACTTTTATCATCCATATGATGCACTTGAATCTTCTATTATTGTGCACACTGTAAAGGGTAATATGGATTATTATTCCATTTTTTTTCTTCCCGTTGGACTTTCAATAAAGTTGCCAAAAAATACTGACAAGATTAGTATCGAAAGATTAAGTAAGCTTTTAAAGAAGAATCGTAAAAATGGAATTAATATGGTTAAATTGAAAGTTTTGAAGCGTTACTATTTTTTCCCCTACCTGGACCTGGATCTCGCCATTAAAATAAGAAATGTTTACATTCAGATGTACGAAAGATGGCTGGATCCATTCAAACATATTGTTTGACGTTACATCATTATCAAATATCCTCAACACTCCTGGAAACTATATCAAGCTCACCTGCTGTTCTGCTGAGATTTTCGCTGTCTGTAAGGAGGATAAGTTTATTTTCCTTTGCAGCCCAGAGATAGCTTACTTCCCTGAAGTTGAGTTTTTTATAAATTGCAATATTAAGCATGGTCTTGAAATCACTCCAGGGTACCTGGATTGATTCCACACTTCTCAATATGTCTATCAGGTCTTCTCCAAGAGCTGTGATTCTGGCCTTTTCCACCTCTGTTTCTTCCATTGAACATCTATTGGATATGAGATCACCAACCTCACTGTAGCATGGTTCTATTATACAGGAATTTTCTATGAAATCAAGGGCGCTATCTGGTTTTATCATGAAAATCTTGATGAAGGAGGGTCCATCAATGAGATACTTCTTTTCCATTTCTATCTCTCCTTTCTCCTGTTTTTATCAACCATTAAGAAGTTGCCCAGCGATTCGTCCCTGAATCTTTCAGAAAGGCTTTTAATCTTTTTAACGAGAAGTTCCCTCTCTATATTTGATACCTCCATTTCAAGTGATTTTCTTACAACCTCAGAAAGGTTGATGTTGTGTTTTTTTAATTGTTCATACAGGCTATCATCGATTCTTACACTTATGATCTGGGTCATCAATATTTGTATACGCAATACGTATTTTAACATTGTTTAACGTAGTTCTCAAAGGGTCAATATACTGATTACAAACGTGTCTCTGATGTATCTTTATATCCTTGAAAAATTAATTTTATTGACACGTCCAACCAGGTTATATTCACAAATCTATAGAATTGCTATAATTCCGAATATCAGAACGAAAATAAGGCTTGACCAGTAGCCTATTTCTCCGATGCCTGTGGAATGATAACCGCGCATTATATTCCTGTTTCTGGCTATCAAACCCATCAAAATACCTGGGCCTATTAGAACGAATACAAATACTACCAGAAGATACAGGACGCTACTTACCAGGTATGTTTCTGGAACAATTAGAGCTATAATAACAGCAGGAAGACTTTCCATAACGTATATCACAGATGATTTTTCTCTCCCTATCCCTAAAGCTTCCATAAAGCCCCAGGCACTTCCCATGGATATTACAACGAGTGCAAGAAATGCTGCACCTATGAGGCCGATTCCAAATAGATATGGAGAATAAATGCCTGCTATGGCGGATAGGCCTCCAGCGAGCTGGGAAATTGATGCAAAGTTCGTGCTTGGATCTACACCACTCATCACCATTTCAACAACTACCATTAGCATCTCTGAAACCATTGCCCCAATCAGGGTTTCGATCCTCATCGATCTCATTGCCGACCTCGTAAATCTGGTTTTTTCATTCTCAGCGTTTAGAGCTGGTAAATTACTATCCAGGTCTTTCTTCCTTGTGTGTATTACCTTTTCAGCAGTTGCTGAAGCCTGGAAAAATAGCATGAAAGGCATTATCACCGCACCAACGTTTACAGCAAGCATAAAAAGGAAAGTTGGAGAAGGGACAAAATACAGGGGACTGTAAGACTTTATTCCACGAACAGCCAGTGTTGCGATAAAAGCAGTAATCAGTATAGCTGATATGATGATTAGAATTGATTCTGTCAATCCATATTTACGGTGTATCACAACCGCAATATGAATTACATAAAAGACGGGGAGTGAAAAAATAATTGGTATTTCAAAAAGTGATAGACCTATAGCAATTCCAAGATATTCAATAATATACGTAACCACATCAGTTAAGACCATTGGAACTGTTGCTATCAGGGCAACCGAATGGGAATAGTTCTTCCTTATAACTTCTCCCAGCCCCATTTCAGTTGTGACACCTATTCTGCCTGATGTTTCCTGTACAAGATAGAGTGGTATAATAAGCAATATCATGAACCATATTAGTCCATATTTGAATAACGCCCCAGTTTCAGCTGCTCCAATGGTACTGCTTGCATCCATGTCAGCTATCATCACCAGCCAGGCTGGTCCAAAGAATTTCAAAACATTCCGCATCCTGCTAGTGTGGGTCATTTAATCATCCCGAATCAGTGGGCATAAGCATAATCTTACTATGAGAGGGACCAGTTATTGGCGTAATCAACATTTTATCACGTAAGGATATCCTTACATTACAATGAAATACTTAATGCTTATCGTCTGTAACTCCCAGTTTTTAAACACGAGTGATAAGGAACTGTAACCAAGAAGGATGCAGGATTAAGGGAACGATGCGCTGTTGCTTCTTAAGAAGATTCAACCTGCCCATACACAGTCAGAATTAGGGTGAAACCAAAGTTTACTACTCCCTGCGTGATTGCTTCCGCAAAGACAATTGTCCTATCAGAGGGGTAATATATTAAGACTGAAAGGAAATTACGCCCATAAATAATCTGTCTGGCTAATTCATGATGGCAACATCATGCTAAGTATAAACATGTTTTCATTTGCACAATTTCCTATAAAAAATTAATGCTTGAATCCTTGAAATAACATTAAAAAATAATTATCAACGGTTAATAATAAGACGATTATTTATAAGTAAGATTGGGATAATCTTGAGGTAATGAGATATACCCTCATTTAATTAATCTGGCCAGATATGGTGGATAGCTTTGAGAATCGAAGAACTAAACTGGAAAAATTGGAAGAAATGTACAATTGCAATAAGGGTTGACAGTGGCATTTTTAAAATGCTTGGGGAGAACTCAGGCAAGATTCAGGCCTTTGTGTACAACGAAGGAGGTAAATCGTTCGTCCAGCTTTATTTTGATGACAACATGATCAGTCGAGGAGGGATCAGCAGGATACTTTCAAGAAAGGATGTGATAAGATCAGATAACTACTTTTCGATCTCTGAGGAACTGCAGTCATCTGATAATGCAAAGCTTATTTTTGACATCACTGAAATGCCTTCTGTTCTGATAGAACAAACCTATGTACTTGGAACTGAGATATTTGTCATTTTCCGCTTCCACAGTTCATGTCTTTCCAAGATAAGCAATATGCTCACTGAAATAATTGCAGTAGATCAGAAGGTAAAGATAGTTGAGATTGTAAATGCGAATGACCTTAGGAGTTCAATAAGCGAGATTGCAAAAGATACAAAAGTTTTCGTGGTTCAGATATCAACACTTATAAGCAAGGATAGGAGCACCCTAGAATTCATAAGCCGCAATTATCCTGGAATGGTATCCATGCCAGAAGTGAGAAGCTGGGACAAAGAAGGAATAAAGACAATAATGTTTTCTGAGAACGAACCCAAACTGAAAGGGACATCCGTCATATCTGCCCAGGAGAAAATATATGAAAGCAGGGAATCTGATGCATCTCTTATCCGGAAAAGGCAGCTTGCCAACGATGCTAGAATCCCCAGATTTGGCATCATTTTTGACATACGTGGCGGCAGGTTGTATGAAACTATATTCCTTCCTGCCGAAGTTGCACAGAACTATGTTAGAACATACTTTGAAGCGATTGAGGATCTAGAAATATATCAACCCATAATAGAGGTATTCTCGGGCCTGAATGAGGAGGTTTGGAAATGGATCCAGTAAGGATTACAAAACAAGGTTACTGAAGGAGGGTATGGAATTGAATCTCGGTCTTATGGATAACAAGGTTGACGGCGGGATTGGATTGAACCTTCAATTAAACGGGGGAATATTCAATCTTATGAAGAATATTGACGAGAGAATTGAAGCTTTTCTTTATGAAGACCAGGGGGAACTATTCATTAACCTCTATTTCAGGAAGTTTTCAAATGACCCCGGAAAATATAGTTTCATTCTCTCTCACAGGACGCTTCAGGAGACAGAATCCTTCTTCACGATTTCAGAGAAGATCAAAAGTTATCCGTATCTGGACTTCCTTAAACAGATCCTTAACTTCCCATCCGTGGTGGTTGCTGGCACTTTCATGTATAAAAATTCACTGTTCATACTGTTCAGGTATCATCAAAATTTTAAGAATGAAATGAATTCTTTCCTCAATTCGTATATTGAAAAATCAGAAGATATAAGAATTTCTGAGATACGAAAGCCCCATACCTTCAAAGATAGAATGATGAGAATTAATAAGTCTGTTCCACTCGCAGTTTTGCAGACATCCAGCAGATATGTCAACAATGAGCTTCTCTCATTTATTTATAGCCACTCTCCTGGTTTTATTGCGGAACTGGAAGGAAGGGGCCTAACATCAAATGGTATAAGAGCCCTAATATATTCTGAAAAAGAACTTAACCACGAAGGACTTACTGAGATATCAGCCAGTCAGTATATTTATGAGGCCAGACATTATGAAAGCCTGTTTATTGAGAGAAGGAGGATTGCAAACGAGGAACGCATACCGAGAGTTGCCATACTTTTCAGTATTGAAGAGGAGAGAGCTTTTGTAACAACCTTCTTACCGGTTGAGGAAATGGATAATTATATGAGGATTTATTCAAGGACAGCGAGCAAGGAATCAGGTTTAGAACCAAGGATTGAAATATTTACCAGGTTGAGGGAGGATGTATGGAACTGGCTGGAATAGGAAGACAAGAGTATGGTTCATATTTCACAGATAAATTGGGAAATCTGTCAAATTCAAAGGGGGTGAGACATGATGGATTTCAGTATAATTGACCGAAAGATTGATCGCAGGTGCCTAATCAGTGTTCATGGTGACGGTGAAATATTTGACATGATGAAGGGGAACACAGCAAAGTATAATGTTTTCCTGTATGAATATGGCAAGAAGCTGTTCCTGCAGGTTTACATCGACAAGGAAAGCCTTTCTTCAAGATTATTTTCTGCAATCAAACTTATTTCAACGTTCAGGGAAACCGATAATTATTACAGCATCATGATTGATGTGACAAAGAACAGTGGTGTTGGTATCATAAGGGAGCTTCTTTCAATCAGATCTTTTACCCTGGGTGAGACTTACCTTCTTGGAAACAGGATATACTTTACTTTCAGGTACCATCATGATTACTCCATCGCACTTTCAAAAGCACTCATTAAGTGGGTAGACAGGGAAGGTAAAATAAGAATTGAGAATGTGAGACATCCCAGAACATTTATTGATGCAATGGTTCTCCTGAATAATTCACTGGCCCTTACAATCGTTCAGACATCTACACTCATGCCTGAGGGCGAAGGGATATTATATGAAATTGCCAGGAAATACCCTGAAACAATTACGGAAGTGGATGTCAGGAGCATGTCAATCACATCAATAAAATGTATTTCCTATGCCCTGCAGAAAATAGATATTCCTGAGATAGGAGTAGTTTCTGACAGGGACCTGATTTATGAGAGTGTCGAACTATCAGGGAGCCTCATGGATCGGGTGCTGAAGCTGAATGAGCTGAGGATACCGAGACTTGCAACATTTCTTGAACTGAAGAATGGAAGGCTCTTCAATACAACAATTGTTCCCAGTGAAAATATTGATGAATATATTGGTGTTTACAGCAAATTCATGAAGAATGCATCACCATATGATCCGCGTATTGAAATAATCAGTGCTGTCAAAGAAGAAGTATGGTCAATGCTATAGCTTGATTTCACTGTATTACCATTTAAGTTCTTATTATGACATACAGTTACCAGAAAATATATTATGTTATCATGTTGTACAACTTTGTGAATAATTCCCTTTTCTATACAAACAACCTGGATAAGCTTGATATTGATGACATAACACATACATTAACAAAAAACTATGCGATTAAATACAAAGACCAGCCAGATATAAGGCAGATTAATGCCTGGCATGGAAGTATTAAGGCATTGAAACAGTACATAGACAACGGAACATGGGTATTCATGGAATATGGCTTCCCCATAGGACTCGAAAGGGTTGATTTCTTAATTGCCAGAAAAGGGCATGCCTTTATTATCGAATCCAAAGGATGGAATTCCTACAGGAAGATAAATGAGATAGTTTCCATGGGTGACAATCAGGAAGTTGTAAACCCATGTTACCAGATGGAGAACTATGTTGCAAAGATGAGAAATTTTCACAGTTCATCTGGCCTGATATCCTTTGACGGCTTTGTTTACATGTACAATACGAATGATGGAAATGAATGCAAGATCGTGTACAATGGCAGGGAGGTTGAAAGTGAGCTAAAAATTCTACCTGTAGAAGTTTCTTCTACCGAAGAGATTGATGCCCTTGAGAATGGAACATTCAGGACAGGCAGGGAACTAATAGATTTTATTGCAGGAAACAGGGAAATGATAATGGAAGATGTATCCCGAAAGTTCCTCAATGCAGGTTTCGGCCTTTCCGAGGAGCAGGCACTGATCATAGACAGGGTAATGAACAGCCTCAGGAGAGGTGAAAAAAAGAAATATTTCATCAGCGGAGGAATGGGGTCAGGTAAAACACTCATGGCAATCAACCTTCTTTTCCTGTCTTTGAGCGAGGGCTTCCAGTCACTTCTTGCATACAGGAATAACCGTCTTATCAATACATTGAGAAGGGTATTTGGCCCTAAACATTCTTCGCTTCTATGTTTCTACTCCATGGGATACAACGGTCATTTCAGTGGACTCGGAGAGGAAAACTTTGAACCGGACAGGCTCCGTCTTCAGCGATTGCTCATATATGATGAGGCACAACGAATGACACTGGATGTAATCAGGAGGACACTCTCCTACGATAAAACATCTGTATACTTCTTTGATGAGAACCAGATACTCATAGATGATGAAGCTGGCAGGAAAGCGACGTTCAGATCAGAAGCTGAAAGTCTTGGGGTAGATTTCGAGATCATAACTCTGAGTGGGTTTTACAGGATGGTAGACGGTGAAAGATATGGTAATTTTATTGACGAAATATTCTCAGGTAATGTTGTTACTGACCCTGGAACTTATGATCTGAGGCTATTTGAAGAAGTAAGCGGCATGATCCATGATTTGAAGAAGAAAAATAAGGATGGTAATTCAAGGATTGCGCTCCTTGCATCATACACATTCAGTGATGGGAAAAAAGAAAAGAGGAGAGTCCTGGATCCTGAAATTAAATGGCTCATGGATCCAAAGACGGAGTATCCACAGTACTGGATGGGCGTCCATAATGATCCTTTCAAGTATTGCGCATCTATTTACGGTTCCCAGGGATTTGAAACTGATTTTGTTGGCTTAATATGGGGAGAAGACCTTGTGTGGAGGAATAAGTGGGTTGTGCAGCCAAATAAGATTACCGATAACATAGGAGGAAGGTCTTCACTTAAAAATGTGTGCCTCAAAAATCCAGATAAAGGGAAGGAAATGCTCTTCAATAGATACAGGATCTTACTCACCCGCGGAATGAAGGGAACTTACGTGTACTTCGAGGATGCTGAGACCTTTGATCATATGAGGACAGTTCTCGAGGAGAGCAGGGTAAGCATTGCATCACCATAGAAACAAGAGAAGGCCAATTAACAAAATATGTTTGTGACACAATGATTTCTGATATATTTACTTACTTTCTCTTGAGATCGTTTATTTTCAGATAGCCATGACCATGGCAATGATAGATTTTGAAAATTTAGAATATACCAAATGCTCAAACCAGTTAAATTTGATACGGGATTTAGAACCTAAATTTCAAATTAAAAAAGGGAATTCACATACCAGAAAAACAATTGAAAGAAGACTGGGAGACACCTATCTGGAAAGTTCCATGTCTGTATTGAGATCTGATATTATTTTATAAAATTCCTCAGTTCAACAATTTACTCTCAATTTTGAGAAGCTTCTATGGACTGATACTGTATTTCGACATGTAAAGAAGCCGCAGCACAAATTTCCTTATAAATGGCGATTGATTTACCGCCGCATCGATCATTCTGTTTTTCCTCTTTCCAAAGGGCACCCAATTATATTTTTTATCGATCTGCAATTCTTCAATTGGGAAAGTGTGGTGGGAGAATAAAAATGCTGATTTTTTTATGAATTGCATCCATGCGAGAGTGTACTGATATAGTGGCTCATCTTTCATCATTTCTTGATATACCAGGCTATCTTTTAGGAGGATATCCATGAATTTAAAATTGTTTTGAAGAAAATCTCTAAAGGAATGATACATTGGATTACTGATGCTGTTATGTTTCCGATATTCAGTCAACCTCATGGTGGAAAACTTCAAGTCAAGGTCAGACCTGAGAGCTCCAAGAAATAAGAGTAAGTCTGCATTCAGTTTAATTTTTTTCATATAAGGTATAATGTCCATCATAATCTCTCTTCTTAATGTCATTGAGCTTGTGTTGTAGTATCCCTTCATCTCATGAATATCCTTAAGAAACTCCTCCTTCCTTTCATTTGGAACGTTCAGAATTCTATGCTTGGTCCTTGGTGAAACTTTTTCCTTACCGTTTAAATCAATTACACTTACTGAATTATGGAAGAATCCCAGGCGCCTATCCTCGAACTCCTTTTCAATAATCCTGATCTTATTCATATTAAACCTGTCATCGTCCTCAAGAATGGATATTATATCACCATCACATTTGAGTGTAGCCTCAGCAATTTTTCCGCCAAGGGTTTCATCTCTAGAACTTATTATTTCAACCCCTCTTTTGATTAAGTTCTCGTTTATTTCAGTGTCTGATAGATTCGTCACAACTATGATTTGAAGGTCAGAACTTATTTTATTTTTGAGTACTGAGTCAACTGCCTGTAACACAAATTCCTTCCTGTTGTATACCGGGATGATCACACTTATTTTCACAATGCATTCTTAGTTTACATTAACATATATAAATTTTAAACAGAAATTTTTTTACGTTTGTTCAGCGGATTTAAACTGTAAAAAAAACTTTTACATGGGTTATTACATTTATCTTAATTCGTAATTATGTGAACTATATAGAATTGATTATGTGGATCGCTGTTATGATTATTACAGCTTTTTCCATGGAAGCTGTTGCATATGCTCTGCATAAATATGTGATGCATGGTATTGGTTGGTACTTTCATGAAAGTCATCATAGGCCTCCAGGTACTAAAAAGGGGTTACTTGAGAAAAACGATGTTTATTCAATTGGTTTTGCCATTGTTGCTGTTATACTAATCTTCAAGGGCATATTGAATCTTAGCATGCCCTACTTCTGGATTGGCATGGGATTGACCTTATATGGTGCAGGTTATGCAATATTCCACGATGTCATATTTCATCAGAGAATAAGGGTGAAGAGACCGAAGTCCATAGGGTATCTAAACAGGATTATAGCTGCTCATGAAATACATCACAGATACAGCAGGGGAAAGAAGGGGTACAGTTATGGTTTCCTTTACGCCTCCAAATTTTACTCCCAGCCAGACATCGTGAAGAACTTTGGCAGTTACATAAAGGAGAGGGAGGTGAAGAAGGTTGATCCCAGTTATAAACCCAAGGTTGAGTAGGGTTGCAATTATTGGTTCTGGAATATCGGGACTGGCCACAAGTATACTCCTTTCCAGGAAGGGATATGATGTACATGTATTCGAGAAGAATTCCAATGCTGGAGGGGCAGCCTCCAAACTGAAGATTGAAGGATACACCTTTGACATGGGACCATCATGGGTGATGATGCCAGAGATATTTAGATGGTTCTTCAGAGAATGTGGAACTGATCTTGAGAAGGAGCTGGACCTTGTAAGGCTAGATCCTCAGTATAAGATCTTTTTCCAGTCAAGAGAACCTGTTACAATTCCCTCTGGATATGAAAATATAAGAGAGGTATTCGCTGGTCTTGAGGAAAATGGAGGTGAAAAACTGGACAGCTTCATGGAGGAATCCAGAAAGAAATATGCACTATCAAAGAAAGACATCCTTTGGAACTCCTACGATCATGGCAGTGATCTCTTAAGGTTGATTGGAAAGGTAAGATCGGAGAAGATCCCACTGTTTGAATCATTCCATAAACATGTGAGCAGGTTCTTCTCAAATCCTGATGCACAGAAGATCCTTGAATATACCACAGTGTTTCTTGGTGGTTCACCATTCATAGTACCAAGCATTTATGACCTGATGGTCTCTGTTGATTTTGACGCCGGCATATGGTACCCAATGGGTGGAATTTCGAGGATTGTGGACTCGCTTCACGATATTGCTTTGCAAAATAACGTGAAATTCCATTTTAACAGTGAGGTTAAAGGGATAAGAGTACAGGGAAACACAGCCAATTCAATTGTTACAGAAGAAGGGGTAATTGACACAGACTATGTTGTTTCATCGGGAAGCTATGCTCATACAGAGGAAAACCTTCTGGAGTGGAAATACAGAACGTATACTGAAAGATACTGGAACAGGAAAGTTATTGCACCCTCCGTCCTGATGATTTATCTTGGTGTAAGGGGAAAGATAGACAGACTGGAACACCACAACCTATTCCTGATAGACAACTGGGCTAAGCATTATGATGATATTTACACAAATCACGTGTGGCCGGAGGATTTCTCATTTTATGTCTCAATGACAAGCAGGACTGATCCGACCGTGGCCCCTGAGGGAAATGAGAATCTTGTGGTTCTCATACCCATATCAGCAGGATTAAAGACAACGCCTGAGATTCAGGAGAAATACCTGAATGCAGTAGTTGAAAAGTTGAAGTCACAGGCAAATGTTGACATATCGGGCAGGATTGAGGTCAGGTCATTTTTCGGTCCTGAAGATTTTGAGAAGAGGTACAATGCCTTCAAGGGAACTGCATTTGGCATTGCTCATACCTTAAGGCAGACTGCAATGTTCAGGCCAAAGAACAGGAGCAGGAAGGTTAGGAACCTATTTTATGCTGGCCAGTACACAAATCCAGGCATAGGCATGCCAATGGTGATCATTTCAGCATCCATCGTGTCCAACTGCCTGAGGAGCTTGAACATGGGGGTGAATGTTTCTGAATTCCGACTACGAACAGAAGAACAGATTCAATAGGAAGATAAGGGAAATTTTCAGGAAAGGTAGCAGGACATACTATAACAGTTCAAGGAAATTCCCTGAAAAAATAAGGGAGGATGTGAGCATTCTTTATGCCTTTGTCAGGGTTGCTGATAATTATGTAGATGCAGTACCTCAGAAGAAGGATGAGTTCCTTAACTTCAAGGAAAAAACAATCAGGTGCTTACGCGGTGAGACTGTGGATGATGATATAATAACATCAATGGTGGAACTGTGCAGGAGAAAAGAGATCAATGAGGATTTTGTCCTGTCATTCCTGGAAAGCATGGAAAGTGACATGCACAAGTCTGTGTATTATACAGTGAAGGAAACAATTGACTACATGTATGGCTCTGCAGAGGTAATTGGATTGATGATGTCAAGGATTATGGATCTGGATTCCCAATCCCTCCACTATGCAAGATTACTGGGCAGGACAATGCAGTATATCAACTTCATAAGGGATCTTGATGAAGACCTGAAGCTGAATAGACAGTACCTTCCAGTGGATGATATGCATCAATTTGGCCTCGAGTCACTCCAATACGAATACGTGATAGGGAGAAAGGAAGAATTCAGATCGTTCATGAGGTTTGAAATAGATCGCTACCGGGAATGGATAGAGGTTGCAAGAGAAGGTTTTGGGCTAATTCCAAGGGATTGCAGGATACCGATCATGACTGCTACTGATATGTATCTATGGACGGCAAAGGTGATCTATGGCAATCCATTCATAGTGTTCAAAAAGAAGGTGAAGCCGTTTAAGTTGAGAATTCTATTCTCCCTAATCAGGAACAAGATTACATCTTCAAGGAGATGCAGAATTCAATTTAACGAGGAATCGTTCAGGTCAATGGAAGAGGAGTTTCTTTCCATCAAGAGAAGCTTTTAATTTTATCATCAGAGCGGTCACCTTAATTATATTTTGAAAGTTATTTTTCAGAATTCATTTTCTAAAAGTCGGTTATATACCCAGTATCAAAAGTTGGGTCCCCCTGTTTTCATGCCAGTGAGTGATTTATTCACTTTATAACAGTTCCTTTGGCGGGCAATTTACTTATGGTTATTTTGGAATCCTGAGTATTTTCTGTAAAAGTATAGATATAAAGACAGGAGTGAAAAATTATATATGAAATCCTCCAGGGGAATTGTTGTAATCCTGCCATTCCAGTAGCTTGTTGTGAGAATTGTTTTCGTGAAATACTCAACCACCGGTATTGACGTTAAGAGATAGTTGACTATGAGGAAGGAAATAACTCCAAACCCCATATATATCCAGTAATTCCTTTCTGAAAATAAGTAAGAGCCTGAAGCAAGATCAATTAACAGGAATATAATGACAGAGATAAGAGCAAGAGTAAGATATTGGAATTTCAGTGACAGTAATGTAAAAATTATAGAAGCTATTAGCAATAGTAACTCGAACACAAATACAGTCTTTTTGTTGAAACGCTTGAATGGAACGTACTGGCTTATATATTCATATACAAAAAGGATTGCAAATGGAACTACAAGGAAGAACAGTATTTCTTCCACCGGTAGATCGACAATTCTAATGGGTAACACATATTTAGGATTGAAATACCAGTCCTTGCCTGTTACTATAATGTCCCAGAATATAAAGGGAACGGCAACAGTAATAATGGCAGGGATGAAAGACCTATAATTTTTAAGAAATTTCACCGGACCTATTATGGATATTAACATGGGACCAATCAACACAAACAGGTCAATGACGAGATAATAAGGAAATATAAGACTCATATACAATGTGGTTTATTTATAAAGTTGGCTCATCACACTTTTGTGTGGGTTCCTGGATAAAGCTGTAAGTTGCCACACCTGAAGTATATGGCAGTCTTCAGGTGGTTCCTGTTCCTGTACCCGAATGCCATCCTTTCTATAAGTGCAATCCTTGAGTTGATTCCC
>DAIDBH010000005.1:0-11440 GCA_027310185.1 Thermoplasmatales archaeon
TTTCGACAGCCTTCTATTCACCCTTCTTTCAGGGTATTATGTCGAATCGAAGGGCAGTCAATCTAGTTAGCGACCTCCTGGGTCAAGTTTTAGAACGACTGCCTCTCCGACTCTCACGCTGACACCGTCATGTCAACGCGGTCAAAAGAACTTTTTTCATGACATCTAGAATCAGACTCATCTTTAAAACCGATCGTAGCGACAGTATTGTGTGATGGTGACAGTCCTGTATTAGTTATCTTAAACTGCAATCCATCTCTACCTTTTTCCAATAAAAGTGCCATAATTTTAAGACGGGGTCTTAGCCAGTATAATAAAATTCTAGGATAGAATATCCCTACGAATGCTGCTATAGCTAAAAGAATCGTCCCTAGGCTTGTTAATAGTGAGATCGTTTCTGGGGAGAACACTTTCTAGATCACCCATAAATTCACTTCTTCACCTCATCCTCCCCATAAACTCAGATGTATCCATACCGGTAATCTGGGTATAAATGCTTGTGGTGAATTCTGAACAATGCCCAAGCTATTGCTGCAATATATTCAAAGGTACATTATCCATTATAGCCTTAACTGCAAAGGTATGCCGGAACTTATGTGCATGGATCTTAAACCCTAGCTTTTCCTGCATCTTCTTGAAATAAACGTCCACAACCTGCCTGCTCATCGGAAATAAAGGGTCCTCTGACTTTTGGCTCACGTTCTCCTCAATAAGATATTGCATATAAGCATCACGCAAGTCACCATGAAGTGGAATGATCCTGTATTTTTCCTTCTGAATCCCAGTCTTTTTATCCTTTCCTTGCTTAAGTGTTTTTAACTTGATTGAATTTGTGGTCAGATTTACATCGGATGACTTGACTAGGAAAACTTCATCTATCTCTCCACTGATACTGTAAAACTTGGCAAGGAGAGAGTAAATTTTGTGCCCATCAGACCTACCCTTTATGGTATTGATATTTACAGAGATTTCACGAAAGAGATTTTAAGTACTCATATTTTAGGGAAAATCTATTTATATATTTTATTTTTATGACTAGTGTGTTACACAACTGTTAAAGAGTCAATATAACCCATGCTATAACGAGTGTATACGTGTAGATATAAGAAATATAACTTTTAATACAACAGCCCATGTTGTTTACATGCAACAAGCAATTTTATCTATCATATCATCGCTCTGGGAATACGTGTTAATCAGGCTCTAAAAATATTACCTGCATTGGCTCGATCCAATCATAGATCCTTTATAGATACAGATATAGTATGAAATATACCGTGTAATACAATGTTATTTATCATGTATCTAAGGCGTATCTAAGTGATCTATCTCGTTAGATCAAAGTTGTGTACCTTAAGAAGTGATGTATCTAAGAATATACATAGCATACAAACCACGTTTTTTACGTGTTCCTGAGACTGTACTTACATGTAACGTACTTGTATAGTTGTGTCTTTTTTGTGTACATGTAGCCGTATTTTTGCACTACTCTAAAAAGTACCCTCTATAGACCCCCTTATAGAGTATAAAATGACCCTAAAAACGACTACCGTCTTAGTAGAATTAACTAAGATGAAGATTTTAGATAGTGAAAGAATGAGTTTTAAAAAGAGGTTAGTTTTGCAAGGTGTAAACAACATATGTATAAATTTATACGGAAATAAGACAAAAAGCTGGAAAATCAATGCTGAAACGCTCCAATTTTAATAGTGACTGAATAGTAAAGGAATAGTATCATTGGTGATCTGGGAAGTTCTCCATATCGTGCATAGTTATAATATATCCTATATGTATGTGAATTGCATGCAGGCTTCTATTGATTCAAATTATAAAGATTTTGAAAGTTTCTTTAAGCAAGCAACAGGGGGCAATGAACCATTCCCCTTTCAAAAGGAATTTGCGACATCCAAAGAACTATATAATGTATTAAAAGTAGATACTGGAATGGGTAAAACTGCTACAGTAATTCTAGGATGGTTGTGGAGAAGAATTTATAATACGGAGACAAAGGAAGGAACTCCAAGAAGACTGGTTTACTGTTTACCAATGAGAGTGCTTGTAGAACAAACGCACAATGAAGTTTTAAAATGGTTAAAAAACCTTAATTTGGTAAAGGAAGAAGGTATACTTTCATACAAATATAATACAAACTCAGTAAACGTCACGCTTTTGATGGGTGGGGCAGATAGTTATTCTCATCTCTGGGACCTTTATCCGGAAGAAAACTCAATAATCATTGGGACTCAAGACATGCTTATCTCAAGAGCTCTAAATAGGGGATATGCTATGAGCAGATATAGGTGGCCAATTGATTTTGGATTGCTGAACAATGACAGCTTATGGGTATATGATGAAACCCAATTGATGGGAAGTGGTTTCTATACGGGTATACAGTTGCATAAATTCAGAGAATTTTACGGGACTTTTGGATCAGTGAACAGTATTTGGATGAGTGCAACTCTAGAAAGGGAATGGATTAATACGGTAGACTTTGATCAAACTTCCGATTTAAAAATTTTGGAACTTTCAAAGAGTGACTTTAATGTGGAAAAAATAGAAAAAATTAAAAATTCTAAAAAGAAATTGGTATACAAAAAAGTAAGTGATGAACCAGAAATTGCTAAACATGTCATTGAAAATCATGAAAGAGATACTATTTCCATAATTATATTGAACAAAGTAGAAAGTGCTAAGAGAGTTTATGAGATTATAGAAAAAAATAAAAAAAGCTCAACTAGAGTTGTACTTCTTCACTCCCATTTCAGACCAATAGAAAGAAGAAAAAACGTTGAAGAGATATTATTACCGAACAGTCACGATATTATAATAGTATCGACTCAGGTCATAGAAGCAGGAGTAGATATTTCTTCTAAGCGACTTTATACTGAAATATGCCCTGTATCATCACTAATTCAAAGAGCTGGAAGGTGTAATCGAAGAGGAGAATTTGAAAGTGATGCTGAATTAACTATCTTTAGATTTGAAAAAGAAAAAATTGAGAATTATCCCTATGAGAAGGAAGAAATAGAGCAGTGCGAGGAATTATTAAAAACAGATATTGAGTATTTCAATCCATACAATTTTAAACTACCATCATTAAAAATCAATGGGAAGATAAGTATCTTAAGAAAAAAGGACATAGAAGAATTATTCAGCACAGATTCTGATCTTATGGGGTCAGATACTGATGTTTCAAGATTTGTTAGAGGTGGAAAAAACATGGATGTCATGATATTCTGGAGGGAAATACCAAAGGACTATGAAACAAATGATGTGGTACAAAATTCATTAAACAAACCCTCCCGTGATGAGATATGCACTGCACCGATCAACGAAATGAGAGATATAATTAAAAAATATGAGACATCAAAGGAAGAGAAAATTCTATACTACGATTGGATAGAAAGTAAGTGGAAAGAGGTAAACAGGAATCTAATAATCTATCCAGGCCAGTTGTTCGTAATGAGTACAAAATGTGGTAAATACAGTGAAAATATGGGTTGGAATATAAAATCCAGGGAAAAGGTGAATGAAGTTAAGCAACAACCAGGTGAACCAAACCTAAAAATCTCCGGTGACAATTCTTCATGGAAATCCATAGAAGATCATTCAAATGAAGTTCTTCAGGTGTCAAATAATATTTTAAGAGAATTGAATTTGAATTCTTCATATCAAGATTCAATTAAAGAAGCTGTGATCTGGCATGATGCTGGAAAGGCACATCCTGCGTTTCAGGCCAGAATAGTCCAGACAAATCTTCCAAGTAATGTACCTCCCGGCCAGGTTGCCAAAGCGCCTGAAGACATGTGGGCAAACATGTATGGTAAGGATGAAAGGAAAAATGGAATAAGGATGCCGTTCAGACATGAACTGGTCTCAGGGATTCTCGCATTGCAAAATGGTGAACCTGATATAGTGTCATATCTTGCTATGAGTCATCATGGCAAGGTTAGATTCTTCATACGCTCAAGACCTGGCGAAAAATCACCATGCAGCGGTATAAAGAGATTTGCACTTGGGGTGTGCGATGGTGACCAGATCGACTCAATTAAAATAGGTGGGGGAATATTAGTGAAAACATCAAAAATTGATCTCTCTATAATGGAATTAGGTGAAATTAACAGTAATAAGAGTTGGGTACAGAGAGTACATGACTTAATAAAATCAGAAGACTATGGCATATTTAGACTAGCATACATGGAGTGTATAGTACGAGCATCGGATCAAAGAGCGAGTGGTGGTTTCATATGAAAATAGTATTAACTGGTTGTCAACCAGAGCCTATTTCATCCTATCTGAAGTCATTAGGGATCATAAGATTAATTTATGAGCAGAAAGATAGAAATGTTAAAGGTTACTGGGAGAATGATATATTTGTTTTAGAAAGTGAAGCATTAAAAGGAGATACCTATGAGGAGGCTAATGAGGCATTGATAGATTTCTTTTTGAATGAATATTGCCCAACTCCCATAGTATCACCATGGAATAAGAGATCAGGATTTAAGTATGGAGAACCTGGTCAAATAGATAACATTCTCAAATCTACTGATACAAGGCTCAATGATTATAGGAGTGTAATAGAGAAAGTTAAAGAGTTTGAATATTTTAATTTAGAACAAGCTTCTTTTAAATGGATTTTTAATCAAGATAAACAGAACCTTTCAAAGGATAAACAAGATGGAACAAAAAAATTCAAAGACATAGTGGAAAAATATAACAAGACTGAAGATAATTTGGTATCTGAGATAATGAAGGTTTGTTCAAAAGAAGATAGGAGAGAACTGGAAAATATTATAAAAGTAATAAGTAAAGAAATTATTATGAACCATAAGGCCGAAATTATTTCCTTATGCAGAAATGTTCTGCCAGATAGTGTTGTGAAGTGGATAGATGCCGCAATTGCAGTAGAACCAGCCAGTGGAGATATACTCACTGCAGATATACTAGGATCGGGAGGTAATGATGGTAGCATGGATTTTTCCAGCAATTTCATGAAAAATATTTTAAAGATATCAAATCCATCAAGTAAGGAACTTCTGAGCAATGCCCTGTTTGGAGTCCCAACTTCAAAATTGACAGACATCAAGATTGGAATGTATGATCCAGGCAAGTCTGGAGGTACAAATCAAAGGAACAGCGAAAAAAATCAGGAGAATTTTTTGTATAATTTCTGGAATTACATACTTTTGATGGAGGGCACAATTATATGGTCTGGAAGCGTGGGAAAAAGATATATCGCAGATAAAAACCAGTTTCAGTCTCCTTTTACGGTTAATTTTAGTTCAGCAGGTATAACTTCAATAAACGATGGAGAAAACTCAGATGACGTTAAAAAGTATAGGAAGGAAATATGGACTCCAATATGGAATAGGCCCTTCTCTTATGTAGAAATTGAAGAAATGTTCAGGGAGGGAAGAGTTACCGTGAGGAAATCAAGCGTAAAAAATGGTCTTCAATTTACGGAGGCTGTGAAATCAATGGGGGTAGATAGGGGAATATCCCTTTTCATAAGATATGCAAATCTTGCAAGAAAGGGAAAATCATCCATTCTCATTCCTCAAGATTACATTAGAGTTGAAGACAAAAGCGAGGACTTGAAAGCTTCAAAAGACATATACAACATAGTTTCATCAATAAATCAAATAATATCTAAAAGTGATTCAACTCAATCATCCTTAAGGGTAGTGAAACAAGATATTGAATCGGCACTCTATTCCTATTTCATAGATACGGAAAGCACTGAATCAGCACAAAATATTATTAAGGCATTGGGCAGGAGTGTTCGTGTTGTAACCAGGCTAAATAAATCTGGCATAAAAAATCCATTCAGTGGTTTGAGTCCATCATTTGTCAAAAAGGCAAACGATAACTCAATAGAATTCAAGTTAGCCCTGGCACTTTCCGAAATTCCATTCCTTAGGGGGTCTATCTTAAATACTAACATTGAAACTGGGAAACTTTTGAAGGAAAAGAAGGAAAGTAATTGGTGGTCAGAATCAATGTTGACCGGCAAAATTTCAAAATGTTTTTATGATATGTTGTTGGAATTTGATAAATCGAAGAACAATAGCAATCCTATGTTAGATTTAGGTCATGTCATGTTCAATCTTAAGGAAATGAACATGTTACTGGAAAATAGAATTTCTGACAGAGCAGGAAATTTTAGAAAACTCGACGAAAGAAAAGTTGAAGAACTTTTCCTTGGTTTGCTTTCTCTGGACAAATTCTATCATGGGCCTCTCAATTATCTGGAGACAGCAGAAAAGGTTTATAACAATACTAATATAAATCTACAATGGCAAATGCTGAAACTTCTTTTTATCACGGAAAAGATATATGTTGAAAACAAGGAGATCACTCTATTTCCCAAAAAAAATCTATTAACGTATCTAATGGCAGGTAGGATAAGAGATGCATGTTCTATTGCATATACATCCATATATTCAAAAGGGCTATCTCCGTATAGCTCAATAATAGTAGAACACATGGATATAGAAAAGGTTAAGAGATATTGTGCATATTTGATATTAAAAACAGATCCCAAAGACCTGTTAAAAAATGTTATAAAAGGTGTAAAAGCATGACAGATTTAAAAAATATAATAGAAAATTCAAACAGATTGCTATTTGAGGTAGAACTCGACCCAATTCAAGGTGACAGGTTTCAGCCAACCGGGTTTCCTGATATTCAGGCAGCAACATATAAAGATCCATCTGGCCGAAATATGTTACTCTTAGAAAGTGCACAATCCATGGCGAACAGATTGGAGAAAACAATAATAGGCAAGAACGATCTTGACGTTGTTGAACAGCTAAAGGGGTTGTCCTACGTAGTTGCAGAACTTTCTGGCAAAAACAATGAAGAAATAATAAGAACAAGCTCTCTTACCGAATCTCATAGAATGGCGTCCTCCTATATTCTCACAGATGATTTTTGGGACATCTTCCAGAAAGACAGTGGTTATTCGGAAAATAAGCCTCTAGAATGGAATAAACTGGCAAAGACCGTCCTAAAATATGATATAAATTCATTAATACACGGTGTTTTTTTCTCTAATAAAGGAAAGGGAAGGATAAGGTTCCCAAGAATCATTAGTGCATTCATAGAAGCCGCGGATGTCACCGAGGTAATGTCCGGAGGTGTGAACCTTAGCATTGTTTCGCCAACGGGAGACATAGTTATAGATCAGAAGGTAAAAGAGAAAGAGAAAAATATTTACGGGAATGTACCTTACCATAGAACAGAATATACAGCTAAAAAAATAACAGCATATTTTAACATTGATATTGCAACTTTGAGGAGTTATTCTCTAGGAGAGAATGCTGAAAAGCTTATAATCAATTTATGTCTATATAAAATAAAGTCGTTTTTAGAGGACAATCTCAGACTTCGGACCGCTTGCGATTTAAAAGTAAAGGGAAATATTTTAGGTTCAGATGGTTTCACCATCCCAGAAAAAGTTAGGCTGCTCGAATCTATACAGGAAGGTATAAAGGAATGCAAAGAACTTTTCTGCGATCCATCTCCATTAGTGGTCAAGGGAAAATATAAAAAGAGTAATAAAAAGGAAGATAAGGACGAGTCAGAAAACAATAGTTCTGGGCAAGATGGTGAAAACTCACAAGAAGATGCGAATGATGAATAGGGAGATGATGCCTTCTGATAATCCTATCTATTGATTTTATTTCAGGCAAATTCCATGCAACTCCAAGAGGGAGGAATGTCAACGAAGGCGTACCTGAAATAGCTCCATCTCCCTTTAGAATTATAAGAGCTATCATAGATTCATGGAAAAGGGGAAAATCCCAAGAAAATGGGGCACTAGTAAGTGCCACTCTTGAAATTTTGGCATCAAAGTTACCTGTTTATTCAATTCCACCCTACCGGAAAGCCTCTACAAGGGCATTTCTAACTCTAAAAACAAGAAATAATTTTGAAGGAAAGAAAAATCCTAAAACAACATCCTTAGTTTTTGATAATTTCATTGTATTTTTAAAGAACCAGTCTAGAATATTTGTGAAATGGGACATTGATTTAAACAGTGATCAATTGAATGCATTAAACCGGATCGTATCCTGCATCAATTACCTGGGAAGAAGTGAATCCTGGGTTAGAATGCAAGTTGAATCATCAGAACCTCTGAATATAAATTGGAATTCATCGCCGTTAAACCTCAATGAACATAAGCGAATAAACAGTGTGAATCTTGCAGTTCCAGTTCCAAAAGACAGATATTCCCAGGTTGTGGTAGGATGGTTAGATGCAATTTGTATGCAAACTGAAGAAATACAGGAAAAAAAGCTTAGTGATTCGTATGGTGTGGAATATCAGAACTATTCTATTCCGGAGGAGTCAAAAGATGAACAGGAGTTCTTGCTGCACGAGCAAATGGCTTCAAACGTAAATTATATTGAATATGGATTGGAATCTAACGTTTTGCCTTCGATAAAAGATTCAATTAAGATAGCAGATAGATTTCATATTTATGTCAATGGAATATACAGGAAACAAAATAATGGAAAGAATAGCGAGAAACTTTCTGGAAGGGATAAATTTGGCAATCCTCTAAAGGATCATAAACACATATTCATCATTCCTATGGATTCAAACAGGGATGGATTGATAGATCGAATGCTGATAAAATGTAACAGCTATCTGGACGAAAGCGAGCTGGAAGCCCTGTTTTCCACAAGAAAATTATATAGTAACGATACTGAAGAGGGAATATCACTTATAATTAGAAAAATTGGTGATAAAGATCAGGTAAACAATGGGAACAAATACAATACCGAATATTTTGTGAGTGCAACACCCTACATCACGAAGAGGCATTATAAAAGAAATAAGGGTAGTTTTTTAGATTGGATAAAAGATGATCTCAAGAAAGAGTTGAATCATCACGGTCTTCCAGTTCCAGTTTCCATAGAAATTATTGATAGAGAACCCTTAACTGCACATAACTTCAGATGGTATGATTTTGAAACTTCAAGGAAGCAGGATAAACCGTTTCATGGATTTGGTTTTAAGATTTCATTTGAAGAGCCTGTAAACAGTCCATTCGTTGTTGGCCACGAATGCCACTTTGGCATGGGATTATTTGTGTGCGATGAGGTGATAAAAAATAAATGATATTGTTAGGGAGAATGAAGGTGAACTATTACCTGTAAGGATGTTGGATGAATATGTGTATTGCCCAAGGTTGTTTCATCTGGAATGGGTTTATAGTGAGTTTGAAGATTCAGCAGATACTATAGAAGGAAGATTTATACATAGAAATATTGATGAGAAGGCAGATTCATTACCATCTCCAGAGGAAGGTATGGAGGATTTTTCTCAAATTAAGTCAAAATCAGTAACTCTAAGTTCAAGCAGATATCAAATAATAGCAAAAATGGATCTGGTAGAAGGAAACCAGAACGAGGTGTATCCAGTAGAATTCAAAAGGGGTAAAGCACCTGAAAGTGGACAGGATCCTTGGTTAAGTGACAAAATTCAACTCTGTGCACAGGCTATAATACTCCAGGAGAATGGATATAAGTGCGAGCACGGAGAAATATACTATCACAGTTCAAAAAAGAGAGTAAAGATTGATATTACTGAGAATTTAGTGGATGAATGCATCAAAATGATAGTTGACGCCAAGAAGGTTTCCTTAATAGACGTTTCGCCTGCCCCGTTAATTGATAGCCCTAAGTGTCCCAAGTGCTCGTTAGTATCCATATGTCTTCCTGACGAAACCAATTTAGAGATGAGTGAAGAAAAACAAATAGATGTTAGACGTCTGTACCCAGCAAGAAATGAAACCTTTCCTGTTTACGTAACAAAAAATGGATGTTATATAGGAAAAAAGGGAGATGAATTAGATATTACATATGAAGGAAAAAGTTTGGCAAAGGCCAAAATTATGGAAACATCGCAGGTTTTAATCTTCGGATACAGTCAAATTTCGACTCAGGCGTTAAGTGAACTGTCAAGAAGGAATATTCCCGTTTGTTATTTTTCATCAGGAGGATGGTTTAAGAGTATATTGACAGGCATGAGTCATAAGAATGTTCTTCTTCGTATTGAACAGTTCAAAACATATGAAAATCAAATAAAATCAATTCAGATCGCGAGGAAAATGATATCTGGAAAGATTCGTAATTGTAGAACTATGCTGAGAAGAAATTCTATCAATAAGAATAAAAATGTACTTTCAAAACTATCGGAAATCATTAATTCATGCGAGACTACAATGGACTTCCAGTCGCTTCTAGGATTCGAGGGAATGGCAGCTAGAATATACTTTCAGCATTTTAAGGATATGTTTAAAAATGAAATGCAGTTCGAATTTGAGGAAAGAAATAGAAGACCCCCTAAAGACCCAGTCAACGCATTACTTTCTTATTTATATGCAGTACTCACATCTAATGTAATGGTAACCTGTCTATCAGTGGGTTTCGATCCTTATCTCGGATTTCTTCACAGGCCAAAATATGGAAAACCTGCACTGGCACTAGACCTAATTGAAGAATTTAGACCTATTATTTGTGATTCTGTTGTTATTGGGATGATTAATACGGGAGAAATATCAAGCAAAGACTTTTTAAGCATTGGACCAACATGTGCAATCTCATCTGAAGGAAAGAAAAAATTGATCAATGCATATGAAAGACGGATGGATACACTGGTTACACATCCAGTATATGGTTATAGTGTTAGCTATCGAAGAATAATAGAGGTTCAGGCCAGAATGTTAACCAGGGTTGTTACAGGTGAAATTAAGGAATATGAACCTTTTTGTACGAGATGATACCATGAGAGCCACCATTATAGTAACTTATGATATAAGCGACAATAAAAGACTGAGGAAAGTATTTATTAAATTGAGAGGTTTCGGAAATCCAGTTCAATATTCAGTGTTTGTCTGCGATTTGTCAGCAAAAGAGAAAGCATTAATGATTTCAGAGTTAGATCAAATAATTAATTATAATGAGGATAGATTGATGATTATAACTGTTGGTCCATCAGATGAAAAAACAGAAAGAAAAATAGAAATTTATGGGAAAAAAGTGGACATTGAGGAACGGGGGGCGGTAATAGTATAAAACTAATCACTCCGAACATACTATTATGATCAATCTTTCAACAGCCTACTGTTTTAAAGTGTTTTTGTTAGCATTCTTGTGAAAATTAATTTTTCGAGAGGCGTTGATCCCAAGAAAAGAGTGCTTTCACTCGAATCTCCTGGAAGCAGCCATCAGGTCAGTCCATAGAAGTCATAGTTTAGTTTAAGTTTGATCAAAATAAATTAACACACACTCGCTCGATTAAAGTGAAAATGATTTTAAAATAAATCATCAAGATAAGCCATCAATTAGGTTAAAAACAAAGGTATTTATCCTTTATGTCAATACTTAAAGCGCTATCCATGATTGAAAAATCATGGCCCTATTGAAGC
>DAIDBH010000007.1:0-77890 GCA_027310185.1 Thermoplasmatales archaeon
CTGAGAGTTGTGATACCTCCATCGTCTGTTATCTTTGATGATCCTGATAGTTTCCATGTCATTGTGGATGGTAATGTGCTCATGATATCATTTGTTTCTGATGCTGGTGAGGATTGGGCCTGTATTCCTGAAAGAGAGAGAGAGAGAAGAATGCAAACACACTTATCAGGATCATTATTTTTGTGATCTTATTTGCCATGAAAATTATAATGGGTTATTGTATTTTAAATTTGTTGTGGTGTCTTTCGTTGTATTTCATGCGCAAATGTAAATGTCATCATAAGTAAAACATCATAATTTAGGGCCTTTTTTAAAAATCTGATAAGTAAGCCTCCTCTCGACCGATAGGATTTTATCAACTCCATAAACATGGAATGGTTATGAGAACATGAATCACAGGGATTTTGATTGCTATTCAACTTAAATATTTGATTATAACTTTGTGAATTGAAATCTAAAGTGTGAAATTCCTGACAATGGGTTTAATATGAAAATGAAATATTAGATTGATTTCAATGAAGATTAATGTTGATGGAGAGGAGAGAAAATTCAGATCAGTGTGGTTCGAGAATAACACGGTGGTTCTCATAGAACAGAGGAACCTCCCGGAAAAGGTAGAATTTTTCAGGGCAAGCAATTCTGATGATATTGCATATGCAATAAAGCATATGGTAGTGAGAGGTGCTCCTGCTATTGGTGTGACTGCAGCCTATGGCCTGGCACTGGCCAAGATCAAAGGAGAAAACATGGATGAAGCGGTAGAAAAAATAGGTAAGACAAGACCAACTGCATATGATCTTTTCAAGGCAATAGATTTCATGAAAAGCAACGGGTTTGATATTCACGCTGCTGACAGGTACAGCCAGGAAGTAAGCGGAAGATGCAAGAAGATAGGTGAATATGGTAATGCCCTGATTGCGGATGGATCAAAGATCCTGACTCACTGTAACGCAGGTGCCCTAGCAGTTGTAGACTGGGGTACAGCACTTGCTCCAATGCGATATGCAAAGGAAAGTGGTAAAAATATCTTTGTGTTTGTGGATGAGACCAGACCAAGGCTTCAGGGAGCAAAGCTCACTGCATGGGAACTTGAACAGGAGGGAATAGACCATGCCATAATTGCAGACAATGCAGCTGGATATTTCATGAAGAAGGGAGAGGTAAATCTTGCAATTGTTGGAGCTGACAGGATATGCGCAAACGGAGATTTTGCAAACAAGATAGGTACGTATGAGAAGGCTGTGCTTGCAAAGGAGAACGGGGTTCCATTTTACGTTGCTGCACCAGGAACGACCTTTGACTTCAATTTAAAAACCGGGGATGAAATACCCATAGAAGAAAGGGATCAGGAGGAGGTTCTTGTCGTCAATGGAAAGAAGATAGGGCCCGAAAACAGCAAGGCAAGGAACCCTGCATTTGATGTAACACCAAATAGATATGTCTCAGGATATATCACGGAATACGGTATATTCAGACCTGATCAGCTTGGAGACCTGAAAAGAAAGGTGCAGGCAGACCTCTTCATGAGGACCACGCCTCCCACTGCATAATATAAAAACTAAAAAAAAGTATTTTTATTAAAAAATTAATAGTCTGGAACCAGTTCTGAGTTATCTATTATTCCCTCATCTTTCTCCTTTCCCATCAGTCTGAATATGAAGTGAACGACAAAGACTGTCAGGAGGTTCAATAGAAGTGCAGCGATTCCAACATACATGTAATCAAATGTTTTATAGAGAGATGTTGAGAAGTTTAAGGAGAATAGCAGGTATAGTGTTGTGGATAATCCTACTATCCAGCCGAGGCCAATTGACCATTTGTTGAATCTTCTCGTATAGAGAGCGAGATAGACAGCTGGAAGAGTTTGCAGTATGAATGCACCTCCAAAGGTCTGCAGGTAAACAATGTTCGCTGAAGCTGCTGGAACTATTGAGAATGCTATGGATGCGATGATCACGACCAGTACCAGAACCCTTGACAACCACGCCTGTTTCCTTGATGATGCATTTGGGTTAATATATTCCAGATAGACATTTCTCGTAAGCAGGTTTGCAGATGCTATTGCCATTATTGATGCTGGAACCACGCTTCCTATAACAATTGCTGCGTACGCAAACGATGTGAAGAGCGACGGGAAAAGATCCTTTATCAGGTCAGGGATCGCAAAGGCTGAGTTGGTTGATGAAAATACACCATTGTTCGCTACTACTGCGGCAATTCCCATTACTGCTACTATCAGTAGAAGAACGTTGTAAAGTGGCAGTAGAGATGAGTTCCTCTTTATTGTTTTCACGTCTTTCGATGCGAGAGTTCCTGTAACCCCGTGAGGATACAGGAATAATGCAAGCGCCGATCCTAAAGCCAGCGTTGTATATCCTAAAGCCAGCGTTGGACTTTCAAAGAGTGGTGCATTTGCGTTTGGATGCAGATTTGTTGCACTCTTTGTTCCAAAGAGTATCGATGCCTGGTGGAATATATTCCCGAACCCACCAAGTCTGTAAGGAACATAAATTATGACTGTGAGAACCACAACCCATATGATTGCATCCTTTAGGATTGCAGTGAGTGCTGGACCTCTCAAACCACTCAGAAAAGTGAAGAGACCCACGAGTACATAGGCTATTATCAGTGTATAGGTAACAGGCAGGCTCATTACAGTCAATACTGCCTTGATACTGACAATTTGCAATGCAATATATGGCAGCTCTGCCACCACTCCAGTGAGTCCAATAAGCATAGCAAGCATCCTTGAATTGAACCTGTCCTTGACGAAATCAGATGATGTTATGTATCCCCTCTTTTTGGATACGGAATAAAGTCTTGGCATGGTCGCATATACTATTGGGTATATCATGATACCATATGTAATTGCAAACATCGCCAGTGCACCACTGTCCGATGCGACACCCGGTACAGCAATCAGTGTATAAGCAGTGTAAAGATCACCACCGAGCAGGAACCATATGACAATAGTTCCAAACTTACTTCCACCTAGACCCCATTCGTTCATATCTGACATTGTTTTTGGCTTTCTCCAGAAGTAAGCCATGAACCCGGCGAAAAGTACCAAAGCAACCATTACAAAGAATAAGACATAATCAATGGTGTTGAAATATGCCATCAGGCAACACCCCTTGCTTTGTGCTCATGTGTTTCAATTGTATATACCGAGAAGGTAAGTATACCTGCTATAAATATCCACATTAGCTGGTACCAGTAAAAAAACGGCCAACCCCCAATTTCAGGCTGCACTCTGTCATATATGGTGAAACCCACTGTCATGAAAACATAGGGTATCACAAGCATTATGAACTTCACAATGTTATTCATTAACACAAACTAACGTACAATAGTATTAAAATATTTTGATTACGCTTTTTGCTAATATACTGAGTGATAACCCTTCTATAATAACACTTAGAACAAGAAAAAA
This sequence comes from Thermoplasmatales archaeon, assembly GCA_027310185.1. Lineage (GTDB taxonomy): Archaea > Thermoplasmatota > Thermoplasmata > Thermoplasmatales > Thermoplasmataceae > Cuniculiplasma. Next base: position 3,434 of record DAIDBH010000007.1, read on the forward strand.
GTGACAGCGAACCACGCTTTCCATGCCCTCGCGGAACATAGTACGCACGTGATACGTAACGGGCTTTACCATCGGGTTCGGAATGAGACCGGGTGTTACCCCGTCACTATGACCGTCACATCCAGATATATATCAGTTCTATTTTAAGCTTTTCGTCTATGCCCCCATTGCATTATGGATTTCCATTGATAAACTGTTATCTTAATGCCCAATGGCTAACCTGTAATGCTCATTTCATGATTAGCCCAAGATTTTTATACTCTCACACCCTTTTAACCCTGTGTCCGTGATAATGGTTACAAGCAGGGGTCCCTATTCCTATGAGAAAAGGAATAACCGCATATTCAAGCAGGAAAATGTTGGAGGCGTAGCCACTGGACTGAAGAAGATCATAGAAAGAGATAGAGGAACCTGGATATGCTGGGGTGATGGAAACGCTGACCACCTTTACCAGGATGAGAATAATGGCCTTTACAGAATTAAAAGGATACTGTTGAATCCCAGGGAAAAGAAAGGGTTCTATGATGACTATTCAAACAGCACACTCTGGCCTCTGTTCCACTACTTCAGGGAAAAGATAGAGCACGATTCGGTAGCATATGGCTATTACAGACACGTGAATAAGAAATTTGCTGAAGTTATCAAGGAAACAGCTTCTCAGGATGATGTTATATGGGTTCACGATTATCAGCTATCACTGGTGCCCTGGTATCTCAGGGAAATGGGTGTTAAGAACAAGCTTCTTTTCACCTGGCATATCCCATGGGTTTCAAGTGAATTCTATACGATCCTTCCTGAAAGGGAGGATATAGTCAAAAGCATATCAATGTGCAACAGCATCACCTTTCATACCCAGAAGTACAGGACAAATTTCAGACATTCCTATGAAAGGGTAGCTGGTTATGACAAGGAACTTGAAAGAAGAACCTTTACCTTTCCACTGGGAATAGATTATCAATCCTTTTCTCACGAACAGGTTGATTCCGGGAAGAGGCCTTTCGAGGACAAGAAGATCATATTTTCAATAGATAGGCTTGATTATACGAAGGGGCTCGTGGAAAGGGTCAATGCCATAGAGATGTTCATAAAAAAATATCCTGAATTCAAGGAAAAGTTTGTTTACCTCATGATGGTAACACCGAGCAGGATAGGTGTAGAAGAGTATGAAAAACTCAAGGAAAAACTTGAGATGAATGTTGGTAGGATAAACGGGCTCTATGGAAATCTTAACTGGGTCCCCATAGTTTACATGTACAGGAAGATTAATTCTGATATCCTGAAGACATATTACAGCTGGGGAGATATAGCACTGATCACGCCCATGAAGGACGGACTTAACCTGGTTTCAATGGAGTATGTGGCTGTTTCAAGGAAAGGGATCCTGATCCTTTCTGAATTTGCAGGCGTTTCAGAGTATCTGAGAGGAGCTATCAAGACAAATCCAAACTCGGATGATGATGTATCAGAGAAGATTGCAATGGCAATGAGGATGCCCGATAATGAAATTCTTAGAAGACTGAGAAGCATGAAGGATTTCCTGAGAAAACATGATGATAGATGGTGGGCTAATAAGATACTGGGAACACTGGTGAAAAACTGATTGATTAGCGGAGATATTGAGAAATACCTTAAGGAAATTGAAGATGGTTCCCAGATATTCCTGGATTATGATGGTACTCTTGTTCCCATAATAATGGATCCGGAGCTCTGCTTTGCTGACAGTGGGTTAAGAGAGATTCTTGAGAAACTGGATAGAAAATACGAACTCTATATAATTTCAGGAAGAACCCTTGAAGATCTGAAGAAATTCATAAATCTGAACCTTAACTATGTTTATCTTCATGGAATGTTTGCAGACCTCAAGGGTAAAACGGTGTCATTCGTGGAAAATCCCACACTATATTTTGATACGTTCAGGAAGCTTGAGAAAGAAGTTCATTTCCCTGAAGGAAGCGGCGTGAGAACATACAGGAAACCCTATGGGTTCGTAATCCATCTTGGACTGGTGCCAGATAATCTCAAGCCTGAATACAGAAGACAGGCTGAGATGATAGGAAAGGAGAATGATCTTGAAGTATATTACGGAATAAACCTGATAGAACTCAAGGTTCCAGGAGTGAATAAGGGCAGAGCAATAAGAGCCCTGAGAAATGATAGGAAATGCATGATTGCCGGTGATGAGGCAACCGATGAATATGGTTTTGTAGAATGCCCGGAGTGTCTAACCATACATATAGGCAATGGAAAAACTGCCGCCAGACTATCTGTTAAGGACATAGACGAATTCAGGGAAATCCTGGAGGCGCTGATTCAGAGGCCAGATATATCGTAGAAATCTCTTCTTCTTGCAGTAAGAACTTTTACGTTTTCCCTGTAGTCTGTCACTTCTGACATATTTAATTTCACGGTTATATCTTCTTCTTCCTCACCTAGCTCTGCGATTACCTTACCAACAGGTGAGATTACTGTTGAATGCCCTATGAACTCTGGACCTGACTGCCCTGAAGCTACAACAAAAACACCATTTGTCATGGCAATGCCCTCCAGCAGTGCCATCCATGTCTCAAGCTTGTATTCTCCCTTGAAGAACCCTGCCTGAACAGTTATCATCTGTGCGCCTTTCAGTGCATATAGCCTGGACAGTTCCGGGAATCTGATGTCATAACATATTTCCATCCCGAAGGAGATTCCGTTTAGTGAAACAACCTCAGGTCTCTTCAGCCCTTCATTGTAGACCTTTGACTCCATGTATCCGTAGGAGTCAAAGAGGTGAAGTTTCTGATATTTTCCAAAAAGTATGCCCATGTTATCGATGGCAAATGATGTGTTGAACGGCTTCTCAGTTGCACCCCTGCCCTCTACAAAGTTTCCGATTACGGCTATTTCCCTGTTTTTTGACATATTCTGAATTTCTTCAACAAATTTTCCGGTGATGGATTCAGAAACGCCAATCATGTAATCCCGGTCATTGAAATCCGGCTTGACCATGGAATATTCAGGAAATATAACCATGTCCTGCTTGCCGGAATATTTATCTATTTTCCCTTTTATAAAGTCCAGGTTTTCTTCCTTGTTCTTTCCAGAATTGAATTGCACTACTGCAATTTTCATTTCACTGCTTACCGAAGAACCATTCATCCTTTCACTTACTCATTATGTTTTGAGTGTATAATATTTTTGTTAAAAATGATCATCTCTTCAGGTTAAGCTTCTCTGGAAGGTATGTATCAGTTACAAAGTTTAGACCGTATTTGGCCAGTGCCTGCTGTTCAGCCTTCTGGTTGATCTTAAGCATGGTCTCAATTTCCGATTTCCAGAACTCATTCTGGAATCGAGGATCCTGGAGTTCAGAATTCAATGCAGCTATATCCTTGTCATTCAACTTATCTGTTGGAAGATCATAGTTGAGTATATCTGAAGCACTGATCCCAACAAACTCAGCAGTTGGAACTGCAAGCCAGTGAGATATGTGTGCGGTCTTGATTGCCCCATATGCTACAGATGCGTAAATCCTGAATGACCATGGATCACCATCCGTGAAGATATATACTGGAAGACCCATCTCCTCATTCATCCTCTTCAGCATCCGCCTTGTACTTCTTGCCGGCTGCCCCTTCAGATGAACAAGTATGGCCCTGAAATCCTCGTCGAACTTGTTTTCCACAAGCCTGTCAAACATACCTCCTGTTTCCAGTGCTACAATCATGTCTGCATCGTGTGATATGAGCCTTACCTTTTCCTCTTCCACATTATACGGTATATTGTATCCTGCATCCCCTACGTCATCACGGCAGTTTATCCTCTTGAATTCATTCTTCCTGTTCTTTTCCTCAATTGTGATATCGCCGATTATGCTTGCACCATTCTCCTCTGGCCTCAGATGAAAATCTTCCCTCATAAGCTCTGTGAGAACTTCCATATCTTCAGCGAGAACATTGGATTCATCCTGTGTTGCAAACTTGAAATCCTTCCATCCTTCAGATATGTAATACATCTCCCTGAGTGTTGAAGACTTTGATTCCTTCAGCATGTCGAGGATGAAGTTGATCGTATAAAGCGATTTGGCAATGAATTCTGCGCCATCCATCTTCCTTGCAGTTCGCCTGACCTCCTGGTCTCCGTATTTCCACACACCATACAGTGTGTCAAGGACTATGTTATCCCGGGTTCTCGACTTTATCTTTATTTCCGGGATATCCTCATTCTTGATGGCCTCATAGATTGTGTTCACAAAATTCTTCAACTGCTCTTCTGTATTCTCATTCCTGCTCATTTACTTCCACCCCCTTTAAATCCCAGTCAGCTGGCAATTCCTCCGCACCCTGTACCAGGACCGGGTTTATTCCCGTAACAAAATATTCTGCACCGGTATAGTTTCCCTTCACCTGATCGAGGCTTTCTTCGTAACTGTATGTTTCTGCTGACCCAAGGTTCTCAATTTTTACATCAATTTCCCTGAATGGAAAAACGATCTTCAGGTTGAATGAAACAGTTTCATCGGTATAATTTATGACCGACGTTATGGACTTCTTTTCCTCACCATTCTCCACTTCTTCCCTTACGAATACAACATTTGCAATCTTGCTTATGGTCCTCCTGTAATCCGGGACTTCTAACTTAAGAATTTCCGAGCTTTTCCTGGCAATCTCTGGAATTATCTTGCTGACAAGCCTGAATTTCTCCCCCATCTTCTTGTTTCTTTCTATCCTGTTATTGAATCTTCTCAGCTGCCTCATTTCAGATTTCAGGACGTTCTTTATCTCCTCCACTATTTCACTAACGGGAGCAATTGCCTCCTTTGATTCTGACACGTATGGAATCTTTGGTCCGTATACATGCACCAGTATTATTGCTGGCCCGTATGGAACGCCCTTTCCCTGTTTCTGCTCCATGCCATACTGTCTCCAGTCCGTTTCTGAAATTGCCTCGGTAATTGCACAGGAACCTGCCTGGAACAGTAGAGGTACCTTGTTTGCATATCTTATTATTCTTGCTGGTTGATCTGATGGGAGTTCACCCCCGTATACCATTCCTATTTCAACGGAAAATGGGTTACCCTTGTGGATCCTTACTGACCCTGAAATTGGTTTGCCATAAAAACCTGGTCTCTCATCACCATAAACTGATAGCATGCCTACTCTTATGAACTGCTCAGAAATTGGTGATAGCGATTCGGCGGACGGTGGCATAAGTTTAACTTCAGATATGGTTGAGATTATCTTTTCTGCCTCAGCCCTCTCAAGCTCCAAAGGCTTCTTCTCTGGATCAACGCCAGCCTTTTCAAGTATTTCAGAGGCAGTATTTACACTTATTCTGGAGAAGTTTTCCACAAATAACTCCTTTAGGCTCCTGCTTGAACTTTCAGAAGCAAGGGAGAGAAGCTCCCCGACTTCCAGCCCATAGGGATGTGGTTTCACAGGTTTTGACTGTTTTGAGGGTTCCTCAATAGACCTTTCAAAAATGATTGCTGTACCATCTGGATCAGTAAATTTGATTCTTGCATTTGGATTCACCACTGCAACTTCCTTCAGGTATTCATGGATAGATTGCCTTCCAGTTATGTATTTTCCCTTAGCCCTGATCCTGACTTCTGTGCCATGTTCTGCCTTCCATATAACGGGTTCCTCAGTCTTTATATTTGCAGTATTATTCTTGATATCTATGCCCATTTCAAAATGATATGCAACATCATCAACCGGTCTCTTTGTGGTGATGTGTGAAAATTCTCCAGTTGTTATCTGTCCGTAAAGAATTGCTGCAGTAATCCCGAGTCCCTGCTGCCCCCTAGTCTGTCTCATGACATGGAATCTTGACCCATAGAGTAGCTGCCCAAAAGCCCTGGGAACCTGTATCCTTTCTATTCCCGGGCCATTATCTGTAACTGTCATTTCATAAATGTCTCCGGATATTCTTGAAATTTTCACATCTAGATCTGGAAGTATTCCATGTTCCTCACATGCATCAAGTGAATTATCAACAGCCTCCTTTACCATGATGAATAAGGCTCTCTGTAAAGAGTCAAAACCGAGTATGTGCCTGTTCTTCTCAAAAAATTCCGAAATAGAAACCTGCTTGAATTCCTGTGGTTTTTTCTTTTCCTGCATCCTTAAACCATATGAAACCGGTTATATTTACCTTATTCTAAATGAAAGAGTCCTAAACGCTATTCCGTGGGATGAGGAAATAAGTAAAAACTGGTATTAAGAATGATGAAAATGACTTATTTTGCCATTACTGGAAATATCCCAGATCGTCCTTCTTCTCCTTATCGATCATATCTGACTGCATTTTTTCAGTAAGGTCTGAAAGATTTTTACACCTTTCCTCAAGATCGGATAGGGAGACCCTGAAGCCTACAAGTTTTGAAAGTGTTTTCAGTATTTCAAGAGCCGCCTTTGGATCCGGGAAGTATCCGGATGTTTCACCCATCAGGCATGCAGCCTGGATCCGGAAGAACTTGTAAGCGAGTCCCACGATCAGGCCATTGGAGCCAACTATTCCTCCACCGGGTTCTCCCTCCGGGAACTTCACACCATTCTTGATGAGGTTTGGCTTTAGGCTTGAATCGGTAAAAGCACCAAGAATTCTTGGGGTTTCAACGAGTTTGCCCACGCCATATCCACCCAGTGTGTATATGATGTTCACATTCATTTCCCTGGCAATTTCAAGCAATTTCCAGGAAAGCTCATATTGACCTTCTGGTGTGTTTCCCTGAAAATCTCCTGTGAACACAAAGAGTGCCTTTGATTTTGAAATTTGTTTGTAAAACAGGGTGTTTCTGTTCAGATGCGCTTTTCCTTCCCTGTCTACAAATACCTGTGCTGGAAAGTGTGGGGAATAGATCTCGAGAACCTTCTCCATCTTCAACTTATCAATCATGTAATCTACGGTAATTCTTCCAACATTGCCTATACCTGGAAGTCCACATACCATTGTGCTTGTTCCTTCCGGTATCACGTCTATCATTTTCTTAATCTTAATCGTCTCCATCTTCTTCCTCCTCCATTTCTTCCAGCCTGAATTTCTGGAATTTATCAGTTGTAGAATATTTCATTGGCCCAGCAAGCTTTGTCTGTCCGGAACACTTAGGACAGTTCATTTCCATTGTGTACATTCCACATACTGTACACTTCCTTATAGTTCCCTTCATTTGTCCTTACTATCCCTGATGAACTCGAAGGATACCCCACTCTTTTTGCAGTTATCTGAAATTTTCTGAATAATATTCTTTAGTTTGTCCTCTGCGCTCTTATATTCCCTGTCCCTGACCTTTAGCAAGTATCTTGGTGCCCCTGCGTACCTTATGGTGGCATCTGCAACTTCCTCTATATCCAGACAGTTCTTGATCTTTTCAATGCCTCTTGATTCAAGTGAATACATTTCAATTGTACCGCCAATTTTAACAAAGGGTGACTGCACGTTCTGTGTTGCTATCTTCAGAAATGCATTTCTCCACTTTGCCTTTGTTCCCTTATAAAAATCTTCTTCCTCAGTGGCTGCCTCTTCAAAGGCAGAATACAAACTCCCGTACTTTTCAATGAGTTCGTTCCCAAATTCAGTCATGCACTCTTCAGGAGATTTTTTCAGAGAAGTTGAAACGAGTTCCATCAGCTTCTCAGCTTTCTGATCATTCTTCCATTCAGAAATTTTTTCTCTTTTCTGATGTTCGTTTACCCTCTTTAGCGAGAGGTCAACGCTTTTCCTTCTTGAATCAATTTGAAGTACCTTACAGACCGTTTTCTGTCCTTCCCTGAGATGATCCCTGATATACCTGACCCACCCATTTGCTACCTCTGCAATGTGGATAAACCCATTCAGATCCTTGTATTCGTCAAGCTTTACCTCAGCCCCAAATTTTTCAACCTTTGTGACGGTTACAACCACAAGGTCTCCAACTTCCGGGATATCATTCATTTTTTCCATTATTATCAGAATTCTTCAGTGATCTCACAGTTGGTCATTATGGTTCCGCCCGTTGGTTTAGCAAGTTCAGACCCACAAATATTGCAGTTTACCAAACTTGAACCTTTTGTGTATGTAATCTGCTCACTCCCGCATTCAGGGCACTTGATCTTTATGAACCTGTTTCCCTTTCCCTTCAGTTTCTTCATTTCCTTATCAGTCATTATCTTACCTCCACGATTTCAAGTTTCTTGGCTCTCTGCGATGGGGGAGTGCTTGCCTTCTTGCATTTCATGCATCTGTATCTTAAGTTGACCCTCTTCGTTGGTTTTTCCCTGCCTTCTGGCTTTGGTCTCGGGAAACCTCCAAAACCGGATGTTGCCCTCCTGAATCTTCTCTGACCCAGGTTAAGTTCGCTTGCCTTCTTTTTCCTTACTCTTTCCACTTCATGCTTGGTGTGTTCCTTGCAGAATTTGCAGTACATTTTAACTGTTTTTGGTATTTTCAAATTGATCACCTAAACTACCTGATATCTTTCAAATATCAGAATATGAGTCAGGATAGCTCTATGACATATAAGTATTTATTTACAAATTTAACTTTTCTTGAAATAACTGACTTTTGTAGTTAGAACTCCATCATAATAGTAAGAAGACAATCTTGATATAGTAAGGATACAAATTCAATTTAGTTCCCTTTCGCAATATTGAACTGTAGTAGTGAATCGCTGTTTCTGAAAAAGCCAATAAACATAGATCATAAAAACAGCTTTCATGTAAGATAGGGGATTGCTCTTCCGAAACCCATCATTATGGCAATTACTGTTGCCACTACTATGGTCACGAGAAAAACAGAAAAGATGTAATCTTCCCTTTTAAACGGAGTAAGCATGAAATATGTCCTGGATGGATAGGCACGGAATGCTCTTGTGTCTGCTGATACCCCTATATCCTTGGCTCCCCTGAGAAGATGAACTATTGTTGGCACTATGGATCCTATGGCAGCTCCAAGGACAATAAACGGTCTTAAAAATCTTGGCTTGTTTCCACCATATCCCCTCATCATGGAGATTTTAATTGATGTGTCAAATGAATCAAATACAGCAGGAACAGTCTTCATTGCCACCACAAGAGAGAATATGATTGGATCAGGGATCTTGAATCTGCTTAATGTCTTGATGATCTGTGCTGGAGTGTTTGTCATAACAAGTAGAAGGCTTGCGACAATGGCCGCTGTAAACCTGAAGGAAATCTGAAAGCTGTAGTATAGTGATTGTAAGGTAAGCGTATGCTCATATCCAAGAATACTGAAGTAGGATGGCCACGTCCATACTGTTGTAAATTGTGATACGGGTGTGTGAACAGCCATTGAGACGATGTAGAATGGTTCATATGGTGCATAGCCCCACACTGTTCCTATAATTACTGAAAGTATTAAGAAACCTGCAAGATACATTTTCCTCCATCCGTTCTTCAGAGTAACATATGATCCGAGAAAAGCGAATGTTATTATGGCACCGATCCACCATATGGAAAATGTAGCCACTAGCACTATTACAATTGAGAGCAATATTTTCACAGAAGCATTTACGTGATAGTAAAATGAGTCATACTTCTCATAGGATGTGATTTCCCTGAAACCTGCAATGCCTATGGCTCCCAATATGAGGTAGAACGGTATACTTATACCAAAAATGAAGAGCAACCAGCTTATTACGGTGTCAAGAATGTTATACATCTAAATTAAAGCCTCCTGTTCATTTATTCTCAATATGTAGTCGGAAGGGGCTATTACACCATATTCAGAGGAAAATTTGAATATGTTGTCTGGCTCACCCTCATGAACGATCTTTCCGTTTTCCATTATTCCTATGAAATCTCCGTACCTGTATGCAAATCTCGAATCATGTGTAACAATGATGAATGAAAAACCTTTTTCACATAACCTGTGAATTTCCTCGCCAAGTATTTTCTTGTTGAGGAAATCCTGGCCGGATGTTGGTTCGTCCATCAACATTATATGGGCGGATGATGCAAGTGCGGCTGCCATGCATACCCTCCTTCTCTGACCCGTGCTAAGCATCAGCGGATCTGTCTCCCTCTTCTCGTCAAGTGAGAACATGTCAATAAGTTCATTACCGATCTCCTTGAATTCCGGAATCTTCCTGTGTTTTGCGGAATAATAAACTTCATTTTCAACCGTCTTGCTTACTAGCATCAGGTCAAAACTCTGTGGTAAATATGCTATTTTTCTACCACGAATAACATAATCTTTCTTTGAAAGATCCTCTCCCTCAACTATCAATTGGCCAGATTTCGTGAATTGCTTTTTGTTGAGGAAGTCCATCAATCCCTTAATGAGTGTTGTCTTGCCCGCACCATTCTTGCCCATTATGCAGTAAACCTGCCCTTTTTTTAGGCTAAGGTTAGTGTTTACAATTGTTTTCCCCTCGACTTCCACATTTACCCTGGCCTTTAGGATCTCCTTCCCACCGTTGTTTCTTATTCTTCTGGAAAGCTTGATCCCATTTTCCCTTATCTTTTCTCTTATAACTTCTGGATCGACGGTATCCAGACCCAGCTTTTTGGCGTATATGTATTCTTCTGGTATCTCAATACCTGCATCTAAAAGAATTTCAACATCCCTCATTAGATGCTCTTTTGATACATTCAGTATAATTTTTCCATCCTTTATAACTACAACCCTGTCCACAAAGGGCAGTGCCCTTTCTACCTTATGTTCTACAATAATCTGTGTCATTTTAACCTTGTTGTTCTGAATGAACTTGAAGATCTGTTCTGTTCCCTCTGGATCTATGTTTGATGTGGGTTCGTCCAGGATCATTATGCGAGGCTCCATGGCTATTACCGATCCAAGTGCTACACGCTGCAACTCACCCCCGGATAACTTTGTTGTCTCCCGATCTATGAAACTTTCCAGTCCAACTGTTTCTATTGCCTTATTTATCCGCCTTTCCATTTCTTCTCTTGGTAGTTTAAGATTTTCAGGACCGAAGGCTATTTCATCAACTATACCATAGTTCATTACCTGCCTCTCAGGATCCTGCAAGAGAGTTCCCACAGTTTTCGCTATATCAGGAAGTCTCATCTCTCTCACTTCCTGTCCCATCAGCTTAATGCTACCTGTTAGTTCTCCGCTGATCACGTTTGGTATAATTCCATTTATACAGTTGATCAATGTGCTCTTTCCCGAGCCTGATCTACCAGTCAAAAGAATGCTTTCTCCCTCGTTAACATAAAAATCTTCAATGGTAAGTGCTGGTTTCTCGTCACCGAGATATGTGAATGAAAGGTTTTTTATTTCTATTGCCTTCATTGTCCAATCACTCTGGCAACCCTTAAAGCTATTAATCCGGCTATAACTCCGAATAATACGTTTCCAGGAATTGATTCAGCGAATGATACCAGTATGGTCTGCCAGTTGACTATGCTACCATAAAGGAAAGGACCAAAGAAAGCCTTATAGAAGAAAGGATCTGGGAATGCCCATGTAAATCCAATGATCCCGCCAGTCAAACCTGCAAATAACTCCTGATGTTTCTTTACGTATGATTTAGCTATCGATTTGTTAACCTTTGATCTGTAATCCCCGAATAGATTTCCCCTTCTTATGGTTATAGCCAGGTCAATGAATAGCCCGTATGTCAACGCTTCGTAAAATACGAACACGGGTTCTCCACTGAACCCATAATGGAAGATGTCACCGAGGATGTCGAATATGGCAAGACTAAGCATTCCAACGCCTGGTTTTCTGACGAGCCCTGCAATGATGAAAATAATGATTATTCTCCCAAAGAAGCCAAATCCTATGAATGCTGTAAGACCAGGTGGAACTATCTTGTCCAGTAATGGACCTATGAAAAATTCCCACACCACTGTAAAGGCGGCCCCGATGCCGATGTACACAAAATCAACAGTTTTATATCCCTTCAACCCTCCAGTTTTTTTGCTGTAATAAAAAACAAACCCAAGAGCAATAGCAAAATAAGCAATGACTATCTCCCAGGGAATCATTCCCGCAACACTTAGATTTCCTTCAATTCCATTTAAACCCATTTTATTTCATTTATTCATGTTCCTGTATTAGTTATAAATTTTCTACATAGTATATTTTGTATTCATTTGCCATATATTGACAATATATGAACAAATATTCAAAATAAACTTCATAGATAAAACTTATTGGGTATTAATTTCTCACTAGTTACAACATGGTGGGAGATTTGCATCATATTGAGAGAGGATGAAAAGAAAAATGCTAAAAACTGTTTTGCTGGATTTTGACAATACTATTTATGATGATGTTGGAGCCATAAGAAGGGTATTCATGCAGCTTAAAACCGAGTACAGGTTTTTTAAGCCTATTCCCCTGGATGAATTGATTTCAAGATTTTATTATACGGACTACAAAATGCAGGATATGCTAAGGCAGGATAATGCAAAGCCTTCAGACATAAATCTAAAAAGAACGGATCTGTTTCTTCAGAATATTGGATTGCCATTAAAAATAGAAATGGTGAATGAAATACACGAACGGATAAGAGAGTTGCATATAAAATATGGTAAACCTGTTCCTGGAGCTGCGAAGCTGTTGAAAAAGTTAAAAGAAAAATATATTGTCGGAATAGTGACGAATCACATGGGTGACTACCAGAGGGAGAAGATAGCCAGATCGAATTTTGGGGGTAACATAGATTTCCTTGTTCCGGCTTATGACTATGGTGTCTTTAAGCCAGAACCTGAGATATTCAGCATTGCGCTCAAGGAAGCAGGAGTGGCCCCCGACGAGGCCATAATGATAGGTGATAACTGGAAAGCTGACGTGAAGGGTGCTACGCAGTCAGGCATCGTACCAGTATGGGTAAATTTCAAAAACCAGCCTGTTCCAGAGGAGGGCTTCGCAAACGTTTTAAGATTTCTTTCCCCTGCCGATGAGGTTGTTGGAATGATTGAATATTATTATTCACTTGGGTTGCCACTAATCAGTGCAGAATAAAAAGTAATTTGCTATTTTTAAAGTGCATGAATAATAATTCAGTAACCCGGAAGATTGCCTATGAGTATTTTTCATAAGAATTTTGAGAACCTGGTAATATTCAAAATGGATATTGGTTAATGCGCTGCCTTTTTACCCACTCTTCTGAACAATATCTCATATAGTGCTCCAAGAACTATCACAACTCCTCCGACTGAACTCATTTCGGAAATGGTGTCTCTGGCTTTGTAATATGCTATATGCAGTGGGCCGGCATCAGTTATATTGATTATGTAAAGATGATAGGCCTGATCCCATGAGGTGTCATAGAAGTGTGAGTAAAGGAAAATTGTAGCAATCCCAACCACTACCATCACTATGGGATAGTATTTTGCAAGCACATTTAATTTTCCCGTAATATTCAGATATTCAATTAATCCCATTGTCATGATGAAAAGACTGAATACAGTGTTGATTGCCAATATGTAGTTGTTGAAAATTCCTGCTTCTAGGGTCATTGCATATGGCGCAATAACAAGCAGCAGAAACCCTATTAAAATATACATGTATGAGGTGTATTTTTCATCTATCCACTTAACTTCTTCAGATTGGGCGTTCTCACCCACAGAACTTCCTTTTTCCATATTGTGATAGTTTTCATGTAATCTTAAAATTAACTTATATACAATCTATACCCTAATTGTTAGTATTTAATTTATATTTATAGAGAGTGGTTGGTTCCCCTATCAAGTAATATGTTCCTAAGTATCAATATATAGTCCTATTATGTTTACCGATGTTAGTTTTTAGTAATTCAAACAATTAAGCAATCATCTCCTTTTCTAAATGAAAGGAAAGTTGAGGAGCGTTGCAGATGAAGATTAAATCCGGAAAAAATAAGGTAAATAGGGATATAAATAAACACATTGTGAGAATAGCTTATGTCATATTTATTGCAGCTGTTATGATAGGACCAATGGCAGGAGTACAACATACCGTCACTACCAGTGCAGAAATAGCACATAATGTCAATATGTCTGACACATACCAGGTTTACGGTTCAACGGATACACACAAGATAAAACATGTAATTGTTGTTATAGAGGAGAATCAGGCATTTGATACCATATTCGGAACTTATCCCTACGGTTATAAGCCTATTGTTAACAACATAACAGATTCAGTAATGAGGCCTGAAGGACTCTACACCAATGTGAGCCAGTTGAATAATTCCAATGGTGAATTGTCATATATTTCAATCCCAAAGGTACCATGGCTTCCTGTATTTGGTGATGCAAGTCCCTATTATGCCAATGGAAACTCCACTATTGATCCCTACGAAGGATGGAGTTCATATCACGGAGATTACTGGTTTGACACAGAAAAAGGTTTCTATTACTATTCAGGTCCGCAGTCAATGGCATATTTTTCCTATGAGCAGGTAGGCATACTGTGGGATTATGCTGAAGAATATTCTATCTCAGATAACTATTTCGCACCTGTAATGGGTTTTACCGAGCCAAACAGGGTAGCATACCTTCTGGGAGAGCCAGCCAATTTCTACAGTGACTCCGCAAATAATGTTGCACCCTTTAACGATACAGTTATGGCGCAACTTCAGAAAAATAACCTGAGTTGGGGATACTATGCATATGATCTTGAAAAGGGGAAGGTTCCCTGGCCAGTAGATGAATTTACCGGGGCATACAACTATCTGAGCCATTTTGGAAACGTAACCAACTTCAGGAGTGCACTTGATGGAAATGATCTGCCTAATGTGTCATGGCTTATGTTCCTTGGAGGCAGTGACAGCAAGTACGATATGCATCCTCCATACAACATTCTTTCTGGCTCAGAAAAACTTGCATCTGTTCTGAACAGTGTTGAAACGAGCAAATACTGGAACTCTACCGCTGTTTTTATCACTTTCGATGAGGGAGGTGGATATTACGATCAAATAACACCTCCATCCATCAATCACTTTGGACTTGGACAGAGAATACCTCTCATGATAATCTCTCCCTATGCAAGGGAGGCATTTGTGGGGAATGACACGATTTCAGGATACAGTATTACCGGCTTTGTAGACAGTAATTTCAATCTTCCCTTCTTGACAAAAACAGTTGCAGAAAGCAACAGTCAGGGGATACTGCAAATGTTCAATTTCAGCAGGAATCCAAGGTCACCCATAGTAATAAATCCTGAGAGCTGGACTTACCCGATGAAGCTCCAGCATCCTGTGCACCATGGATATGTTGCTGCTGTCCACGATCATGCTGGATATGCATATGTTTACTCTGCCCCGGAGATTAATTATCTTCTTCCCCTTGAACTAATTGCATTCGCAGCCATTGCGGTCTCGTTTAAATTTAAAAAGTTGGTATATCTGCCCCTGCCCATATTCACAGTAACAATATCGATCGCCGGATATGTTAACCAGTTCTATAACATATATTCGTTCATTACACAATATTACCTGTTCTCTTCACTCATAGGTTTGCTGGTAGCATTTGTGCTTGTATTCAGGAATCTTAGGAAAGATGGTAGATTTGACAAGAAATTAGGTGCGGGGCAGACATAGTTGTTTAATACTGTAGCATTTCTCTTATCCTTTATTCCGTGTATGTTCGAAGGTGTTGAGATGTCTGTATTTTCCATGGTTGCATCTTCCACCAATAAAAGAAGCGGGGATATGGGAACTGTGCTTGGCGTCATAATAGTCCTAATACTCATTTATGTGACATATCTCTATCTTCCATTTCTTATCAACGACCAGGTTGAAAAGATAATGAAAACATCCATAGGGCTTATATTCATAGGAATTGGAACCATGGTTCTTCTTTTCTTTGGCAGCAGATCTTCAACCGGTTCTTTCTTTACCGCAACCTTTGGCATAGCAGCAGAGGGTGTTGAGGTTGACCTGTTCCAGGTATCTTCCTATCTTATCACAAACCACCTGTTTTCTGCCTTGCTCGGTGGAATACTCGGATTTGGCATAATACTTGTTCTGTTCAGGGTACTCACCATAAGGCTAAAAGATTCAATTATGAAAGGTACAGCTATTGTGATTTTGTACACAGTAGGATTTATTGTTCTCACAAGCGGATTCTTTTGAGAAGAGATTATGAATGCAAAAATATTGCCTTACTTTAAGAAATATCAGAAATGACCGTAATCCCTGTCCTCGGGGAGAAAGAGTGCTATCCTCACTTCCGAAAGAACAGAACATCAAGGTGAAGCAAAGACTCACAGAGATGGAGAATATTCCTTAATGGATTCAATAGCCACATTCTTCAGACTAATGGATATCACATAAAGAGGATACTTGTCCACGGATGCTTAGCTCCCCCTATCAATCTTCACAAATTTCTTCCATACATATTTTACACGTCTCCCCTGACTAATCTCAAGGAAACAATAATGGAATATATTCTACTTAGATTACATTAAAGTTGTTAGTGCTATAATGACATTGTATGGAGTCTAACGAACTTGTATTACCAAATTATGAAAATGGAAGTCTTTATAATCTGGCTCAGAGCATAATAACGAGCCTGGAACTTCAAACAAAGCACAATGGGTTGAAGGAAATACCTGTAGATGGAAAGAAAATGAGCGTTGTCCTGATAGATGGTTTTGGATACCTGGCAGGAAAAAAAGCAGGAATAATTGAAGACGGCGAACCGTATTTAACCAGTGTGTTTCCTTCAATAACTACAACAGCACTTGTAACTCTAATGTCCGGGCAACTCCCCGGTGAACACTGTGTCCTGGGCGGCACAACTTTTGTGAAGAAATTTGGAACAATAGTGGACAACTTCCAGTTTTCTCCAGTCTATTCAAGAGGCAAAGATTCTCTGAAGGAATTTGGAACAATGAAAGACATATTCAAAGTTGAAAACACAGTTGAAAAAGCTGTCAGAATAGGAAAAAAATGCGCCATCATTTCCCCGGATTTCATCAAAAAGTCTGAGTTGACCACCATAACTAATAGTACAGAAGGAGATCATTTTCATTACTATCACCTCTGGGACGCATTATACTTCTACAGAAAGGCACTTGAGAATGGTTATGACTATGTTTATCTTTATATTCCCTTTGCAGACAAGCTATCCCATATTTATGGACCATATTCAGAACAGAACATGATGGCGTTGAGAGAAATAGTAGAGAGCGTTAAGAGGGAAATGGAGCCCTATAAGAGCCAGTATAGATTTGTGATAACTGCAGACCATGGACATGTACCCGCAAACAAGGCCATTCAGATGACCGATTTCCCCGCTGTACCAATCAATTTCTCCATGCCTCCATTTGGATCCACCAGGTCAATATTTTTCTCTGGTACCAGTAACCTGCTTGAATCACTGAATAACTATCTTCCAGGTTTGAAGATATATGATAATAGCAAGAACAACCTCAAGCAGCTTCTTGGTTCATCAGAATGCAGTAAGATGACAAGTTTTGATTATATTGGAATTCCAATTAACGGAGATTCCTTTTTCTTTCCTGGTTCTCTTGACGAGGGTAACACTACCTATTTCAAGGGTAGACATGGAGGCATGTGCAGGGATGAAATGTTAATTCCACTCATAATTTTATGAAAATCCCCCACAATATTGTTAACCCATATGCGTTTTCTATTTGTCAACATTTAAATAAGTTGATAACCATGGTTAATCATGGAAGAAGAATCTATAATAGAAAATTTCATAAAGGCACTTGAGGGAGCAAAAGGATCGATGGAATTTAATTTCAAGGAAATGAGTATTAAATTGCCAGGAATGAATGCTAATGTTGTTATCAATGGAACTCTGGATGTAACAGCGATGCCAGTACATGAAAAAGCAAAACAGTGAAATAATCTCAGCGATTTCTCATAGCTTACTGAATTCAGGTAATGTTGAAATCAGGATTAATGGAGAGTTATTTTCAAATGTGACAATAGATAATGGCACTGTTGAAGTTGAGATGACTGATAAAAAACTATCAAAGAGCATGTTTAAAAAGATGCCAAAGACCAGCAAACGAAGAAAAATGTTAAGCAATGTTTCAAGTTTTATTGCATCTTTTGGTGTTGTGATTGAAATAAGAGATAAGAAGGGATTCATCCTGAAGATTGGAAAAGGTGCTCATTCAATCCTCGGAAACTTTGAGGCAAAGCTGGTAAAGCTTGAAGAGTATTTTTAGTTTTTATTCATAGTAAATGACATGATAATTCAGTTACCGGTTTCAGATCGTTTGTCAGTTACATTTTCTTCATGGATGGAATAAATAGGATATTTTTTTATACAGTATTACCATAACAGCACAATTAACATGGCAACATATCCAAATACCGGAATCAAACCATTAGAAGCTCTAAGGGCTTCAACTGAAAAGAATGTATTAGTTGATGTTAAGGGAAAGAGAGGTTACTCTGGTACCCTTGAAGGATACGATGTATACATGAATCTTGTTCTAAGAAATGCAAATGAAATTATAAATGGAGAAGTTAGGGGCGTACACAACAGAATACTTGTCAGGGGAGACAATGTTATTTTTGTTTCGCCGTCATCAGGTGATTAAAGATGAGTAATGGAACAGCTGTAATGGGAAAAATGAACAGTAAGAAAGTTCATATCAGATGCAGAAGATGCGGTCATCATGCGTACCATATCAGGGAAAAGAGGTGTGCTCACTGTGGATTCCCAGCTCCCAGACTACGATCCTATAAATGGGCTAAAGCCAAGTGAAAACTGTGCCGTAGTTGGGATATACGGTAATGAGCCAGTTTTTTTTAAAATCTATACGTCCTTGAGGACGCTGCAGCACAGGGGCCAGGAGGCTTCAGGAGTTGCAATTTATGATGGAGAGAAGATAAATGCCCTGAAAGTGGATGGGCTTGTATATGAAGGTTTCAGGCCTTATATTGAAAAGGAAATCGTCCCTAAGGGAAATATCGGAATAGGGCATAACAGGTATTCCACGGCTGGCATTAAGAATATAACTGGCGCAGGGCCATTTCTTATATCCACAGCAATGGGCGATATGGCCATAAGTCACAACGGAGAGATAACAAACTACCAGCTACTGAGAGATGAACTTAAAGAGCAAGGGGTACCTTTTGTTACAACAAATGACACGGAAGTTATGCTGAATCTTCTGGCAAGAACAATCCGGCAGAAAGGGATTAAAAACGGTATCAGAAGTTCCATGGAAGTGCTTCAGGGATCATATTCTGCTGTTCTCATGATAGGAGAAAAGATGTATGCAATGAGGGACCCAAAAGGTTTCAGGCCACTCATTATCGGGAAGGCGGGTAATGACATAATTATATCGTCTGAAAGTGCAGCCATTGATGTTCTGGGAGGGACTATCGTAAGGGATGTTCAACCAGGAGAAGTTGTTGAGATATACAATGGAGATATAAACACATTATTCATAATGAGGAGTCAGAGAATTTCTCACTGTATGTTCGAATACGTGTATTTTGCACGACCGGATAGTGTAATTGATGGCATTGAGGTGTATAATTCCAGGTACAGACTTGGAGTCAATCTTGCAAAAGAGGCTCCTGTTGATGCTGATGTTGTAATACCTGTACCTGACTCTGGAAGGACGCAGGCCCTGAGTTATGCAGCAGAATTGAAGATGGAATATAGCGAAGGCCTATTCAAGAACAGGTACTCAGAAAGGACATTTATTATGCCAGGCAATAAGCAGAGAGACGATGCAGTTAAGCTGAAACTCAATCCAATAAAATCCGTTGTACAGGGAAAGCGAATTGTCCTGGTGGATGACAGCATTGTTCGTGGAACAACCATGAAAAGAATTGTTGCATTGCTCAGGAGTTTTGGCGCAAAGGAGATACACGTAAGGATAGCCTCACCCAAGATTATCGCACCATGTTATTTCGGTGTTGACATGAAGACCAGGGACCAGTTCATAGCGTTGAACAGGAGCGATGAGCAGATTTCACAAGATGTTGGAGCTGATAGCCTTGCATACCTTTCCATAGAAGGTCTTGTGAAAAGCATAGGAATGCCGAAAAAATCACTCTGTCTGGGATGCCTGACCGGGGAATATCCGGTGAAGATAGATGGAGAAAGGGAAGATGTCCAGACAACTCTGGAGTTATAATTTAACTCTTGCTACTGATTTTTGAAAGGATATTGTCTATTTCTTCCTGGCTCATTATCCTGCCTGTACCGTCGGCCTTTAGTGTCAGGGCAATTTTTGCTGATAAACGCCTTGAAATTTTCCCCCTATCCTTTGGGCTGCTTCCCGATATTATATGAGACTTGTACAGGAAGCCATGCTTTGGATTGGGAATGTGTTTTGTCTTGCTGATGAAAAGTGACTTCTCAGCACCTGCCATCTGTATTGAGGATGATGGAGTGTTTACAAGCCTTTCAAGTGATTGGAAATGACCGAGAAGCTCAGCACATAATACTGGATTAATAATTCTTGATGTGTTTGGGAAAATCTCTCTTGCTTTCTCATTCAGTGACTTTTCAAGTTCCTTCTTCCTTGAAACCATTTCCGATCCAAGTTCTCCTATGGTTGAGATTGCAGGGTCCTCATTATTTATCATGTGCTGGAATAGTTCTCCAGGATCTTCCGATTCTCCAACAATCAGGCCAAGAGCCATAGATTTTTCAAATAACAGGTTGATTATTTCATCCATTGAATTATATACATTGAAGATTTTCACCAGTTTCCAGTCCCTGCCAAGAGACTCATTCAGTTTCCATCTACCATAATCAAGCATCAGTTCCCTGAGGTCAGGAAGTGTCTTGCCAGGTTCAGTTTCAATTTCATTCTTACCCTCTGATAACGTGTTAAACAGGTCAACTGGGTTTGTAGAAAGAAGCTTATAAACTCTTAAGCTACCTTCATTCCTGTGACCGTACCATCTAGTTCTTTCTGTCATTTCTTCCCTTCTTCCTGTTCCTGTTAAACGACCTGTTGTCCCTGAAATTTTCCCTGTGCTCATTCCTGTTCCTGTTCTCATTATTGCGATCTGGCCTCTGGTTCTGTCTCTGGGCAGGTCTCTGTGTTCTCTTCTCCCTGGACTGTGTATCATTCACAAACTTTCTTTCCCTTGATGGTTTCTTAACATCCTCTCTTAGATGAATCTCCCTTTCTTTTGGCTGAATGGGTGCTTTTACTGAAGTTCCCGGTTCCGGGTCTATGAGAACCCTGTCAAGATCCACGATCTTTGTATCAGATATCTGGTTGAATGATGATACCATCTTCCCGGTACCCACAAGCTGTCCTGATTCGGATATGAGGGCGACCCTTTCACCTGCCAGGGGTTCACCAATTATTGCCTTGATGCCCCCAGGATACAGATCTGAGCCATGGGCAATAGTTTTCAGTGTTGAGGCTTTTATTATTACCTTGCTGAACGTCGAAAGTAGGAAATTTGACTGGTACATGGCTGATTTAAGAAGGTGATCCTTTCCCGCCTTTGCCATTTCTACCCGATCACTCAACTCCTGGAGGGTTATGGCCATTTCTTCCCTGAATGGACCTGTGCCCAATCTTCTCAGATCGGTCATATTACCCTTGGTTCCCAGATAATATCCTATATCCACACATAGCGTCCTTATGTATGTCCCGGACTGGCATTTCACCTTGAATAATACATCCCTGTTCCTTATCTCCATTATCTCAATACCATAGATCTCCCTTGTCCTGAGTTTCCTTGCTACAGCACTCTTTATGGGTGGCAGCTGGTATATCTCCCCCTTGAAATGCTCAAAGGCATTTCTTAT
This sequence comes from Thermoplasmatales archaeon, assembly GCA_027310185.1. Taxonomy (GTDB): domain Archaea; phylum Thermoplasmatota; class Thermoplasmata; order Thermoplasmatales; family Thermoplasmataceae; genus Cuniculiplasma. The sequence continues at coordinate 25,090 of DAIDBH010000007.1, forward strand.
GGAAATTTCATCTGCATCAGCGTGAAGCTTCAATGTGGCTATATATTCCTTCGGATATTCATGGGCTATGTCCACAAGCCTTACACATTTTCCCAGCGCAATAACTAATAGGCCAGTAGCCTGTGGATCCAGTGTTCCAATATGACCTACTCTTTCCACACCGGTAATCTGCCTCATCCAGTAATCTATCTGGTGGCTTGTTGGGCCCTTGGGTTTATCAATACATATAAAACAGCCTTCTTCAGGCATTGGAAAAGACCATTCGGTAGATTTCATTTGCGATTTCATCAGCACTTCCTTTCTCTGTATCTATAACAACATCATATATGCTTTTATCTTCCATCAGGAAACCGAAATATTCCCTGAACCTGAAATTCTCAGATTCTTCCCGCATTACTACCTTTTCTGCTATGTTCCTGTTATTTTCCCTGATACTCACCCTGCCGATCCTCACTTCCCTTGATGCATCAAGGAATACCCTGAATGCAGGTATCCCTGCAGAATAGGATATCCAGCCTGCAAGCCTGGATTCTACTATTATATCATCGTGATCTTTTAAGAAATCCCTGATCATGTTATTCAGTGTGACATCGGTCCTGCTGTCCTTTTCTGCCATAATATTCATTTCTTCAAGACTTACATGCATCTCTTCTGACATCCGCCGGAAAAAATAACCGCCTGAATAAACCTGATATGATGTGAGACTGGATAAAATTTTTGAAACGGTTGTCTTGCCACTGCCTATGTGGCCACTTACCGTAATTCTCATTGTATGGTCAATCCTTCAGATGGATTCATTCCTTCATATTTTCTGAGCTGGTATGAAAAGTCGATGTATTTTATTACCATCGTAATCAGGTACCCGACCACCATGTTTGAAATGAAGGATATTACGATCCAGCTTGGGAAAAATCCAATAACTGAATTCAGGTTGACATTGGATGCCCATGGAAATGAAACATAGGGAAAGGAAAGATGGGCCAGGAAGAAGTATAACCAGACAAATATAAGCAGCGTAAACATAGACAATATGATGAGCGGTGCAGTGCTGCTCATCTGAACCATCTGCTGATCCATCATGCTTTCCTGCTGCATCTTCCTCAACTTATTCACCTTATCCCTGTCGTTTGACCTGAAGGCCTCATTCTGAGCTTTCCTGAAAGCCTGTGCCCTGTTCTGTGCCTTCCCGATCTTCAACCAGTCAGTGAAGAAATATCTGGGAATACCGCTCACTATACCCGTCAATATTCCTGACAGGGCAATGGTAAATACGGGATAATTATAATTGAACCCTATGAGTGGGCCAAGTGCAAACTGGAACACGCCGCCAATGGCATCCCTTATGGCCGTAACGTAAATTATGACGATACTGAAAATGAACATCAGGAAGTACATTCCCTGGAATTTTAGCATCTTCTTCTGCATCTCTTTCTGTCTGGCCATTCTCTCCATATTTGGATCCTTCACTTCTGTCATTTTGTTAACCTCTCCACAATTTTTTCTGCAACCTGATCGGCCAAGCCTGGGAGATTATTGATAAAGGAAACTGTTGCACCTGTATATACAGAATATGAAACTGCAAATGACCTGTTTACAGACTGATGGGTCGTTATATCATCGATGGTCTCCTCATCTCTCGTTCTGCTTGGATCGTTATTCCTCCTCTTTCTTATTTCTTCTGGGTCAGCTTCCAGAAGAAAGAATGCACTTACCTTGAGTTCCCTGATCACCCATTCTGGCAATCCCGGAAGGAAACCTCTTGGACCCTTTATGGCCATGTGTGTATCAATAATAACATCTTCAATCCTTCCGATTGCTGATGCAGCCTTCTTTTGAAGATTAATCTGTGTATCTACACTGAGTTTCCTAATTTCGTCGCGCGATTCAACGAGCTTGATTTCCTTTGCCATTTCAAACATGAGAGTTCCAAAATTGATTATGTCGTAGCTTGTCAGCTTCTCAACAGATTTCAATACTGTCGACTTGCCAACACCTGCAACACCAGCAATTACGACCCTCATTCTACGCCCCCGAGAAGAACTGCCTGATCAGCGGATGCATCTCCATCATCTGTTCCCTTCCCATTGCCTCGTAGAACTGGATCACTATACCTACGGCCAGCAGCAGTCCTGTTCCCGATGTCTGACCCACCGTTCCTATCAGGTCTGCCGACGCAGCCAGTAAACCAACTGCAGCTCCACTGAATACAGTGATTACGGGAATGTATTTCTTAAGGACCCTTTCAAGGATCTTCGGATCTCTCCTGAAACCCGGAATCTGCATCCCGGATGATATGATCTGTTTTGCAACAGCTGACGGACCCATGTTTGTTGTTTCTATCCAGAACTTTGCAAACAGTATACTTGCTCCTGTCATGAATCCCAGAAAGACAACAATGTGTATGACCTCCTCCCATGCCGTGTGATTAAATAACACGGTTGGACCGTATACCGCTGGCTGCAGTATGGGGAATAACCAATCCGCAAGACCGTTCGGCGTGTAGAGATAGAATGCCAGTCCTCCTGTTGGCTGTGATGAGGATACATTCAACACGGATGCCGCAGAAGGTGTTAGATATGACCCAAGCAGGGGATTATGCCCCAGAAGGGGAATATGAGACAGGGCCGGACTACTCCAGAACAGCAATGTCCACATTGACACGTTTGCCAGCAGGGCCGTAGCCAGGATGACAGGTATGTTTGATGCATAAAAGAGCTGAAGTGGGTATCTTCCCCTGGCACCCCTGACCCTTTCATGTGCAATGGGAAGCTCCACCTTGCTACTCTGGAAGAATGCAACTATGAAGAATATTAACAGCGTTCCTATGAGCGCGATTATGGGATTTGGTGGAGAGAATAAAAGCCTGGGAATCCCAAGAGAACTCTGAAGATATGAGGCTGAACCGAATATTGAAGTATATATTATATTTGGAATTGTTCCTACCGGTGGGTTATTCAGGGCCGCTGTTGTAGAAAGAGCATATGGCAATGATGTATTTACAGGAGCCCAGTTAAATGCCCCGGTAAATAGCTGTTGTGATACACCTGCAGCAATGAAGAGTGATATTCCTGAACCTATGCCATACTTGGATACAAGTTCATCCATGAGGAATACGAGGTAGGAACCGAAGAATAACTGGGCAACAATTATGGATTCTGATAGGAAATAACCATAACCTGGAGCCATGCTGTTAAGAGATGTTATCAGAGCAGGATCTGGAACCAGATAACCGAATGCCTGAGGAATTGCCTCCACAAAGATCATCAATATGACTATTAATTTTTGAACACCCTGGTATATTGCCTTGTCATCGGAATTTGTGAGATCTATGTTGAATATCTTGGCACCGGCAAATAGCTGCATAACTATACTTGCAGTTACGATTGGACCTATTCCAAGATCCATGAGCGATCCTTCAGCACCGGCAAATATTGCCCTGAATGATGCGAAGACATCAACAGTTTTACTCTGGTCCAGACCATATATGTATATGTTTGTTAAAACGAAATATAAGACTACGACAACAAATGTCCATAGCAATTTGTACTTGAACTGTACGTGGCCCTTGGCTTTCTTGACCGCAGGAAGTTTAGCGGTAAGGTTCTCCAGACCGTATAACTTGGACTTTTTTGGTCCCTTATAACTCAAAACCAGATATAATATAGCAAATAACGGAGCTAACAGCACCGCAGCTATTAATAACTGGGGGAGTGGCAATTTACTGAAATACCAGAACCCGACAACAACCAGAGCATATAGGATTATTGTCGGGATACTGGATGCTTTATTCCGGTCTATCTGTTTGCTCATCTACTTCTACCGATACCCCTGTAACGATAAGCTTATTTATGCATCTTTCGGTTGTTTTTGGCACAATGATCTTGGATTTTACCCTGAAATCTCCTGTTGAAAGAAGCTTTGTATACCCTGCAGCCTTAAGATCTACAATTATCTCTCCATTTTCATCCCTGACGAATCCCTTTGACTTGAATATCTCCATTGATTCTGCCAGTTCCTTCAGGGTAATTGGTATCTCAAGCTTTCCCTGTTTGTGACTCTTGAATCCATGGACACCGAAGTGGTTCGGATCATACTTGATGACAAGCTGGGTCCTGTGCTTTCCCAGTCCTGCCAGACCTGATCCTCCTCTCTTTCCCTTACCTCTTCCGGATTTGAAACCTCTTCCATACCTTCCTCCTCTCTGTTTCTTGGTCTTAGTTCGTACCATCTACTTTCACCCCCGGAATTAACATTCTTCTTATTAAATGATTTATCTCAGAACCCCTGTACCCAAGTGTTCCATCCTTCTTGTACTGTAACCTGATGTACTCATATCCTCCCTTAGGTGGATGCATCCTCAGAACAGGGATTATTCCAGGTATATCTGAAAATTTCAGTTTACCTTCCATCATTTCCTGAGCAAGGTGACTGAAGCTTTCTATACCCATATTTTCCTGGACATATTCTTCTGTCAGTGGTTTTCTTCCTTCCAGAAGCGCTCTTGTTTTAAGTACTTCTATCAGGGTCTCCTTGTCTATCTCACCCCATGTTATGTAATCCTTTGCGGTCTGTAGCATTCCCTGAAGAGTTTCTGACTCGTTGATCAGTGCCATATGATTGATGTGATGAAGCCTCATCAATGAACAGGATTTGGCTGCCTGTGGCCTTATGCCTGAAGTTCCTCTTACCCTAATTACTGCCAGCATTTGCAACACTCCCCTTGTATATAGGTGTACTCAAGACTATGCTCGGGTTTATCCTCATCTCTATGGTTTGCTTCAGGGCAGCGAATGTGGCTTCAGCATAATTTACTGTCGTCTTTGTATGACCCTTTGCAAAACCCCATGCATCCTCTATTCCAGCCATTCTCAGAATTGTCTTTGCGACATCTCCTGTAGCTCTACCCACTCCCTGAGGTGAAGGCTTTATTCTTACCGTTACCGAGCCTACGTGTCCTGTTACCTGAAATGGTACTGTATGTGCCCTTCCACAGCCACATTCCCACGATCCACAGCCCCTTCGTATCTCCACAATGTTCAATTTAGCGTTATTTATGGCCTTCCTTATGGCGGGTGCAGCTTCTTTAGCCTTCCCTCTACCAAGCCCAACAAATCCGTCTTCGTTACCAACGACCGCAGTTATTGAATAATTCATTCTCCTGCCTGAATCAGTCATTCTCTGAGCCCGCTCTATATAGATTATTTCATCCTTCAGCTCCGGCATCAGTATATCAACGATCTGATACTCTCTCAGTGGGAGTTTCATCTTCAATGCCTCTGACATTGACTTAATTTCTCCTGAAGCAACTAACTTTCCAAGTTCTGTCTTCGGAGTCCACTGTTCACCTTCCATCTTAGTTCACCTTTTCATCTATCTTCTTCTTCATTTCATCCAGCTTGACCGGGTGTTTAACATGCTTTCCCTCCAGTCTTTCCTTGGAAGGGAATATTTCTTCAGAGCATGGAACTTCTACACCGGAGTCCGTAAATCCTTTAAGGACTGCTGATATTCTTCCACCCCTTACCAGATCGAAACGTCCTATGTCCAGAATGGCGTAATCTATATCTTTTTTCTTGACAGTCTTGCCAAGATAATATCCTGCCAGATAGCAGGATTGCGTATTGTTACCCTTTATGCCCGCAACTTTTTCCATTACCCTCGATGTCACCGTTCCTCTTATTACGTCTCCCTCGGGATCGTACTCTGCAACCTGTGCAGTAAATCCCTTACCTGAAACCCTGACAACCAGTCTCGGGCTCTCAGACTTGAGCAGACTGAGTCTTTTCCTGTAATCTGTTACTCCTTCCTTCTTTCTTTTTAATAATGTTGGTGTCTTCATTTCACTCACCTAACAACCCTGCAAGTCTTATCTGTGATCTCAACTGTGCTCTGGACTTGATTGTGCCTCCCTTTACTATCCTGTAATATTTCCTGTATGTTTTAGCGTCAATCTTGTTCTCACTTTTCAGAGTTCTCAGTTCATCCCTCAGTGCTCTAATCGTCTTGATCCATCTTCTCTTCCTTGGAAATCTTGCGTTCCTGGTTCCTCTTACAGATCCGGGTCCCCTTCTTCTTTCCTTGGAAAGCTGTTTCAGTCTCTTCTTGAACCTTGCATTGGAATTGCCTTTCTTCGGCTTTGCCTGTATGACATGTTTCTCCATGAGGTTTCTAACATCTTCCCTGGTGGCTGCTTCCTGCACCAGGGTGAGACTGTCCATGTCTATCCATATCCTTGATACGCCTGACTTGTATTCATCAGCCGCTATCCTCTTAGCTGTTTCTACTCTCATCTACTGCACCTTCCTGTTCAACACTCTGATTCCAAGCTCATCAGCTCTTCCTTCGAGGACTTCCCTCTTCTTCAGTCCAACTGTTGATGAGATCCTTGCTGCTTCCCTTTCAGGATTCAGCGCTTCTATCTCCTTCAGGTTGTGCACCAGAACTTCCATGAATCCAGATGGGTGGAGATATCTTACAGCCTTTGGTCCCCTGTAACCTATATCAACGACAGGTGGTCTTCTAGCAAGGTGCTCCCTCATCTTAGAATGGTAACCCCTTGGTTTTCGATACTCCTCTCCAAACTTCTTGTATCGGAACCATTCCTGTCTCCTGAATTCAACCCTTTTTCTCGCCTGTTCATTCTTCTGTTTCAGCAACTTTTTCTGATCTTTTGTAAGATTTGGTTTTAATGAAGATGCCATTATTCTTCAGCCTCCGTTTCAATTGGGAAAATTCCATCCTGGAATATTCTCAGGTCGAATCCCCTTATCTTGGTTGCCCTTTCGATGTTTGAGCAGGTTTCGCCTATTTCTCTTTTGTCAATTCCCGTCAGTGTAATTCTGTCCCCCTTTATAGCAACCTTAGTGGCTCCTATGATCTTTGCTTCCCTCGGACTCCTCTCTCCGAGGAAATTCTCAACGAGAAGCACTGAACCCCTTACAGATACCCTTGTTGGGAAATGCGTGTAATCTACCTTCATTGTGTAAGTGAACCCTTCCTGTACCCCCTTGAAGGTATTTTTCACTTCTGATCTCCAGGTACCTGAAACCGCCCTTGTGTATCTGTTGTCCTTTGATTTCTCTATGATGACTGAACCGTCTTTCACCAGTACTCTCACATAGTTATCAGCAAAGTTCCTGGTAACCTTTCCAAGCTTACCTGAGACTTCAAGAACTCCATCCTTCATTTCTGCCTTTACTCCGGATGGTATTTTCAATTTTTCTGATTCTTTCCAATTAATCATTTTCTTTCACCTAATATATGTAAGCGAGAAGTTTTCCTCCCAGCCCGTGTTTTCTGGCTTCTACATGACTCATTACACCCTTTGTGGTTGTCACTATCAGAATACCAAAATCCTGGGCAGGCAAGTATCTGGATTCGAAGGTATCAAGGTTGACTTTCTTCACAGAGTATCTTGGCTTTATGGTCCCACAGTTATTGATGGTACTGTTGAGCTTGATCTTGAATTTGCCTCCCTGACCATCCTCGATTACCTCAAAGCTGGTAATGTAATTGTAATCCTGCATTACCTTGAGGACTCTTCCTATCATCCTGGCTGCCGGTCCAACCTCGATCTCTCTCCTGCCTATGCTCGAAGCGTTCTTTATTGTGTTTATTATATCATTTAATGGATCATGTCTCATGTCATCACCTTAACTGTACTTCTTAAATCCAATGGCTGGAGCAGTTTCTCTGAAACACTGTCTGCACATTCTGATTCCGTATCTTCTGACCATTCCTCTCTTCCTTCCACATCTCACACAACCCTCAACTCTTCCGAATTTCTTGGTTGGTCTAAGAATTAAATTTGTCATTAATTGATCACCTCTACCTCAAATTTTTCCTTTAGAAACTTTAGTGTTTCTTCCTTTGTTATGAATAATTTTGATGAAAGGTTCTGTTTCCTGATATTTCTCTTGGAGTTTCTGAATCCACCCTTCCTCTTCAGTACGACAGCCACATCCATGCCAAATATACCTATTTCCGGGTCATATTTCATTCCCTTGAAATCGGTGTATTCTGAAACCCCGAAATATGCATTGCCCTGCTTATCTACAGAGTAGTGTGGGAATTTGTATTCTCTTGCATACAGTGCTTCTTTCAGGAATTTTTCGGCATCTGCTTTTCTCAGGGTTACCTTTGCGCCTATGGTTAATCCTTTTCTGAGATTGAATTCTCTGACAGTTTTCTTCGATGTTGTAAGTACGGGCTTGTGACCTGTGAGCATCTCTATTACCTTCACAGCCTTGTTCAATCTGTCTCCAGCCTGACCTACGCCTATATTGACAACCACCTTATCTATGGTGATTTCCCTCATCGGGTTATCTGAATTCACTGGCTTTCACCCCCAACGATTTCTGCGCTGTTGAACTTAAGGTTTCCAATTGGGAACACATATTCCTCGATAGTTGCAAATCCTTCCTCCATTGAAATAAGGTTTGACTGGGATGACTTGCTTACCTCTATAGATTTCACTGTAGCAATTGATCCAACGTGATTTCCTCCTGTGAGGAATACCTTGGAGCCTTCCTGGAGTTTTATTGTTCCATCTATCTTCTTGTCCTTGACATTGTATAGAACGACATCACCAGTAGATATGCCCTTGTTCTCACTGACAAAGGTATATCCATCATGGCAGGCAATCATTGTCTTTCCCCCCTTGATAGTAAATTTGTTGAGAACCTTCTTTGGTTTTACGTTTGCATTCTCCTCCTTTTCAGGGACAGGGGTTAATCTTCCAAGTTTATCGTATACAATCCTGTAACTCTTCTTCAATTCCGGTATCGTGATAAGGTCCATGAAGCCGGCGGGATATTTCTTTTCCTTTATGGCTTTTCCATCCACCATCACGAATTTATTATTCAGCAGTCTTGTGATTTCTCTCTCCTTGTCTCCAAGGGATAGGTAATCTCTCAATACATGTAACATTGGTACAGATGCATTTCTTCTATGCGGTCCAGGCATTGAGGTTGCTCCCCAGAAGTATTTCTTCCTCGGTATCTTTACAACCCTGGGTATCATCTGCCTCTTAGTTTTATTTATCATTCCTGTTCATCTCCTTCATCTTCTTCTGGATCTTTTTGCTCATCCTCTTCTTTTCCCTCGTTTTCCTCTTCAGGCAACTCCTCTTCACTGGAGTCTTCCGACACTTCAGTCTTCTCTTCACCCGCTTCATCAGTTACTTTTTCGGTATCTGCCTCAGTGTTTTCGTCCTGCGTCTGCTCAACGTCTTCCTGAGCCTCTGGCTCATTCTTTGTTGAGTATTCCTCAAGTACCTGATCGTTGAGTACAATATTCTTCATCGCTGCAAGTTCCCTTATTCTTTCTGACCTTTCTTCCATGTTGAGGTCAAGCTTTGTTATTTCAATCTTTTCTGGCTGTATGGGGAATGACTTCTCCTTCCCATCGGCCTTAGCAATATTTATCCCATCTATTATGACAAGTGAGTGCCTGTGATCAACTGATGAAACTTTTCCACCTTCTCCTCTCCTGCTTCCCTTGATTATCTTGACTATGTCTCCCCTCATTATTGGAAACTGCCTGATTCCCAGTTTTTTCCTGAGGTCTTTTTCCAGAGTTACCTTTACCTTATTCATCATCTTCATTTCACCTAAACTATAGTGGATGCAATAGCAGCTATCCTTGGCCATCTCTCTGCTGCTTCCCTGGCGACTGGCCCCTTGATTTCTGATCCCCTTACTTCTCCGTCTGGTGTTACGAGCACAGCCGCATTTTCTTCAAATGAAATGATTGAGCCATCTGCTCTCCTGTAGGGTCTCTTCTGCCTGATCACCACTGCGTAGACTACCTTTGCCCTGACATCAGGTCCACCCTTTTTTACACTTGCTATGAACATGTCACCGACACCAGCTGCCGGAACCCTCCTGGCCACTCCATGCCAGGCTTTTACATTTATGAGACTCACAATTTTGGCACCACTGTTGTCCGCGCATACCATCCTGGCTCCAAGTGGTAATCCTCTTGACTGCCTTCCGGCTATTCCTTTCATTGATCTAACCTCCCTACAACAACGTGGGATATGGTCTTTGCAAGCTTCCTGCATTCTGTGAAGAGAACCCTGTCTCCATTCTTCACTTCAATGCAGGGAGGCAAATGTACGTGATAGCTTGATATTGACTTTATATTTCTCTCATACTTTGAGTTGAATTTCTTGAATTCCCTCCTCACCACAACACTGTTTACCATTCCCTTCGAGACTACTGTGCCTATGATTACCCTTCCCCTAACACTCAGATTTGAGTGGTACGGGCATTTCTTATCTTCACACTGCTTTTCCGGTGGTGCAATGTCAAGTCCTATGTTTCTTGTCATTTAGTTCATCCTCCTTAAATTTTTATTGATCTTCCTCAGTTCCTTGAGACGATTCTCTGGTCTGTATCTGATCAGATTTCCCTTCAACCTGTAGTCGGTCCCATCTACATTTACATTGAACTCACATGAATCCTTTGGTATTTGTTTCACCTTTTCTGGCGTTGCAACAGAAAACATATTCTTTGTCTCCTTAACCACTATTCCTGTGATTCCCTGAAGTCCACTGTTTCTTGATTCAAGAACAGTTATTTTTCTCCCGAGGTATTCCTCTCCATAAATGTTATGCACCATTATCCTACAACCTCCGTTTTGAATCCGATATTTTCAAGATACTTCTTTACAGAATCCCTGTGATCGCCCTGCAATTCGATAATCCTGCCTTCCTTTACGGTTCCCCCTGAAGCAACTTTCCTTTTGAGCTGCTTGGCGATATCTTCAACGTCCTCCATCTTAGGGTCAATGCCCTCAATTATGGTTACGTTTTTTCCATATCTCCTTTTGTCAACAGTTATTCTTACTGCCATGGTGTCTCTTGTAAAGCCATCCCATGGCTGCAGTTCCTTGGGGATTCCTGTAAAGTTCTTATCCTTCATTTTTTAGTTTCCTCCTCGTGCTCGACTGTCCTTATCCTGGCGATCTGGCGCCTTATGGACTTTATTAATCCTGGATTCAGGGGAGATCCTCCCATTGCGACACTTGCCCTCTGTCTCAGAAGATTCTCCTTGAGTTCTTTCATTCTTTCTCCTCTCTCTTCCTTATTCATTTTTCTTAACTGGTCCGGTTTCAATTCCGACATTTTCTGTGTTCACCTCCTTCAATACTAAATTTGACTTGTTTACCTTTATATCATCTGGAAGCTTGTAATCCCAGTTCAGTATTCTGACAGAAACTCCTATGATTCCAAGTTTTAACTTTGCCGTTGAGAATCCATATTCAATTCCACTTCTTGCGGGTTCTCCAGAGTATTTTATTGAGCCGTAGAAGAATTTCTGACTTCTCGCTCTTTCTCCAGAAATCTTGCCACCGATCTTTATCATTACACCCCTTGCGTTACTTTCGATGATTCTTCTCAATGCAGTGTTACCTGCCTTCCTGTAAGCCCATCCCTTCTCAAGGGACATTGCAATCTTCTTTGAAACAATCTGTGGATTCAGGTCGGGATTTTTTACCTCCTTTACCTCTATCCTTGGGCCTTCAATCTTGAATCTGGTCTTGAGCGTTTCTTCAATTTCCTGTACCTTTGATCCCCTTCTTCCTATAACCAGTCCCGGCTTGTTAACCACTAACTGTATTGATGTATCCAGAAGATTCCTCTTCATTTCGATTCCACCGAATCCGGCACTGTCAGTTTCCTTCCTGACGTACTCCGAAACAAGAAGCCTCTTTATGCTTTCGTTAATGAATTTTCGCTCTTTCATTCTTCAACCTCCTCTACAACAATGGACAGATGAACCATATCCCTGTTGTTCGCACCTGCTCTTCCATATGCCTTGGGTGTGAATCTCTTCAACATTGGTCCCTTATTTGCCGTTATCATGTTTATCCTTAGTGAGTCTGTATCCATTCCCTTGAATTCTGCATTAGCCTTCACGTTATCTATCAGTGTCTTGAATTGCTTGACTGCCCTGACTGGGTATCTTCCCGGACCGTATCCTTTCCTGTGCGATACAGAATCCAGATACCTGAAATATTTTATAGGCCTCTGCTTGTTCATTACATCATCCAGAAGGGCTTCTGCTTTGGAGAGGTCCATGCCCTTCAGATTATGCGCGATATTCACTGCGTCCTTGAAGGAAATGTTACAGTTCTTCCTTATGGACCTTGCAGACTTTTCCGGTATTTCATTTAATGAGTATCCTTTCATTTTAAATCACTTCAGTGGCATGAACTTTGAAGATCTTGTTGCACCTACTCCTGGTCCAGAGTGCTTTACTTCTCCTCTTGTCAATGCGAATTCTCCTACATAATGCCCGATCATTTCAGCTTTTACCTCGAATTTTACGTAGTTTTTTCCGTTATGAACGTGTACTATCTTTCCAACATATCTTGGAAGGATTATCAGGTCCCTCACGTGTGTTCTTATTTCTGGCTTCTTTCCTAGAAGTCTCTTTACGACTATTTTCTGGTCAGGTCCCATTTCTCTTTTCAAGCTTCTTCTTACTCTTGCCGGGAATACCTCAATCAGTTTTTCCTTGTCCATTTTCTGAAGTTCTTCCAGCGTGTATCCCTTGTACTTGAATTCCTTGGATCTTCCCATGGCAACTTTCTGGGATTTCCTGCTCCTCCTTCTTATGGATTTTGCCGACGCCTGCCTATTTGTGGTCATTTAATTTTCCTCCTCTGTGGTGATAATCTTCCTACCTTTCTCCCTGGCGGTGTTCCCCTTCCAACTGTGCTTGGTCTACCAACGTGCTGATGGTTTCCTCCTCCATGTGGATGGTTTACAGCATTCATAGCAACGCCCCTTACAGTATAGGCTTTCTTTGCCTTGCTCTGCAGATAGTGTATGTGTCTTCCTGCCTTCAGTATGGGAATATCTTTTGCACCTGTACCTGCAACAACTCCCACAGTTGCTCTGCACTGTGGATTCACATTCTTGATTGCCCCTGACGGGAGTTTTATAGAAACAAATTCTCCGTGACTTATAACCTGGGAATATGCACCTGCAGTTCTGCAAAGTTTTCCTCCATCTCCTGGCATTGTTTCTATATTATGAACAAGGGAACCATCTGGAATGAAGCCAAGATGTGTGGAATCCCCACTTTTGGGATTTTCAATCTTGCCTATGTTAACTGTCTGGTCAACATATGCACCGTTGAATGCTATCTGATACAACTTTTTACTGTTGACTCCATCGAGCACAAGAACCGGCGATGTCCTGCCTGGTGCATGTATAATATCCTTAATCTTATAATTCCCGTCCTCCGGAATTCTCATTGGGCTCACATGTCTGTGCCCTGGGCTCCTGAATACCAGTGAACCCTTTCCTCTTCTCTGTGTTATTAATAGTTTACCCATTTTAATACCTCAGTAAATTCCTATCCTCTCTCCAATCTCTTCAGCATTAAACTCTGGAGCTAGTTTAATCACCGCTTTCTTACCCCTCTTGGTGTAGAGAACATTGATTTTTTCAACCTTGACGTTGAACTGTTTCTCCACATCCTCTTTTATCTGCTTCTTAGTTGCTTTCCTGCTCACTATGAACGTGAGTTTATTTTCAGTCTGACTCTGAATCATTGTTTTTTCTGTTGCTGTTGGTGAAATAATAACGTCTTCCATCTTCATTCGACCTCCATATTCTTAATTGAGCTTTCAGTAAAGAGTATCAGTCTTCCACCCTTTCCTCCTGGAGCAAGCTTTGATATTGATATATTTTTACAATGTGAGACCTCCACACCTGGAAGAGATTTGAAGGCAGCCAGATGCATTGGTGAGTCAGTTACGATAAGAATGCTTTTAGGTGTCCTGTAAGTCCTGTTTCTCATTGTGCCTCTTCCAGCCCTGATTTTTGTTCTTTCCTTCGCTCTTTCTATATCATCCCATACGCCGAGAGACTGAAGGAAATTTCTTGCATCCCTGGTCTTTCTTATATTGTTAATTTCATCATTTACGACGACTGGGAACGTCAGTTCTTCGGAGAACATATGCCCTCTCTTTCTGACCAGTTCTGCATTTGCAGCCATGCTGAGCGCAGTTTTCCATGCAACCTCTTTTTCTTTCTTGTTTATCTTGAGTTTGAGAACCTTTTCTGCTCGTGGGGAATGAGGACTTCTTCCTCCCTTTGTACTTCCAAGCAGGACTGCTCTTGAACTACCAGATACTCTTGGCATTCTTGAAATACCCATTCCTGGTCCTGATGTATGACCTACTCTCCTCAGACCTGCATTGGGTGATGACCCATACGGTTTCCTGTATGAAAGTGTTACTGCCCTGAAGGCCTTTTGCATGATATCTTCCCTTAACTCAGATTGAAAAATTTGAGGTACTTCAACCTCATGATCAACTTTTCCTTCCATATTGTAAACTGATGTTTTCATTTTTAATCACCCTGCTTGGATTCTCTGGAAATGTAAGCCACTTCAAGATTCTCAACAGAAGGAGATTTCTGCCTTGATGGATCCCTGAACTTAATTAGCCTCTTTATTGAGCCCGGTACTGAACCGTGAATCAATACATAATTTGTTCTGACCAATCCGTAATTTACAAATCCACCCTTTACGTTGATGTCGTCCTGACCCTGGGATTTGGCATATTTTATGATCCTCATGTTCTGCTGCGTCCTCTGGTGGGACCCCATCTGACCAGCCTGTGGAACCTGCCATCTTATCCAGTCTGGATGCCATGGACCCAGTGTTCCGATCATCCTCCTGTGATTTCTGTTCTTTGTTGGAAGAAGCTTTACACCGAATCTCTCAACGTGCCCAGTGAACCCTTTTCCCTTGGTCACTGAAATAACGTCCACAAAATTTCCCGGTTTTGAAAAATCTGTAAACTCTATTTCCTTTCCGAGTTTTTCAGTAGCGTACTTGATTCTTGCATCTATTGTTGAACCGCCTATCCTGGCTTCATATATATCAGGTATCTTCTTTGGAACTCCTGTGATAAGCCATGGTTGAAGCATCAGCATGACTCTGACCTCAGTAAGGTCCTGCGGGATTTCCTTTTCGTTTCTCTTTTTCACTTCGGGTATTACTTCAAAAAGTTCCTTATCCAGGTTATCTGCCCACTTCTCATATGTTACTCTCAGTCCATCTTCAGTTTCAGAATATCCCCTGACGCAAACTACCTTTGCCGGTGGTACCTCAACAACAGTAACAGCAGCCATTATATTTCTTCCTGCCGTTGTACTGCTTTTCCTGTAATCGACCATTTCAACATGTGTCATGCCAACCTTATATCCGGCGAAAGACTGAATTTTAACGTTTCCCTCAATCTCTGGCCAGCTTCTGATTGTAGACTTTAAGCTAGGCTTTCTCTTTCTATGATAGTATCCAATAGACCCTCTTCTAGGATGATGTGGTGTTGCCATATTTTTTTCACCTCTACCGTTACACCTGTTTTGCAACAAAAATTTTTGTGCTCAACTGTGGATGCATTAACATTGCCACTGGTGTATGGTCTGTTCTTTCAGATAATGTAAGACCATATTTAAAGATTTATTAATTCTTTTTCCTTCAGACTATAAAAATTCATGGTATTAAACAACAATGGAGTGTGAATTATTATCATTTTTGGAAATTCACTCCTGTCCTGAAAGAAAGAACAATTCCAGAAATTGTGAAACATTGTTCAGTATTTTGTTCTTTGCCTTGTTCAGGTGCTCCTCCACAGTAGATTCTGAGAGGGAAACGATTCTTGCAAGAGATTCTATCCCTATGTTTTTCGGGATCTGGAAGTACCCATTGGCCAGAGCTAATTGCATCATTTTTGCCTGCTTCGTTGTTACACCAGAAAAAATATCAGAAATAGAAACGGCTGATGTGCTTCTCAATGTTTCTGGATGGATTGATTTACTTTTTTTGATCTTCACATCACCGTATTTCTCAAAGCCTCTGATCAGTTTTTCGATTGTGCTGTCTTCTATTACAATGAGCGTGATAGTTTCCAGTCCATTTTCATATACTACTGGACCTTTCCAGAGGCTATAAAGTTACTCTGCTATTCTTATGGATGAATTCTGGATACTGCACACGCATTTGAGCATGAGTTCCACCTTTCCTTCCCTGTCTTTCCTGTACACGATATTTGTTCCCAACTTCCTTTCTATATCTTTAAAGCCATCTTCAAGTGATTTCAGATCAATGTTTTTTCCGTAAAATTCAAGATAATCAATGTTAGAATTGCACCATCTCAGGAATTTTATATCCGTGTAATCTTTAGATAACTGGTTAAATGCCAGATGGTTATCTATAACAAGATCAATCTGCCTCATGAAAGCCAATCCACATTGGCTATAAATATATACACTATCTGTTTATATCTATATTGGTGATATAAAATGGCAAATGTAATAGTTGAGCACAGATGGAAACCAAAGAATGGAGAGGAAGTAACAAAGGTCGTAGGAAGCATAGTGCAGATGTCTAAGGACGGAAAGCTGCCAGCAGGATTTGAACTGAAGTCAATAAACGTCATAGGTTCAGAGTCAATGGCAATATGCAACTGGGAAGCACCGAGTGTTAAAGACATGAAGGATCTCCTTGCAAAGGTAAATCCACCAACGAAACACGAAGTGTATGACGCACAGAGACTGGTGTAATCCAGTTTATTTTTTAATTATATCTGTTTATTTATCCTTTTAAGTTTGTTTTCAAGAACTGGCTTATAATAGATGATGATTTGTCTGGTTGTTTTAAATTTGATAAAAGTGCATGCAACAAGAATTTCAGATTTCTTGGTTGTAGAAAATAGAAATGCATGAATGCTTTATGTTCATGTTTTGTATGTGAGCATGTTAAAATAAGTTTTAAAGAAATGTTCATGAAATGTCTTACAGACACCTCAGAAATTTGGAATTTTCATATAGCCAATGCCCAACGGCCATATTAATATAAACTACTATCACATATTATGTATGATTCGAATGGCAAATATTATTGTGGAGCATACATGGAAAACTCATTATAACGAAGAAGTAAAAAAAGTAATAGCAGAAATAGTTCAGATGGCAAAAGATAAGAAATTTCCGGAAGGATTCGAACTTAAGTCTATCAACGTTCTGAAATCTGAATTCAGGGCTATTTGTAACTGGGAAGCACCCAGTATCAATTCCATGAAGGAGTTGCTGGATAAAGTTAATCCTCCGACAAAACATGAAATTAAGGAAGCTCAAAAGGCATATTGAAACTTAGATTTAAAAATCTCCAACAAGCTGTAAAATTAAGCCCATATCTTCTTTCAGGCTCTTATAGAAAGTGTGCAAATACTTTCACCTATACTGATTTTAAGTCATCATGTTTCAATAAGTTTTAAGGTCTTAATTCGTCCCTTGCCACCCCTTTCGGGTAGTTCATCAGTCTTAGTTTTCCACTTTTTATGGTATATTATTCATGCTTTCACTGACATTTTCAATTTTTCTAGCCTAATTCAACTTCATAAAGGCTATTGCTTTCTTGCCCAGAAAATTATAAAAAAGCTCCTTTTCACCAAAAACTTATGTCACTCCGGGTTAATCACTTACTGGAGTTTAAATTAATGAACTTTCTCATGATTTTCTTGTGTTTTGTTTTTGGAGTCATGATCATTTATTTTCTTTTTAAATATATGTTTTTTCCAGATATCCCATGTGGTAGAAATCATCGCCGACTGCGTTTTATGCTTAAAAAAATTAATTTATCCTGTAGTTAATTTCTTAGGGGAGTTTTTTTCCGTCCAGCAGACTCGCCAGATGATCACTGGTATCTACTTTACCGAACCATTCCCCGAGAACGCTGTTTTCAAGTTCTACTATCTGCTCAGCCCTGATGTTCTTTCTGTCGTATGTGCTGTGGCCATCAGATGCTAGAGTGATCTTATATCCATGGGCAAAAGCATCCCTGCATGTGGAATCTACGCACAATTCTGATTGCATTCCACAAATAATCAGGTTCTTGATACCTTCACTCTTCAGCACCATATCGAGATCAGTTTCATAGAAAGCATCTGGATAGTTCTTGTGAATAACTGTTTCTGAATCCTTTGACAGGAAAGTGTCGTAGATCGCCCATCCCTTGGTACCTGGCTCTAGAGTGTCACCCTTTTTACCGGAGTGCTGAATCATTATGACCGGGTATTTCCTCTTCCTTGCAGCATCCAGAATCATTTTCACATTTCTTATGAGATCGTCCTTCCTGAAAACTGCCTCTTCATCATCGAGCATTCCATTCTGGAGATCGATTACAAGAATTGCGGTTTCTTTCATGTTTACAAATATCTAATCACTATAAATATATTAACAATTTGAATATTATAAAAATTATTATTTTCTTCTGGTTTTTGAAATAACTTAAGAAGAAGATCTTATGATTCCCTGACCTTTTTACTGTTATCTCTTCTTCTTTTAATCAGGTAGGAAGATATATCTTCAACAGAATCATCCTTTTTAAGATTGGAGAGGCATATGGGACATGCCGTTATTATTTTCTCAGACCCTGTCTCCTTAAGCTGCCTGAATCTTTCTTCCGATATATTTGAGGAGAGTTTCCCGTAGAGTAATTCATCAGGACCACCACAGCAGAATACTCTCTTACCTGAACGAACTGGCATATTTACCATGGCAATTGACTCTAGCAACATTTTTGGCCTGTTGTAACCTTCACCTCTGAGAACAAGATGGCATGGCTCGTGGTAGGTTATATTTTCAGAAGTTCCCTTGAAGTCGCTTTCTTTTAAAAGATCGAGATAATAAATTACCTTAAAATCAAAATCCGGTGCATAAAGTGAGATGGTATTTTTTAAAAGATCATATGTATGAGGGTCCACGGTAATAATTGTCTTCACATTTCTTTTGTGAAACAGATCACAAAGATATTTTGCATATTCACTGAACTCCTTCTCATAACCAAGATCGTAAATGAATGTTCCAGGATAGGGTTCCTCTTCCTGCAAATAGCTGAATTTTATACCGGTATCCCTTAAAAGAACGTAAATATTCCTCAGATAGCCGTTCATTTCTTTTTCTGTTTTTTTATTTCTGAAATATTTTATGTATTTGGATAATCCTGAATGCCTGGAAAGGTATCCTGCCATATTCCTTGAAAAAGTCTCTCCCATCGATCTTTCCATTTTCCCCAGTGTTTCGTTATATGCCATCATCTGGTACATGTTTCCAGTGTAAAGCAAATTGGTTGATTCTGGCTCAAATTCAAGCCCCTTTGACCACCTTGCACACACCTCCCGTATACCAAGGGGATTTCTATATTTCATTGTTAGTTCAACTATCATATCAGCAATGGGGTTTTTTTGATCCTTTACAGTCAACTCACCCGATGTGATAATCTCCTTTCCAATTTCACTCACCTTCCCTGCATTAACACCTGCGGGACACACCTGAAGGCAGGCGTAGCAATCCAGGCAGCTGTAGAAAGATTCGTCAATCTTTAATTCAATTAATCCCTTTCCCTTGTATTCCCTGATCATTTCCTTACCCAGGTCCACCCTTCCTCTTGCTCCTATGGAGGATCTGAAACCACTGGATGGCAAAGTCGGACACACAGACTCACAAAAACCACAGTTTATACAGCTATTTACCTGATCTTCAAGCTCCTCTAAAAGCTTTAAACTGTACTGTGATTTCTCAGTCAAATATCTTACCCCTGTTCATTATGCCGTCTGGATCGAAAGCTTTCTTTATATTCCTCATCAATGTGAGCACTTCCATTGAATTCCTTTCCCTCAACTCCTCCAGCAATAGTTCCTTTTTCTCCAGCCCGATGCCGTGTTCAGCAGAAACAGATCCACCATGCTTTAACGCAATCTTTGCAATTGCCATCTGGAACTTTTCCACCCTATCAACATGATCCTTATTATTCAGGTCCACAAGTATATTGGCGTGAATGTTACCATCTCCGATATGGCCGAATAATACTGCTTTTAAATTGTATTCCTTAAGAGCGGCTTCAATTTCCTTAAGTGACTCTGGAAGCTGGCTAGGTGGTACTACAACATCACCTATCTCTACATATTCATCCTTCATATCCCTGAGTCCAAGTGAGGATGAATAAAGTCCCTTTCTTGCCTCATACATTTTTGCCATTTCATCCTTGTCCCGTGTGATCCTTATCACAATTGGATCTTGCGCCTCTATTATTTTCTTAGCGTCCTCAAGCACTCTGTCTATGGATTCATGTGTTGATGCTATATCTATCATGAGCAGATAATTACTACCCTCTGGGGAGTCTATATTTCTGGCCTTTTTTATTGTTTCAAGGGACAGCTTATCCATGAATTCTGCTATATATGGTATTATTCCTCTTCCCTTAAGTTCAGAAATAGATCTGCCCATTTTTTCCACGTCCTTGAAATACGCAAGGATCCTGCCTATCTCTTCCGGTACTGGCCAAATTTTAAGATATGCCTTTGTTATGATGGCAAGCGTCCCCTCATTTCCTGCCATGAGTGCAGTAATATCATAGCCTTTGGTTCTCTTCAGTGTTCTTCCACCAACCTCCACTATCTGTCCTCCCGGAAGTACAAGTTCAATGCCGAGTATCCATTCCTTCGTTGTTCCATAGGTACATGCCCTGAGTCCTCCCGCGTTTGTGGATATGCTTCCTCCGACAGTTGCTGCCATGGAACTTGCCGGGTCAGGAGGATAAAAAAATCCCAGCTTTGAAAGATAAAGATTGAGATCGTCCAGCCTTACACCAGGTTCTGCAACAACATATCCATCTTCCACATGGGTTTCCAGGATTTTGTTCATGGCAGACATGCTGATAAGGATGGAGTCTTCGCTTGGGACTGGAGATCCGGTAAGTGCTGAACCTCCTGAACGCATTACTACCTGAATCTTTTCCCTGGAACATACCTTCATTAATTTGGAGATTTCTTCCGGACTGTTGGGTATGATTACCGCCATGGGGATATTTCCCTCAAAATATGACGCATCTTTCATATAAGGCACAAGGTCTTCCTTTTTTTCAAGCATTCTATCCCCAAAGATTTTCCTTAATTCAGCAATATTACCTTTCATCCTATCCCTTAACAATTGAAAAGACCCTGAATATTCTTAACTGTTATGGTTGATATGTCATCTATTTAAGGAAAATAATTGTATGACAATAGAAAAAGTATGTGCATAGAACATTTGATGCAGGTGCCGTGCATATATATTCAAGTCCAAAACACACACAAGTTATTTAAGCGTTGAATGCTTTACATGTTCATGGATTACACAGTGAACCTCGCAAGAGAAAGAGAAAATCTGTATAAAATCAACATACCAGATGATGCCAAAACTTCTATTGTTCACTTTATTAGAGATATGAGTATAGAAGGTCTTTCAGCAGGTCGGCTATATGCCTATACACTTAGATTGAAGATTATCGCACTCGATTTTCAAGAAAGTTTCATGAATCCTAGTCAGGACAGCGTTAAAGACTTCATGGCAAGGTTTCAAAATAGGCCCGTTAAATGGGGAGGAGGGAAGGAACATCTCCCAACAGATAACGCCATTCAAGCATATCAGGTTACTTTCAAGCGTTTCTATAAATGGCTTCTGGGCAATAATGAATCCTACCCAGATTGCGTAAAGTGGATCAAAATCAAAAGTCCCCACCGGAGCAAACAGAAAAAACCAGAAAGTGTGATCTCCGAGAGTGAGCTTCAGAACCTACTTGATGCTTGCCTTAATGCCCGCGATAGAGCACTGATCAGCCTTCTATACGACTCTGGATGCAGAATCGGCGAACTACTCAGCATGAACGTAATAGATCTTGCTTTCGACCAGTATGGTGCCAAGATCACTGTGTCAGGAAAGACAGGGGTTAGAGTGGTTAGGATCGTCGGTGACTCTACTATATATTTGAGGGAATGGCTCAAGAACCATCCTGACAGGGATAATGCAAAGGCGCCACTATTTACAAGATTGGACGGCGAAATAAGAGAGAGAATGGACTATGAGCAAGTACATGCACTGTTCAGAAAGGTTTCGAAGAGATCGGATATAAATAGGAGAATATACCCTCATCTATTCCGTCACACCCGGGCTACCTTGCTTTCAATGAACTTAAAAGAACCTCTCCTCGAGAAAACTATGGGATGGGTTTATGGATCTCGCATGTCACAGGTATATGTCCATTTAAGTGATTCCGACGTAGACAATGCAGTCCTGAGGTCTCATGGGATAATGGTTGACAATAAGAGTGATGAGCTTCCAAGACCAAAGGAGTGCCCTCGATGTGGTGAAAAGAATCCTAATGGAGCTAAATACTGCCGTAAATGCTGGTTACCATTAACCATTGATGCAACACTAGAACTAAAGGAAAAGGAAGAGCATATTCAAAAGGAACTAGAATCTAAGGGGCTGATCGACGATAAGATAAGGGCTTTGATTGAGAACATGCCTGAATCTGAAAGAACCGGAATACTCACATCCATAATAGAAATGGCACTCAGGGAAAAAGAAAAAAAATAACTTCCGATTAAAAATAGAAAATATTTAGAGATCCTTCAACGTCTATGGTCATAATAGATCTTTTTACATGGAAGGACTCCGGTCAAATAATCGAGTTTTAACAAAAAAGTATCATTAACTTGGGTTCTCACAATTCGTTGATAGGTCATGATGTAATTATACCATGTCATCTGTCCTGTTTCCTATAACCTAAGGTAAACGAACTTATTTTGTTAAGGTAACCTTGAATCGTTAGGTATCACTTTTAAGGATCTCAAAAAATCATTTAGGCCAAAACTCATGAGATTAATCGGTAACGTATCGGTATTCTTTCGATGTATTACCAGGACATGCATCTTATTTTAAGATGGTCCATACTGGTAGTCGAGATCTCTAAAAGAATAGGGATAGATTATATTCGCTGACTTCAGGCCAGAACTGAGCTGTCATTTAGACTTTTTTATGTATATAATATGACATTTTACATAGGCTATCGATAAAAACAGCGTGAATATAAGGATTTTATCAATATTCTTATCGATGATCTATCGATGGCTTATCGATGTCCTTTCGATCATTCACATGCTTGAGATTCTTCAACGAGTTTGGATTGATATTCCTCTTCAGCTTCTTCCTGCCTTCCTTGTTGTCTGCCATCGAGTGCAGGAGCTTCTGGACTTCCTTCTGCTTCTTCCTTATCTCTGTATCCCTCTTTGCTTCATACTGATCAATTAACCACTTTGGTGGAAGGGAAAACTGGACAGTCTTCACTGTTACTGTCCTTGTCCTCATCCCCTTGTTTGGTGTCTGGACCCTGGGATACACCATGAAGTCATCACCTGCCTTGAAGGGATTTGGTTCAGGGAGCTTTATCTTGAATACGCCCTGTTCCTTTGTGGCTTCAAAGAAGATGTTGATCAGGCCTCTTGTCTGCGAATCAATGTAATTCCACTTTGGAACTGTGATAAAAGTTATTAGATTACGATACCTGAAAGACTGAGCCACTACGGATATAGCCTTATTCTGGACTGACTGCCAGTCCCTTGCATTCATGAAAACACCGGCATCATCCAGGATGACTGAATTGCCTTTCCTCAGGTTTCCGTCAATGACATAATCCACAAAATCCGTAACATCAAACATGACCTTCCCCTGGTTGTATGTTGCATCACATGTATATGCAAGCTCCAGGGCAGAATATGACTTGCCACTGCCTCTTGGTCCTACAAAGAGTCCAAGGACATCCATGTTCCTTGCGATCCTGTTTCTTATCCAGGGCATCAGCCAAACATCATATCTACCTCTGGAATATTGGGGATCTTCAAAGGGCAGTTTCATCATGATCACACCCTTCAAGTTTTGTCATGGATCTTTCTCCCACAGTCCTTACAAAATCATCCATCTTAATCAGCCCTCACATCGTAATCTTCATCGTTTTCTACCATGTCCAGTGAATCACCAGAGGCAAGCACTATCTCAGTCTTACCATCTACCCTGAGTTCAAGGCCTTTCTCGGTTCTCACGATTTCACCGGTTCTCTTGGCCCCTGCTCCTTCATACCTGCTTCCGGATAGCCTGAATACTGACTCAATCATTACAACCGGATCATCAGGACCATCTACTTCAGATAGGCCTATTCCATCATTCTTGAACAATGTAAAGTCCTCGAAGTGGTTGCATGCCGGTTCTGTCATTATCCTGTTAATTGTAGTTATGGCAGGACAGTAAGGGCAGCTTACCGGAACATCCTTCAATGAAGGGTCCTGCCTGACATAAACCCTGGTTACGTTCTTCATGCTTTATCTAACGCCATCACTGAGATAAACCTTATCCCATAAGCCCGGGTCCTGGCAAGTAGAACTGAATGCAATGGAATAGGTATACCCCCCGTCAGGTCGATCGATCGAGGGAAATTGAAAACGGAAGGCTACCTCTTACCACTCCCTCGGGTCTATGGATATAGAAGAGGCTTAGAATTGCAATATGATAGATATCTGCCACGGGTAGCTGCCTTAGACAGCCACGCAATACTTAACAATTAAAAAAAAGAGGACCATCAGTAACAATCCTGTTACTACATTAACAAAAATCAATGTGATCGATCTTACCTGAGGGATGATTGATCATATGCTATTCATCTACATGTTTTTGAATCTGCTGTCACTGTATTTTCACTTCTAGATTCTCAACATGATAGATTGGAGATACAGTATGAGTGATGTTCTACTCACACTTTCCAGGATCAAGATGTATGGGATGGAAAGAGGGGAGATCATGAGTGAAATACAGAAAAAGGCAAAAGAACTGGTAGCAGACCTGAAGCTTGATCTGGACATATTACGTAAAAAAGCCTGAGTTAAGCTTCAAACTAAAAATGTCATAGCTGAATAGTTTTGAAATCTTTTAGGGTGATCATGCGTAAGTAATTATAGGAAAGTCCACAAGCCGTAAATTCCGGTTTACATGCCATATCGATCAGGTTAATATAACCTACTTGTCTAAGCAATTCCTTATAATACTCACTTAATTTTAATCGAATATACCATTTGGTGGCATGATACAGTAATGCCCACAGTATCTTTTAAACTCTTTTTCATTTCTTATTACTATAGATAATAAATATAGCAAAGCAAGGATTTCTAAAAAGTAGTCAAAGTATATCAAAAAGATCACAACTACTACCGTACCATGATATGCATTTGATAGTAAATAGTCTCCCCAGATAATAAGTGCAGAAAATATAAAGAAACCTATTACTTGAAAAGGTTTGAATCCAAAGATAAATGACTTTCTCATAAGCCATATTTTGGCTCTATTACTCATAGGTTCAACATATCTCCCATCTTTAAGTGGCATTTCCAAACCTCCAAATTATGAAACATTTCTTAGAATATAAATATATGTTATATCTAATATTTAATTTTAAGAAATAACTGCGTGATTCATTTTGGGTATTGAGTTTTTTCAAGAACATTTCACATCCTTCCTTATCAAGTATAGAATATATAAACAGAAGTGGACAGACTTGCATCGAACGTTTGTTGCTCTTCACATGTATTTCCTGTCAGTGTAGTGTTGAATAAAGTGAACCCCTCATCGTATGTAAAGTGTTCCAAAATGTCAGGAGGATTGGTTTGTACATTTTTTGATCCCACGCATACTTTGATTTCCTGTGAGAAAACATTGGCTACCTGATCGCAGCCATAATAATAATAATTATATACTTCTTCTGAGTATCCTTTGGAATTTGCTTCATCACTGCACTTAAATTGACCATTGACATATATACTATTCGTCATAACTTTGTGATCAGGATCTTGGGCATATGATCCTAAACCGATTGCAACTGTGCTTCCAAATACTATTAATCCCACTGCTGTAACGCCAGTTATCACCAATGAAATAATAGATGCTGCAATAGTCACCGATGCAAAAACAATAGGAATGAAATCACACGTATCTGTCACGCATGAAATACCTGTAAGATTATACCTAGATGTCTGTAAGCACCCCAGATTGTTTGATAAATAAGAAAAGGATACTGCTCTATTTGTAGCTGCATACACTTCGTGATTAGAGATAAAGTCTTGATAAAGGCATACTTCCCTTGCAGTTTGAATGTTTGCTGTGTCTGGCCCAGAATATGATTTAAACGATCCACTTATGGAAGATATCAGTTTACCATAAGAATTAAGAACCTTACCTTGAGTTGGAAACTCTTGAAGATCAGGGAATACATAACCATAGTTAAAATTGATATATTCGTTGAATGCATGACCTAACATATGCTGACAAGTCCATGTTGAAGTCCCTGGGTATTCATACGCAATTTCGAATCCACTGAAACAACCTATATTATTCACTGTTGTGCTGAAATATTGTTCATCCCCCTGATATGCTGAGGTGGTTCCTAAAAGAATACTTGTTCCACTGCTTGTCACCTCAAAGTAACCCTCCCTTATTGGACCGTTATTTGTACATGATGATATTTCGTATGATATGCTTATATGACCATCTGCTGAACCATTTGCAAAACATGTGGAAGATGGCTGATTTATTTCCAGGCCTGAAAGAACAGGAGGATATGTGGTAACTGGATTGCATCCGCCACCACCTCCACCGCTACTGCCTCCCCCACCTCCTCCGCTTCTACTTATAGGTTTTCCAGTTGAGATTGTCGGTGCTATTTCCGGATCAATGGTATACGTCTCGTGAGCACTTAACCTGACAGGACCGAATGAAAGTATTAATGCATTATAACCGTTCATCTTCTTGATCTCACCCGTGTGGAACAGGTTTGAGTCACATATCCAGTTTATGTCAAGTCCACCTAAGGCTATGCTGGTATTCTTCTGGCCTATGATGAAACTTGTACCGGCAAATGAATGAAACGTGTTACTGCCGTCACCTGATATTGTGAAGTTGTCTGTGCCTGGTAATACCATTGTAAAATCAACGATGTACATTGCACTAACATTCAGTTTATTCTGGAATGCTACGGATGATCCCATCCCATACTGGTGGAAGAAGAAGACATCGGCAGCCTGAGTGCTGTTCCCATATCTTACCAGATCAGCGGATGTACAGTTATTGTTCTGGATTTCACGGGTATGGTAAGAATTGAAGTCTGCCATTGACAAATTTCCAGGACTGGATGATCCTGAAACATATGGTGTTGCTACATTGCTGCTCTGTGAACTTACGGTGAAAATATCATACTGCACAGGGTATTTAGCCATGCCAAAAGAAATGATCGGCTGGCTACCCATGAAGCATACGGATTCTCCGCATTTTGAATAGAGGGCTTCTGGAACATTGCTCTGGATGTTTGAAGATGATCCTGAATTCTGTATTGCATTATTGAAGGAAATCACAGTGAAACCTATTGAGAAGATCATTATCAGAGACAGGAAAATGACAGTTACCTTGTTAAAACTCTTTCTTGCTCCCCTATCTATATTTAGTTTGAACTCCATATCAAATTATAAATTCAAATTGTATTAAATATTTGTGGTTATTTTTATATGGGCATAAATGTGTTACTACAATAACAAAAATCAATGTAACACTATGTAACACTTCATGAGGTAGTGATTTCTTAATTTCCCTGAATGTGTTACATGTTTCATAGAAAAAAGCATGCATAATGTTCTATAGTTAAGACTCAAAACGTGAAAATATAGGTCTACAGATAAGGACTAAAAAAGGCATACATACCTTTTAGAATGTAGTAGTTTATGTGTTACCGGTAACACATGACATGGTATGATTTTGATGTGATATTCTTTCCGGTGATCCTGGTCATAGCTGTTGTTCTCCTTTGGAAAACAAGCAAGAATAAGGGCAGGGCATAATTCAAGAGAACTGGATCAACTCCCCCGGATCTATGCAGCATATCAGCTCAGGCCAGATCAGGAATGCCAATCTAACAAGGATGCAGTAAAGCACCGTTTTTAACATCTCACCAGGGTTCAATACATTCAGGCCACATTTCCATGGTCAGAGATCTTCCTGGTAATCACATCCTTACAAATTACTAGAAATTACGCAAATAGAAGGATAAGCGTTAAGGCATCCTGAACAGCCAGGACTCACCCCCCACCCCCTCAGGTCGATCGATCGAGGGGAAGTTGAAAACGAAGGTGGTCATGGCGACCGTGTCTGGCCAGATGACCCGCATGATATAAATGATAATTCAAAGAACACTAAAGAATCGGAAGAAATAATGGACCTGATGGTTGAGAAGATGATCCAGAATGGACAAAAAGTGAACAAGGAGACTGCCGGTATTCTTGAAAAATTGTCAGAGATGGCCTACAAGGAACTGAATGGGGAGGAAGATAGAAATGGTAAAACGAACTAAAACCAGAAGGAAGAGGAAACCACCTTCCTTTCACCTGCAGCTCAAACATGTTCTTGGTGGTGTATCGCCTCTAAGCCTCCTTGCTGCATTTGAAGTATTTTCAATACCAGCTGCCAATGGGTTAATAAATATTTTTGGATTTACGAGATTAATTGCCGGAGTTACCTGGATAGGAGTTGCCCTATTCAGTGGAGGAGTGGCACTATACCTTCATGAGGAAGAGTAAGCAAAATTTATATTTATAAGCGCATACTATATCCATGGATCACTCTTATGCAGGAACTCAAAAGAGTAAGTCAACTCTTATCCTTTCATATATAATGATGCTAAGCGGTGCACTCTTATTGGCATATGCTTTTGGTGCATTCAGATTTATCTAAAATTTACAATGTAACGACATTCCATTTCTATCACTACAGTAACAATTTCGAAACCAACATTCTAGCTTAAAATATCCCAACATAAGGGATTCTATATCAATTACACAGTTTTCAGTCAATTCATTTTTATTCATATCAAATTTTAAAACGATTTAAGGCATATCTCAGAGTCTCTTAATAGTATTCATCACCGAAGTTTGAGGGAATTTGACAGTTTATAGTCTTTAGGAAAGTTTTGTGAATTTTGGTTAATGGACCTCTCCTGGTAACTGAATTCAAATCTCAATCAGATTGAGACATGTCAATATGTCCATTTTGTCATGTCATGATCTTGTTTTGAATGATTTATTTATATACTCTTAAGACCCAGTGAAAGAGTTCTCTTAACTTACCAATCACAAACCTATTTAAAGAGTTGAATAATGTCATGTTATGGGTTCTGTGGTTCCGATTCCCAAAAACATGATGATCCAGTCAAGTGGAAGATCTCCAGGATCTTTGTGTTAATGGCATCGAGTTTTATCCTTATGATCACTTTCCCAGTGTCAGTGATAAGGACCACCCTGTAAATTTGTTACTGTAGTAACAGGTTTCAAAAAAATATCACTATTCATTGATTTTTCTTTCTCCTGACAGGCCTTCCCATTTTCCGTAGTATGCTGCAATGCTCCTTAATGGAAGATATTTGAACAGCTTAACGTCATTGGGCAGCTTGTTATCCTGGATGAAGTTGTAGATACTATAAGGGCAGTCAGGATTCTTTCCCTGCATTGCCATATAGAAATCACAAAGCTTCATGAATTTCTCCATCCTTGCAGTCAATGGTTTTGGCATGAACTGGTCTAATGTTATCTGAACCTGCCTTGAGGGATGCCTTGAGATCAAGATGCACCACCCTTCATGCCATAGTCATCATCGGGATCTTCATCCGGATCGATAGGCAGCTCACCAGGATCATCAGGCAGTATGGGTATGTCTATTCCAGGTTCAATATCCCATGGCCGATCAGGATGCCGTTTTTCAGGTATTATTGGAGCTGATCGAATCGTTGTCATTGTGGACCATCTCCCTTATGGCCATTGGTTCTATTCTTCTTCAGCCTTTCAATGATTTCCTGCCTCTTTTCCTCACTCATTGAGTTCCACTTTTCCCTTGCTGCTGTCATCCTGGTAAATTCTCCCTGGAAGTATCCCCGGTATGGCAGCTCATTCCTGAGATCTTCCGGCATCTTCTCCCAGTATCTATGCCTTGTAGACTTTGCCATGCCGCATTGAGGATCTCCATCAACATAGGATCTCATCTCGATCAGGATATCTAAAGGACACTTTGGAGCATCGCATGAGTCATACCTTGAACAGTATGACATGGTTTTGATTGAAAGAACTTCTTTGGATTGTGTCAGTTCGCTTGATTTTTGTCTTTCTGTAGGTATTGTCAGGATTGCTTGATACCCCCCTGACTGTTTATATTGCCCTGACTTACCATGGGATGGGAGACCCTGCATTTTAGATTTATTTGAGGATTTCATTTACAACCACCGTTATTATTGCTGATTTGCTTATTATGAGCCTCTTCCTGTTAGGCTGCTCTATTTCCAGGGTATACTGGCCTAGAGATCTCAGAAAGCCGGATTCAGTCCTGTTGTTGACCATGGATATTGTGAGTGATTTTCCTATCAGGGATGTATTGAGTGGTTCAGGATTGGTATAGTTTCTTGGTCCGGTCCAGATCGTTTTGACTGGTGCTTTCCCCCTGTAATCACTCAAATTCATTACCCCCTTCATTGAAGATCTTATTGCCGATATATACCAGGACTCTAGCCAGGTAGTATGTGATCCTGTTGTCCAGGATTCTTCTTATTGTTTCAGCTGCATTATCGCTTATTTTCATCTTAATTTGCCCCCTTTTTCTGGCTTTCTTCATTCCGTAGAAATTCCAGGGCAAGAGTAGACTTGTTGATTCGGACTCTGTTCAGGGAAAATTTCCTGATCTCAAATTCATAAAGGACTAACCTGAATAAAGCACCTGAGAATAAGGCCTTATTCAGAGTTTCATCCTTGTATTTGACAGTCATGTCCTCATCCGTTCTATTCTTGAGTTCCATCTCGCAATTGAAGAGCTCGCCCAAGTTTTGGACTGCTTCCTTCAAGCATTCCATGTTTCCTTCTTTCACTTCTATACTTTCCATTTTTTCACTTCTCCTTGAGGCTTGAGGCTGCCCCTGAGCCATCCTGTAAAAAATTAAGGATCGTAAGATCTGAGTTCAGCTCAGATATGGATATCACTTTCTCAAGTGGTATTTTATGAGTTCTACCCGACTTCAACCCGTCCATGATTATCCTGTTGAAAACTACCATGCGAAGCTCACCGGTTAGCCTGTAAGGTGCATTCTTAGGGCCGATGAAATTAACACTCACCATCGATCCCTTAAGGTTGTCAAGATCACCTGGTGATATCATGGCTGATCACCTTCCTTGTGATCCGGATTATCCACTATGACGGCTTTGTGTTGCTGTACAAGAGTCCATGCCAGTTCCTCAGGAACATGAGCCATGTCTCCCTTGTGAAGATAATAATCCTTGTTGATCCAGGATACACCATTAGAAAGATCTTCAAGAACAGTTACCAGGACATAATTTATTTGTTCCAACTTCTTTCCTGTAACACTGATTGTGCCATTGTGAAGTGTTATAAGGCCATCAGCTGCCATTGAAGGTAATACCCTTTCATTGAGATCTTCCAGGGAAACTATCAGGTCCTTGCTTTTCGTTGGCCAGTTCTCAAGAATGGTTGAAGGCTTGATCTTTATCTCAGGTTTTCCCTGAGAGATCTTACTAGCGATCTCAAGGATAGTTTTCTGAATCCGTTGAGTTTGATTCAGTCGCATTATTTGTTCTTGTTTTGAAGTCGTGCAGGGGGGTAGATCATTTTGAGAGGTAGAATTTACGGCTTTCTCTGATGTTACGGAATCCTGCACGACTTGTTGGGGCAAACTACATACATGATCAGTGTTGTTTTTGTCAGTATTATTTTCCATCTCGCATGGCAAGAATTGCCCAAATAAGTCGTGCAGCTCATTCAACATCAGCGGAGCACGGGAAATATAGGTTTCCCAAGTCATTTCAGGTGCTGCACGACTTGATCTTTGTTCATCATTTTCTTCTTCCTCTGGCATGGTTGCGAATGTTACTTTTTTTCTTTTGCCTTTAAATCTTCCTTCATCTATTGTCCGTTGAGCAATCACAAATTCATGATTTCTAAGCCAAACAGAAAACGTTTGTTGCTTCACTGGTTCGATCTGTTTCCGCTTGGCCCATGCAGCATAATCCTCATAGAGATCATCCACGATCTGCATATTTTCGTTATTTTCGCTGCTTGGCTCCGGAACAATAGATTCTGCCCATACTCGAACCGAATCAGCATGGAATTCCCATAACTTTTCAAGTTCATCGTTCGATTTTTGACTTGTAAACCTCCAATTGTTCGCCACAAGATATGCTAACCCAATGAGTCCATTCAGGAAAAA
Source organism: Thermoplasmatales archaeon (assembly GCA_027310185.1). GTDB lineage: Archaea > Thermoplasmatota > Thermoplasmata > Thermoplasmatales > Thermoplasmataceae > Cuniculiplasma. The sequence goes on from DAIDBH010000007.1 coordinate 57,282, forward strand.
ACCATCAATCATCTTCAACATTCTAGGTTTAAGGCTCTCATCAGCTGTGGAAGCTGAATTTAGGACAATTAAGAGCATTCTTCTCCATGCTCCCCCTGCCTGTGTGATTCTAAAGAGAGGAGGAGCACTGCCCCAGAATGCCTTGAAGATCGGTCTCTCGACTGTTGGATCATGAAACTTTTTCTCCATCTCGGCGGGTTCGCCACCGAAGAGATCGTTGACTAGGGCAAAGTCGTGAATACGAGTGTGCGCCAGATCACCCCATACCAATCCTAATTTGTTCTGTAAATTCTGTTTGCTGAAGTGCTCTCTTGAATCAGCCAATTTATGTGGGCCAGCTCTAGCAAAGAGTGATTGTGAACCTACGGTCAACATCAATTCAACCGCTGCTAGATGTGTCCCTTTCCCGCTGCCTGGGTCACCGATTAGAGTAAGTATTGAACGCTCCGTTGGCAAAGGATAGGTAGTAATCAAAAGGTACCCAAGCATCTCGTAAAAGGTACGAGCGCCGTTTACACCCATAGCGCCAACCGTAAATTCCCACCACTCACGTGACTGCATCTCAATTTCAGGGTTTTTTATGTTCACATTCATAGCATAAGTTAGAAGGTGACCAGGATTGAATTCCTCGAGCCTCACGTTTAATTTATGGCCATCCCATGACCCCTGAATAGTACTGTCATTCAGGGTCATTCTAAACAAACCACCCTCTGGCGGTTGATTTAGTTTATCCCACGGAATGACGTTTCTAGCTTTCAACCTCGCAGATACCTCTTCAACCGTGGAAGTTCGTATCTCCAAGTCTCCAGGGAGTCTCAAGCATTCCTCTAGTTCAGTGATACCTAGATTTTCCTCACTCTCTTTACGATTACTTTTTTCCTTTATTTTTTTAATTTCATCCAGTATTCGCCGATCATGCAACGCGTGTATTTGTTTAGACCTCTCAAGCATTAGTCTTCTGAGTTTCTCTAGCTCCTTAGCAACCCTCACATCACCATCGAGTCGGTAAAACTTAGAGAACGAAAAGAGAGGGATTCGATCAATCTTCGCTCCTGGAGACTCAATGGATATAAACTCCAAATACTTACTCAGATTATCCGCTATTCTGGAAGTTTTTTGACGGTCTAGGTAATCTGAATAATGTTTGATCCCTTGTGCTGTTCTGATCACCTTTTCTATTGGTACTTCCCTATCCGCGGATGATTGCGTTGTCCCTTCAGATACCTGCCTATATTCTAAAAAATCAAAAGTTCCAGATTGTATTGCTCTTAAATCTCTTTTAATTTCTTCGATCTCCGAGATCCTCTTCTTGATTATTGCGCGTGTCTCTTCATTTTTAGATTCATCGAGTTTTGCATTACAATATTTTTCATCATGTTCTATTCCTATCTCAAAATTTGAGCTGTGATCCTCATCTAAAGGACGAATTCCTCTTCTAAATAGCTCGAATTGCCTTTTTAACTGCTCATGCATACTTGGACTGTTAAAATCCTTGTTAATGAATGCAATGTCATTATTTGTGAATTCGTCCCCTTCTGCAGGTTTTCTCTTCATTGTTTCATTCAACATTTTTGTTTACCTCCCTTGTCCTGTCTTAGCTAATTGTTTTTCAGTCCTCTCCAGCTCCTTAAAAAATGCTGAACCGTGGTATTTTGTACACTTCACAGAGGATAAACTTAAACTTATTTTGGATACCTTTTTATCTTTAGATGTATTAATAAAATTACAGTCAGGCAGCAAAACTTGGCCGTCTTTTGAAGGGGTTTCCCCAAACCCCATCACGTCTATCATATCATAGATCCCTCATTTGCCTTTTTGGGACCTTATTGGCCAGTTTGACTTTTGCGTAGTCACTTAATAGGTCTTCTCCGGAAAGCCTTCTCCATGCCTCAAATAACCTTCTAGGGTCCCCGAACTGGTATCCACTCTCATCACTGTTTTCTAACATGTTCTTTGTCCTCCTTGTCCCCTTCTAAAAGTCTGCTCGTTTCATGATTAGCAGCGTATTCAATGAGTGCGATTCTAAAGAGCTGAGAAACACTAGAACCAATTCGACTGGAACACCGAACAGCGAGTGCTTTTTCGTTTTCATTAAGGGAAATTGCCGTAACTCTTCTCTTATCCATATTTCATCTAATGCAGGAGATGTTTATTAAGATTGCTATAATCTCTGTATAAATCTTATGAATAATATTATAAGTTTCAGCATACAAATCTGAGCAAACAGTTATATGATCAAGATTATTACTCAGTTCATGGCTAGAAGAAGAAGAATGCGGATTGTTACTGGAACCTCAATTCATATCGATGACTGGCTTTATATCGGATCAACTGAGTTAATGAACACCATCACAAATCTCTCGGGTCAGACAGATTATCAAAACCCGCTGTTGACGCTGAGTGATACTATTCTTACTCTCGTATCTTATTCGATACAGTTTGAAGATCTCCCATCAAAGGGTGAAAAGACGCTCCTGGGATTATTAGACGCTGCGAACAGAAAAACACCTGCAATTACAGTCTCCATAAACTACAGTGACAGATTCAAATACGTGATTGATTCTCTCATGACAAAGTACAAAGTTATAGGGACTAAGATATCATTTGGAGAAGCAGTGAGGGTTGCCCTTTATTCCGCTATCAGTAGATACAACAAAGAACCAGAGAAAATACTCTTACCACTAATGCTACTCGTCTCGCTTTCTAACCCTGTGCTTACTAACAAAGAAGATTATGAAAGAATAGAAGACATCACTACCTTCACTGTTCCATCTTTTGAACCCTCAATGAAGGAGGGTTTGAAGGAATACTATAAAAGAATACCGAATTATTTCGTAGATTCTGTTCTTGACAAAGGCAGAAGTGGTCAAATCTCCATTGGCTACCTTGCTCTAGAAATGGCAAAGATTGAGCTGTCAAGCCCTTCGGCTTACAAAGAGACGAAAGAGGAGAGGCTGTCTGATTCTGTCAATTCATCGGGTTCGGAAGTGGCGGCTATGGGATACGTTCTTTGTGCCGTTTGGTCTAAATACACGAATGATACTTTGTTGAGAGAGACATTTCGGTCTGCCGAGAATTTGGATCAGCTGTCATCGGTCCATTCCACCGTCCAGGAATCTTTCTCGGCATACTCCCTTATTCTCATGATGCTTATTTATCACAGTTCACTCATTCGTGAGATTAAGACAACCATAGCAGAGAAGGTCCGTCCATTCTACCTCAATGTATTAGACAAGTTTTTCTCGGATTAAGATTATAGATATTTCTATTGAAATATTAATATATTTCAAAATTCCGATCCTAAGTATATAAAAGAAGAGCAAAAATAGGTCTATTGTGAACCACTGTTATGGACATTTATATGTATGCAGGTGCCGGGATTTGGACCCGGGTTGAAAGCTTGGAAGGCTCTCGTGCTAGACCAGACTACACTACACCTGCTCACAGGGAGATTTATTCTTCTTATTTATTTCTATTTATAAGTTTCCGGTTTTCCTCGAATCACTGAGCGAACGTTACCTGCTGGGTTACATTGTAATACTTTGATCCAGAATGAAGTTCTGTAACGAGCTTGACAGATGCAAGATAACCCAGATCCTTCAGGTTCAGGTATATTGCCTTGTCCTTATAATGCTGACTTATTATTGTTGTAGGTGACGCGGCCCCACCAACCAGGGCAGACGTCTTTATGTAAGATACATTGGCATTGAATGATATCACATCTCTCAGCGAATAATTAACTGGCCCAGAAGTTAGTACATATTCCCCGTTTGTCTGATTCACTGCTACCCAGACACCATTATGACTTATTTGAAGAGACAGGTCTGGTGAAGTGTTGACGCTGATTGGCGGATTAAGCGCAATGGACCAGAACAGGATTGATGCCAGCAGGAATACCATGAGCATGTAGAATTTATGGCTTCCTTTCACTGGTAGTTTGATCCTCAGAATTCCGAGTATTTTGAATAGACCTATGAAAAGCACAATGAATAACAATATTGAAAGATCGCCCAAGCCTCTTATTTGAAGATATCCTTCAAGAAGACCAGAACCAATGGCCAGCAGGAAGACAAATATTGTACTCTTTGCCCTATCCTTTTCGTATCTGAGAAATTGTTCCTCGCTGAATTCTGGTTCTTCAAACAATGGTTCATTTTTAGGCTTAGGCATTTTTTCTGAGATGTTCATATCATTAATGAATTTAACGCGTAAAAAGGATCCTTTGCCCTGACCACTCCAGATGAGACCAGGATGCCTGATGCACCAAGTTCTCTTGAGATTTCTACATCTTTTTTATTCTTTATACCCGCTCCCACGAGAAGCTGGGCGCCATACCTCTGGCAGATGGCAACAGCCTGCTCTATAATATGAGGCTTTGAGATGGACACGGATGTGTCACCACCAATAAGCTCCGGGGGTTCATATGCTACAACTGATGCACCCATTTCGCATATTTCTCTTGTTTCTTCAAGATCCTTTGAACATATGATCAGGTTAAAATCGAGTTCATTTGCCTTTGAAATTGTGCTCTTTATTGTGGATTTTGGTATTCTCCTCTCGGAATGATTGACAAGTGACCCTCTTATACCGAAGGAAATTAACTCTTCCATTAAAATGTGGCCGGTGTGAGCTCCAAAGGAAACCGAGTCTACATGCTGTGATATCAAATTTTCAAATTCTTTTCCAAGATGGATTCTGGTTACAGGTACTGCAAATTTGAGTGCGTCCGTTGATCTTTTATTTAAGAACTTTTTCAGGATGACCTCGGTATTGTTGCCCAGGCTTTCAGAATATGTCTTCAAATTCACAATTGTTTGAAACATGTTTTTCATTACCCCATGCACCCATGCATAAACATATTTTGTTTTCAACGTTGAATAGTGAAGCACTTATTACTATGGAATAAAAGAAACATACAACAATGAAAATCTTTAAACCAATGTAAAGATTTAGGATGGCTGGGTCTGTAGCTTAGCCAGGTAGAGCGATGGACTCTTAATCCATAGGCCGGGGGTTCGAACCCCCTCAGACCCGCTCTATATTTGGTTTTTTCAAATTTCATTATTTTACGGAATGTCTCAAGCCTTCAATTCTTATTATTCTTTCCATAACGAAGTATTATTTGTTTGGAGTAACCTAGCTCTGGCTTGAGAACTGCCATAGGATGTGAGTCGTGCTCAATCTTCATAATATCATAAAACTTGTGGTCATTTGAGAAAGCAGTTCCTAGGCATAAATAGACCCATTTACAAACGAAGATGTTTTTTTGATATTTTGAGGCACTGACTGCGACCTCGTATTTTTTCTTGATTGTGCTGCCTTAAACCATTGTTTTGCATTTTTAATTTCAGCATCCTCAGAACCACAAATCTTTTATGAACATGCATGGTGACTATAGTTGTGAAAGCAAAAAGCCACTTGAAGACCATATCTATTCTGGTGGTAATTATATTCATCTTAGCTTTAACATCAGTGGTACTGTTTCAACCAGTAACAGTGAAAAGCTCTGATCTAGAAGAGGGAATCTGGACTGTTGATGAGAATGAAACGTATGCTTACTATGGTTTGATGTTTATATTTTATTCTTTAAATTACACCCATATATCTGGAATGATAAAATCAAATTCGACTGGATACCAGATATTTCTCATGACCCCGGGACAGATGTTTGAGTGGTTGAACGAATCCAACAGGTCTGTATGGAAGAACAAAGATATTCGTGGAATGTTGAACGAAACAGATCCAATAGGAACAGCTACAGTGACAACAAATTTAACCCCACACATCTTCCTGAATAGCGAGGGAGGTTCCGGGAATTTAGAGCTGTCGTGGAACCTCACTACAGAAAAGAATTATGTACTTTTATTTATCAGCCAACGGGGAACTGATCAGGTGCTGTCAATTAATTCCTACCTGAAATTAAGCTACACACAGAGTATAATTTGAACTTTAAGTTCAGTCCGGAACAATACAAAATTATATGATTTCTATTCAGAAAATCCTTATTAACTTATCAAGGTTATGAATATCATGAAAGCAATCCTTACAAAGAATGAAAATGGAGAAGAGCAGATCAGACTGGATCTTGCGTGGGAGTTATTTTTTCCCGGCAGCAAGGGAAAACACCCACATTACAGCGACCTGCTTTATCCCTTTACAAACTGGCTATGGACAGTTCTTGGCAATAAGTCAGGATTCATGAGGGAAGACAGTGATGTTCCCATAACATTCAAGATCCCGGATATGGAAGGGTCTGCTCTTATGTTCATCGTGAGAATACTTTCAATGTGGTTTGATGAAGTAATCATTGACGATGGAAAGCAACAGGATAAAAATCAATGGACATTCCCAGTAACAAATGTTTATGATGAAAAACTTGACGAATCTGAGATGGCACAGCAGGTTAAAGGGGACGGATACAGCTTTAGAAACCTGATGCCTTTACTTGGACCAGGAAGAGTCTTTCCAACCGTTGAGCTTCTTGCACCTGGACAGGTTTCTGCAAGGTTGCATTCCCATTCCTCCATAGATGAGTACTATCTCATACTGGAAGGAAGTGCAACCCTGAGGATGGGCGGAAAGACAAGAGTGGTAAAAAGCGGGGACTTTATCTCAAAGCCTGCCGGACCTGATCTAACAAGCCAGATAATAGCTGACCAGGGAAATCCAGTAAGAATCCTCGACATTGAAGTCCATATTAATGCAGATCCAAGAACAAAAGAGGTTGTTCATTATCCAGATCATGGTGAGATATTGCTGCACGGTCATGGATGGAGTTCAATAATTCCAGATAGTGCATTGATGAACACTGACGAATTTGAGAAAAATTATGAAAGAGGATATTTCAGAAAGAGGGATGGAACATGGGAATCCAAAGATATTCCAGGATATAAAAAAAGAAATGATTAAATGAATTGCTTCTTTTTCAGATTACTGAAAATCTTGTTTTTCAATGAATCATATTTCAATATATTGAATCTCACTGTCTTCATCCGTGATTCTTGTTATTGATTTACTCATCCTTGTTTTAATTATATTCTCATAATCCTTATTCATCTCTATTCCAATTGAATTTCTTTTGTAAAATTCTGCAACAACAGAAGTCGTTCCAGATCCTAGAAATGGGTCCAGCACAGTGTCCCCTTCAACAGTTGAGGAGAGGATAACTCTCTTGAGCAACTCAAAGGGTTTCTGTGTTGGATGATTTCCAGCCCACTTTTCACTCTTTGGTGTCACAGGGATCGACCACATATTCCTCATCTGCTTTCCTTCGTTGAGTTCTTTCATTGCTTCGTAATTGAATACCCACTTCTCCCTGGAGTGATTCTTCACCCCCCATATTAAATGTTCAGTGCTTTCTGTAAACATTCTTGTTGTTATGTTAGGTTGTGCATTGGGCTTGAACCATACAATACTGTTGTTAATTTTCACATCCAGATGCTGCATGATGAAACCCAGTTGGTAGATATTGTGGAATGAACCGCATACCCAAAAGCTTCCTCCTGGCTTCAGGACACGCAGTGATTCGTTTATCCACTTCATGTTGAATTCAAAGAGCTGGTCCTTTGTAAATATGTCCCATGCTTCCTGCATGGTAACGTGGCTGCTGTATGCCCACCCAAGACCCTTTGATTTTGACATACCATATGGAGGGTCAGCAAAAATCATGTTTACGGAATTTTCTTCCAGTTTCTTTAAAATTTCCAGACTGTCTCCAAAGTATATTTTATGATTCATCTTACCCTCTTATCCTATATTTCTGTCTCTCCTGTTAATTTCATTTTACCCGGCTTATCAACCCGAAATGAACTGGAATTGCTCAAGGATTTATAGCTTTCCTGTAAATGTATTTACCCATTCCTCTTTCTCATCTTCATCTACTGGACAGGGATTTATGTAATCAACCTGAACTATTCAACAGGCACCGGGCGAAATCATAATAACTTTTCACTGCGGGTTGTTCTGGGGAATCAAGACCTGTGTTTTGGTGATATTAAATATTAATATTGCAGTTAAAATCCACTGCAAGATATACTTGCAGCCAGAAGATTTTATGGAGAAAAACAGGAAGGCATGGGATGAGGTTGTGCCCATACATAGTAGCCACAGAACAGGAGAGGCCCAATTCTTCAAGAATGGCGGCATTACCCTGGACAAGATTGAACTTGGAATCCTGCCAGAACTCATGGGAAAAAAGTTGCACATCTATGCTGCAATTGTGGTCAGGATATCCTATCGCTTGCGAATCTTGGAGCAAAGTGTGTGGGATTTGATTTTTCAGAATCTGCAATCGAACAGGCAAAGCACCTATCAAAGGAATCTGGAATAGAAGCAGAATTTGTCAAAGTTAATGTTCTTGATATCCCAAAACAATTTAATGGGAAATTCAACCTTGTCTATATAAGCAAAGGGGTTCTGGTATGGCTACCTGATGCCTGGAAATTGATGAGGTCTGCATCCAGGATATTGGTTGCAAGTGGAAAGCTATTCATCTATGACCAGCATCCATTCGTACACCTCTTTGACTCAGATGATCATGCAGATTTAAGGATAAAGTTTGACTATTTTAGGCATAACCCATATGAATACAAGGGGTTGGATTATATAGGTGGAACAGTCTACGATGCTTCCCCAAATTACCAGTTTATGGTTAGGTTGAGCGATATTATTAACGGTATCTGTGAAAATGGAATGAAAATAGATCTCTTCAGGGAATTCAAACATTCCAAGTTTCAGAATTTTCTCGACATGATAAAATGTCAGGATGGTCTTTACAGGTTCCAGAATTATGATAATGTGGTGAGCATACCATTAATGATGGCAGTTGTGGCTACCCGGATCCAGGAATGAGGCCACAGCAATGTGAGTGGATCTAAAAACCTATATGAAGTTCCAAACATTTTCGGAATAGGGAATCAGATATTTCACTATTACCTCGTTTTTCGTCTCCTCTGCCACCTGGTATAAAATCTTATAGAACTCATAAAGAACGTCAGTTGGAAGAAAGACTGCAACTTCTATCTTTCCTGACAGCAACTTGCCAAAATAGGCTATCCTCATTATGTGCTGTTCATTTGCCCTGTTTCTTACTAGAAAGGGAAAAGGACTTCTCAATTCCATCTGGTAGAGATGGCTACTGGAATCAATGATTTCAAGGTCCTCTACAGGCATATCACAGAAGACAATAGTGTTTATATCTCCTTTTGCAGCCCCGCTGCTCTTGACTTCAGCAATTATCCTTGGACTGTCAGGTATTTCCCTGGCGTGTATATCTTCCCTGTTGATTGGCGTCACATAGGTTACAATGGAAAGTGGATAATCCATGTTTATATCATCCATCAACTTCATTATGCCTGGACTTGGGCCAAGCCATCCAATTCTTGCATTTTTGGAGTTGGGAGCATACTTTGATAGCAGTGCTGAGACCTTTTCTATCTGGCTGCTGTGGAACCTGGCATAAACATTTAGAAACCCGTCCTTCATGTCAGAACCGTTGATTATCAGGGAAGGAATTTCCACGAGCCTGTCTATTAGAATAAGTTCCTTTTCATCACTTATGGGTGAATCCACGACATATGACATCTCCCTTTCGGAAGCATTGAATTTATTCAGCAATAGATTGAGCTTCTGTATTTTACTGTTCTTTGGAAAATAAGTGCTCAACCACGTTCGTCCGCCTTTGTCATAAATGAATACAGGGAGTTTCATTTCGAGATCAGCAGTTGCCTTGAAAAACTCCGTATCCTGTCTGACCTTAAATTCCAGATACATGTCTAGAGTCTTATCTATCTCCCTTATGTACATATCATGTTATGCATTTCATGGTTTTAATTCTTTTTAAGTAATTCTATAAAGATCACTTCATTATAGTGAACATTTTTCCTTAAATAAATGCCGGCTAATCCAGTGATAAAGCAATACTGTAAAGGAGTTTATCATTATTGTTGGGAGTTACATTGAAAAACAATCCTGAATATTTTTAATTAATTATTTTAAGCCGATAATTATAATTAGAATATCCGTAAAATTTAAAATGGACTTGAAAAGAAAGTAAATTAGCTTACCCAAGATTTCATGAAAAATTGAGAAAGGTTGCGGTGAGAGTCATAAAGTATCATGATGAATTATACAGTTGTAAGCTGTTGCAGTTGTAAAAGACATATTATACTAGTAATGAATGCAATTGTTATATGGGGATAGGCGCTGAGTTTAAGGAACTAGACGTTCTCGACTGGAAACTTCATATCTCTTTTTCTCCAGAATCAACCATAACAAGAGCCTCCAGAAAACTGAAAATAAACTCAGAAGTTGGATTGTATTTTGACGGTGAAAATACTGAAATAAACCTCTTTTTCCAGAACAGGAGGGAGATGGAAAGGGACCTGAATATATTCCTTCGTGAGTCTGATGGTTTTCTTGAGAACGAAGTATGGAGAGTCAGAAGAAATATTGTGAAAAGATTTGATTATATTGAACTCATAAAATCACTTCTTGATATTCCCACATTTGTCCTGATATCAATATGGATCAGGGACGGAATTTTTCATACGGAATTTCTCTTTAACAGCACACAATCAAAGAAAGCTTCTGACATCATTCTTGGACAGTTAAGTGAGATGGCAGAGGGAAAGCTGGAATATGTTGGACCAAATAATGGTTTTTCAGAGATTTTAGAGGAGATAGACCAGCGCTGCGAACTTTCGGTTGCACAGTTTGAACTACTTCCACCGGCAAAGGAGATGAAAATGCCTGAGAACCCAATGGGTGATCACTGGTACAGGATCCTTAAAAAACCCTATGGTACCGATCCCATAAGGGGAGTCTATATAATGACTGAACAACCAACCATGTCGGATGTTCTCACTGAGGTTATAAAAGACAGAGTTTATGAGGCTACAACTGACAATGCTTTTCTTTCATACTTTGTTTCAGAAATGCATATGAAGAGAATACCAACCATAACAGCAATCCAGAAGCTAGACAAGCCGGTATTCCTCCTGTGGATTGTTTTTCCATCCCTGTTCAGGAATGAAATACTCAAAATTGCATCTGATGCGAGGGGGGACCTGCCAAACTGGCATCCTGCACTGAAATCACTGGCTTCCCTGAAGGAGATAATGTAATTAGTTCTGCCACTCTTTCAAGGTATTTTTGTTTCTTACCACATCTTATCTTATAGTTTATAAATTATAATATTAATATATATTATCCGTAAAATAATAATAAACTCTTTAATAGTATGAGAATATGAGATCATGCATTTTGCTGACATCGACAAAATCTTGGATAGAAGGATGGTCCTTACAATGAAACAGGATAACGAGATCTTCCAGGCATCAAAGGAGATCGAAGCCAGGATACCCATAAACATCCTTGAGGAGGATGATAAAAAATACATGCTCATAAATTTTCCAGGTTCCTTCGGTGAAGTACAGAAAAATAAGATATTCCTGAAAAAGTATGAGGCAAAAAATATAGGATCTCATTACGTGATTAAGGAGAGAATCAACCATGTTGATAAATGGAAATATATCAATGAAATCATGAATGTGCCATCAGTGGTCGTCAACAGGATAAACCTGAAGCAGGGGCTTATTGCTTTCTACTTCAGGTTTCACCATTCAGTGAAGAATGTAATTTCCAATATCCTGTCCAATTATACGGATGGGGAAGATGGGTGGATAGAGACAATGGATCAAACACCCGGAATATTGAAAATTCTTGACAGGCTGGACCAGTTCTATTCTCTCGGCATGATTCAGGTTTCCGTTCCGCTTAGTGAGGAGGAGAGGAAAGAAGTTGGGTTTATCAGGGATGACTTTATAGGTGAAAGCAAGAATAACTTCAGATCAGGAAATGGCATAAGTGCGATCGTTTATACGGGAGGAGTCGTAAATAATCCTCATCTGGATGAGATTGACGGGAATTATGGCCTTTATTCAATGAATCTTGAAGACCAAACTCTTCTTGGATGGAGGGAAAAATTGAACACAATACCGGTAATCAGGTTCAGGCAGTTCGTTAGGATTCGAAACAATGAACTTCATATACTTACACTTCTCCCATATTCTCAGATAGATCTTGCATACAGGACCTTTGTTGAGGAGATAGGTGAAATTAACAGGCATGATGCAACCCTGGATTTTGCATCAAAATATGACAGGAATATAATACTGGATTTCTGAAATTCTTCATATAGCTTAAAATCCTTTTGATAAAGGTCCCATTTTTTAAACAGATTTAAAATATTCCCTACTCATTCATTATCTGGTTGGAATGAATGTTGATGAAGCTATAGATAAATTATTTCCAAAGATAATTGATCTGTCTAAAAAAATTTACGGTTATGCGGAACTTGGAAGCGATGAAATAAAATCTTCAGGTGTACTGGCAGGTTACCTGGAAGAAAATGAGTTCAGGGTTGAGAGAGATTACAGGGAGATGAAGACAGCCTTCAGGGCAGATAATGGCCATAAGGGATTGAGGGTTGGTCTTCTAGCGGAATATGATGCACTTCCTAACGGACATTCATGCGGGCACAACCTCATTTCAGCATGGGCTGCTGGAACTGCCGCTACGCTAAATCTCCTGGGAGAGAATTTCAATGTAAAGGTTTATGGAACACCTTCAGAGGAGGGCATTGGTCCCTATGCAGGAAGTAAATGCCTGCTTGCAGACATGGGGGCATTCAAAGATACGGATTTTGTCATAGGTGTACATCCTGATGATAGGTGGGCCGTGGGATCCAAAGCACTTGCTGACATGACACTTGAGCTGAGATTCCACGGAAGGTCTGCCCACGGGGCCGATTCTCCTGAAAAGGGCATAAATGCACTGGATGCTGCTGTTGCAACATACAGTGTAATAAATAGCCTGAGAGGGTGGGCAAAGCTGGATAAGCATCTTGTGATTGGAATGATTTTCACGGAGGCTGGAAGGGCAACAAATGTGATCCCTGAAAGGGCGACACTGCAGGTAGAGATGAGATCAACATCCACAGAATTCCTGGGTAAATTTGAGAATAAGGTGAGAGATGCTGCCATGGGAGTTGCATCAGCATATGGCGCAGATTTAACAATAGAACAGGTAACGCCCCTCTACAAGACATACATAAACAACAGAACAATTAATTCATTATTGAAGGAAAATCTTGCAAAAATGAAGATTGATGCAGGTGATGCTGGTTCAGAAGCAGGTTTTCCTTCTGGAAGCACGGACGAGGCAAATGTAAGCTGGGTTGTACCAACAGGACATCTGGATTTTCCAATAGGTTATGCAGGAATTCCGGGACATTCAGATGAGTTCAGGGATGCAGCTAACCCTGATAAGGCTGGAAATAACCTGAAGAAGGCCATAAAGGCTACAGTTCTCACAATCCTGCAGATTGTTGACGAAAATAAGATAAAACAGATAAGGGACGATTTTCAGAATGGTGACAGCAATGAACAGTGAATTCAATGAGGTAAAGGAGATAATTGCCCCGCCGCACCTGTCTCCGGGAGATGATATAAGGGTGATTGCACCGGCCAGTGCACCCGACATGAAGAATCTGTCCAAGACCATTGCAAGGCTGTCAAAGCTTGGATACAGGGTATCACTTGGAAGAAACATAAGGAGGCTTGTGCAGAGAAATTCCCTTGCAGCCCCCATGCAGGACAGGGCCCAGGAGATCATGGAAGCGTTCCAGGATGATTCTGTAAAGGCAATTGTCTGTGCAAGAGGTGGTTACGGTTCAATACACGTATTGCCTTTTCTGGATTATGACGTTATCAGGAGTCATCCAAAAATCTTCATGGGATACAGTGATATAACAGCGCTCCACATGGCATTCAACAAGCTTTCCGGACTTATCACCTTTCACGGACCCATGGCTGCATCCGATCCTGATGAATTCCATAAGTCTTCGTTCAAGCTGCTAGTTGAAATACTTGGTGGACAATCCAGTGATATTTCTGGCTTCGTTGAGAATGTTGTTAAATATATTCACAAGGGAAAAGTTGTTGGAAGGTCCCTTGGCACTAACATATCTGTTGCCATTTCCCTCATAGGGACACCATATATGCCCTCAACAGAAGGAAGGATACTCTTTGCAGAGGATACTGCCATTACTTCTGGTGATCTTGACAGGTATTTTTCTGTGCTCAATTTGACAGGATATCTTCAGGCTTTTGCAGGTTTTGCATTTGGTGAGTTTAAGCAGATCAACAGCAATGAAGAACCCATGCCCTATATTGAGGATATTATCCAGCAATACATGGATCAGATGAAGAAACCTTCCATTTATGGGCTTCCCTTCGGCCATGGAGAGGATCAGATGCTGATTCCACTCAATGCAAGAATGTCCATATCTTCAGAAAGACCTTATGTAGAACTGGAACAGAGCATAGTGAATTAGCGAACGAAAGAAGAAAGAAATCGTTCCCTAAAAAATTAAGTGTTCCTATAGGTTGTGTTCGAATCTAGATTTGTGGAGTCTGGAATACAGGTTAAAATTTCAGTCCCTGTAATCCTCGACCTCTTCAAGCGATCTGTTCACAAGATCAACCAGTGAGGTTGAATCCTGCATGTCATGGAACCTCTGGGCATGTGCCCTTGCATGCTCCTCTACCTCTTTCCTTGTCTTTGCCGTGACCTCATAATCGCATTCCTTTCCTGTTGTCCTGCACCTGAATCTGAACTTTGACACAATGGACTGTAAACAGAACCATGTTAAAAATTTTGTTATTCAATCTCTATTCAATACTGGAAAATGAAAATTTCCCGCGAATCAATATCTTAAATCCCTGAATCACTTCATAAGTGTTAAATTCGTTGAAATCAATTACATCCATGGAAGATGGAGTTGTTGAGATCGACGGGTTCACCCTCAATGCTGAGAAATATCAGGATATTGTTCTGAATAAAAGGAGGGTTGGAATTTCAAAGGACACAATAAGAAATATACAGAAGTCAAGAGAATCTCTTGTTAAGCTTATAGCATCTGGAAAAAACATTTACGGGGTTAATACAGGATTTGGCAGCCTGCTGAACAGGAAGATCAAGCCTGAGGAGGAGAAACAGCTGCAGGTTAACCTTATACGGAGTCATTCAGCAGGATTTGGAAAACCGCTCAGCGAAGAGAAGGTTAGGGGCATTATGCTGGTAAGGGCAAACAGCCTCTGCAGGGGTCAATCTGGATGTACTGTTGACCTTGTTCAGGGAATCATGGATTTCCTTAACATGGAAATTTATCCCTATGTACCAGAATTCGGATCTGTGGGTTCCAGCGGAGACCTTGCACCTCTTTCCCATATCCTGCTTGCCATGATGGGAGAAGGTGAGATCATTGTGAATGGCGAAAGGAAAGATGCAAAAACTGTGCTGGAAGAGAAGAATATTGTTCCCTATGAACTGAAGGAAAAGGAAGCACTGGCTTTCAACAACGGAACTGCGGCCATAACCGGGATTGGAATGCTTGAGCTCATAAGGGCAAAGGAGAATGTGGCCCTTGCAACCGGATCTGCAATTCTTTCAATGGAGGCCATGGGGGCAACAAGGAAGGCGTTCACCCCCTGGGTACTTAAGGCCAGGGACCAGCCTGGACAGGCAAAAATAGGAAATGTGTTATACACCAGACTTGATGGGAGCGCGAGCATTGAGGAAGGTGACAGAAAAAAGATTCAGGACGCATATACAATAAGGTGCACACCACAGGTTTTTGGCGCCGTCGTTGATACGATCAATTATGTTGAATCAGTGCTTGTTAGGGAAATGAACTCCACGACAGACAATCCACTGGTGAATGACGAGGAATATATCTCGGCAGGCAATTTTCATGGTGAACCTGTAGCCCTTGTCTGCGACTTCCTTGCAATTGCACTTACTGATCTTGGCAACATGGTTGAGAGGAGGATTGCGAGGATCACGGATGAGAATCTAAGTGGCCTGGATGCTTTTCTTGTAAAGAATAACGGCCTTAATTCAGGTTTCATGATAGCCCAGTACACTGCAGCTGCACTGTGCAACAGGAACAAGATCCTTGTCTATCCTGGATCTGCGGATTCCATACCCACATGCGCAAATCAGGAGGATCATGTCAGCATGGGCGCAAATTCAGCAAACAAACTCACGGAAATCAATGACAACCTGAACAGGATCATATCCACAGAATATGTACTTGCAGTGCAGGGAATGGATCTCAGGAACAGTTCATATTCAAAATACTCTGAGATGATCAGGAAGGAAGTGAGAAAACATATATCCTTCCTGGAACAGGACAGGCCGATATACAGGGATATGGACAGAATGCAGGAGATCATGAAAGGACTTGGGGAAGAAGTTTATAGGGAAATATTCCACTGAATCAAGGATATATTATCCCATAAGTGAACCACATGAGGGACAGAATTTTGCATCTTCATCGACAAGAGCCTGGCACTGCCTGCACCTTACCTTTATGACCTCCTTTTTATTTTCAGGGTTTTCATTTGCCGGTTGCTGGCCCGGTGTTATGTTCTGTACAACAATTCCTGGCTGGGATTGGGTCCCACCCTGATTGTAGGTAAGATTCCCCGATTTTGCAGATGCAATCTGGTTGATCCATAACTGTGGCTCCTTGACCTTGAATGTGTAATGGCTTCCGTCTGCATTGATCCTGAACTCGTGACCCTTGAAGATTATATCCTTCTTCTTATCTGCTACGAGGACTGAGCTGAGAGGTATATTCAGCAGAACTACATCGTGTTTATCCTTCACAAAAACCATTCTCCTGCTTTCCTTTGTAGTTTCAAGTACAATCCTCTTGTTTGTAAGGATCAGGTTCCCCCTTTCCTTTCCATCTCCTGTTTCGACCCCATGTTCTGTAAGCAGAACAGCCTCTCCGGCATCAAATAACATTTATATCATAATGATAACTTGTCAAGATATTTAAGGATTAGATAAGAGGCACACTTAACTCCATATCAGGATTCTATTTCCTGGAATACATTGAATGGTTCAATCCACTCCTGAATGGACTGGACCCTCCTGATCACAGGGTTCAGGCCCATTTCCATCAATCCTGTTTCCCCAAGAATCTCCAGTAGTTCAGATGTAAATATTGATGGATGGATTATGTAATACCTCATTATCCCATTATTTAGGGAATGCATTTTCAGCATCACAGGTATTCGCTTTTTCCTGAGGTTATTGCTTATATCGGTGAATAGAGGATTATGAACACTTGCCTCGTAGAGTCTCCCCCTCACTATTTCTTTCATATTCCTTCCAGGGATTTGTCCTTCCCTTACTATATAAACAGCTGAAACGGTTCTTGACTCATAGGGTGATTTTATAATCCTGAACCAGCTGTTTCCGAGGGAATCTATCTGTACCGGGAATTTAATTGGGTCTATGGTGAAATCATATTCCAGCACTGAAACGCTGGACCTCATTCCAATTTCTTCCAGTGTATTTTTTATACCACCGCTCGGTCCGAGATATTCTATTCTCACTTCAGGTATTCTGTCAAGTTTTTTCAGTAGTATTGATGAAATACTATCAACCTTCACCCTGGAAAAAATTAGCTCAACTCTGTAAACACCATTTTCCAGCCATGCTGAAGACAGTACGGTTGAGGGTGTTCCCACAAGCTCGATCATCAGTTCCCTGAAGTTCGCTGAAACATCCATTTTTCTTGATATTCTCCATATGTTATTCTTCTTCACTGCATCCATGCTGTTAAGGAAGATGAATAATTCACGATTCATTTTTGGATCCTCTGGAAAGAAGATGCTGACCTCTGTTTCCTCCCCATCGACATAAATGCCCATTTCCGAGGTTATCCTGTATTTTCTTGAACCGTTGGACAACTCTGTGTCCGGGGAAAACGAAAGCCTGAGTTTCCAGTCAAGAGCATCACTGTCCTTCAATATAATCAGGTCTAGATTTATCCAATACTTAAATTTAGTTATAAAGCACTTTCTCTGCCTGGTCGTTTCATAAATCTAAAACGAAATGCAGTTTCAACAATTTCTCTGAACTGATAAAATATCTTAAATATTATTCTCCTTCTAGCCACTCCCTGAGAGTTTCTATTCGTTCCAGATCAATCTTCCATCCTTCAAATTGCCGTGCTATATCGGATAAGAGCCGTATTAGTTCATCGGTGAAAATAGATGGTGCAACTATATATGCCTTCAAGTTCGGCTTTTCAAATATCTGTACCCTGCTTAATGTTACGATGTTCCTTCTTATTATTTCCATGTTTATTGCATTCACCACTTCATTTTTGGTCTTCCCATAATAAACGCCGTCAGTTATCTTTCTTATTTTTTTATTATGCAGTTCAGGATCATCCGTGAGATATACAGCTTCTATGGACTGTGTTTCAAGAGGCATCTTCAGTATCCTCAACCAGCTTTCATCTACCAGGTTGTCTCCTACCTGTTTTTCATCGGATTTTGCCCTAAGTGACATCTGAATTACACTCAACGGGTTTCTTCCATCAACAATTTTCAAAATCCGCTCATAACCCTCGCTCGGCCCAAGATAATCTACATTGAATTTCCACTGGTCACCTTTGAATCTGAGAATGGCTTCAGAAACGGAATTTATCTCGGTATATGAGAACAGGAATTCTGTAAAATACCTGCCCTTATCGAGCCAAACAGAGGAAAGGACGCACGAGGGTACATCCAGTAATTCCCTTACTGTGTCTATATATTCTCTTGATTTCGTTACCTTCCTGTGAATTCTCCAGATACCATTTTCAAGTACACCTCCTGATTTGGAAATAAATATGGAAAGGTCTCTCTCTATATCTGGTCCATCCGGAAAATAAAGGTTGATCTCAGCTTCCTTTCCCTCCAGATGAAAACCTATTTCTGATTTTATTCCGAATTTCCGGGATGCCATGGATACTTCAGTTCCTGGTTCTATGGAAGCAATCAACTTCCAGTTCAACATATCCATTTTCTTCAGTATTCCATGCCCGTAACCCGCTTCATTCATTTAATTTCTCCAGATTAATAAATAAATTTGTTTAAATTCTATTAAACAAATGACGTCTATTTATAAAAAACATTTGGTACAAATTGTTGCTAAAATAGCGTTACTTTCATATGTTTTAATGCCACTTCAGAGATATCATGGGAGAATTTTTTCTTTGTAGATCCATTCTCCGATATTCTGTACCCTGAATATCTTTGGCTTCCACTGATCGAACGATGATGCAACCTGCCTGACAATATTTATATATTCTCCAGAAAAAATGTCAGGAACCGCTGTCAGTGTATAAAATTTCCTTCCTTTCAGAATGTTTATCTTCGATATACATGGAATCCTGCTTTCACCCATCATCCTGTCCATCTCCCTTATGAATTCATTCTTTGTAGCCGCAAAGTAAATCTTTCCCGGGACTATCTCCGTAACATCTTTCCGTGATGGCTTCTCTGTGGTGAAATAAATACCATTTATGTCCCCCTTGCCAAGTGGTGTTTTTTCTATTCTCACCCATTCATTTCCCATGGGATTCCGCTCCAGCTTAAGTTCCTCATCCGGTGGATCGGTCTCGATGCCTATAAGTGTTAATGTTGTCCTTTCCGTGATCCTTTTGATAGAATTCCTGAATCCACCGCTAGGTCCAATATATTCAACCCTGACGTCAGATTTTTCAGCTAGTTCCTGCAAGATCACCCTTGATACATCTTCTATTTCTGAATCGTGGAACAGGAATTCTATTCTGTATTCTCCTTTGGATATGCTGAAAGATGAAAGTACAACTGAGGATATGCCAAGTAACTTTCTTGCTATATCCGTCAGCTTGAAATTCTTTCTGGCAATGCTTCTTACCCTGTATATATTGTTCATTTCCATAGCCTTGGACTGATTGAGAAATATTACCATCTCTCTCTGCATTTCTTCGGTTTTCTTCACGAAGAGATTCATCTCTGTTATCTCCTCCTCGAAGATGAACCCCAGCTCTGACTCTATGCCAAATTTCTCAGTCTTTTCTGCGGTACCACCCTTTGGTCTTGATGAAAGGCAGACCTTCCAGTTCAAAGCATCCAGTTGTTCCACATTATTCAACTCCCTTTTTCAGCTATACGCAATTTACTGAATCGAATCAATTTTGACAGTATATATGCTGTTACACTCATAAACTGTCAACATATATAACATATTGTCCTTATAATAAGGTTGACCGGCCCTTCTATCAGATAAACTTCTCCATCCGGAGAGCCAGTTCTTAAATTACCTGTGAAGCTCACTGCCATTATTCCCATCAATCATGTATGGTCATTGAGTCTTCAAGAATGTTTATATATAGATATTGGAATTCCTTACGCATGCATTTCACAAAAAAAGAAATATATGCTATTATTTCCGTTGTGGTGGTCATTATTGTGGTGGTATCAAGTATTGCAATTTATTCCAACATGTCAAAGGGCAGTGCTCCTGTCCCACTTTCAAAATATGTTAAGATTTCCAACAACGATCTTCTGAGTGGAGGACAGGATCATATCTATTTCATATCATGGTATGGATGTCCCATAGGTGCAGACAATTCATGGGTCCTTTACAGCTTCCTAAACTCCACTAGAGATGTTGCTCCAGACGTTGTTCTTCACCAGTCCATAGCAGGAACACCT
>DAIDBH010000010.1:0-83136 GCA_027310185.1 Thermoplasmatales archaeon
CTGAGAGTTGTGATACCTCCATCGTCTGTTATCTTTGATGATCCTGATAGTTTCCATGTCATTGTGGATGGTAATGTGCTCATGATATCATTTGTTTCTGATGCTGGTGAGGATTGGGCCTGTATTCCTGAAAGAGAGAGAAGAATGCAAACACACTTATCAGGATCATTATTTTTGTGATCTTATTTGCCATGAAAATTATAATGGGTTATTGTATTTTAAGTTTATTTTAACATTTTTGTTGAATTAGGTTTAATTCCCTTCCCTCAACTTGCTTATGCTTTCTATTATCGAAGGGTCTTCAAGACCACTTACGTCCCCTGGATCCTGCCCAAGGTATGCAGCCTTTAGCACCCTCCTCATTATCTTCCCGTTTTTGGTCTTTGGTAGTTCATTTATATTCAATATCTTCTCAGGACTGAATGACTTTCCCTGAGATTTCTCAACTTCCTTCTTGATATGTTCCCTAACGTCATGGTTGTCATTCCCCTTGTAGAAAATAACAATTGCCTCACCTTTCTTCTCGTGAGGTACTCCTATGGCTGCAGACTCAACGACGCCTGAAACCCTGTCAGCTGCATCTTCAATCTCTCCTGGACCTATCCTCTTTCCCGAGGTTTTTATGATATCATCTGCCCTTCCATAAAGGAAGAAATACCCATCCCTGCTCTGCATTGCCCAGTCACCCTGTGACCAGAAACCTGGAAATTGGGACCAGTATGATGTCCTGTATCTTTCTTCATTGTTCCAAACGCCACGGGTCATTGATGGCAGGTGCTCCTTTGATACAAGGTAGCCTATCTGATCATAGATTTCCCTCCCAGAGCTATCAAAAACTGTTATTGCCATGCCAAGGCCCTTGAAGAGGCATTTTGGCTTAAGGGGAGTCACAGGAGTTGATGCAAGAAAACATCCTATGATGTCCGTTCCACCAGATACATTGCATATGGGGACCTTGCTTTCACCCCATACCCTGAATACATATTCCCATGATTCCCTGTCCCATGGTTCACCGGTAGAACCGAAAGCCTTCAGGTTTTTGAATGGCCTGTCAACACCGTTGAACTTCATTGTTCTTGCGAACGTTGGTGATATGCCAAGCACCGTTATTCCATGTTCTTCCACAAGATCCCATACTCTGTCATTTTTTGGATAATCCACTGCACCTGGATAGAGAAATAAAGTTCCTCCAAGAGCATTGGCACCCATAATTTCCCAAGGTCCCATCATCCAGCCAAGATCGGTGATCCAGAAAATCGTATCATCTTCCTTGAAATCGAGATAGTATTTCACTTCCTTAACAATATTGATGAAAGATCCACCGTGTACATGAACTGTACCCTTTGGCTTGCCCGTTGTTCCAGAGGTGTAGAGCATGATTGCACCATCCTCTGAACCTGTTCTTTCACTTTCCGTGTATTCTCCACTTTCAAGAAGCGTGTTGAAGTCCAGTTCATCTTTGTTGTTACTATCCAGTGTTATGAGCTTGATTCCTTCTATATCTTTTATATTGGAAGTCATCTTTATTTCCCGTCCTTTCCTCGTGTAGCTCTCAACGCTGAAAATATATTTGATGCCACTATCATTTACTCTTGTTTCCACAGCTTCCCTCCCATATCCAGAGAACATGGGCACAGCAATAGCACCTATTCTCATTATGGAATACATGGAGATAATTGCCTCTGGAACCATAGGCATGTATATTCCTACCCTGTCTCCCTTCTCAATACCGAGATTTTTCATTGCACCTGATAATTTTCCTGTCAACATGTCAAGTTCTTCATAAGAAATGCTTCTGAAACTACCATCCTCATAAACACATTTTATTGCCGCTTTTTTGCTCTTCTTATACCTTTCCACACAGTTGAAAGCTATATTTATCTCACCATCAACAAACCATTTTGAAAATTCCTTCCCTCCTGAACTGTCCCTTACCTTTGTATATGGTCTTGAAAACCAGATGCCTGAGTGCCTGGCCACTGAATCGTAGAACTGTTCCATATGGCTATCTGAAAATACATAGAGTTCATCAATGGTCTTCAGCCCGATGAAGTTTTTTAGGGCGTTAATATTGCTGTCATTGATTGTTTTCTGATCTGGAAAAAATACTGTTTCACTCTGTGTGTCCATAATTCAATAGATAAAAATCCTTTATTTTAAACTATGCGGCTTTTAAAAATGCCATATGGAGATGAATGAATGAAGACTGTTAGTTAGCATTTACAAACATTCCTGCAAAATGATTACCGCTTGGATGATGTGCTTTCATTGGTATGCAGAGAAAATTTCTATACGTATAAGGCATTAACACGGGTTGAATGGAAGTATTTATGAAAGGGAGCTGGTATCCATATTATCCGGGAGCCAGAAAGTTATTGGAAAGGTGTCTAAAAAGCTTGATTTCCTGTCCAGGGAAGCTTATGAACATCTGATAAAATATCCCTTTTTCGTGACCAGGGCAGCCGGTTCCAAGGGGGCAGACCTTATTGCTGTCAGATTTGATATGTCCATGGTCATCGAGGTAAAGAGTTCCCAGAATCCAGTGCTTGCCTTTTCCTCCTCCTCTGGGAAGAACCAGGATCAGGCGGAGAGGCTTGCAAAGAAGTGCCTGAATTCTGGTATCTTCTTAATTTATGCCTTCAGGCTGAAAAATACAGATGGCGACCCATGGAGAATGTTCAAGGTTCCTGGAGAACCCATGGGCAGATACAGGAACCTTTACAATATACTCCCTCAAATTGAGATAACCAGAAATGAAAATTTTGTAATGAAGTGGGAAGATGGCGCACCATTGAATAATATGTTAAAATATTTGATGGAAAGCAATTCAAAGTGATTGCTTTATTGCTTTCTCAAGACATTCCATTCCTTCATCTATCTGCTCATCGGTGATTATCAGGGGTGGAATCAGTCTTATTGCACTTTCTCCAGTTCCCAGAAGTATGATTCCATTCTGGAAGCCTTTATACTCCACATCGTTCCTCAGCTTCACTGCAGGTTCCTTTGTCCTCCTGTCCTTCACAAAGTCGATTGCCTGCATGAGACCGATACCTCTTACATCTCCTATGACATCATACCTTTCCTTGAGTTCTTCCAGTCTCTGCCTGAGATGCTTTCCTCTTTTTGCAGCATTTTCCACTGCACCCTCTTTCTTCATTGCCTCTATGGTTGCCCTGCTTGCAACTGATGCAAGGAGGTTTCCGCCGTATGTGTTGGAGTGAAGTCCGAGTTCAGGGAAGTCAAGTTTTGAATCCACCACGACTGCACCCATTGGAAGTCCATTAGCTATTGCCTTGGCAAGTGTAATAATCTGTGGTTCAACACCGAAATGTTCTGATGCAAAGAATTTTCCTGTTCTCCCAAAGCCTGCCTGAACTTCATCCATTACTACAAGCATGTTGTTTTCGTCTGCCAGTTTCCTGAGCTTCTTGTGGAAGTCCATGGGTGGAACTATATACCCGCCTTCTCCCTGTATAGGTTCAACTACAAATGCAGCAACATTCTCTGGAGGCATGTACATTTTCAGTGTGTATTTTTCTATGAAATCAAGTGCAGCATTTGTAAGCTCCTGAGGATGTTCATAGCCATCTATTCCGAAAATGTTCCTGTATGGGTTAGGGAATGGAACATGTTCCACTCCTGGCATTGATGGGAAAAGGTACTTTTTCTGTATTCCCTTTGAAGCTGTCAGGGAAAGTGATCCCTGTGATCTTCCATGGAACGCTCCTATGAATGAGATAAATTCCTGCTTCCTCGTTGCGACCTTGGCAAACTTGATTGCGGCCTCAACGCTTTCTGTTCCACTGTTAGTGAAGAAGACCTTCTTCTTGAACTTCCCGGGCGTTACACCTGATATTGCTTTTGCTGCATCTACCTGTTCCTGATAATAAAAGTCGGTACCAGCAAAATGCCAGAGCTTGAAAAGCTGCTCCTGGACCTTTTCAGTAATATAGGGATGAATATGCCCCATATTGTTGACTCCAATACCTGCTGCGAAGTCAATATACACATTTTCATCAACATCCTGTATATAAACTCCTTTTCCTCTCTTAGCCACTATTGGAAGTGACTTGGAACTTGTAGCAAGATATTCAGTGTCTTCCTCCACTATTTTCTTACCTTTTGGTCCGGGTGGCACTACCTTTATGTTTACTTTCATCTCGAAATCGTTTTCATTTGCCTGCATAAATTCACCTGTATTAAGATGACAATTGAAAATATATAGCTTATTGAATGAAAAACGAAACAATACTACGAATTTCGTAACAAATATCTGGGTCGATTCACGAATGATGAAACTTCTGCCTCATTGAATTGTCCTGTATCGCAAGATGTATTTCCTGATGTGTGAACTGCTTAAAATGTAAGGAAATCCTTATTTGATTTAACATGCAATATAAAATTATTAATATTCTTGTACAATTCTACCTGAATGACTGGGGAAGAAGAGAAACTAGTTTCAGAATTCTACAGAGATGAGATTACCGATAGGGAGTTCTACAGGAAACTTGCCAAAAGATCCCGAAATAAAGTTTTGAAGGAGAAACTTGATTATCTTGCTGAAATGGAGGAATCACATTCTGAGTTCTGGATGGACAGGCTCAGGAAGATAACTTCCGTGAAAAAAGAGATCAAGCCCAGGAATGTAAAGATTTTCTTTCTCCTCTTCCTAACAAGAATATTAGGCAATAATCTGACCGTCAATCTTCTGGAAAGGGGAGAAGTAGAAAGCATCAGAAAATACAGAGACTTCCTGAAGACGATGAAAGATGTTGAAGAGGGAAATGCATTAAAGTCGATTATAAATGATGAGATTGGCCATGAAAATGTCTTTGAACAGATGGGAATTAACAGGGAAGCCTATCTGGACAGGATCCAGGCTTTCATCTATGGGATGAGCGATGGACTTGTAGAAGTTCTGGCGGCCATAGCTGGGTTGACTGCAATTATAAGCAACAATTTCATAATCGCAATGAGTGGACTGGTTATAGGCGTTGGTGGAACCATAAGCATGACACTTGGTGCATATCTTTCAAAATCATCTGAGATTGAGTACCGGATAAGGAATATAAAAAGGGAGAGCCTCATAACAAACACAAGCACTCACAAAATGAATAAAGAAATTGAAAATGAGGAGAACCGTACGAAGGTTTCAGCAGGAACAACCGGCCTTTCCTATATTGCGGGGGCCGCATTCCCAATTATCCCTTTCCTGTTTCCCCTGGGTATTCTTTCACTGATCATAGCCGTTATACTCGTGGCAGCCGTCCAGGCCATCAGCAATTCAATTATAGCAATAGCACTGAACATTTCCATATTGAAATCATCAAGCAGGGCAGCTATTTTATCACTTCTCGCTGCGGCAATCACTTACACAATCGGATTTGTATTCCACACATATTTCCATATATACATAGGTTAGGTGAATCACCGGAATACATTATCCTGGTTTATGAGTTGAACCATCTATATCCCAAGTCCATTGGCTTTCATGACATAATCATTGCAAGTCAATCAGGTCTGTTTTAGAATCTCTTGCTTCTCCTTACAGTTTCCCTCTTCTGTACATTGAAGAAATATAGGATGAATACTATCCCAAGGACAAGAATTGTAATACCAAAATATAAACCTGCCTCAAGGTAATATGAAATCTGCCCAAGGTGTATTTTCATGGCTGAACTGTTTTTTTCCAGATTTTCCACGTGAAAGACCCATTGCCCGGATACAGGTGCCACTATGGATTTAGAAATGCCTGAACCGGTAAAATTTGATTCCACAACCGTAATCCCTGATGGCTCAGTGAACCATGCCCTGTAGTTTCCTGAAGAATTTGCAGTTATTGTGTACGTGAGAAGAAGTCCGGATGTTACGTTTATATCCATAGATTTCTCAGAATCCCCCGCAATTACAGTATTTTTTGTAGCTGAGGATGATGTATAAAATCCGAAGGCGGAATAACCTAATATTAAAATGGATGCAACTACCAGTATCATTCCTATTTTTACTGCTCTTTCAGGTGTGAGATACATTTCAAGCCTTTCCTATCATGTTATCCAATGTATTTTAATTTACGCAGGTGTATGAAGCTAATCAAGCATTGCCTCAATATTGATCTCCTTATCTTTCCTGAACACCAGGTTTTCCTCCCTCAGTGTTTCCCTGATGACCCTTTTTTCAAAGTCATCCATTTCAACCGGTGATGAGATTATAAACCCATTATATGCCTTTCTTCCAGATTTCAGCTTGCTTCTTTCGGTTCTGATCCCTGAGATAATGGATATTACATTGCTGAATGTTTCTGCGTCCTTTTCATAATCTGCCAGAGGTGCAGGCCACTCCTGTTCATGTATTGAGCCTTCCATCCCTAGCATTTCATATCCTTTTTCAGTGATAAAAGGCGCAATTGGAGCGTAAAGTTTCATCACATCCATTGCTACTTCTCTTGCAACATATGCAATTTCATCTCTTTCTTCATCTGATCCTCTTGAAACAAAGGATTTTATTATCTCGAGATAGTTATCGCAGAACATTGTCCAGAAGAAGTTGTCAATCTCTGTCCTCGCCCTGGCAAAGTCATTGACTGAATAGTGTTCTTCTGCCCTCTTCATGGTTCTGTTCATCTCCTGTGCTATCCACCTGTTGAATGGTAATTTAATTTCTTTCTTTCCCTTGCTTACCAGCCCACTGACAAGATTTACGGCATTGTATATCTTTATTATTGTTCTCCTTCCCCTCGTCAATTCCTGTTCCTTGAGTGATATGTCGTCCCATGTGGATGAGGATGTACCCCAAAGCCGGACACCATCAGCCCCATACTTTTCCACAAGTTCCATTGGATAGATCACGTTTCCCTTGCTTTTGCTCATTTTTTGCCCCTTGGAATCAAAAACGTTGCCGCTTATTATGATATTATCCCATGGTATTTTCTGGAAATGAATCATGTACCTGTAAATCGTTGTGAATGCCCAGGTAGTTATTATGTCGTGTCCCTGGAATCTTGCACTCATTGGAACTCCGTTCTTTTCTATGGGGGTATCCTTCATGGAAATTGTGGGTGATGTTGATGATGTGAACCATGTATCAAGTACATCTGTTTCTGGTGTTACATCATCAGAGGAACATTTAGGGCACTTTCTCTTCCCATCGAACCTTGGGTCCACCGGTAGCTCACTCCTGTCTGGAAGAATGACTTCACCGCAATTGTTGCAGTACCAGACGGGAATTGATATCCCCATTATTCTCTGCCTGGATATGCACCAGTCCCACTTCAGCCCATTTACCCAGTTCTCGTACCTTATTCTCATGAAGTCAGGTGTCCATTTTATCTTTCTTCCCTGTAGTACCAGATCCTCCTTCATGTCAAGATATCGTAGATACCACTGTTTGCTCACGCCGATCTCTATGGGTGTGCCGCATCTCTCATGGGTATTGACAGAGTGTTTTATTTTCTCAATGGATTTCAGGTCTCCTGATTCTTTCAGAAGGTTCTTTACCTTCTTTCTTCCCTCTTCCACCTTGAGGCCTTCAAGGAGGCTTCCATCTCTTATGAATCCCCTTTCATCAAGTAATCTTACAAGTTTGAGTGAGTGTTCCTTCCATATTTCGTAATCTGTCTGATCTCCAAAGGTGCATACCATTTCAGCACCCGTTCCCTTATCCATCAGAACCCTCTGATCTGTTATAATTTCAACTTCATGGCCGTACAGAGGTACCCTGAATTTCTTTCCAGAATATTTTTTTGCCCTCTCGTCCCCAGGATTCATGGCAATGGCTACACACGCTGCAAGCATTTCAGGCCTGGTTGTTGCTATCTGAACGACCGTTCCATCATCCGACCTGAAATCGAGATAAACAAAATCTGTTTCCCTTTCACTATCTTCCATTTCAATCTGTGAAATTGCAGTTCTGCATGTTGGGCAGCTTATGGTCATTCCCTCGTTCCTGTATGCTATGCCTTTTTTGAACAGGTCAAGAAAGAAGCCCTGTGAAATTTTCCATGAATCCTTTGAATAAGTAATGTAGGAATTATTGAAATTCTGTGAGAGACCAAGCCTGATGAACGATTTCTTCATTTCGCCTATTGCCTCACCAGAGATAGTTTCACACTTTTCAATTGCCTCCTTTACAGGGAGATTATTAAGGCTCAGTTTCAGAGTTTTTTCAACAAATCTTTCCGTTGCCAATCCATTATTATCAAAACCGGATGGGTAAAACACATAATACCCCATCATTCTTCGAAATCTTGCAGCTATATCCTGATGCGGGTAAGAATATGCATGGCCTATATGTATTTCTCCTGAAACTGTTGGTGGAGGCGTGTCTATTGAGTATATTCTTCCGGACTTGATAGCATCCTCATTCAATTTAGACAGATCATATTTTTCCCATTTTTTCAGTATCTCTTTTTCCATTTCTGGAATGTCGAAGTCCATTGGGTTGTTATCTCAAAAGTTTTTAAAACACTTTCCATATTAGGTATGGGAGTGAATATGAATAGGGAAGATGAGTTAATTAATGAAATTTCAAACAGTAATTTAAAAATTCAGGAGCAGCTTAAGGATATCAGGGATGAAACTTTTCACAATAATATTTCAATGATAGTGGATTATTTTATAGCAAATTTGAAGAGCATGAATGATGCACTTAAAAGGAAGGAATCACTTGTGAAACTTGAAAGGGGGCCTGATATCAGGATATACAACCACAGGAAGGTGGAAGAACCAGATCCAGAGAGTATCCAGAGCGTTCTTCTCTTCATCTCAAGCACCCTTGGAAGGGAGCACGACATTGTTCTTGGAACTATCAGGAAATATGAGGAGGGAAAGGATTATCTTGAAAATTATGCAAGCAACATTGAAAGACTCAGAATAAGGAGCGAGAACCTCTATCACGACCTGGTGGAAAGATAATGGAATACGATCCTGTCTTTATTGCAACAAAGAGTGACGAGGCCAGCTTGAGTATTTACAACTATTTCATTTCCAACGGTCCCGATCTGGGAAAATATATACTTACTGAGGGGAGACTGCCAATGCTGGAATTCCCTGAGAAACTGATAAATAATGAGGATAAGGTTATTATTTTTCTAAGCAGGCATTCATCGAAGGCAAAGGTGAATTCCATTACGGTACACCCAGTGGGGAACTTCTCAACAAATGATATTGGTGGCAGGGAAAGGAATATTGCAAGAAGTGCACCCGAAATACAGACTGCAATACTGAGAAAGATGAGTGAGGTATACAGTGGAGAAAAATATCAGGTGACCTTTGAGGCAACTCATCACGGTCCAGAGTCCGGTAATAGACTTATATTTGCAGAGATAGGCACTGAACCGGAAAACTGGAAAGACAGTGAGGCATTGCGGACCCTGTTCCTGGGCGTGAGGGATGCTTCACCGAAAAATTACCCGAATTATGTTGGTGCTGGAGGAGGGCATTATGCGCCAAAGTTTTCCTCCTACGTGCTGAAGGAAAACGTCAATGTTGGCCATATTATTTCCAAGTTCAGGATGGATGAGATCGGAAAAGATGAAGTCCTGATGGCGGTTGAAAAAACAGAAAAATGCAAGGGATTCCTCGTTGATAAGAAAGGAATAAAGTCTGCGGGCATGGGCATGATAAGGGAAGTCGCAGATCAACTTGGCCTGGAAATCATAACAATATAAACTTCTTCAGTTTCCTGTATATAACGGAGAAAATGAGCGAAATTTCGACTCGAAGACTCCTTAATAATTTTTAAGAGAAATAAAAATTAATTATATAATATAATAATTTATATATTTATATGTATAGATATTTAAAACTACCGGAAAACAGCAATTTTACCGCTTATAGATACGTTGAAATTTTAATAAGATATATTTAAATAGAATGTATTCATTATTACATGACCGAGTGGTCGGTGTATTAAATAATGGAACAGATTACAGAGGAAGAAAAACCTCCTGGATTGACACCTCTTTTCAGGGCCAGAAATATAGAAAGGTTCCTGAAAATGAATAAAGTATTTTTTAAGTTTGAGGGTGCCAGCATCACGGGAACACAAAAGGACAGGATTTCAAGCCTTCATGTCAGGAGGGCAATAGAACTGGGTTACGATACCATCGCAGTTGCAACATGTGGTAATTACGGGGCATCAGTATCTTATTTTGCATCTGCTTATAAGATAAACTCTGTTGTAGCGATTCCTTCCTTCTATACTAACGCAAGAAGTGATGAAATTTATGGAAACGGAGCAAAGATCATCCAGAAGAACATGAAATATGAGGATCTCGTTGAGTATATAAAGGACAAATCAAGGGATGAGAACTGGTATGACTGCAGCCCTGGATCTGTAAATTCAATAGTAGACATACTTGGTTATGAGAGTATTGCAAATGAGATAGTACAGCAACTTGGACATTCACCAGCATATGTTGCAGCACCGGTAGGTAATGGAACCACACTTGCCGGAATATTTAGCGGTTTCAAGAAATTGTATCTGAAGGGTATAATCAATAATATCCCGAAATTCATTGCTTCCTCAACATCACTTGGCAATCCTGTTGTTTATTCCTGGAAACACGGATTCAGGAAGATACAGGAACTTGAGCCATCAACAATAATTGAGACAGAAACCAATGAACCACTTGTTTCATTCCGTGCCATGGATGGCCAAAAAGCACTGAATGCAATTTATGAAAGCAAGGGGGTTGCAATAGGGGTGAATGATCAGGAAATGGTGAAGTTTTCAAAGATGATAGAGAATCAGCAATCCATCCAGGTTCTTCCAGCCTCTGCATCAGCCCTGGCAGCAGCTCATAAGAACTTAAACAGCAGAAATGTCAGTGGCGAGGTTGTTGCTGTGCTGACCGGAAGGGGTCATTAATGGGCGGAGCAGTTATACTCGCAGAAGGGTTCCTTGGCTCCACCTATGGGAAAACTGCAAATGGCCTGTGCAGGTTTTCAAGGAGATATAATATACTGGGTGTCATAGACAGCACCCATTCTGGGGCAGATATACAGGAGATTGTGCCAAAGGCCAGGCCCGATATAAAGATCATCTCAACAATGGGGGAAGCCATAGACCTGGGTGCAGACACCTTGATAGTGGGTGTTGCAACAGATGGAGGTTTTCTTCCTGAATATTTCAGGCCTTTTGTATCAAGGGCAATAAGGGAGAAGATGACTGTTGTCAGTGGCTTGCATCAGTTCATATCAGATGATCCAGAATTCAAAAAACTCAGTGAACAATCCGGTTCCGAGATAGTTGATGTCAGGAAGATGTTCATGATGAGGAGGGACTTTTTTACAGGCAAGATCTGGGATGTCAAGTCTAAAAAGGTTGCAGTACTGGGTACAGACAGCGCCATAGGTAAGAGGACAACTGCAGTTTACCTCAATGAAGAGGTAAAGAAGCTCGGTAAGAGTTCGGTAATGATAGGTACAGGCCAGACTGCATGGATGCAGGGATTTCCATATACAGTGGTAATCGACTCAATGATAAACGATTTTGTGGCAGGTGGAATAGAAAGTGCCATAGTTGAGGCGTGGGAGAAGGAATCGCCAGATTTCATGTTCCTTGAGGGGCAGGGTTCAGTTCTGCATCCTGCATATCCTGGAAGCTTTGAAATAATCGCGGCAGGGAAACCTGATGGCATAATACTGCAGCATGCTCCAACAAGGGTTGATTATGACGGTTTTCCTGGAATAAAGATTCCGCCGGTTGAAAAGTTTATCAGGATACTGGAGGAGTTATCAGACAAAAAAGTGATGGGCATTGCGATCAACAGGGAAGGAATGACTGAGAAGGAGATTAGCGATGCTAAGAATGATCTGGAAAACAGGTATGGTCTCCCGGCCTTCGATCCCCTCTATGACTCAAAGAGAATGGCAGAAATCATAGTTTCAGGGTTGTGATCTTGCTTTTCCTGGATAGGATCAGGTGCTTTGATGCACTTGAGATAAAAGTTGATTCCATCTCTAAAAATTTTGCAAAGATCAATATTATTTTGGATGACAAGGAAAAATTCCTCCTGGAATTCAAGTATGATCATGATGTCGAGCTCAATGAAAACCTCGCAGGTCTTATGGGTGCCGTAGCAGCCATCAATTATTCCCTGTTTACAGGAGAAATAATATTTGATTTCCCAACGTCTGAAGTTGACCGGGATATGATAGAAGAAATGGTGAAAATCAATAATACTGAAGTCTTTGTAAACCGTCTCTGCAGGATAAGATACCCGTTCTTCAGAAGCGAATTTCTGCCCACAGAAGAAGAAATAACAAAGGAAAATGCAATTGGAAAGACAAGACTCACATTTAAGTCTGGATATGTTGATAATTATTCGGGGAGCGGGAACAGCAGATCTGCAATAATGCTTTCTGGAGGAAAGGAAAGTCTTCTTTCATATGGAATGATGAGGGAGATCACTGGAAATGCACTGCCATATTTCTTCAATGAATCTGGAGGTCACTGGAAAGCAGCCAAGCATTCACATGATTATCTGAGCAGGGTTACTGAGAGTGCGAGGGTATGGTCTAACATTGACAGGTTCTATAATTTCATGAATCACAGGATGCCAATTCTTGATCCGGTGGTTTCATTTTCATGGGCTGACGATTATCCTGTACAGCTCTTCCTGTTTCCTATTTACCTGTTTGCAACACTACCTTCTCTCAGGGTTAAGGGAATAACTGATATCATAATGGGAAATGAAATGGATGATCCTGCAGAGGAACCACCATACAAGGGAATAAAACACTATTTTGGAGTGTATGATCAGAGTCCTGATTTTCAGAGGAGATTTTCCAGGTATACTCAGGAAAAGGGTTTCGGTATAACCCTCTGGTCAGCCCTTTACAATATCTATGGCTCCGTGGTTGAGGATATACTGGTGAACAGGTATCATGATCTGTACTTACTGCAGAGATCATGCCATTCATGCAGGTATGAGAATGGGGATGTCTATCCATGTGGAAAATGTAGTAAATGCCTTGGTGTTAGGTTGTTTATCGAGTACGCTAATGGAGACCCTGAAGAAATCCACTATCCATCGAAAGACAGTCTTCTGAACATGGTAAAAAACGAAAGAATGAAACTTGATCCTGAAGAACTCATATTTCTCACAGATGGAATTAAGAATGGATACTACGATATGGATACACAGATAAGAGGCATTCACCTGCTTCCGGGAGAGAATGAGATAATGGAGCAGGTACCGGTGGAATACAGGGAGGGCATATATTCCATAATATCAGAATATACAAATGGAAACTGGAAACTTGATGGTGATGAATGGATCAGGTACTAGAATCTATGTCAAAGTCAAGGTAAACCTTTTCAAGATCATCCGCGCTCTGGCATCCTGCATAGGATTTAAGCAGTTCTATGTTCAGTTCCATGAAGGTATGACCCCATGTGAATTTTCCCATTACCTCCTTTGCCTGATCAGCGTATCCCGTTATGAAAAGGGCAGCCGCCACAGCTTCAACAGAAGATAGCTTATTGAATTTCCCGAAATTAACCGGATTTCCAGCCATCAGTACCGGAAGCTTCCTTTCAGTCCCTTTCCTGTAGGAGCCTAGAAGATCACCCAGATTCCATGAACCTTCTATAATACATATCCCCTTCCGGCTTACCTGTGATCTGTCCACAGGCAATAATGTTTTTTCCGCATCGTACCTCAATACGACATATCCACCCATCTTGTCCCTGTTTATCTGTTCAGCTAAATTGAATTTCTGTAATTTCTTCATGGTTGATTTTGCAGGATCGTCCTGATGAAGATATATGAATCCTATTCGGACACTTTTTTTTATATTTTTTTCCAAGGAAGAAATTATCACCTTCAGACATATAACCATATTCCTTACTTTCCCGATTTCTTCACGGTGGAGTCGTTTGCAGAATAGAAATAATTACTAAATGAATTCAGTTCCAGGCAAGATCATAGCATAATTTATTTAATTCTCCATTCATATTGATGCATGAATTTTCTGTCTCCCGTAAATATTTACGGAGCTATAGTTCTCGTAATAATGATGGTATTCTACTTTCGCGAGCCAGTTGGGAAGATTTACACACTTCTATTTGGATTGACATGTTTCTTCTCTTCCTCCTATGGTTTTCTTTCGGGTGCATGGCCCTTTGGAGTTATAGAACTGGTCTGGGGTGTTATGACCCTGAGAAAGTATGGCCAGATCAGGTTAAATAAGAATTACCAATTAGATTGAATACTGTTTAACCAGGGATGTGCCATCAGTGATTGAAGAAATCAGAAAACGTTCCTGAATTGGGGATCATCCACTTCACCACTGACTGTTACGATCTCGTTCTTCTGATCGTGACTCATGACTAGATTGAATTCTTCCCTGATTGCCTTCTTTAATAGTATCTTTTTTGCATTCATTGATTTCAGGGGTTCCGAATCTATGGCAGTTAACCTGTTTGGCTTAAGCTGGAATGTTGTCGGCGCAAGATCGCCCAGAAACATTAACTTCAGGTTTTCACTGTTGAAGATTATTGCCATATGCCCTGTCGTGTGACCTCCGGTGTGAATTAATTCAAAATTTCCTGTCCTGGTATCGGAAAAAATGGGGATGAGGTTAGAAATGTTTTGCTCGCTGTTTTTGTATGTATAACTTGCTGCAGCGAAGTCTTCAGGTTTCATGAAATTATCAATCTCAAGATGATGTGCATATGATTTGCTTCCAGAAAGGTCTGTGAATGAGTGGCCCATATGATCAAAATGAAGATGGGTGTGAAAAATTGCATCAAATTTATCTATTCCATTTTTTTTCATGTAATTTTCCAGGTTCCTGTTAGGTTTTGCGGCGAACCACTTTTCCAGGTATTTCCCTGGATTATTTCCAATACCCGAGTCTATGAGATAATGCCTGTCATCTATTGAGATTACACATACATTGCAGTTCAGGCCTATTCTATAATTATCATTTGGCTGAAATTCCTTTGACCATACATTTTTAGGTGTAACTCCGAATGCAGCCCCTGGATCAAGAGAGAAGGTCCCATCGTTTATAACATCGAATTTTGTGGTCTCACTACTCATGGCAGATCATCTTCAATCAGGCTTAATTTTTTCTGTTGTACTTGATCAACATTGAATGATATTACTTTGTATCATGACAATCCGGATTTTTCCCTTATTTCATTGACTCCGTCTTAATGCTTAATATTCCTTGCGAAATTGCTTCAGTTCTGCCGAATCCCCCAACATTTTTCATTCCTATATTCTGGTGTTTGAACGTACCAGATTAGCGAATCTGGTTCCACAGGTTTTAATTTTCAGTTATTGTCTTATGGTTTTTTTCCTATTGAGACAAAGATGAAAAACATGATTTAGAAATAACTTTGATTGGTCGGCTGCCCAACCCTATACTGTATATACAAAACCTATTTCGTGGAATATTAAAAAAAGAACCATTTATATTTAAAAATTAACCTTAATGCTGAGTAATTAAAAAAGACTAAAAATTGTTCTGGAAGATACCAGGATTAGAATACCGGTATTTTTCCTTCCACAAATCCCTGTGTCAGATCAAATATGTGTTCAAGTTCATAGTCTGTAATGGCTTCTATGTTCTTCTTGTGCTTTGATGGATCAACGTTATCTCCGTAGATGATCTGCAGGCTTGCTACATGAGGGTTGTCAATGCTTCTTCCTATCTGTGAAACAATTCTTACCAGTACTTCCACAATGTCTCCGCCTTCCTCCTTGACTACATGTTCAGCAATCTTGTTCGAAAGAACATTGTATAATTTTCCTACGTGTGTTACCGGATTCTTTCCTGCAGCTGCTTCCATACTCATTGGCTTGTAAGGAGTTATTATTCCGTTTACCCTGTTTCCCCTTCCAACAGATCCGTCATCTCCATTCTCCTGTGAAAGACCAGTTACTGTAAGATAATGGCTTGTTATTTTGTCTCCATCCTTGTCTGCTGTGTTTATAAATATATTTACGTCCTCGTCTGATATCTTGCTCGCATTGTCCTCGACAAGCTGCTGGAACTGCTCCTTTATGGCAAAGTATTCGTTGCTATCCTTGACAAATTTATCAACATATGCAGCCGCAACTGTAAGGTTAATTGTCCTGTCCTGCCTGTAACCCATTACCTTTATATCATAACCAATAGCTGGCAGCTTCTTCTTCATTTCTCCATTGATGAACTTCTCTGTTCCCTTCACAAGCTTTTCAGTGTCAGTAAATGGTGCAAAGCCGACTCCAAATGATGTATCATTGGCCCTGTGTTTTGCTGTATCATAAACATCCCTCAGATCAACTGAACCATGCCCGATCCTGGAGTCTATCATTATATCGCTGTCCATGTCCAGATGCTTGAAATTACTCTGGAGATATTCCTTTGCAGCCTTAATTGCAACTGCCTTCACTGGAATCCTCTCCCCATCAACTGTTGTTGTTGCCCTTCCGCTTAGGAGAATATACACTGGATCAAGAACTGCTCCTCCACCAAATTTAGGTGCTGACTGACCTCCTACAAGCTCCACCTGGTCAGTGTTATGATGCAGAATTTTTCCAAAATGTTTTATGTAATATTTACTCAATTCCCTGCTAACTGATTCTGCTATTCCGTCTGATACACTATCTGGATGACCGATACCTTTTCTCTCTACTAGTTCAACGCCTCTAAGGCTAGTTGGAACCTGGTTGATTGCTTCAACTGAAATATTTCTAACCATTTGTTTACCTAAACCGCTAAGATTTCTTTTTTATAAAATCTTTTGTCAACTTTAAAAATAAATTACAGAAACATATTTACAATTACTACCAGTAATAAAACTGTTATAAGATTACACAATCAATCCCATTTTTCAAACAATTATGGTCCATAACATGATACATTTGTTTGATTTTAGGAACATATAAACCCATATGTGTGAAATGTGTGCTCCATCATTTTGGCATTGAAATTCTTAAAGCATATTAAAAATGAAGTGTTTAGAGATCATGAATGTGCTTGCATCCCTCACGGATAAATCAGGTTCCGATGAGTTTTTAAAGGCTATAAAAGGAAAAGTAGAAAAAATTTACGCCTCAGAAGGTACAGGAAAGTACCTGGAGGAAAATGGTGTGAAGAGTATTTCCCTTTCGGAACTTACTGGCTTTGATGATTTGTTAGGAGGAAGGGTCAAGACACTGCACCCAGCTATTTTTTCTGGAATATTAATGCGTGATAATGATGAGGACAGAAGGCAGGTTGAAGAAAGGGGTTATTTTCCCTTCGATGTGGTGATGTGCAATCTCTATGACTTCAGTAAATATATGAATGGGACTGAGGAAGAGAAGATAGAACATATAGATATTGGCGGTGTTTCTTTATTACGGGCAGCAGCAAAAAACTGGAAAAGAGTGACCGTTGTCAAGAACAGGAAAGATTATGAACTTGTAGAGAGGGACATTGCTGAACATGGAATGATCAGGGAAGAAACTAGGAAAACCCTTGCCATAGATGCTTTCAAGCTGACCTACAGGTATGACATGATGATTTATAATTCCCTAAATGACAAGGGAGAAGTGAGGCTCATCGAACTTGAAAATGGAAAGAAGCTTAGATATGGTGAAAACCCCGATCAGGAAGGTTTTATCTATGAGATTCCAGAATATGGAAAAATGGAAGTCTTCCACGGAAAGGAGATGTCCTATAACAATTACGTAGATGCGTCTTCGGCCATTGAGACTGCCCTTGATTTCTCAGATCCATTCGCGGTTGTTATAAAACATAATACTCCGTGTGGAGCGGCTACGGGAATTAACCATGGAGATGCCCTGGAGAAAGCCATAGATGCTGATAGGGAATCTGCTTACGGGTCGGTTATATGCATTAATGGCACTGCGGATAAAAGAGTGGCTGCGGCAATGAAAGACCTGTTTGTGGAGATAATAATTGCAAAGGATTTTGATAGCGATGCCCAGCAGATAATAGGAAAGAAGAAGAACATAAGAATGATAAAATACTCCGGCAATGGCCCTGAAAGGAGCTTCAAAACATTATTCAATGGAATCCTTGAACAGACAAGAATGAATACCAGTATCGATCAGATGAAGGAGGTTGTTAAGACCGGAAGAGAATTTTCGACAAAGGAAATAGAATTTGCATGGAAAATAGCCGCCCACTGCAGAAGCAATGCAGTAGTTCTGACCAAAGACTGTGTTACAGTTGGTGTTGGGGCAGGCCAGACGTCCCGTGTTGAGGCAACGAAGATAGCATGCAGCAGAGCAGGAGAAAAGGCACGGGGGTCCATAATGGCTTCGGATGCGTATCTGCCATTTTCTGATAACGTGGATGTTGCAGGTGAAAATGGCATTGCCGCCATAGTAGAACCGGGTGGATCAATCAGGGATCAGGATGTTATTGAATCGTGCCAGAAGCAAAAAATCTCTCTTTATTTCACCGGGAGGAGAGTGTTCCTTCATTGATACTATCTCCTCCTTTTTGAATTTATAACAACGGCAGCTGCTATTATTATGACCAGTACGATCAGGGTTAAGTAAAGGTATATATAATTTGGACTCTGCTGCTTGCTTTCTGACAGCGAGATATTAACTCCATATGATCTGCCTTTCTGAACCGTAATATTCAGGTATTTCGCGTTATAACCAGAGGATGATGCCTTGAGAACAAAGCTTCCATAGGTGGTGGTTATATTGAAGTGGCCATTTACTGATACCTTTACAAGCTTTCCGTTGAAGAATAGTGTCGCGTCAGAAGGGGAAACCGTACCGTGAATGTATGAATATCGTATGTAATCGATCTGTACTGTTATATTCCTACCACTTATGGATATGAATTTGTTGAAATTCTGGTTGTAAAAGAGTGTTGTGTTCCAGGCATGGTATGAATAGGTTCCGTTGGCTGCATATACAGTTATGTTATTTCTGTCAGATGAATATGCTGTCCCGTCAAATGTAATGTTCCATACTGTTCCCTTCGTAAGATTTGCCTCAATGAAATTTACAATGAATTTTACCTTTCCAGTTGCCATGTAGAGAACCAGTCCCTGTTCCTGGCTTCCTGATTTAATGCCAATACTGTAACTGCCGGTTCCATTCTGCGAATAGATCAGGTTTGTTGCACTTTCACCTGTCTGATCAATCGATTCATTGAATGGACTTATCCGGGGAATTATCCATTGCCCTTCTTCATTTTCAACATAACTCTTAACATTAGCGGATGTTGAATTACTGAATGTTCCAAGGTATCCTGAAGGCCCTCCAACAAGACCGAATTCAGGGTCCAGACCACCCTGATATTTATTGTTGGGAAATGGCCCGTTGTAAATCAGTTTACTTTGATAATAATATGAATAGTTTCTTTCCCCTATTATGAATGCAGCCCCTGTAACGTTCATTTTTATCTCTTGCCTGTTAACGAAAAACTTGAGATAGCTATTCATAGGGTTTCCACTGTTTATGAGCTGTGTTGAAATATTGAAGCTGTGCGGTAGAGTGATTATCCTACCTGAAGGGAAGGTATAGTGATATACCGTGGAAGTTTGATATATACCAAAAAATGGGTAATTAACCCAACCAGTATAATTCACCACATATCCTCCTGAAACTGTTCTGTTCAAATAAATTACGTTCTGGATCCAGTAGAGCGGCTGTCCCATCTCATTGGAGAGAAATAGATTTTGTTGAATGGACGCGTTATAGAAAGTGTTTAGAGAACCTGTTGAGTTGTATGACCTGACATTGAGTGACTTCAGTGTGAAATTGTTATCAACTCCCAAAAGATCAGATTGATTGTGCCTGAAATTTCTGTTCAGGACATAAACGGTTAGGTTATAGGCATTGATTGAACCCCATCCATCAAGTAAACTGTATCCGTATCTTGCCTGGTATAAGTGATTCCTTCCTGTAGAAACAGGAAGGAATGGAAGTGCAGGTAACGTGGAATTGTATATTCCTGTATCTATATATCCTGATGTGCTGTTGGAAACTTCCTTTTCGAACTGTTCTGTTCCAAGCTTATACAGCAATGGATCCAGGAAGCCGAGCCGGCTGTCATTGTTCTCGCCTAACACAAAATCGATATCTGCAATTATTCCAGCTGTGACCGGTGATGCAACACTTGTTCCCCATGCGTATTCAAAACGTCCGCCATAGGATGCGTTAGTTGCGTCGTAGGTATAACCTGATATTGAAATCGTTAAGAGAGTGTTATTGGCTATGGCTGAAACATCAGGAACCCCTCTTCCCTTTCCCTGTATTACATTATTTGCTGACGAATCGCTTTGCCAGACAGGTTCCTTGAGACATGTGTCGATCCCAGAGCTTGTGCCGTATGGACCGCCTAACTGTGTATCTCCTTTCGGCACATACCAGTTTTCCTGTGACTGTATTTCAAGAGATACTGGGTTCAATTTGAAGCTTGTTCCTCCAACTGCAACAACACCAAAATTGTTGTACCCAATTACTGATGGGAACTCCACATCTGTTCCAACCCACTTTGTACTGTTAGCATTATCTCCAGCATCACCTGAAGATGCCAGAACGGTGATCCCCCTTGCCTGTGATTCCATTACGTCTTCATAGTAAGCCGTACAGTTCGAGTTACAGCCCCCCCAAGAATTAGATATGACTGAAACATTGTTTAACTTTGATTTTTGGCTGCCCGGGTTCAGTATGTAGTTGAAGGCAAGATCTAGATTGTAATAGGAAGAACTGTTTCCGTATACGTTGTATATGGTTGACCCTGGTGCTGTACTTCCAAGCATTTCCATGTCCAGTGTGTTTTCGATATTTGCTCCAGTGCTGTCATACTGTGCAAGATGCCCGGGTGATACTGCTCCGTTGAGTGGAACCCCGATAACCGTGGGGTGGGGTTCCCCTGCAGGCATTGTTTCGTTGAAATAACCATACACATTTGATGGTACAAATGATCCTACTCTTTCATCATGCACAAGATTTCCATATGGTGTGCTCATGCTTGTTCCATTGTACTCTCCACCCCATAAAATTGTGGCTTCAACCGATGAAGTGGGATAGCCATATTCCCTGAAGAGTGTTCCCTCATTATAAGCAGACTGGAATTCAGGCCCATAGAAATACTGGGTATTGCCTACGCAGGCTGGAGAGATAATACTTCCCTGCAATAAGGTGTTCACTGAAGTGTTCTGCTGAATCATGACTTTGTGGTTGAGGTTAGTGCCCAGCACATATTGTGAATAATTCGAGAGTCCCGTTATGGATGTTATTTGATTGTTGAAGAATGAGGGTATCTCAGGGATTCCTGTAGCTGCATAATAGTTCTGTGACCCATTTACAAAATCTGCTGTTTGCACCCTGAACAAATTATCCACCGATTGCGTCGTGGAGCTGAATGTAAGTATAGATCTTCCTCTGTATGATGTTATATGATCTATTCCGTTTGCCTGAAGATACTTTATGAAATCATTATAGATTGTCTTTGATGGTTCAAATTTCCTGTCAAACTGAGTTCGTGAAAGATACTGGTGATATTGTGATGAGTTTTTATCTGATATATTTGACAGTAAGTTTTCCAGTGCTGAAATATTTGAAAATTCAAAGCTTACAAGAATATTTTCGCTGTTGTTACCCTCTGTTGCGTTAACTTCTTTCGGACTCTCTATATGGTATTTTTTGGATGCGCTAACATAGTTTCTATAAGGAACTAAATTTGAGAAAATGACACTATCATTCTCCATTGATTTTTTTTGTGAACCGGATGAATGGACAATCAGTCCTGAAATCTGCTCC
Source organism: Thermoplasmatales archaeon (assembly GCA_027310185.1). GTDB lineage: Archaea > Thermoplasmatota > Thermoplasmata > Thermoplasmatales > Thermoplasmataceae > Cuniculiplasma. The sequence continues at coordinate 21,740 of DAIDBH010000010.1, forward strand.
TGTCCTGATAGTACTGCCATGGATGAAATAATAAAAACAAGAACCATAAGGATGGAAATGATTTTTTTCATGCTTTTCAACATCATCAGTTAAAATATTCTGATCCTATAAAATGCTTCTGTGACATCCTCCCTCCAGCTAACAGGGAGCTTCCCGTTTCATTGATCGGAGTTCCCATTGCTGGCAGAGCTCCGATCTCCACGGACGTGATTTTTGGAGTGCCCATCCTACGGCGATCAATCCGGCATTATGGATATTTATTGCTGCTTTCAGGGTACGGTCCAATGTAATACTGCATACTTTGCAGTTGTATATGCGATCTGATAGTTTCAGTTCCTTCCTTATGTTACGAGGAAGTATGAAGGGGGCCACGACTTCCCCTTCCACAGTTCTATCTTAACTTCTGGGAAGTTACGCTGTATCTTCCTTGATGTTATTGTTTTGACTGCGTTGATGAATGTAAAGGAGAGGTGTGGTTTTGAAAAGCATGTGGAAGTGATCCATATCGCATTCTATGTCCAGAATATCAACATTGAATGTTTCTGCTATTTCCATGGTTTTTGTCCTGAGAAGATCCACGATGGCATCATTGGCAAATACCTTCCTCCTTTACTTTACAACCTGTATGAAGTGGTAGTATAATGAATATACAGAATGTGCCCCTTTATCCAGTTTATATGGAATAGTTACTGTATTATATAATATATCATTAGGATTTAGTTCGCCTTCATCCTCTCTCTTGCGAAAGGGGACTTCTCGCCCACATATGTTAAACTGATTTCATCTATCGTTTTTCGTTTGATGTTTTAAATCTAGAATGGGTATAAAAATTAAAGATTCCATTGAAAATGGCTATATAATATAATTACACTACAGAACAATGGTATTTTACAAACATGCGCCAGACATCATGGGTAACGAATTTCTTTTTGTTTCCAATGACAAGATCTGGGTAGGTGATTTGAATAGTGGAACCTCAAGAGTTGTAGTGTCCAATGAAGGCATAATAAATAATGCAAGATTTTCTCCAGACGGAAATAAGATAATTTTCAGGTCAATGCGGGGTAAGGATGCATCGCTAGCCGATCTGTATGTGTATGACAGGGTCGGTGGCATTGTCAAAAGAGTCACTTTCCTTAACGGTAAAAGTGTCCCGAGAAGAATGTTCACAGATATAGCAGGATGGAAAGGAAGTACACCTATCATCTCAACAGATGCTATGTCATCCTTTGGGGCACTTACCTTCTTTTATGAACTTGATGCAGACACGCTCAACCTGAGTCCCCTCAATCTTGGCCCCGGTTCTCACATAATGTTCCATGGAGACGATGTGGTCATAGGAAGATATACATATGATATGCCACACTGGAAGGGCTATAAAGGTGGAACCAGAGGTGTTATCTGGTCAGGAAAACAGGGAGGCAAATTCAGCAAGATAGTTGACCTGGATGGACATGTGTCATCCCCATGCATCCTTAAAGATAGGGTCTTCTTTGTTTCCGATCACGAGGGAACTGGACAGATATATTCCATTGGAATAAAGGGAGGAAAATTGACAAAGCATTCAGACTTCAAGACATATTATCCGAGGCATCTTTCATCCAATGGGGTACTACTTATGTATTCAATGGGTGGAGAGCTATTCACACTGAACCCTGAAAAAAAGGAGGAGAAGAGGCTGGAGATCAGGATGAGTTCCGGGATAACTGTTCCCAGACCAAAGTTTCCGGATCCTGCAAATTATCTTGAGGAATATTCCCTGAACGGAAACGATGATACATATGGATTCGTCCTTAGAGGGAGGGGTGTCTTTACATCGGAAGAAATGGCTCCACAGTTACATATCCCATCACACGGAAGAGTTAGGCTGATCAGGTTCCTGGATGAAAAAAGGGTCTCTTACGTAAGGCAGGATAAGGATGGAGAATTTCTATGCATTTCTGAAATTTCAGATCTGTCGAAGCACACTCAGCTGGAGAAAAACATTGGATTGATAGATAACATATTTCCCTCACCGGATGGAAAGAAGATAGCGGTGACAAATATCCTGTTTGAACTTTATATGGTAAACCTGGAGAATATGTCATGCGATCTGGTTGATGAAAGTGAAGCTGGAAAGATAAGGGATGTTGCATGGTCAAGTGACTCCAGCAGGATTGCGTATACGTTCCCGTACATGACTGGAGGATTCGGGCAGAGAGACGGTTCCATTGTTAAAAGTGCAATCCTTGATAAGATGGAGAAGAAGGAAGTAACAGAGAGAACAGCTAATGATTACTCACCATCCTTCGATCCATCCGGTTCCTATCTTTATTACCTTTCTGATAGAACGTTTGATCCAGTGGAGGACAGGGCAACTTTCAACTATTCGTTCCCCCTGATGACCAGACCGTATTACCTGAAGATGGACGATAGAGAGTTTTCACCTACGGTCAGGATACCTGAAGCAATGAAATTAAAACCAGAGAGGGAGAACGCAGGCTCTTTTACTGACTCATTACCCATAGATTCTGGCAATTACAATTCCCTTAAGGCCATAAAGGGAGGACTGCTTTACCTCTCCTACAGGGCAGAGGGCCTGTTGAAGAACGCAGCTTCTGGAAGGCAGAGAGCTGGTAAACTTGTTTTCTTCAGTTTTGAAACAAAGAAACCAAAGACTGTTGCAGAAAAAGTCCTCGATTTCAGAGTTTCCAGGGATGAGAAGTCAGTCCTGATCAGGAAGGAAAAGAACAAGCTGTTCAGGCTGCAGGTGAAAATTACAAAGGATTTGGTGAGTGGCTTTGATGAGGAAAAGGAGATCCACCTTAAGAACCTGAAGATAAGGATCGAGCCCCAGGAGGAGTGGAGACAGATGTTCAACGAGACATGGCTCCTGGCAACAAGCTTCTTCTGGAAGGAGGAATTTGCAACGAGGAATGCGAGAGAAATATATGAGAAATATGAGCCACTTGTCAGCATGATCACTACGAGATTTGAACTGTCTGAAATACTGAGAGAAATGCAGGGGGAGTTCAGGACTTCACATTCATATGAAACAGGAGGAGACTTCCTTTCTTCTGATGCCATTCCCATAGGGCAACTGGGAGCTGATTTCCTCTTCAAGGGAAAGAAATACTACATAAAGAAGATCTATCACGGAGACCTCTCAAACGATAATGAGAAGAGTCCATTGCTTCTTGGTGGTTTCAGGGAAGGTGACGAGATCGTTTCAATTAATGGTGAATCCCCAGGAAATGAGGGAAAAACAATAGATGAAATATTACTGAACCTACCTTCGGATATAATCAGGATTGACGTTAAAACTACTGACAAAAAGATGTTTTCCAACTACGTTAAAACCATTCCTGATGACAGGTATCTGAGATACAGGAACTGGGTGGAGGAGAACAGGAAGATGGTGCATGAAAAAACTGGTGGAAAGGTTGGATACGTTCATATACCCAACATGATGCTTGATGGACTTGCAGAATTCTACAGGCTCTATACAAGGGAATTCAAGAGATTTGGCCTCATTGTTGATGTCAGGTTTAACGGAGGTGGGAATGTTTCGCAACTCGTCCTTGAAAAACTCATGAGGGAGAGAATTGCCCTTACCCACCCCAGAATGGGACAGGATTCTCCCTATCCATCATATTCTGTTGAGGGGCCAATGATTGCACTCACCAATGAGAATGCAGGATCAGACGGGGATATATTCAGCCACTCATTCAAGTTGCTGAGCCTGGGACCGCTCATCGGCACAAGAACATGGGGAGGCGTGATTGGGATAAGTCCTGAAAGAAGGCTTGCGGACGGCACTCAGGTGACCCAGCCAAGGTTTGGGATGAAGTTCAGGGATGTTGGATTTGGTGTTGAAAATTACGGAACAGACCCCACTTATGAAGTAGAGATCAGCCCAGAGGACTGGAACAATGGAAAAGACGCACAAATGGAGCTGGCCCTGAGCAAAATAATGGAAATGATCGAACTCAGCGAAAAGAAGAAATGAAACATTTCATTTCTAAAATAAATTTTTCCCACTAACTAAAGTAGATTAATTTTTCAGGAGTATCAGACTCCCCTGAGGGCGAGTGCAATTATAAATCCTATTAGAACCCCGGTGTTAAGGAATGGCAATCCTGGAGCAGGTCTTTTAATGAAGCTGAAGAGGATGAACATTGCTATTATACCTCCAAGGAGCGGTAGTATGAAAAATGAAAGGCTGGAGGTGGTTGCCCCGGAGTAGAGGAATGATGAAATTACCATGACGTTTGGAATTGCGATATCCCCGAAACCTATCATTATTGCACCTCTTTCCCTTCCCTCTTCTCGTGGTGTGTCTATATCTGCATCCTTCATGTCAAAGTTCATGTTTTCAGGCACTATGAAAAATAATGGCATGTTTGAGGATGTTGTGGCTCTTGCAATATCAAGCATGTGTTTTGTCTTGTAAACTGCAATATAGTCATAGATGGCAAAAACGATCATGAGAACAATTGCTGCGTAAAGCCCAAGATCTACACCCCATATGGCTGCCAGGCCGGCGGCCGTGAGGATTCCTGCAATATTTATAACAATCCAGTTCTGCCTGAAAAGGAGCAGGTAGAGGAAGAGTACAGGTGTTCCGAAACTAAGGAAATAATATTCAGGGTACGTGATTGGAAGAAGTGCATAAAGAAGACTTGATACTATATAGATCACAAAAACCATGGACAGGACAAAAATAATCCTGAGTATTCCAAGCCTCTTCTTTTTTGAGATATAGAGAATCACGACTGACATCAGTATAACTGCAACTATGAAATATATCACGTATCCAAATCCTGCAGAGGTGTTCTGGCTTGGGTTCGTAGGACTGACGCTCTCCAGCTCAAGTGCCATCACGAGGCCGATCAGAGATGCCACCAGAAACAATACTGCTGTACCGATTTCTGTTGCTATTCTCCTGTTAAGCATTTTTTACACTCTTCCTGACTCTTTTTGTTTTAGTTGCACCTGAAGCTGGTCTTTTTGTACTCTTCTTCTGGATCGATGGTTTCTTCACTGCAGTACTTTTCACTTTTTCCATATCTGATTTTGGCTTTTTATTACTTTCGCATGATATGTTCGGACACATTTCCCTGAATCCGCTTCCGAAAGAAACAGCTATTATTGGTGCGTGACAGTATTCACATATCTTTCCTGTCATCTTAATTTCACCCTTCTGCGGGAGCGCATATGTCTGCCTGCACTTTGGAAAGTTTGAGCATCCAAGAAATCTCTTCCCGTATTTTGATTGCCTGATTATCATGTGCCCGCCATCAAGAGGACAGAGACCGATGTCTTTCTTTTCCGTGTTGAACTTGCATGAAGGATCAATGCATAATTTTTCCGGTGATTGACCTCTTCTTATCACAGTTATTACAGGTTTTCCACATACCTCACAGTTCTCTTCAGAAGGCTTGATCAATCCCCTAATCTTATGATAATAGTCAATACAGTTTTCCCTCTCACACCTGAACCTTATTGTGTCCCTGATCTTTATGGCCTGTATCTTTGTTCCATCAATATTGCATGTACCGACCACTGTTCCTGTTTCAAGCGCCCCCCTTATTATTTTCGCTATGGAATCCTTATTATTTTCCAGTTCCTCCAATACACTTGAAAGCATGTTCCTGGATGTTGAAACGACTGAATCCTTTGTTTTCTCCCCCGCAGCGATGTTGTTCATGAACGATTCTAGCTCTGCAGTCATATCAGGCTCAGCTATCTTTGAATCCACTGTTGTAACTCCCACTATGAGAGATGAGCCAAGGGCTGTTGGCCTGACAGGGTTACCTTCAATGAACCCCCTGCTCTGAAGCTTATCTATAATATCATGCCTCGTACTCTTCGTTCCAAGATTGAGGTTTTCCATCTCCTTGATGAGCGAGGCCATATCAAATCTTGATGGTGGCTTTGTTTCACCTTCTTCATTTCTCCAGTTTTCAGCCTTTACTTTCTCGTCTTTCTCAAGATCGGGGTGAAAGATGTCCTTGAATTTTCTATATGTATATATTGACAGCCATCCAGGATCAACCACCCTCGTTCCGTTTGTCTTGAAATCATAACTTTCAATAGCTATCTTTGATGACTTTACCTCCCTTGTACCTTCCCTGTAAAGTGTGGCCAGAAATCTCCTTGCTATGAGTTCATAGACCTTGGCTTCATCTGCTCTCAGGCTCCCACTCTTTGGAACCTCTGTTGGATAGATTGGTGGATGATCTGTTGCCTCCATCCTGCCCCTTGATGGGATTATTTTCTCCTGGGAAAGAACCATTTCAGCCTCTTTCTTCCATTCGCTATTTTTCAGCTTCTCAACAACGGCCTTGAGGTTTATGCTTCTCTGATATACCGTGTTGTCTGTTCTCGGATAGCTAATGAATCCCTTCACATATAGTGATTCGGCGATCTTCATTGCTCTTGACGGCATGACTCCTATTCTCGAAGCCTCTCTCATGAACTCAGTTGTATTGAAAGGTGCAGGCTTGTATATCCTCTCCATTCCTTTTTCGAACTCCTTTACAATTCCATCCTTTCCGATGATGTTATCAAGGATTTCCTTTGCCCTTTTCTCATCCTTTATTCTTCCTTCCTCGTAAATACCGGTAAAAACATCATCCTTGAGAAAATCAACCTTGACCTCCCAGAACTTTTCCGGGATGAAGTTTTCTATCTCTCTTTCCCTCTTAACGATCAGTCCAAGAGTGGGTGTCTGCACCCTTCCTATGGATAGAAAATTCTTTCCCAGCCTGTTCGTTATGAGTGAGAAAAACCTTGTAAGTACTGCTCCCCAGTAAAGATCGATCTCTTCCCTTGCAGCAGCTGAATCTGAAAGGTTATAATCCACATCTATGAAGTTTGCAAAAGCGTCCTTGATTTCCTTGCCTGTCAGGGCACTGAACTTTGCCCTTTTAATTTCTCCGTTGAAAGATTTGTCCTTCTTGACAATATCCAGTGCTTCTGTACCGATGAGTTCCCCTTCCCTATCATAATCTGTAGCAATTATGACTCTTTTGACGCCCACTGAAAGTGTTTTTAGACTCTCATAGGCAGTCTTGTTCTTTACATTATGAATGACGTTAGATGAAATGAGTTCTTTCAGGTTTTCCAGTTTCCAGTCCTTGAGTGTTTTTGGAAAATCAATTTCGACAATGTGCCCACTCAGAGGGACTAGATAGAATCCACCAACGTCATTCTCATATTCTATGTAACTCAGGCCCTTGGATCTTTTCTGTTTTGATTTACCATCGGATAGAAAATAGGCAATTCTTCTTCCTGCATCAGCTTTCTCTGAAATTATTAATGTATCTGGCAATAGATATCCCAATGTATTTTTATGATATATAATATTTTTTATTCAATCCTCTTATTTTAGGAAACATTTAAAATTAGATTGAAATATGATGACTCATGGCAGGAAAGATAAAAGAGATAGAAATATACAATGTAAGCGAGAAAACATCTGAAAAATCATCACCATGGAGTTCTACCATGATCATTGTCAAGGTAACAACGAGTGACGGCATAGTTGGATACGGAGAGGCACCAACAACCCTGATGACACTTCCAGTGAAGGAAAGTGCTGAGGAAGTAAAAAGGGTTTTCCTGAATAAGGATGTAAATGAAATCTACAAAAACACAATGGAGTTTTACAAGCATTCATTCTATCTTTCAAGGTCCATGGAAGCTACATCAGCCCTGAGTGCTGTGGAAATGGCATGCTGGGATATAGTTGGGAAAAGCTGCAAGGAACCCGTTTACAATCTTCTCGGAGGCAAGATGAGGGATAGTGTCAGGGCTTACAGCAATGGCTGGTATTCCGATTGTGTCACCGCTGATGACTTCGTAGACAAGGCAAAGGAGATAAGGAAGAAGGGTTTTGATGCCGTAAAGTTCGATCCCTTTGGAAATAATTATGATACAATTAACAAGAAAGGACTGGAAAGCGCAGAGAACATTGTTTCAGGTCTAAGGGAATCATTTGGGGACTCCATGGACCTGCTAATAGAATTTCATGGAAGATTCTCCATGGAAGCTGCAAAAAAGGCCACACAGATCCTTGAGCCATACGACTGCTTCTTCTTTGAGGAACCCCTTCATCCTGAACTTGAAATGAGGCTTCCTGAGCTGAGAAGTACTGTGAATACTCCAATAGCACTTGGAGAAAGAGTTCTTAATGCAAGAGATTTCATGAGGAATATTGTTGAAGGCAAGGTGGATATAATCCAGCCAGATGTAACGAACTCAAGAGGAATTCTTGAATCCTTCAAGATTGCCACAATTGCTGATGCATGGGGAATTCCAGTGGCATATCACAATGCCTTTGGACCAGTCCAGACTGCAGCCACCCTTAACCTTGATACAACAATTAATAATTTCATCATACAGGAGAGTTTTGAGGAATCCTGGCCAGACTGGAAGAAAAAGCTGCTTAAAAGTGGATATAAGCTGGAAAACGGTCATTTCAAGCTATCTGGGAAACCAGGTCTTGGAATTGAGATGGATGAAAAGTCTTTAAAGGATCATATGGTTAATGGAATGGAACCGTTTGATCCAGAATCACCCCCATGGGTAGTGTCTGGTACATATGTAGGGGAGGGAACCGATGGAAAGCAATGAGATTGGAATTAAGATAGCCGAACTGCAACAGGTCAAGGAAAACCTGGAAAAAACCATTAAGATGGCAGAAGAGAAGAAGAGGGAAATAGAAAACATGCTCCAGGGTCTGGTGAAGATAGACTCTGCTTCTGTGCCACAGGTAAAGGTGGAAGAGGCGAAGAAAGTGCTTGTGGATCTGAAAGAGCCAATGGTACCCAGAAAAAACCAGAAAATTTCAACAGGTATTTCCAAGATAGATGAATTGCTTCTAGGTGGTTTACCCATGCCGTCGAACGTTGTTCTGTTTGGTGCGCCATTCACCTCGAAGGATATACTTGCAACTAATTTCATGGCTAATTCTATCAAGGAAAACGTTCCAGTGGTAATAATCACAGCAGATAAAGATCTTAACCAGGTAAAATATGAAATAGCACAGACGCTCAGTGTAGAACCGGAAGTTGTTGACGGTTTCGAAGATGATGGGATGATTAGGTTTGTTGACCTTTATTCAAAATCGATCCAGTCCCAGAGCCCGTCAAAAAGAGCGGTTGTTATAGATAACATATCTAACCTCAGCGTTCTTTTGAAATCTGTGGAGACCATTGAACAGGAATTGCTCAGGACCTATCCTTTTTACAGACTTGTATTCATTTCTCTTACAGCCTTCGTTCCGCAGTTTGACGAGAAGGTTTTCATGAAATTCACGCAGCAGTTCACACAGAAGAGGAAGGCAAACAGGTGCACAGCACTGTATATGCTTGAAGATGGACTCTTTGATCAGAAGGTTTTTGAAACAATCAGCTACATAATGGATGGCACCATAGAATTCAAGATAGTGAATGCAAAACAGTATGTAAAAGTGGTCGGTTTATCAAATGCAAGAACAAGAGAATGGGTTGAAGTCTACAACAGGGGAGAAACCTTTGATCTTGGATCCTTCTCACTGGAAAGAGTGAGATAAACCAAATTTTTGTCCACTCACCTTAGTTTCAGATTAATTTTAACCGCTCAGTCTGCCTGTCATTCATCACAAATCAGTCAAGGCTGAATTCATCACAGCGGTTGTATAGGTATTGGATACCTTTTCTTAAGTGTTCGCTGTCCTGGTTCCAGATAATACAAGTTCGTGAAAGCAAGATAGATGACTAAAAGATGGACATATTATTTCTGCTCACCATATGTTAAAATATTTCCCACGCATCAATATCTATGGATAAATTTTTCAAGGATGCGTTGGAAATCAGGGAACTTGCAAAGGAACATAATAAACTGTTTGAAGAAAGCGTTCCCCTGATCGCCTCAGAAAATGTGATGAGTCCGCTTGCAATGGAGATGCTTCTCACTGACTTTGGTCACAGGTATGCAGAAGGGTTGCCTCACCAGAGATACTACCAGGGAAACTTCTTTGTAGATCAGCTTGAAGATAAGGTTATAGAACTGGGAAAGAAGCTGTATAATGCACCACAGTTTGACCCCAGGCCAGTATCTGGAACAAATGCTAATATGGGAGTTATTTTTGGGCTTACAAAACCCATGGAGAAGATCTGTGCCCCAGATCTTTCAGGTGGTGGCCATATAAGTGCTGCAAAATTCGGCGCACTTGGATTCAGGGGTCTTGATATCGTGAATTACCCATATGATGAGGAAACAATGACTATTGATGTTGACGGTGCAAGAAAAACAATTCTTGAGACAAAGCCAAATTTGTGTTTATTCGGGCAATCTGTATTCTTATTCCCTGCACCGCTGAAGGAACTGAGAGACACCTTTCAGGAAGTTGGCTGCAAGGTGTGGTATGATGGTGCCCACGTAGCAGGACTAATAGCAGGAAAGAAGTTCCAGGATCCCCTGAGAGAAGGGGCTGATGTCATAACTGGTTCTACTCACAAAACCCTTCCTGGGCCTCAGCATGGCATGGTAATTGGGAATACTGATGACAGGACATGGAAAAAGGTTCAGAAGGGAGTATTCCCTGGAGTCCTGAGCAATCATCATCTTAATACAATGGCAGCTCTCGGTATAACACTCGCAGAAATGTTGGATTATGGAGAAGCATATGCACAGAAGATAATAGATAATGCAAGAACTCTTGCAGAGGAGCTTCACGCGCTTGGTATGGATGTCCTGGCAGAGAAAAGAGGTTTTACAAGATCACACACACTGGTGGCTGATGTTAGAAAATTCGGAGGGGGGAAGGAAGTTGCTGAAAAGCTTGAAAGATGTAACATCATACTAAACAAGAACCTCATTCCTGTTGATAAAAATAGAAATTCACAGGATCCAAGTGGCATAAGAATTGGAACTCAGGAGATCACAAGAATAGGATTTGAAAAGAATGATGTTAAAGCCCTTGCAGAAATTATGATGAAGATCCTCAATAACAATCTCAGTGAAGAAAAAGCAAAAGAAGAGGTCATGAATTTGAAATCCGGGTTTAAAGAAGTTAAATTCTGTTATGGAAAGGCAAATCCATATGAATATATAGAATTATTCAAATAATTTTTTCATTTAACCATACATAAATCAATCAAGTATTTCATAACTATTTTTAACCTATTCAAAATGCTGTTGTGTGAAGATTGGTGTAATTGGGTTCCAGGGTGATGTGGAAGAGCATATCAATATCCTGAAGAGGCTCCATGATAAGGGAGAAGATATAGAACCAGTAAGGGTGAAGAATAAAGATCAGTTAAGGGAAGTTTCCGCCATAATAATACCAGGAGGAGAAAGTACAACTATTTATAAGCTCATAAAAGAGTATGGAATTTATGAAGATATAATAAGTTCTGTGAAGGGAGGGAAACCATTAATGGGTACCTGTGCTGGTATCATTCTGGCGTCAGCAAAAACCAATGATACAAGAGTTGAAGGAATGGGTTTGCTTGATGTTGAGATAGAAAGGAATGCCTACGGAAGGCAGGGAGAATCTTTCATTGATTATGTTGAAATTAAAAATGTTGGGAACTACATGGCTGTTTTTATAAGAGCCCCAATTATTAAATCAGTTAACCATGGTGATATAATGGCATACCAGGCTGGAAAACCAGTAATGGTAAAAGATGGAAATGTCCTAGGACTCACGTTTCATCCAGAATTAACAGATGATACGAGGATACATGAATATTTTATAAAGATGATAGGGGGAGAGGGGGGTATTTCCAATGGAACAAATGAAGAGAGGGTGACTGTAAAATGAGAACGATTCTATACGATGAACATGTAAAAATGAATGCAAATATTGTCGACTTTCACGGTTGGGATATGCCACTATATTATGAATCAATAATAAAGGAACATATGTATGTTAGACAGAAGTGTGGAGTTTTTGATGTTTCCCATATGGGTGACGTATTCATAACCGGTGCAGGGGCTGAAGAAACTCTCATGAAACTTCTACCATCAGATATATCAAAAATGAATGATGGAGACTGTTTATACACTGCGTTCCTCAATAATGATGGAAATATGATTGATGATACAATAATATATAGATTTAGTAAACAAAAATTTCTATGTGTTCCCAATGCTGCAACCACAGACAGGATACTGGATCATATAATAAAAAATAAGATGAACAACTGTGAAGTTAAGAATTCTTCAAATGAATTATCATGTATAGCAATTCAGGGTAAGGATTCTGTAGATATCATGAAACATCTCGACTTAAAGTTTCCAGAACCTTTCAAGTTTTACGAAGAAAAAGGAATGATAATTTCAGGCACTGGATATACCGGTGAAACAGGATGTGAAATAATTATAAGAAATAGTGAAGCAGTGAATTTATGGGAAAAAATAGTGAATGACTTGCGGAAGATTGGATGCGGTCCATGTGGTTTGGGTGCCAGAGATACATTGAGAATGGAAAAGGGAATGCTTCTTTCAGGCCAGGACTTCAATTCAGATAGAAATCCATATGAAGCTTCTGTTTCCTTCATTGTAAATAATGATCATGAGTATATTGGAAAAGAGAATCTTTTATCAAAACAGAAACCTGAAAGAATATTCAGAGGAATTGTGATGGATGAAAAGGGTTCATTTCCAAGACATGGTAATTTAATTTATGATGAATCTGGCAAGGAAATAGGTCTAATCACAAGTGGCAGTATTTCACCAATTCTTGGAAAGGGAATAGGCCTCGGTTACATAAACAGGAATAATTCAAAAAGTGATACTTCAATCATGGTTGGTATAAGGGATAAAAAATTCAATGGAAAAGTTTCAAGGCCAAGGATAGTTCCTTAGGCTCCACTTGAAACATACCCCCCTCCCCCTAATATAATTGATTTACAATTTCTTCTTTCTTCTTTTTCCAGAGATCTATTTCATAATTATAATATCCCTGCTGGTCTCTATTCTGTCTGATCTGGTCAAGCCTCTCATTAACATAGGCGAGCTCACCCTGGAGCTTCATTCTCATTTGTTTATCTACAACAGGCATGATCTGTAATTGCAGATTATATGAATAAGTTTACTATTTTATGGAATGTTTTTTTATATGTTATCAAATATGATAACATATTGTTACCTTTTTCAAAATTAATTTTGATATTTATAATGGTATTAAAATTGCTATCAGTGTTACATTAAAATTAAATAGAAACACAACATCTAATTTGTAATGATAAAATCAATCAAAAAAAGAGACGGAAAGATCGAGGATTTCGATCAAACAAAAATATCAAGGGCAATCTACAAAGCAATGCTTTCATTGAAGTTCGGTAATATGCACGATGCAGAAATTCTATCTGATAAAGTAGTGAAGGAATTGAGTGCAAGGAAGGAAATTCCAACAGTAGAGAATATACAGGACACAGTAGAATCTGTTCTTATGGAAACACAAATAGATGGAAGAAAATTCAACGAGGTTGCAAAGGCTTACATACTATACAGGGAAAAGAGGAGATTCATCAGAGAGGAGAAGGAAAGGCTTGGTGTGAAAGATGATCTCAAATTAACCCTGAATGCTGTAAAGGTTCTTGAAGCCAGATATTTACTCAAGGACGAGGAAGGCAAGATCATAGAAACTCCTGACCAGATGTTCAGGAGAGTGGCAAACCACGTTGGAGTTATTGATGCGCTTTATGATTACGCCAACTACCAGAAAAAAGGAACAGTAAGGGAGGATGGAAAGAAGATATCAAACCTCTTAAACACCCAGATTGAAGTTCTTGAAAGAGGATTCAATGAGCTTGTAAATGATGGTGTACTGAAAGGAACGTTTGGACAGTTCATGGATTTCATATACACAAAGCCAACCAGTGCAGAGGACACAATTGAAAAATTCCACAAAATGATGAAGAGCCTGGAATATGTTCCAAACTCACCAACAATGATGAATGCAGGTGCAAGACTGGGTCAGCTTTCAGCATGTTTCGTTCTACCAGTTGGAGACAGTATAGAAGAAATTTTCGAAGCAGTGAAACAGACAGCAGAAATTCACAAGTCTGGAGGAGGTACAGGGTTCTCATTCTCCAGACTGAGAAATAAGGATGACATTGTTGGTTCTACCAAGGGAGTAGCATCAGGCCCGGTATCATTCATGAAAATTTTCGATACCACAACAGAAGTCATTAAGCAGGGAGGAAAGAGAAGAGGAGCCAACATGGGAATCCTCAGGTATGATCATCCAGACATAATGGAATTCATAACAAGCAAGGACTCTGAAAATACCATTCTTAGAAATTTCAACATTTCAGTGGGAATGGAAGACGAATTCTTTGAAAAACTTGACAGTGACGGATATGTTGATCTCAAGAACCCGAAGACTGGAAAGGTCGTATCAAGAATAAAGGCAAGAACCATGTGGGATTCCATAATAACTCATGCATGGAAAACTGCGGACCCTGGACTGATTTTCCTTGATGAAATCAACAGGGCAAATCCTGTAAAAAATATAGCGGATATCGAGGCAACAAACCCATGTGGTGAACAGCCTCTCATGCCATATGAATCATGCAATCTTGGATCAATAAATCTCGCAAAGTTTGTCAAGGAAGACAACACAATTGACTGGGAAAGATTGAGGGACACAGTTCATTTATCAACAAGATTCCTTGATAATGTTGTGGATGCCAATAACTTTCCAGTTAGGCAGATAAAGGAAATGACAAGAAAAACAAGAAAGATTGGACTTGGAATAATGGGCTTTGCAGATATGCTCATCATGCTGGGTGTTCCATATGACAGTGAGGAAGCATTGAAGATAGCTGAGAATGTAATGAGCTTCCTGGATATAGAATCACACAAGGAATCTCAGAATCTTGCTAACGAAAGGGGAGTATTCCCGGGATGGTATGGTTCAGAATATGAAAAGGAAGACATACTCATGAGGAACTCCACAACCACAACAATAGCACCAACAGGTACAATTTCCATTATAGCTGGTTGTTCTTCCTCAATAGAACCTCTCTTTGCTATCGCATTCATGAGGCATGTATTGAATGGCCAGGAGCTTATCGAAGTGAACCCACTGTTTGAAGAGGTAATGAAAAAGAGAAATCTATACTCTGAGAAGCTGATGCAGGATGTAGCAACAACTGGAAACCTTTCAAAGATAGACCTTCCCCTGGATCTCAAGAGACTCTTCAAAACTGCCCACGAGATTGATCCAGAATGGCATGTACTGATGCAGGCAACATTCCAGAAATATTGTGACTCAGGTGTTTCAAAGACAATCAATCTGCCTAACGATGCAACACCGGAAGATATCGGTAAGGCTTACAGGCTGGCCAAGGACCTTCACTGCAAAGGAATAACTGTGTACAGGGACAGAAGCAAGACAGAACAGGTTCTATATTCTGGAACATCGGGTAAGAAGGAGGAAGCTTCAAAAGAAGAGAAAAAGGAAAAAATCGCCATTATAGAAAAGATGACCTCTGAGGGAAAGGAGAGAAAGAAGATGGATACTAAGTACCTCAGACTTGAGGCTACTTTCGATCCAGCATGCCCAGACGGAAAGTGCGATAAGTAGTGGGCTTCCAGGAGATTAAGGAGGAGGTAATATCCAGAAAACTCCTCAATTATTCGGATGAAATACACACATTAAAACCATTGATCAACGAGATGCTTATAGGTCTGTCAAGAAAGAATATATTTCTGACTGCTGTTAGAGATTACAGCAACGATTTCAACGTAAGGGAATTTTCAATTTTTCTTGAATCACTTCTGGAGGGAAAGGGAGATGAATACCAGAAGAAACTCTATTACGAAGAAAATTTTGATGGAATAATCCAATCATCAATAGAATGGATAAAGGGTCATACAAAAGAAAACAAGATCTGATAAATCATAATCAATGTAAAAAGAAAATCTTATTAGCGCAAAACTCATTTATCTGTATTGGCAATAGAATCATTCCTAAACAGTAATGTCACGGTGGTGTACGATGGCAACATGACCCGCCTAGTCTGTACTCTTCTTACCTATGATGACATGGGCATAATGGTAGCTTATCGAAATCACAAGTTATTCATCCCGTGGAGATTTATTGAGGAAATAAGGGATGTAACGGAACAGGACAGAATTGAAGACTCAAACAAAATGAAAGAGGAAACGAAGAAAAAGACAAATCCTGTGATCATCTTTTCTATCACAACACTGTTCATAGGTGGTCTAGTTACTTATCTTGCCTACACATTCCTGAGCCAAATACCACAGTATGGTTTTCAGAGAGGAGTGACCGCGGCAATTGCATCACCAATAATAGTTGTAGGGATTCTAGGAACGTTCCTGGCAATGTTTGCAGGAAAGGGAAAAATAGCCACAGTTCTTTCAATGGTTTCGGTAATCGCCGTAGTAATAATATTGATATTTTTTGGCTCCTGAAAATCTCAAAATTTTACTATGAGGTTTCAGGCACATTGAGTTTCTTCAGTCCATGTATTGAAAAGGCATAAACCGCCAGGAAGAAGACAATGAAGAACGGTATTATCAAAAGCTCATCTATAGGTTTCACAGTTTCTATGTACCAGAATGCGGAAAATGAGAACAGTAAGGATGAAACGACCACTTTCATTATTGCCTGCTTGATCTTCCTTATCTGTGATCTCAATACTATGGAGAAAACTATTACAATTCCAATTCCGAGGAATATTCCATATGCAGTAGAGGAATAACTTTCAGGATAGAGCCCAACAAGTACAATAGCAGCCTCGAAAGCTTCTATAACTCCGGCTGTGTAAGCTGTAAGGGAAACACCAGAATCAGTTGGCTCTTCCTTATGGGATTTGGGGAAGCTTTTCAGGTGCTGAAATTTCATGGACCTTTTGGCACTCTTGGCCAGTCTTTGAGCGAAATACAGCAGGAGAGTGGCGGAAACAAGTCTCACATAAATCAGTGGAAGCAGTGAAATTGCACTACCTATAAATGCCGTAGGAATAAGAACAGTAATTACGCCAAGAGACGCAGCCAGTAGTGGAATATTGCTCTTAGCATCAACTGACAGGGACATGGAAATTGCAGATGCTTCTGACATTTCCAGTACTATTATACCAGTTGCTGCAAGGAATATGGCAGGATCGAAATATGACACGTTGCAGCATGACATTCAAATTAAAAAGTTTTTATGTTACGACACTATGGCAATTAATGTGTTCTGATTGTTTCGAGGAGCAGTGCACATGCGAATACTGTGTGGAATACAGGCATCAGCAGGCATGCCCCGTATGTGGTCACCTTGTATTCCTGGACTGCTGCCAGGGATTTTAGGAAGAAAACGTGAATAAAAAATGCATTATGCAATATGATGTTTTCCAGTGATTTTTTTGGAGTGAGAATCAGTGATAAAAGAGAAAAATTATATTTCCAATCTGAAATTATCCATGGTTGGTTGACCTACAGACATTCATATTAAGGGTAAAAAAGGCATTAAAACACAATATAGGTAAAACCATACTTATGGCAGTGTTAGTACTAATATACAGCGTGTTCTCTGAATATTACATAGAAAACCCAATTGGAAGCTCCGGCATTCACTCTCTTTTCGAATCGCTCTGGTGGACAATGCAGACAGTTACGACGGTTGGGTATGGGGACGTAACAATTGTTGGATTCATGGGAAAATTAAATGCCATATTCATAATGATTATCGGTGTGGGAAGTTTCAGTCTATTGCTCGTGTCAATAGGAGCTGAACTTATAGACGCCAAGCTTCTCAGAAGATTTGGAGAGGTGAGAACAAAAATGAAGGATCATGTAATAATATGTAATTACTCAGAAAAGCAGGCAGACATAATTGAGGCCATAATGAAGGATAAGAATCCCTTTATAGTACTTGGTCAGGATCCCCCGGCAAAGGAAAAGGAAAACATGGAGTTTGTGAAGGGAAACCCCCTGGATTATAATGACCTCAAGAGGGCTGGTATTGAAAACAGTCACACAGCAATAATTTTTCCAAACGAGAAATATGGCTCAGAAAATTCACTTGCTGTAGATGCTGAATCGATTCTTATCGTGATGACAGTCAAAAAATTAAATCCGGAAATCAACACGATTGTGGAACTCATGAATAAATCAAGCAGAGAGCATGCCATTGAATCAGGCGCAGACGAAATTATAGTGAGAGGGGATATGAGTTCCTCAGCTATTGTTAAACTGATAAATAATCCCGGGTCCTGGAAATTCATTTCAAAAATATTTTCTCAATCAGACGGCATGGACTTCATAGAAACAACAGAAGATGATTATAAGGGAAAAAGTTTCAGTGAACTATACCGGTCAGTGGAAAATGACTGGAGGAAAATAATTGCCATTAGAAAGGGTGATGATTACCTGTTAAGGCCTGATGAGAACTCTATATATCAGGGAGAATTACTCATTATTCTGGAGAAATCCAAGAAAACAATGAAAAATTAAATAAGGTTTGCAACATTGCAGTAAAAAAGAAGCAGAGGTTGTCGAGATTGGTCAAAGGCGCCAGATTGAGGGTCTGGTTTCGTAGGGATACGAGGGTTCAAATCCCTCCCTCTGCATAGTTGTTTTTATGAATCTACTTAGATATCTTCCCTAAAAACTATATTTTGAACTGATTAAAACCAGATATATACACAAATTAAATTGTTATTCAAATAAAACTACTTGTCAAGCTTCTTCTTCAGGTCATTAATTTCATTCTGAATATTCTTGTCCTTTGGATTTCGCCTTGCCCTTTCTTCCAGTTCCTCGATCTTTGATTCTATACTCTTTTTCTTTCTTGTGAGATCTCTTTTGCTAAGCCCCATACGTACTAATTTAATCAGGTAAAATAAATATTTGCATTTGGAAGAATATTCAAATTCAATAATTACTATTAAAATGACTGTGGCAAAACAATAAAGTTTTACACATTAAATTCATAGTGGAACTATGGAAGTTCTAAACTACTGGATAAAACTGGAATATGATCACAGTAACAAGACATATAGTGGAAAGGAAAAGATACAGCTTGAAGGAAAGGAAGACAAACTAATTCTGAACACTCTGGAACAGAAAATAAGCAAGATAACTCTTGACGGAAAGAATGTGGAACTTCTGGCAGGCAGGAGGGACGACGAAAAGGTGATCGAGGCAAAATTAAATGGAAAATCACTTCTTGAAATCGAATTCACTTCAAAACTTAATGACGCATTAACTGGACTTTATCTGGCAAGGGCATCAGACGGCTCAGAGATGGCAACTACCCAGTTCGAGTCCATAGGTGCCAGAAGGGCGTTTCCATGTTTTGACAATCCATCCATGAAAGCAACTTTTGATATAGAGATCACCACAGGCTCAGATCTTGATGTGATTTCCAATATGCCTGAAAAGGAGGTAGTCAAATCAGGCAGCGTGAAGACTGTCAAGTTCCAGAGAACACCAAGAATGTCAACCTACCTTGTTTACATAGGAATAGGAAAGTTCGAGACAAAGGAGAGCAGCTTTGAAAATGTAAAGTTATATCTTTCTGGACTCAGGGGAAACCTTGATACTACAGATTTCCCTCTGGTAATGGCAGCACAGTCTCTCGAATTTTTTAACAAATACTTCGGAATAAAATACCCATTGCCAAAGATGCATCTCATATCTGTTCCAGAATTTGCAGCAGGTGCGATGGAAAACTGGGGCGCAATAACATTCAGGGAGGTTGCAATCCTGGTCAACAAGAGTACCGGAGGGGCAACAAAAAAGAGGGTTGCAGCTGTAATTGCTCACGAGATAGCACATCAGTGGTTCGGGAACCTTGTAACAATGAAATGGTGGAATGATCTGTGGCTGAATGAGAGTTTTGCAACATTCATGATGTATAAGGTCGTGGAAAATTACTATCCTGAATGGAAGGTTACCGGTGATATGCTATTATCAAGGGGAAGAGGGGCTTTCACCGATGACTCACTTGAAAGCACTCACCCAATAGAAGCTAATGTGAAGGAACCCGAAGAAATTGAGCAGATATTCGATCAGATAAGCTATGGAAAGGGGGGAATGATCCTGAGAATGATTGAATCCTACGCAGGCAATGAGAGCTTCCAGGATGGGTTACACAATTATCTGGAGAAATTTTCATACTCAAACGCAGAAGGACAGGACCTCTGGAAAAGCATTGCTAAATCATCAGGAAAGCCGGTTGATAGAATAATGGAATCCTGGGTGAAGAGGGAAGGGTACCCCATGTTGAAATTAAAATATGATTCCAACAGGATAAAGATAACCCAGTCAAGGTTCTATCTTGATGGCAGGGAAGGCAGGGATATATGGCCTGTTCCACTTACTGTTCTGAGGGAAAACGGCGTAGAAAGCAACCTTATGGAAACAAGGGAAATCACGATTCCAGGAGATGGATTTGTTAAGCTGAACGTTGGAGAAACAGGATTCTATAGGGTACTTTATCCTGAGGAATTTTACGCAAACATTTACAGCAGATCAGAAGAGCTCGACTACAAGGATTTCATAGGAATACTGTCTGATCTTTATGCATTTGTTGTATCCGGGAAGATAGATCTAAAGGTATACCTTGATGTGGTAAAGCAATTCTCAAATTCCTCAGATCTTAATGTTGTAACCCAGATATCAAACGACCTCGCAGAATTGAGAAACATATTAACATCCAGTAATGCCCTTGATGAAACGTACCTAAACTTCCACAGGGAGCAGGTAAGGAGACTCGAAGCAAAGAAATCAACAGACGTAAATGATTCTATTCTATACGGAACAGTACTCAGAAGACTTGTTGATGTTGATGGCGAGAAGGCAGGGGAAATGGCTGCAAAATTCAAAAATATGGAAAACGAAATTCCCGATATAAGAGATTCCATAGCAGTTGCATATGCAAAGGAGACAAAGAACCTGCAGGAAATACAAAAGAAGATGTTTGCACTTAAGAGCGATGAAGATAAGGTAAAGCTCATAGTGGCCGCAGGGCATATTCCAGGGGAGGACGCATTCAATTCAATGTACGGTCTGATAGAAGAGGGAAAGATAAAGAAACAGGATGTGGCTTCATACTTTACCTCATTTGGGGCCTATAGAGAGAACAGGGACCTTGCGATGAAGGAATTCGGCAAAATGGTTTCAAAACTTCAGGACATCTTCAGTGGATCTGGAACCGCATCAAACCTGGTCTTTGCCCTTGCACCCCTTGTTGGCCTTAACAGGGTTAAGGAAATGGAAACTCTTCTAAACAGCATACGAAATCCGAAGGTGGAAAGAGGAATAATGAAAGGCATGGAAAGACTGAAAATAAACCAAAAACTTCTGGATAGAATGCAGTGAAGAATCAAAATTTTCATTATTTTCATCCTAATAATGCAAAGCCAATGGGGAGAATTATAAAGAATATCAACATGAAGTTAGAGGTGTGAACTTTGAGTGGAGAATTAACAAGAAGTCAGAAAAATTTTTTGAACAAACTTATGGAGGAATCCTCTGAAAGACTTGAAGCTTCAGAAAAATTCATGAGAAATCTTGGAAAGGGAGAGATATCTGAACTGAGTGTACAGGAGGCATCCAGACTTATTGATGAACTGCAAAAGATAAAGACTGAGGGTGGCAGTTCCATTGGAGGCAATGGGCCAACGAAGAAGCAGAAAACATTCATTTCAAACTTGCAGGATAGTGAAGAGAGAATAGCGTTCACAAGAAAGTATCTCGAGAAGGCTGGGAAGAAAAGTGTAGATGAGTTGAATGTGAAGGAGGCATCGGCCCTTATAGACGGTCTAATGGAAAAGAAAGGAGATCCTGAAAGATCAAGGGCACAGACAGATTTCCAGGCAACACCAAAGCAGATAAATTATATCAGGAGTCTTCAGAAATCTGAAAAAGATCAAAAAACAGTTACAGAGTACCTGAAATCAATAGGCAAGAAGTCCCTGGATGAGATCACGAGAACAGAGGCAAGTACAATTATTGAAAAACTTAAAATTTAGAACCGTTTTCAAAGAAATTTTTAAAAATCCATATGACTTCATGATTTTTTCAATTAATCACAGATATGATTTTATTTCCATATAGTATCAGGTATTATGAAAGGAGTCAATAATGCAACAGATCTGATAATTGAAAACAATCCCATGTACTCACTCATGATAAAGAGTGGTATTGTGAATTATACAAGTCTCGCAAGGAAGATAAAGAAGCAGGTAGAATCAATGACCGGAAAAGAGGTAAAACTCAATACACTTGTAAAATACATCACATCCATAACACCAAGTGAAAAGGAGGATTACCAGATCAACTACCTGAAGAAATCCAATCTAGATGTGGAATTCAAGTTTGCAGAAAAGGAGGGAAAGGAATTTGATCCTGAACGGGAAGACATATTCCTGGTTTATAAAACACAGGATGGCTTCAAGTTTCTGGTCAGAAATGATCCCGAAGGAAATCTGGCATGTATACGAATAACCCTTCCCCCAGAGGCAAAGAAGGCGCCAGGAATAACTCTTTTTGTTGTGGAATTCCTCAGCATGCAACAGATTTCGATTGAAAAGATATACAGGTTTGATCTTGAAATCATTCTTGTATGCGCAGTGGATGTAGCAAGCAAGGTAATATCAAGCCTGAGTGATCTGATATTCAAATCCTACCTCTGACATCCTCTCAATTGACAGTACCATCAAAAACCAATCTGAAATTTGCTTTCCTGCCAGAATGTTCAAAAGGTTGGAATGTAATTGATTAGACATACCAGTCTATGATTTCAGGGGATCATCTTAATATTTTGAAAAGTAAAATTACTCACACTAATTTTTTATAATTTAAAAACTTAATACAAAGCCAATATATGAAAAAGTGCAGATTTCAAATTTCCAGAGCAGGCAGAAAATACTTAAATCAGTTGAAATAGTTCCAAGAAGGAACGGGAATATTGACGATCTGCTGGAAGCAAGGGAAATTTTCTCAGATCTTGCCGACATGGTTACAGCTCCAGAAAATCAGATGGGAAGGCCTGGAATAGATCCGCTTGCTGCACTTTATATAATCACTCAGGGAACGAACATGGTTGCTATGCCACACGTTACCCCGCGAGACAAGAACTCTCTTTATATATCGTCCCAGGTTCTGACATCGATGAAACTTGGAATCAATCATTTCTTTGTAATCGGGGGAGATCCAATATCAAATAATATGGGGAGGGAAGTAAGGGAACTGGATACTAATGAAACTATCAGGCACATCAGGAAGGTTTCTCTGGGACTTGAACTGAATATGGAGGCAGTAATAGGAGGTGCACTGAATCCATACAGGAATTCAGAAGAGGAAATAGTCGGTTCAAAAATAGATTCTGGTGCCACACTATTCATAAGCCAGATGTGTTATAACAGTGAACCGTTCAAGAAGAAATGGATCAGGCAGAGAAAATTCAAGCTCTTCATAGGTTTTATGCCAATCCTGAAGAAAAGCAGCGTGGAATCCCTATCTAAAATGGGAGTTGTACTGCCAGAAAGCATAAAATCACTTATCGAGGATTCAGAAAATCTGAGAGACACATCCATGAAACTCATAGATGACCTTGTGAATGACTTGAAAGGATATATTGATGGAATTCATATTATGCCAATTGGAAATAATGAAATTGCAAAAGAAATAATGGAGATCTTATAAATGAATGTTAAAACACTTGTATATGGAATATACCCGAGAAGTGACAGGCTGAGACTGGATTATGGAAGACATGAAAGAGGAGTACTTTCTACTGAAAAGTTGAAAGCCATAATCAGAGAGGAAAAGGAGACATTCTACGGATTGACTGATGGAATCGATCTTGTAACGGATCCTCTCTTCAACTGGTATGACATTTTCAGGCCAATAGTCCTATCTGTGGGGGGAATACAGTTAGGGCCACTGAGAAGGTATGGGGAGACAAACACATTTTACAGGGAACCCCTAATCGAGGGGAAAGGAGAACTGAAGCTTGATGTTTTCACCGAGCATGAATTTGAGGAAAACCCACCTTTCCCAATGTTCTACGGAGGCAGGAGAAAAATTATACCAATTTTTCCTTCGCCGGTAGTGATGTACAGAATGTCATCCAGTGAAGGAAATTATTCCGTCCAGGACTTTTCAGAAAATCTGCTTGAAATATATGGTAAATTGGCTGACAGGATGGGGTCAAGAAAAATATTGATATTCTCACCACAAATTGTTGAAAATGATATTTCATCTATGAAAAAAATATGCTCAACACATGAGATCATACTCCTTTCACCAGAAGGGATAAGGCATGAGGATTTTCATAGCATCAACTTCAAGTTTAACTCTATTATTGTCAACAGGAAAGAGGATTTACATGTGGCAGGGGATCATTCCATGACTCCGGGTTTCGGGATCCTTGATGCACACAATACAAGAGTAGAATCTGGGAAAGACATAGAAAAACTGATAGGGGAAATTGAAAATGAATTCAGCTTCAATGATCTGATAGCAACCCATAACGATTACATGGATTTCCTTCCAAGAACAATAGCAGACAGGAAGGTTAAGATACTTAAGGAGGTAAATTAGATGTCAGAGAGACTTATAACACAGGAGATAGGAAGTTTCAGGAAGCCAGAATACCTGAGCAGGAAATTTCACAGCATAGAGGGAACAGATGAATACAGTGAACTCTGCCAGAAAGCAACGGATGAAACTCTGGAAACGTTCAACAGGGCAGGTCTTCATAACGTAGGAGTTGGTGGGGAAATGTACAGGTGGGAAATGTATGAACATTTTGCTAAAAGGGTTTCAAACATTGAATTTTACGGTCTGGTAAGATCATTTGATAACAGGTATTACAAGAAGGGAAGCGTGATGGGAATTCCTGAAAGAAAAACATCACTTCATCTTGAAGAACTAGAATATTTACTGAGGACAACCAGGAAACCTTTGAAGGTTCCAATCACAGGTGCCTATACAATGATGGACTGGTCTTTCAATGAACATTACCACAGCAGGAGGGAACTGGCCATGAGATTTGCAGAACTAATCCACGAGGAAATAGAAACACTTCAGAATTCATGGAACAAATCAGGCAGAAAGGAGAAGCTGGAGATACAGATAGATGAGCCAGCAACAACAACACATCCATCAGAAATGGATATAGTGGTAGATTCCATGAATGCATCCATGGAAAAATTCAGGAATATTGAGTTCACGATCCATGTGTGTTACAGCAAGGATTATCGTATTCTCTATGACAGAATTCCTGAAATGGGATTTCATGGATATAACCTGGAATATGCCAACAGGGATTCCCTTTCAGTCAATAAGAAGATCAGGGAAGGATATGAGGACCTGAAATATTTCAGGGACATTAACGACACACTTCAGGAAAAGAGGTTCATAGGACTTGGAGTCACGGATGTACATATTGACACCATTGAATCTCCCGAATTGATTGAAAACAGGATTCATTATGCACTGGATATACTTCAGGATCCAGAACTCGTGAGGATAAATCCAGATTGCGGATTGAGAACCAGATCCAGGGAAGTAGGATTTGAGAAACTAGCCAACATGGTAGAGGCAGCTAACAGGATTGGAGAAAAACTCTGAGGATTCAACAAATCCATAACCGAACTGTGAAAAATTTATAATCATAACAGCCATAGGAAAGCATGAAGGACCAGAATCCAATTGAGAGACTATCTTTTGCCGAACTCAAGACAATTGCAAAAAAATCCGGACTAAAAACAATTCCCAGGACCTACAAAAAAGCTGACCTGATAAAATATATTACAGAAAATTCAACAGAAGAGAAAAGAAAATCATGGATCGACGAACTTTCAGAAGGCGAAAGGATAGTAGATGGTAGAGACAGGACCGCTACAAGAAAGGATGAGAAGAATGAAACATTCTCAAGAAAGGAATATATGGTGGATCTTCAAAAAGAAAAGATACACAGAATTGTGGTTGAGGCAGCATGTGAACATTTCAAGGAGCCTCTGCCAAAGGGTACCGGTGTCAATTTTTATGATGGAATGAGTGACGAACTCCTAAAGCATCTCCATGATGTATTTGTAAAAAAGCTGGACGATCCTGAAGGAAAAAACTTTGAGCTTAGGAGTGCAAACTGGCTCGTATACAGGGTCAAGGAGGTTGGCGCAATCAGGACAAGGCACACATTGCCAAATACCCAGGAATTACGGCTTGTAGGTTTTGATGTTGAGGGATTGCCTTACTTTATCGGGGAATTTTCAAACGTGGGAATGACAGATCAAAATTTCAGGAAGGGAATTGAAAACGCCAGGAAGGTTCTGGAAAACTACGGTCCAAGGCTTATGAAGAAATACAAAAGTGCCTGGATGAGAGTTTACTATTTTGTTCCAGAGGAGCATTCTGATAACTTCCTCAAGCTTATCACCAGTGATAAATCCATAGCTGGTGATGGAACAATAAGGGTGAAGCGGGGATTCCTGAAGCAGGACTATTTCATAAAGATTTCAGCATTTAAGGTCAACGGGAACAAATATACTGAGATCCATCCCTGATAATTTTTTTTATTCTATACGAAAAATCCCCATTTCTCCCTATAAAAATCTCTTAAGTTTTATTAACAGATTTGAAATTGAAGAAAATGAGAAAAGGGTTCCTGGTCATCGGAATTCTAATTATGTCAATGAATTCTCTATATCAGTACTCCTGGAATGTTTTTGAACCATTGCTCAAAACTGGCCTTGGCGTTACTCTTATCCAGGTTCAGGTTGGATTTTCACTTTTTGCAATATTTTCCACAGGATTTCAGGGAATTGGCGGGTATTTTGCAGACAAGAATGGCCCTAGGAATATTGGCATACTTTCATCATTTCTTTCAGCTGCGGGATTCCTTGGCACGTCCGTAAGTGGCAATCTTGCAATGTTCTATATATTCTGGTCCATTGGAAGTATAGGAGAAGGCATTCTGTATGGTATTGCCACCAACCTTGCAGTAAAGTGGTTCAAGGAAAACCGTGGACTTGCAGTTGGTTTCGTATCCTTTGGATTTGGACTCGGTGCAGCTGTGGCCAATATATTCCTCCTGAAGGCAACAAGTTTCAGGGAACCTATGCTCATTATCGGCCTGACTGAATTGGTTCTCTTCCCCATACTCCTCAGCATGGTAAAGTATCCAGAAACACAGGTAACTGGTGATAGACCGTCAAGAAACCTAAGAAACAGGAGATTCTGGATATTATATGTCTCATTTGTACTTGGTGCTGTACCACTGATAGTGATATCATCCTCCCTTGGAATTCTTGGCGAGAGGATACCCATAGTCGAATTTGCAATCCTAGTATCTTTATTTCCATTGCTAAGTGGAATGAGCAGGCCTATTCTTGGGTTTTTATCAGACAGAATTGGAAGGATCAGGATGGTTTCAATAATCGACATTTTTCTCATTGCAGGGTCATTGCTTCTCCTCAACGGCTATCTTCTGGAATCAATCATTCTTATCGGATTCTTTGGAGGATCAATGATTTCCCAGTACATGTCTTTGATAGGAGACGTTTTTGGCACGAAGTTCTCAACATCAAACAATGGTGTATTCTACACGGGAAAAGCAATTTCAGGGTTCATAGGAAGCACATTCTTTTCGGCACTTTTTATAGTAAATGAGGCAGAATCGTTTCAGTTCATATTGATATGTATAGTCGTTGCACTGGCATTTCTTCTTCTTTCCACCTACGATCCGGAAAAACGAAAAAGAGGTTCAGGAGAGAATGCAGTAGATTTAACATGAGTATTATGGAATGACATCATCTAAAATTAATGGAAAATAAGCTTGTCAAGCCCCCTGGTCAGCCCTTTCATGTTTATGACATTTCTTGTTGCCATCAGGGTACCTTCAACGTATGTATCTGGCTTCGTTCCAGCGTCAAATTTTAAAGTCAATCTTTCATCATCTCCTCCAAATATTACATCTGTCCCTATGATGAATCCGGGGAGTCTCACAGAATGGACCCTTGTACCTCCAAGATCCACACCCCTGCTTTCTTTCAACCCTGTCATCTGTTCATCTGAAACCCTGATCTCAGGCCTGCTGATTGAAGACAATCTGCTGGCAATTTCAAGTGCAGTACCACTGGGAGAGTCTATTTTATTCCAGGACGCGTAGTCTATAATTTCCCAGCCAGGCATATACCTGGATGCAATTGACGAAAAGTGAAGAAGCAGTGCAGCCGAAATTGCAAAGTTCCCTGCAGCGAAAACTCCAACATTCCTGTTCTTTGCCCTACGGTCAATTTCTCCATAATCTTCATCAATAAGACCAGATGTGCCCACAACAACATTGACACCATGATCAATGGCATAAAGCACATTTTCCTTAACAACATCGGGAGATGTATAATCAATCAGGACATCAGTTTCTTCATTTAGAGCCCTTTTTACTGAAGGCTCAAATTTCAACTCTTTACCGCTTCCTGGAAAAACACTTCTCAAATTCATCCCTGAAGCTTTTCTTGAAACTGCTCCGGAAAGATTGAGATCACTTGATTCAAGGACTTTTTCTGTGAGGACTTTTCCAACCCATCCTGTTGCTCCTGCTATGCAGACATTAATTCTTTTCATAATGTTTCATCAATGATACTATGTATATATGTTCATTCCTGATGTTTGAACCTTTCTTTAAAATGAAAATGCCAGGCTTACAGATGTTGATATTAGGGATTAATTGAATCGTAAAAAGATTGGAAGAAATTTACTTATGTTCAAACAGTTTTTATCTGCTTGTTTCTTTCTTGAATGTTTCTATGGCTGCCCTTATCTCATCAACCGATACGGAACTCTCAAGGGTACTGATATCTCCTGGCAGTTGACCAAGGAACACCGCTTTCACCACCCTCCTCATTATCTTTCCACTTCTTGTTTTAGGAAGGGTGTTTACAATGTGTATCTCGTCCGGAACATATATTGGTCCAAGTTCTTCCCTGATTCTCTTACGGAGAGTGGATATAATTTCAGGGGTTCCCCTGAATTCATCCTTAATGACCACAAAAGTCACTATACTCTCTCCCTTTGTCTCGTCGGGTTTACCAAATGCGGCAGCTTCTGCAACTTCCCTTGAGGAAATGAGTGCGTCCTCTATTTCTATTGTACCCAGCCTGTGGCCAGACACCTTGAGAACTTCATCTGCTCTTCCAAGCAACCAGTAATATCCATCGCTGTCCTTAACCGCATAGTCACCGCAATAATACTTTCCGTTAAACTTCTCAAAGTATACACTCTTGAATCTACCAGGATCATTATTCAGTGTCAGAAACATTCCAGGCCACGGTTTCCTGTAGGCTATGAATCCCTTCTCACCAGTCTTTACCTCCTTTCCGTTATCGTCCAGAATTACCGGGTCAATGCCGGGCATTGGGAAAGTTGCTGATCCTGGTTTCAGAGGTGGCAGCCCTATTCCCAGGGCAGGAGCAATTACAAAGCCTCCTGTTTCTGTCTGCCAGTAAGTGTCAATGATTGGGCACTTTGAATTGCCTATATTCTCATAGTACCATTTCCATGCGGCAGGGTTTATTGGTTCTCCAACGGTTCCAAGCGTTTTCAGCGTAGACAGATCGTGCATTTTTGGATACTTTTCTCCAAAACGCATGAGAGTCCTGATTGCGGTTGGGGAAGTATACAGTATATTCACCCTGTAACGCTCTATAATCTCCCACATCCGATCAGGTTCTGGATATGTTATTGATCCCTCATACATTACTGAGGTGAGGCCAAGGATAAGGGGGGCAAAAACAATATAACTGTGACCAGTAACCCATCCTATATCTGCTGCACACCACCACCTGTCATCCTCATCGGGATTAAAAGCCCATTTCAGCGTATTTGCAACCCACACTGCATATCCACCGTTTCCATGGACAACACCCTTTGGCTTCCCTGTTGTTCCAGAGGTGTAAAGAATATACAGGGGATCATTAGAGTCCATTTCTACAGGCTTTACATAGTTCATCCCATCCCTTACTACATCATGATACCATATATCCCTGTCTTCCTGCATGGATACGTTATGGCCCGTTCTTCTTACAACTATGACGTTTGATACAGTGGAGGTCTGTTCCAGCGCTTCATCAATAATCTTCTTCAGTTCCACGATTTTTCCGTTCCTGTAACCTCCGTCTGCTGTTATTACCATCTTCGCCTTCGCATCTTCAATCCTTTCCGCCACTGCTGAGGCCCCAAAACCTGCAAAGACGAATGAGAAAGTTGCTCCTATCCTTGCTGCTGCAAGCATTGCAACTGGAGCTTCAAGAATCATTGGAAGATAAATCAGTATCCTGTCTCCCTTCTTTATTCCAAGATTCAGAAGTGCAAAGGCAAGATTGTTAACCCTTCT
The DNA here is from genome assembly GCA_027310185.1 of Thermoplasmatales archaeon. Lineage (GTDB taxonomy): Archaea > Thermoplasmatota > Thermoplasmata > Thermoplasmatales > Thermoplasmataceae > Cuniculiplasma. The sequence continues at coordinate 52,083 of DAIDBH010000010.1, forward strand.
GTAAAGACCATCATATGTTATGATCTTTTCCTCCCCATTCTCGCCTACCCAAATGAAGGCGGCCTTGTTCCTCCTGTGTGAAAGCAGGTGTCTGTCTACTGCATTATAAGAAACATTCAATTTTCCATTGACAAACCATCTGTAAAATGGAGGGTTGCTATCATCCAGAACCATATCCCAGCGCCTGTCCCAGTCAAGAATTGTGGCTGCCTTGGACCAGAATTCATCAGGATGTTCTATGGAATCCCTGTATGTCCTTTCAAAGGAACCCATGCCGGGGTGATATCTCTCTTCAGTTGGAAGTACTTCCCTGTTTTCAGTTCTTTCTGCCATATAGCTTCTATTAAAAGAATTGTACTTAAACCTTCGCCCATCTGCTAAAAAATTAAATATGAATCATATGTATATTTTGTATGGCAAAGAATTGTTCTATCTTGCTGAAAGGAAGGTGGTAGGTTTATGGAAACTACAGAAGCAAACCCATTTAACAAAGCACTTGCTGCTGACCCGGCTCCACTGGGTCTTGCAGCTTTTGCTTTTACAACATTCCTGTTGAGCTTTATAAACGCTGGTTTTATAAGCTCAGCGGGTGTCGGAGTTGTGGTTCCCCTAGCAGTTGCCTACGGTGGATTAGCACAGCTTATCGCTGGCTCCTGGGAAATGAGACGTGGAAACACTTTTGGATTTACTGCATTCAGCAGTTATGGAGCATTCTGGTTATTCTATGCTTTTCTCAACCTGCTCGCAGACACGCATATTGTATCTACTTTACCAGCGGTCGCTGTAGGATGGGCACTTGTATTATGGGGAATATTTACGCTTTATATGTGGGCTGGGGCAATGATGCTAAACGTGACTCTGAATCTGACATTCCTTACCCTCTGGATTACATTCATACTGCTCGGGGCAGGCGCAATTTATAACAGCACAATAATGACACATCTTGGAGGATACTTTGGAATACTTGCAGCATTTTTCGCGGCTTATACCAGTTTTGCAATTATTGTTAACAGCATAAGACCCAGGACAATTCCAGTGGGTCCGGGTTTAAAATTCTCAAAAAAATCTCCATAAGACATAGATTATCAAATTCATTTTTAAGATACTACAATTTTTTTATGTTCTTATTTAAAAACATTTACCAGACCATCCTATTTCATATGGTAAAGATAATTTTATACTAAACTTTTTAATAAGGAAACATGGAGTATATGTCTTTAGGTGGAAACAAAGAATTAAAGGTTTCAAGAGTTGGCATGGGGTTATGGCAGGCAAGCAATGCCTGGAATGCTGATGAAGATGGTGTTATAGAAGCAGTAGGTGAGGCAAAGAAGAATGGAATCAATTTTGTGGATACGGCAGAGCAATATGGAAATGGAAACAGTGAAAAGGTACTGGGAAGGGCATTAAAAAAATATGGCAGGGAAAATTTCTTCGTGGCAACAAAAGTCTATGGGGCGCACCTCAGATATGATGAACTGCAAAGGGCTGCAAGTGCTAGTATTCAGAGACTCGGTATAGACCATATAGATCTTTATCAGATTCACTGGCCAGATCCATGGGAACAGATCCCTCTTAGCCATACGTTTAAAGCTATGAAAAAACTATACGAAGAGGGTAAAATCAGGGCAATAGGGGTAAGCAACTTTGCAGTCAGGGACATAGAAGAGGCGAGAGGGATACTGGGAGACGTTCCAATAGTCTCAAATCAGGTAAGGTATAATTTGCTGCAGAGAAACATAGAAGAAGAGGTGATTCCATACTGTAGAAAGCACCACATAAGCATAATTGCATGGAGTCCACTGGCACAGGGTGTTCTGACCGGAAAGTACAACACGGGCAATATACCAAAAGGTGACGTTAGGGAAGGAAATGAGCTTTTTGCCCCAAAGAATCTCGAAGCCGTAAAGGATGTCCTTACCCTGTTAAGGTCCCTAGGTGAGAAATACTCAAAGACACCAGCGCAGATTGCTCTGAACTGGTTGATTTCAAAGAAGGATGTTATACCAATTCCAGGTGCTAAGAACATTAAGCAGGCAAAGGAAAATGCTGATTCAGTATCATTCAAACTTACGGGAAGTGAGATTTCAGAAATGGAATCGTTATCTAGTGCTGCGTTGATTGACTATCTGCCGCAATGACATGATATAAGTGGCATTTCTTATATTTTCTACATCTTAATTATAAACTCATAAAAATTGAGAATTACAGAAATGATATCCTTTGATAATGAGAATATCATCCCAAGGAGTGGCAATTAAGCTTATATAACCCGGGCAAATGAATATTCATGAGCTACAGGGACTCAATGAATTTTAAAGGCTCTAAAGCAACACAGTTATTGAGGGATCAGCATTATACGACAGTTGGAATAACAGAGGATTTCCTGGGCAACAAAATTGATATCACTGAATTTTTAAAGCATATCGATTATACGATAAAAGTTCATTTTTCACTGGAAGATACTGTTCTCATACCCATATTTAGCCCCTATCTGAGGCAATATATGGAATTCGAGGAGCCCATACGAATAATTTCTGCAGAACACGTATCTGTGAAAAGTATGTTCAACGGAATTCATAAACCAAGGATATATGAAGGAGAACAGGAAATAGCACCTACACAGGAGGAGATAATAGGCAAAAGTGGGCAGATTGCAAGGATAATGCTTCAGCATGTTTACAAGGAAGAAAACGGGCTTTTTGGACTTGTGGAACAGTATCTACCTGGACCTGAAAAGGACAATGTAGCCAACCAGTTGACTGCGAAGTTCACAACACTGGACAGTGAGTACAGAAGCAGATCAAAAACTCAATAGGGCTAAAATGGAAAATCATCATCTACTTGGGTTGTAAATATCCATTTAATCAGGATTATTTTGCTTGTTTAGGATGGCAAAAAAGACTTACAGCTAATTAAATTGAGTGAAAAAAGTACTTCAGTCGTTATATTCACAGGACCTGATGAAAAAATGACGATGACTGAGGGACCTGAACCAAACAGTCATCAACATGAAAATAAAGTGATGGAAGAAATTTACTGGGGATCACTTCGTGGCCACTATGAATGGCTGTTCAAGTATCATTTCAAGGAGGACTATTTTCAGGATTAATTATCCCCAGATTTTAGGTTTGGGAGTTAATTTATCCAACAATTTCCTTCAATTTTCTCACATTCTTTATCAATCTCGAGAACCCATTGAAATCTAGCTGTTGTTTTGCATCAGAAAGAGCCTTATCAGGATTGTTATGTACTTCGATTTCCAGCATATCCGCTCCAGAAGCTACTGCTGCCATAGCGAGAGTCTCTACATACTCTCTCTTTCCTGCAGGATGGCTTGGATCTGCACAAACTGGTAAATGCGATCTTTCCCTGAGGACAGGTACGGCACCACTATCCATCATGAATCGTGTGCTGTCCTCGAAGCTTCTCACACCGCGATAGCACATTACAACGTTTCCATTACCACCTGAGAGAATGTATTCAGCAGAGTTGAGCCATTCTGATATTGTATTTCCCATTCCGTTCTTCAGAAGTACCGGCACTTCTCTCTGGCCGAGGAATCGCAGAAGTGAAAAGTTCTGTGAATTCCTTGAGCCTACCTGAAGCATGTCAATATTTCCTTCAAAATGCTTGTAATCTGATATATCCATAATTTCAGAAACAGTTGGGAGTCCAGTGGAATCACTAACTTTCTTCATCATTTTAATTCCTTTCATCCCGAGACCCTGGAAGGAATATGGAGTTGTCCTGGGTTTGAAAGCTCCACCCCTCAGCAAGTCTGCACCCAATTCCTTAACCCTCTCACCAATTTCCATCAACTGTTCATCCGATTCAACTGCGCATGGCCCAGCAGCAACCACAAGTTTCCCGCTGCCTATCTTCACGTTTCCCACAGTGACAAAAGTAGACTCCTGTTTTACCTTTCTTGAATAAAGGCCATCAGGGATCACCGTTGCATCCTTGATAGGTATGTATTCCACATCTGTGGAGGAGTAATTAGTGATGAAAAGGCTCTTTCCATAAAGATTGACCTTCCGGAACGTCATTGAAGAATCCATAAGTGCATCTTTCACGAAGGGTTCATTCGCTTCATCATTCGGTATTATTATCAAAGATCTCACCTCTCAGATCATCAATGGTTCTTCTCATTGTCTCTAGTGCGTCATTTGAAAATGGATTCAATCTGATGGTGTCAATAAGTGTTGAGGGACCCTGCAGCGAACAGATATCAGACACCTGATCCATAATGATTCTCGATCTTGTTTTCAGTTCAGTTTTATTGGAAATTCTTGAAGATAACATGGAAATCAGGTATGGGATTACCTGGAGTTCTATCATCAGGCGATCATGCTCTTCAGACTTCATGGAAATGACATTATAACCCGGGAATAGGGTGGAGATAATATCTTCTGAGCCATGAAATGAAATGTCTGTAATAAACAGGATATTTCTTAATTTCTGGTCATCTATTGAAAGAGGGCCAAAAAGTGGATGTATACTTATTATCCTGTCTGCAAATTTCCGGAACGGATCCTTCGAGGAAGATACTTCGATAATCTTCCTGGAAGCCCCAAACTTTTCTATAATGTCCATAGCAACAGAAGCTGGAACGGCCAGAAAGATGAAATCAGATTTTTTCATTTCTTCGTTTAACATCCCGTAATTCTGGATATCCACCCCTTCCACATCATGACCATAGTTACTGAATAAATGCATCAAGGTGGTACCAAACCTACCGGAAGAACCCACGATCAGTATCTTCATTTCAGTCACACTCCACAAGAATTTTCTTGAATCCGCCCTTTTCCATCAAACTATCAAAGGAAAATTTCCTCAGTTCACTATTGAAAGCATCTATCCTGAGATTTAGCTCATCTGTTTTTATACTGATTTTTAGGTCATAATTATCAGTGCTCCCCCTTATTATATGCGAACCTCTTGAAATTGCCGCCTTAATGAAGGGATGCTCCCTGTCACAAGTGTGGTATATTTCATCTCCTGTAAGACAGACAATTCTTCCAATTTCATATTCTGCCGTCCTGCATTCACGCTCCTCTGGGGAATATTCGCTTATCAACCCAGCCTGGGCACGGGTAGTGAGTTCAAACAACGCATTAATAAAACTGCGCTCCTCAGCTGACCGTACACCAATTCTCCGGATGACTTTCAATTCCTGGTTCCTGTCCCGGAGATCAGCCCCTTTCCTTAGTTTTTCCTGAAATATAAGGCGTGATATCTCTATCCTCTTCCTGAACATTTCTGTAATTTCTCTGGTGTTCGATAGAAGCTCTTCCCTTAATTTTTCAAGATTGTCCTCTGCTTTTTCATTACCTATAAAATAAACCACTTCTTTTTGTGTTCATCGTGCTAGATATTATCTAGCAATATAAACTTTTCTTTAAAAGATTTCACTATGATTTCATCACGAATCAGCATTGTTTTTACATAAAATCCAAAATATATCTCATGCAGTCATATCCAATGGGCATTACTTACTGACACTCAAATTCTTAATACACACGTTTGTTGTTTCGCTTTTCAACAGAGAGTCAAATAACCATGAATAAGCCACTCCAGAGTTGGACTTCTTCCCATCAAGTACCTATCTAATATAAAATACAACTACAATCTATAATTATGTCAAAGGAAGACTTTGAGATAAACTTCCTACCTACTATACTGAATGGTCTGAGGAATTTTAACAGATGAAGCATTCAGGAATTCTGACAGCAAATTTATGGATTCAGTCATTGCTCCCAGTGTCCTCTTCCTGGAAAAATTTCTACCTTCATCATAGATCGCATTTATCTTAAGCTCTCTATTCTTGCGATCTAATTTAAGGTCAACTCTTCCTACAATTTTATCACCATGAAGGAACGGCATGCAGTAGAAGCCGTATTTTCTTTTTTGCTCTGGAACATACATTTCCATCCTGCTATCAAAATTGAATATCTCCTGTGTCCTCTTCCTGTCTATAGTTAAATTATCAAAGGGGGAAAGTAATACAGATACCGGTCTCCAATTATTTTCCAGTTTTTCTAGATTTGGTAAATCCTTTTTCAGTATGAACCATTTCTTCCTTGTCCCTGAACTATTTTCTTTTATCTCTACAGGTACTATCACTGATCCATCCTGAAGTTCTTTCACAACCTGCATCAGATGGGGAAAAGTAACAGGAGCATAATGCCTGCTGATCTGTTCTGGAGTAGCAATTCCCAGCGCCTCAAGAGATTTCTGGAACACTATCTTTTCTGCCTCCTTCCTTTCAATCAAGTCCTTCTTCATTGAGCAGTCGAAGTAATTTTCAGGAATATCCCACACTTTCTGGTTTGATGATGTCCTATCACTTACAATGAGATCACCAGTCCTGTGCATCAGATCAAGAAGTAGGTTCACCTTTCTTTCATGCCCCCACCCACTGAGTTCTGATTTGATTTTTAACTCTGAAAGTTTATTTGAAGTAGTAGGACCATTAGATCTTACAAACTCTTTAATTTCATCAATTGAAGACTTAATCTCAGGATGTGCCATCAAGTAATTCTTCCTTCTTTCATTCATACTCATTCTCAAGATATGGAAATCCTCAGCAATTGAAATAGATGCCTGATGAGCATAGGACTCAACCAGAAGATGATCTCTGTATATCAGGTCCAGAAGGTTCTGCCTGTTGAAACTACCAATTCTGCTCCAGAGGGTAAGGTAATGACTTCTTTCAACTGTATATACAGGATCCAGCTGGACGTATTTTAAATCATGAAAAACTTCTAAAATTTTTTGCTTTTCATTCGACTTCTTGCGGTTGCTTCCAGAGAGATGCTGTCGCAAGATAGAAAATCTGGCAACATCTTTCATCGATACCTGAACAACATCACTTCCCATTTTGAATGCATAATATACAGTATAATAATAAAGAGATCATTTGTTTCAATGGAAATTCATTCATGTGACATCTTCCGATCCGTATGTGGGATTTTGCTTCCAATCAACGCCAGATTAAATTTTCAACAGGCATTCTCCGTGGAAGGTATAGGAGACTAAATTAGAATGATAGACCAGTCCATTCAGGCATTTCCAAATTTATCAATTTTTTCAATTATTGAGTTCTGAACTCCCCTTGAATCAAACGAAATCATGTATCTGTCAAAGTATTTTTGGAGAGAAGATAACCCCTTAATAAGGGCACTTCTTGCCTCCTCCAATCTTAACCACGGAGGGATACCAAGTCGATCCGCTCTGATTGCATCCGCCAGATCAATGAACCATGGCTCATCATCCAACACAAGTATGTTGAAAGGACTCAGATCTGTATGTATAATCCCTGCTACTGCCAATTGTTCAATTCCGTTCAAGGTCAGCTTCATGAAATTATCCGGATCTCTGAGTTCAACTCGTTGAAGTAAAGGTGCAGGAGACATTTCTGTTCCAAGATATTGCATGGAAAACATATTTTCAACTCTCTTAAATGGTTCCGGAACACTCGCACCTCCTTGATACGCGTAATTAAGAAGTTCAAATTCTCTTACGGCTATATTGCTTATTGTGTCCAGCTTTATTGTGCTATGATCCCTGTGAGATGTCCTGTATTGACGATATACTTTTACAGAGATGAGATCGTTCCTATCCATGCACAGATAAACATCGGCCTCCTTTCCAGAGCCCAATAGTTTCCCTACTCTTGTCGCGAGTCCACTGTCAATTATTGCTTCTGTCACATCGCTGTATGATGGCTCCTCGAAGCTGATCTTGCCATTCTTTATCTTCCATTTTGTACTTTTGTCTAGATATTCCCTATTAGGCATTTTTCCTCCCTTAAAAAGATGAATAGAACACGTTTTTCATTCCGTAAAGTTAAAGGAAGCATGTACGCACCATAATGCAACCCAATCTATTGATTTCAAAAACCTGATCTTTTGGAAATCTAAAAATCATTCAACACAAAACCAGGCATCTAACTTAACTGAAACGTTACTATAATAAAACATGTCATTCAAACCTCCTGGCTTTTTGCCATATATATATTTCTAAATGTTATTTAATTATTTCCAGGAAACATTGAAAAAATTCAGAATCCTGTCCTAAATGGCCGGTTGTTTCATTTTTGATCTAGTGTCTATGGGGGGTTAATATTTTTCATTCATTGGGAAATAATTTATACTTAGAATGTTTTTAAGGATCATGATGTCTGTAACAGTATCAGGAAAGATAGAGCATGGAGATTTGGAAAATATTTTCAGCAGGAATGTTCAGGAAGTGTCATTCACAAAATTCTATAAATCTGGAAATGTGGAAGCACTAAATATGGCAGGCTCAACCTTTTTCTTCAGAAGTAACGATACAATTGGATTCATCTTTCTATCTTTCTATGATGGCTCTGAGCAGAAGATAGATTTTGGCAGAGTAGGGGGTGGATCAGGCATTCTTAACATACGATGGGGTGCAGGAAACAAACTTGAAGAAAATATACTTCAGGAAATTAAACAGGCAGCTGATGGTGCTGGGGTCACAGTAACCTAATCTTCCTGGGAAGTTCTGTCAACGAACTTCTCTAGATGGCATTGAAAAAATCTCCACGTCATGATCATCTCTGGTGAACTAGAACAGTGAATTCCTTAAACAAGCGGCTCTTTTGAATATTTTGCTAATAAGTCTCTGATAGGTTCAAAATTTGAACGCATCTGACAGGTTTTAACTAAGCGCATGATTAAGCTATATGAACAGGACACTAGCAGTTGCAAGATATCAGGCATTGTTGGATCTAAAAGCGGTGAAAACATATGTATTGTTAGCTATAGTTGTATTTCTTTCCCTGTCTTATGATTATCTGCTCCCAAAATTTGCTTCTGGTTACTTTTTTGTTTATGTGAGAACCACATCTGCATGGATGTATACCACTTCAGAAATCTTTACGACTATAATAACCGGACTAATGGCACTATTTGTAGGAGGAATGCTTGGGACAGATGTCATGGCAGAGGAATTTGAAAATGGTACAATTTCTAAGTTGTTTTCCCTGCCATTACATCGTAGTGAAATCTACCTTGGGAAACTTCTTGAAAAGTTTTTGCTCTCTTTATTGTATGGGTTGTTATTCATTACCATTTCCATTGCCTGTGCATATATCTTATCAGGCCAGCAGGGTTATTTTGTATGGTCCCCTGTATTCCTGCTTGGGTTAACACTTCTACTTATTGGATTCGCATCACTAGGATTCCTCCTTGGGACTTTTATCAGGCAAACTTCCTTTGTTTTTGGGATACTCTTTGGTATATGGGTACTATTCACGGTAGTTTATGGCATTGTTACTCTGAAGGGTGGCACATTGTACGAAACCTTCGCAATTCCATTTGTAAATATGTCTCTGATTCCAGCCGCAATCCATGTTTACATAATCGACCCAAATAAAGTACTTCACTTTTCTTATACTGCATTAAACTCCACTACGAAATTAAATGTGCAGGCATGGAAATTTGCAGCATTAATCATTTCTTCTGCCTCAATTGAAGTATTTTTCATTTTGTTGGCAGGCTTCATCAAATTCCGTAAAATGGAATTGAAGGGATGATGAAAATGGAAGCGTTAACTGTAGAAAATCTGAGTAAAATCTATTCAAACGGGAAAGGAATAAGAGAGGTAAATCTGAATGTTGAAAAGGGAAAAATACACGCCTTGCTGGGAAACAATGGCGCGGGGAAGAGCACAACCATGAAATGTATTATGGGTATAATATTTCCTGAAAACGGAAGGATAGAAATAGATGGTGAAGAACTCATAAACAACAATCCAAAGGTAAAATCCCGAATTGGGTACTCATCAGATATTCCATCTTTTCCCAGAAATTTAACGGGGAAGGAGTGCATGCAAACTTATGGGTATTTGAAGGGACTGGACAAAGCAGAGATTAAGAATGATACGAACAATTTATTGGAGGAAGTTGATCTACTGGATGTTTCAGAAATAAAGGTTTCAAAGTACAGTAGAGGCATGATGCAAAGACTTGATCTTGCTGTTGCCATGCTGGGTAACCCAGATTTGCTAATTCTTGATGAACCTACAGCAGGTCTGGATCCATCTTCCGCCTCCAAATTAAGATATTTATTAAGAGAATTCGTTTCAGAAGGTAAGACTGTTCTACTCTCAGATCATCAGCTTACTGAAGTTGAGAAGTTATGTTCAAATGCGACAATTATAGATGGGGGTCGAACAGTGTTGCAGTCTAAAATGTCTGATCTTCTAAAAAACATGAAAGGGAGCTTCAAATATGTTGCAGAATTTTCTTTTTTAAACGATGAGATCATCAAGCTCATTGGTAAAATAGAGGGTGTTGTCAGTGTAGACATCGACAAAAATTTAAGAAATGTCATCTCTATCTATACTGAAAAACAGAATGGATATTTTGATGAAATTACAAGAATTTCTAGAAACACTGGAAGTTCTCTGTATTCATTAACCGAGGGCAAGATTTCACTGGAGGATATATTTCTATCAATTGTCAACAACGAAAAATAGATGTCAAACCAAATAAATATTTATGCATCATCTTCGTCATTACAAGAGGAGAAATAGAACAAAGTTGAACAAGAAATGGGAAACGTGAAAAAAAGGAATGTACTAGGGGAAAGTTAAACGAAGGCTAATGAGGTACAGTAATATGGATGAAGATGTAGAGGACTCCACTCAAATATTGATGTCCGTGATGCAAATAAATGATCACGTTCTAGGGTTTCAAAATTATGTAATGCGACGGGTTTGGGGTATACTGTTTGGATTAATTGCAATTCTGGTTTTAGTTGACATTATATTTCTGCCACTAATCAGTTTTTTCATTAGTCCCGGTTATTGGATCAAAGCTCTAAACCAGGCAGTTCAGATAGGGACTTTCTTCCTGGTGATTTTTTATTGGTTCAGATTATTTGAGAATTTCAAGAGGATAGTTAAATTCAGGGAACGCACTGCTCAGAATCCTTCCTATCGGAACAGAAACAGAACAAAAGCTTGGAGAAATGTCATCCTCGGGTTATTTCTTCTATCTATTTTTGCAGCAATAGCTGTAAATATAATAGATATCCCCTTAAAAGGTGTAATATCTAACATAATCTTCATGCTCGTTTATTTGATCTTTGATATTATACTCCTTCAGGGTCTTCTTAACACATTCGGAAAGGTCCCTTTTGAAGGATATACAGTCTTCTTTTCATATTTAGTTTTAGTAATTTTCAGCATCTTTAGTTCTATTGCAAGCACATATGTTTCTACAGTAAAGATACCAGAAATTGTCGCGTATCTAATAGTATGTGTTGTTCTATCAATTCTGCTGCTAAGTTCCTTCAGTTTTATTTATCATGCTCCAGATTACTTGGAGGGATTAAATGGGCAGTGAACCTGTTGATCCGGATAGCTTCAGGCGTTTCATTCTCTCTCAACTCGCAGAGGAGATAACCACAACACCTTTCAAATCTTCCATAAGACTTATTATAATCATGTCTCTTGGTATAGGTAAGAGAATGAGACTTACAGATCTTATGAAACTTACTGGATGTGGGAAGGGGAGCATTTCAAACCATATTAACAAACTTGAGAAGTTTGGATTTGTAACTACTCGCGACGTTTCCATATTCACCTCACCACGTATAGTTGTTGAAATAACGAACAAAGGTGAGGAATTTTATAACAGCTACCTTGATATGCTTGAAAGAATAATAAACGGTTCGAATCAAGTTTCCAGTGATAAGACAAGCACAGACCCGAAATCTGGAGGCAGTTGAAGTTTAGATCAATTCATTCTGCAACATTAGATTTATCATTTCATATCAAGTAGGATGATAATTCAAGGTTTCTTGCTTCATAAAGTAAAAAAGAGCCACTGGAGGGATTTGAACCCCCGACCTGCTGATTACAAATCAGCTGCTCTACCTACTAAGCCACAGTGGCGTTAAACTGGTAATCTTTCTTATTAGAAATACTTTAAGAAAAATCTGATCACAGTGGTCACCAGTTCAATGCATATTCGCATTGTATTATGTTACAAACACACGAAATCTCCTACGTATAATAAAAGTAAAGGGAGTAATCGTGAGCCTTAAATAATTATAAATATCAGGAATCAATGATTCAAGATGTCAAGAGAACCTGTTATTGAAAGCATTTTCGAGCTCTACACTGTAACTGGGAAAACTGTAAGCGGTGATGGAAAATTATTAAGTTACGCGCTAGGCAGGGGATATAAGGAGTTCAAGAAACCTCAGGAAAGCAAAATCGTTGTGAAGAATCTTGAGTCTGGATCTGAGGAATTAATCACAGAAACAGGTCATCAACTCTCTCTTCCGCAATTTTCTATGGACGGAAACTATCTGTCTTATATCTCCAGCACAGATGATAGCTGGAATCTTCACATAAGGAAATTGAAGGAGAAATCTGAAATGGAGTTAAAGTGCCCCGGTTCTCCCATTGACTACAGGTGGGGCTTGGAAAATGAGATCATAATGCTTACATTACCTGAGTCAAAGGAAAAGATCGAGAAGGCAGATGATGGGCATTTCTTTGAAGAATCTGATGAAAAAAACAGAATATTCATGCTCAGGCTAACAGAGGGTTTCACTGAACTTAAGGATATACCCCAGGTATGGGAGTTCGATTATAAAAGCGGTAAGATTTACACAGTTTCATCGGATTCTCCCAGAGAAGGGAGCTGGTTTGAGAATTATCTTGCAGAAATAAATATGAACGGATCATGGAAGAAAATCTACAGACCGGGCAATGGACAGGTGGCACTACCCTCAATTTCATTCGATGCTTCCAAGCTGAGCTTTGTTGAATCCATATGGAGTGACAGGGGTGTAACAACAGGAGATCTAATGCTCCTTGAGACCAGTTCAGGCAAAGTTACAGATCTGACCTCTGATGCAGAAAGAAGCTACAGCGGCTCCAGATGGGATGAGAATGGCAGTCTACTTGCAATCTGTCAGGAAAAAGAATATTTTATGATTGAGAGATTCTCCAATGGCAGTCAGGAAATATTGTGGAAAAAGCGTGGAAATGTGGGACCTGGAATAGCCCCTGATTTTATTTATGTCCAGGGAAAGATATTCATAGATTTTTCAGATCAGAGCACTCCACCGGAGATTGCAGTAATTAATGTTGCTGATAGTAAGGATCACCAGATCACGTCACACAATGAGAAAATGAAAGACATAAAAAGCTATGAGTGGAAGTCAGTATCCTGGAAATCCACTGATGGTCTTGACATAAACGGTTTCCTTAGAAACCCAGGAAAAAATTTGCCAACTCTTGTAATTGTTCATGGAGGTCCAACAGGTTCTGTAAAGGAAACATTCCTGGACAGGTATTCATTCCTTCATCCCGAAGGATACTCTATTTTCATGCCAAATTTCAGAGGAAGTACAGGAAGAGGAAGGAAGTTCGCAGGGCTCAACTACGGTGACATGGGAGGAATGGATCTGAATGATGTGCTTACAGGCATTCAATTCCTCATTAATGAAGGATATTCTGACAGGAATAAAATAGCTATTACAGGTGGTTCCTACGGTGGGTTCATGACGCAGTGGACTATTACACAGTCAGACATATTCAGGTCAGCAATAGCACTTTTTGGAATTTCTGACTGGGTCAGTTTCCATGGTACGACAAACATTCCCGAGTGGGATGAAATCCAGTACGCCCAGAAAGCCCTTGATTTTGATAAGTTCGTGAAATTCTCACCCATCAGGTACGTAAAAAACATAAAGACCCCGCTTCTCATAATGCATGGAGAATCCGATCCATGCGTTCCACCCGGCCAGTCATTCCAGTTCTACCGTGCTCTAAAGGAAAACGGAAAGGATGTAAGATTGCTTCTATTTCCAAGGGAGGGTCATGGCTTCACGGAGAAGGAACATATAGCGCAATCAATGATAGAAACAAAGAATTTTCTGGAAAAAACAATGAATTAAACTTAATTCAGTACACATTTCCATTTTGATTATTAAATGAAATTAATTTATAGTATAGTTTAAATTCTATAAGTCACTGATATTTTATGGCATCAAGTAATAATAAAGCCTTCAAATATGGAGGGTTGTTCCTTTTCCTAGGTATAGCCCAGTTTTTCATATTCCTTAATATAGCTGCTTTTGTGGACAAGGGATACAGTATATCAAACAATACCATAAGCCATCTTGGAATTGATAGTACGCCCTATATTTTTGACATCAGCATTATAGTGCTGGGAATATTTGAGGTGTTATCCGGTATATTTCTAAAAAATTATTCCAGGGGGGTAACAGTATCTCTTATCCTTTCAGGAATAGGGGCAGCAGGTGTTGGAACATTCAATGAACATTTTGGAGACATCCACCTAATATTTGCATTATTTGCATTCGTGTTCGCATCAATCGCCTCATTCTTTGTCCTGTCGAAAAAGAGGGATGGAATGGCAATAATATGGGCCATTCTCGGAGCTTTTGGCCTGATAGCGTTGATTCTCTTTACCCTGACCATAGAAGTCTCCAACAACTATGACCTGGGGCTCGGAGTAGGAGGAATCGAGAGACTGATATTAATTCCAAATATAATATGGGCTCTGGCATTTGGTGGGAGTCTTTACTATTCCAGCAAAGACTGAGAAATATGTTCGTAAACCGAATACAGTAATCAACGAATCTTACCCTTATTAGGTGAAGAAGAGTTATTAAACTATTTTTCCTTACACAATTATGAGAGAATATAAAGAAATAAGGGCTCCAAGAGGTAAAAAATTAAACGCCAGGGGTTGGCAGCAGGAAGCCGCACTTCGTCTACTCATGAATAATCTTGATCCAGAAGTGGCAAAGGACCCTGAAAATCTGATAGTTTATGGAGGGAAGGGGAAGGCCGCGAGGACATGGAAGGATTTTGATGAAATCGTTGCAATGCTGAAGGAACTGTATAATGATGAAACATTACTTATACAGTCAGGCAAGCCAGTGGGCGCATTCAAAACAACAAAGGAAGCACCACGTGTCTTAATAGTAAATGCCCAGATAGTACCAAGATGGGCAACAGATGATATATTCTGGGACCTTGAAAAAAGGGGTCTTACAATGTTCGGGCAGATGACTGCCGGATCATGGATTTATATTGGGAGCCAGGGCGTTCTTCAGGGCACATATGAAACATTGCACGCAATGGCAAGGAAGGACTTCAATCAGCCTGATCTCGAGGGAAAATGGGTACTGACAGCTGGTCTCGGAGAGATGGGGGGTGCACAGCCACTGGCAATCACGATGAACAACGGTGTGGGAATAGTAGTGGATGTGGATCAGGAGAAGATAGACAGAAGGTTGAAGGGAAAATATTTAGATGTACAGGCGAAGGACCTTGAGGACGCCCTAAGGATCAAGGATGAATATGTGAAGAATAAGAAACCTGTATCAATTGGCTTACTGGGAAACGCGGCAACAATTTTTGATGAACTTGCCAGAAAGAAAATAGTCCCGGATGTAGTGACGGATCAGACAGCGGCCCATGATCTCAATTTAGGTTACATACCCGAAGGATATACTGTTGATAGTGCTGCAAAGTTCAGGGAAGATGATTTCGAGGCATACAGGAAGAAGGTTTATGAATCCATAGTCAAAGAAGTTAGGGCAATCCTGAAGATGAAGGAATATGGTTCTAAGGTTTTTGATTATGGCAACAATCTGAGAACAAGGGCAAAGGAGGGCGGAGAAAACAGGGCGTTTGAGATACAGGGATATGTGCCTGCCTATATAAGGGACCTGTTTGCAGTGGGCTCAGGTCCATTCAGGTGGGTTGCACTCTCCGGCGATCCGGAAGATATTTACAAACTTGACGAGGCAATTTCATATCATCTCGGATACAACGATCATCTCGTGAAATGGTTGAAGCTTGCAAGGGAAAAGGTAAAGTTCCAGGGATTACCAGCGAGGATATGTTACGCTGCATATGGAGAAAGAGAAAAAATCGGACTAATAATGAACGACATGGTAAAGGATGGAGATCTTTCTGCTCCCATTGCAATTGGAAGAGATCATCATGATACAGGATCTGTTGCATCCCCTTACAGGGAAACGGAAAACATGAAGGATGGTTCTGATGCTATTGCAGACTGGCCAATACTAAATGCTTTACTGAACACAGCTTCGGGAGCTACATGGGTTTCAGTGCACCATGGCGGAGGTACAGGCATAGGCAACGCAATCCATTCAGGGTTTGTACTTGTTGCTGATGGAACAAAGGAGGCCGAGGAGAAGATTAAGAGGGTACTTAACGCTGATCCTGGAATTGGAGTTATAAGGCATGCAGATGCAGGGTATGAATCATCAAAGGAACTACTTAGAAAGGGAGTGAAATTTAAGGTTCCATATTACGGAAAAGAGGAGCAATAAGATGAATCTATTTCATTCATCCTGAAGTTAACTTTGTGGAATAATATTTTAAAAAATTTGTGTTAAAATCTACACATAAAAAATCATCTATCGGAGGTCAAATAGGTGACCTCGTAATCATTTTCAACATAGTAAGGGTTGAATGAAACTTTTATGTTAGGAGTTCCACATTTCTGACACAAATTATATTTAGCATAACTCCCAGTGCAGTGTGAATTAGATCCTGATATGCTTTCCCCACCACTGTAATAGCAAAGTGTGTTAACTTCAAATTGGCTGAATGTTGGAACCGACGTTAGTTGCCCATAATGCAGAGGAGTTTCTATAACAGATAGAAAGAATTTTGGGCTAAGAGGCTGATTGATAAAGTTTCTTGACATGTGGTAACTCTCACCATTTGTTTCATCTGTTATAACTGAACAGAATTTATTGCCATTGAAAGTTAGGTAGATGTAAAGATTTGATCCAGGAGTTACAGGCTTTTTATCGTTATTTGTGTAGTTGTAGAAACATGCTCCATAACTGGCAGCACAGTAGAAATGTTCTGAAAATAGTTTCACTTGATCACTATAAGGATTTACTATGAATCCAGATTGCCACATGTTATCACCTTGATTGTTTGAAGATAGCGCATCCCAACCTGATATACAAGATCTTACACTAGTTTCAGAGGAAGGAGCGGGTTTGACACAGTTAGGAACATGAACGCATTCAGACACCCAATTTATTTCCTCAGGATGACCAAAAGTGTCCCATGGCATGTTGAAGAACCCATATCCTGCCCAATTATTGTCCTTGCAGTTGTTTACGAAAGATAAGTCACGAGAGAATTCCGAAGAAGCCAGTTCAAAACTTCTTACTTTATTATTTTTAATATGCAGGGTCACTGAATCGTTTCTCAAGGAATTCCCACTTATAGCGAGAGTTGCACCAGACATTGCAATGAATAAAATAACCACTGCAAAGGATGCAATCTTTATCACTTTTCCATGTAGAATACTTTTCTTAGAATTGCAATACACTAATATTTATAAATATATATTATTAAGTTTTCAAATTAACAAAAGAGTTAAGTAAGAAATTTATCATGCAAAATTATTGTCTATTATTATACAGAACATCTCAAGGGAGTTTGGAAAGAAGAAGATCCTGAAGGATGTATCCATCGAGATATCTCCCGGAGAGATAGTTGGTTTTGCCGGACTGAATGGTGCCGGCAAGACGACAACAATGAAGATTGCCTGTGGTGTATTGCATCCGTCCGCAGGTGATGTACTCATCAATGATATCTCAATAATCAAGAGAAAGCTGGATATTGCTTCAGAGGTATCATGGATACCTGAATTCCCCATGCTTGATGCCATGGAAAAACCCAGGGATATTTTCCATGAGATCGGAAATTATCTTTCATACAGCAGGAAGGAGATAAGGGAACGTTTCGAGGAATCCATGGCAAAGGTATCAATGACTGAAAACATGAACAAGAGAATAGGAAGCATGTCCAATGGCATGAAGAAGAGAATACACATTGCCATTGGCCTGTTTCAGGATTCAGGAAACTATCTCATGGATGAGACATTCAACGGGCTTGATCCAGATGGCACTGAATTTTTAAGAAACCATATACTTGATCTGAAGAAGCAGGGGAAATCCATACTCCTATCAACACACATACTGAGTGAGATAAAGGGTATATGTGACAGGATCGTGATAATAAAGGATGGAAAGATTGTAAGGGATGCAAAGGTATCATCCCTTGATCTTGAGGGTGTGACAAGGATAAAGATACAGTCGCATGATCATGATATAACAAAGAAATTAGAAAAGGAACTGGGTGAATATGGTGAGGTGAGTATAGAACCATTGCCTGTTGAGTCACTGTATGAGATAGTGATAAGGAAACCTACCCTTGGATCCGGGAAATCGTACAGGATCGCTGAAAGGCTTGACGCCATGGGCATGAATGTAATATCTGTGAAGGAGGAGAGTGAGGACATTGAGGAATTCTTCAGGAAAGCGATCAGGGAATAAAACATATAAGATAATAAGGAACAGCTTAACAAAGAAATCCTTTGCACTCATAGTTGTTCTCTTCATCATAACCGGTTCACTGCTTGCGTTTGCAGACTCCCCCATAGAAAACAACAGCATTGGTGCGAATCCGCAGCTTGAATGTACAGAGGTATACCATAACGGCACCTATTATGTAACTGTACAGTACTACCATGCAACATGTGGAAGGCCATATTCGGGTCTTAATGTGAAGGTTTCCTTTTCACCAGCTAAAGCGGCTAATGGTTATATCAGCGGAAATAAAACGCATAACATAAACATGACACTGAACCAGTCAGGCATGGGACAGGTATCATTCAGATCAGACAGGATGTGGAACCTGTTCGTATCTTATAGTAATAAAGGAGTTACCGTATTCCCAAAGAACTCCTCAAACTACAGTTACATGTTCTATACAGCAGTATATGACAGGGGACTTGCATATAAGGGATACCTTGAACTCATATATGCATCAAGCAACTTCACAAAGTCTCCCATGAGGCAGTACAGGCTACTTGAATCAGATGGTGCCATTGTCAACCTGGGTTCCATGGGTGGTTTCTACCATAAGATCATAAAACTGTCCTATCCACCAACAAGCAAGGACATTGCAGGAATCCTGCAGGATAAGGTGAATGGGACATGGACATCTGATAATCTGGTAACAAACGAGAATTATCTCACATATGCAGTTGTGAAACAGAATGAAGAATCGTCAGGCACAGATTATAGGGTGCTTCTATATTCCGTTCCTTCAGTTTATGTACTCACATCTGGAATGTTCTATGAATACCTGAATTCACTTTCCATATTCTTCCTTCTCTTTGTGATCATACTATCCATATTCACATTTGGCATTCCAGTATCATCTGGCCAGGCAGAGTTCTATCTATCATTGCCATACAATAAGAGGCAGTACTTCACAGGCAAATACCTCACTGCGATCATGGTGCTGCTTGCAACAACACTGATCACATTGTTTGTATCCTATGAATCTGTGGAGTTTCTTGATGGAACATTTCCATCACTATACAACATTATGCGTTTGTTCACTCTCTTCACACTGCTTGGCATAATGGGCATATCACTCACATTCATGTTCGCATCAAGAACAAGGAGTCTCACCAAGATTATTGCCTATCCATTAGTTTCCATAATGTTCCTGTATTATATCTTTGGAGGGTTGATAACATCAACGTCTGAAATAATGGGAATTACTGATGGATCCACAGTCAAAGCGATATCCCTAGTTGATCCATTCAGAGCTTACAGACTTTGGGTAAGCTCGAGATTTCACGCCATAGGACCTGAGCTCATATGTAAATTCTCCATTTCTTTCACCGAAGCCCTGTATTTTATACTTCCATGGGCTATTATCCCGCTAATTATAGGTGTGATAATGTGGCACAGGAAGCTTTGAACTATATCTAGAGAAACTGGATTTTCATCTATTTTCTTCCATAGCTTCTATATACTCAATATTTTTAATATTAATAAGTATGTAGAGCTATGTCTCTAAAGGGAGTTTTAATGGCCGGTGGAAGGGGAACAAGGTTGAGGCCAATAACCTATGCCATACCGAAACCGCTGGTACCCATAGCGGGTGTACCGTGTATGGAATATCCGATCAGATCATTTGCACAGGCAGGTATTGAAGATATCATAGTTACTACAGGATATAAATTTGAAGCGTTGATCTCAGGACTGATAAAAACAAAGCACCAGAAGCAGAGTATACTTTATTCTGTTGAGAGAGAACCGGCAGGAACCGCAGGCTCCGTAAAAATGGTTGAGGGGTTTCTGAATGATACCTTTGTTGTTGCAAGTGGGGATGTTCTTGCAGATTTCGATATAGATGAAGCAGTGAGGTCCCATAGGGAGAGTGGAAAGATTGCAACAATAGTTCTGACAGAAGTTGAGGACCCAACCCAGTTTGGGATCGTCGAGGATGAAAATAACATCGTCAAGAGGTTCCTGGAGAAACCAACTGCTGCTGAAGTTTTCACAAATATGGTGAATGCAGGAATATACGTTCTGGAACCTGAGATATTCAATCATATACCGGAGGGACAGACATATGACTTTGCCAAGGAGCTCTTCCCTAAACTGCTCAGAGAGGGAATTGAGATAAACACTTATCATGGCAAGGGAGCATGGCTTGATACTGGAAGACCAAGGGAACTGATCCTTGCAAACCAGCTCATGTCTGAAAAATATGGGAATGAAATAAACGAGGTCAATTTTAAAGGGAAGATGATCATAAGGGAAAGACCTGCAGGATCAGATTTTAAAGTTACAGGAAGTTGCTATATAGGAGAAGGCGTTAAAATTGGGAAGAATGCCGTAATAGAGAATTCAACAGTTTATGACAACGCAGTAATAGCAGAAAACTGCACAGTCAAAGATTCAATTATCTTTGAAAATTGCAGTATAGGAAAAAAATCTACCGTTTCAAAATCTGTAATCATGAAGGGGACATCCATAGGAAAGGACTGTGAGGTAATAGAGAGCGCGCTTTCATCAAATATAAATATACAGGATGGGTCAAGAATTTATAATGTGTCTCTCTCTTCAGAAAGTAACAATAGCCTGGATTAGAGGAATCCAGCTTTCTGGAGGATAAGTAGATCCTCTGTTGTGAGCTGTTCCCCATTCTTGAATTTATCAAAAAGAACATTTGCCTTATTCTGCAGTTCCCCTTCCTTCTCCTTCTTTCTTGTGGCCCTGGTTTTTGCTGCCATTCCACCAAGTATTTTTTCTAAGTCCCTGAGTTCGGTCTTTGCCTTTATGAATCCTTCATGTTCTTTTTCTGATTCTTTATTGAATTTTATAAACATTTCGTGAAATTCATCCGCTTTCTTTCTTGTTTCATCAAGTTCCTGGAGGCCCTTACTTATTTCATCTCCCAGTGCATTGATCTGTTTAGATATCTCATCAATTTCCTTCTTGAACTGATCTACAACCTTTCTCTTCTCATTTATCTTTCCTGATAAATCCTTGACACTATCGTTTTCCTTCAGCTCCTTTTCAACAGCTTCCCGTGTTTTCCTGATATCGTTGCTGAGCTTCCTGATTTCGAGAACTATCCTGTTTTCTTCCTCTTTCTTGAGTTGGGTTGTCTGCTGCGTCTTCTCGAGTCTTTGAAGTTCCTTTTCCTTTCTTCTTAATTCAGAAGGATCAGCACCCTGTGATTTAAATGAATCACGGTATTTTCTTAACTCCCTTCTCAATTCAGAAAGTTCCTTAAAATGATCTTCTTTCTCATTTCTCATTTTCTGAATTTTTTCGATAAGCTGTCCCTTATCGTCAATCTTTTTCATAACAATTTCTCGCATAGATTTAGATTTCTGGTTAAGTTTATCCCTCTCTTCAGCGTAATAATGGGCTTCTTGCGAAAGCTCATCTCGCCTCTTGATGTGGTCTTCGACCAGATTTCTTAAAATCTCTCTTTTCTGTTCTAGTTCAGGAAGGACGTCACTCATAATGATCAGTCTTTGTAGTGATATCACCTGTATTTTTGATTACAATATATAACTTTCGTAGTTAATTTGCATAAATACTCACGCACATCTTATTTCAAAGTTCAAAACTGTTAGCTTAAAGACATCACCGAATAATTAAGTGTCAATGACATCTACAGGGGATCAGTTTTCACCTTCCAGATCTAATATGTATTTTAATGGATCAGGGTTCTCATAAATACTTCTCCCTATTATTACGTAATCTGACCCAGACCTTACTGCCATTTTATATCCTCCACCCTGCGCACCAACTCCAGGTGAAAAAATCTTTAAGAGTCCTTTCATTCCTGATATTTTTCCAAGAAGTTCATAATCATTTCCAGGGGCCACGATGCCGTAACATCCAAGAGATCTGGCATCATTCACGAGTTTCTCAAAGTATGGGTTAAGGTATAAATTCGATCCTGGATTGCTCATTGATGCCACTCCAATTATTTTTACATCACCTGAATTCTCAACAAGAGACTTCATGGAATCAGGTCCAGGAAACAGGTGCCCAATCACTGCCCAGGGATTTTCCTTTGAAATCTGTTCAATAATAAGCCTGTTGGTATTGGGTATATCAGCAATTTTCAGATCACAAATCACCTTTGAGAACATAGACAGTTTACCAATAATTGACTTTCCAAGGCTTAATATTGTTGGCCAGTTAATCTTAATGGCAAATACATTGTTGCTGATTTGCTCAGCAATGGACATCAATTTTTTCTCATCTGTAAGATCAAGGGATGCAACAATTCTATGATTCATTATGGGGCTTAATTTGAAATAATATAAAAAAATTGGTTAAATTTGGATTTTTATCCCCACTCATGCTATTCTATTGTCGTTATCGTCATCTCCAAAGAGATGAGGATCGATATCATCTCCATTACCAATAATGAAGTTGGAATCTACACCTGTTATGATGAGGAAAATCTTTACTGCATCTCCCATCTCTTCCTTTATGTCAGCCCCAACTATAAATTCACAATCCTCATTCATCATTCCCAGCATTTTCTTTGATATATCATCAAATTCATCAATGGTAAAGTTTCCTCCAATAACTCTCATCAGGCATCCCTTCGCCTTTGATATATCCACGTCTATCAGCTGGTTTGTGAGAGCATCAGTAAGGGCAAAATCCATTCTCTTCTCCCCGCCAGAAGATTCCCCAACTCCAACATAAGCAGCCCTGGAGTGGGACAGTACCCTCATCAGATCAGAGAATTCAACATTTATCAGACTTGTATCTGTAATCGTGTTGACTATCCCTGAAATCTGATCTACTATGAACTTATCAGCCATAGCATAGCTTTCCTCTTCATTTTTCTTGTTATTTATCTGCTTGAGCCTCTCGTTTGAAATAACTATCACAGTGTGGGATACTTTGGTGAGGCTTTCCAGGCCTATCTTTGCATTCTGTTTTCTTATTTCACCCTCGCTTCTTGTTGGAAGGGTCACAAAACAGATCACCTGAGCACCGTTAGCTTTTGCCGCCTGGGCTACTATGGGTGCGCTTCCAGTACCAGTACCTCCACCCATGCCTGCAATGATGAAGACAAGATCTGCATTTGCAGTAGCCTTCATGATTGAATCTCTGCTTTCTATAGCTGCATCTCTCCCCACATTTGGATCCGCTTTTGCGCCGTGTCCATTTGTCAATCTTTCACCAATGAGCATAAGCACGTCAGAATCAGTCTTGTCCTTTAGGTGTGCAGCATCAGTATTAAGTGCTATTAGTCTTGCACCCGATAGTCCGAATTTCTTAAGGTTTGTAACAGAATTACATCCGGCACCACCGCAACCTATTACCTTAATCCTTACTCTCGCTGTCTTAAGGATTTTTTCCATCTCACTGTCATATTCCATCATTGATAGACAATTGACAGACAAATATATAAACTTTTTTTAAATTTGAAACACAAATATCAGACATGTATATGACATCAGATAGAAATCACCGGTGGCACCGATAATAGAGCTCCAGAATTTCTGGAATAACATCATTTCAACTAGGCCAATGTTTATGAGTGCAATATAATTGCGTCCATATGAAATTCTGTATGCTTAAAAATCCGTTAGGGTTGTTTCCTTCCATATGTTTGAATGGAAAGTTTCTTCAGTTCGGCGATATAGAGAAAATGACCGGCACAAAGCTGCCAGACACACTTGATGATCTCATAAGAAATAATGCGATTGTGGATTATTTGAAGCGCCTTGATTATCGTGGAAGAAAATCTTTTAATTTCATGGAGTTAGGAAAAAATGAGATAGAATATGCCATACCTATTTCAAATCCTGGAAAGATATGGTCAATAGGACTGAACTACATTGAACATGCAGAAGATTTAAAAGTGAAGCAACCGGCCATGCCCGCCAGTTTCATGAAACCAAGAACATCAATGATAACACAGGGGAAAAATATTGTAGTTCCAGAAGGATGGGGTAGAGTTACTGCAGAGGCAGAACTGGGTATAATAATTGGAAGGAAGGGAAAAAATATCAGGGAAGAGGATGCAATGGCCCATGTTTTTGGCATAGCACCCATCATAGATATGACTGCTCTTGATGTACTGGAGCAAAACCCACGTTTCCTAACAATGTCCAAAAGCTTTGATACATTTTTCAGCATAGGCCCGGAGATTGCAACGCTGGAAGATTTTCCTGATCTTCAGTCACTGAAAATAAGTACGTTCAGAAATGGAAAGACTGAGCATTCAAACCTGGTGAAAAATATGCTCTTCTCACCTCAAAAACTTATTTCTTTCCATTCACGGATATTCACATTAGAACCTGGAGACATAATATCCACAGGAACTCCTGGTGCAGTGGAAATACAGAGAGGAGACAATGTGAGATGCGTTATTGAAGGTAAGGATAGTCTTTCACTGGAGAATAACGTAACATAAGATTCTTTTCAAACTATGGGTAAATTGCATCACGTAATTCAGTTAATTCTAAATATACCTAAATTTTATCCATTTATGCTTAAGGAACTTCTTATGGAAGAAAATGCAGTAAAGAAAGGTAACTTCACCCTTACATCAGGTAAGCAGTCTGAATATTACGTTGATATAAAGGATGCATGCACGAAACCCCACATCATGAAGGAAATTGTACATGAGATAATAAAGAAGCTTAACGCAAAGATAGTTGCAGGCGTGGAGCTTGGTGCAGTGCCCATAGTTATAGGCGTATCATATCAGATGAACATACCCTATCTCATCATAAGGAAGGAATCAAAGCATGGCATGAAGAAATTGATCATAGGAAACCCTGAAAAAGGATCAGAGATAAATATAATTGAGGATGTTGTAACAACAGGAAATTCTGTGCTTAAGGCAGTTAACCTCCTGAGAGAAAATGGATGCATTGTAAAGAGGGCAATCACGGTGGTAGATAGGGAGGAAGGAGGATATGAACTCCTGAAAGATAATGGTGTTGAACTGATATCTCTTGTAAAGTTAAAGGAAATATTCGAAAAATAAAGCATCAGGAAAGTGTATCATCTATTGCCGTAAGTTCTATGGAGGTTGTATCGTTACCAACAATTATCCCATTTTTATTTGCCACAATGCTTGAACCAACCATTGGACTTCCAAAGTTTGCGGTTCCAAGCCTTACAGATACCTTGAAGAAATCTTTCAGAATTTCAATCTCATCATCCGTTGTTTCCGGGTTAACTATCATCCCCTTGCTTGTGAGAACAGAACTGGAACCAACAGTTGGAAAACCGCCAATAGTTCCCTGAATAGTTTCTACACCTAGAGCATCTTCAATTGCCATAACGCTTTTTTTGGAAAAGTCTTCATGAACCATTGCTCCATGATCATTAGCCACTATGTCATTTCCCACAGCGTTTATCATGTCTTTCAGGAAAAGCACATTCCTCTGTCCAGTGTCAAAATCCAGGTCCTTATTTTTATACATTCCACTTACGATTATACCATTGGAATTCATAACTGAAAATATACCATACATCCCAGAATCATCCATGCGACTCTTTTTGATATCAACCTGAAGACATTCTCTTATGGCCTCTATTTCATTCTCTTCGAGTGATGATGGTACCAAAGCAATATCATCCCATGTTCGGAGATATAGCCCAATATAATTGTTCTCAAAGAGAGAAAGTTTCTTAATCATTTATGGCATCAAAACTTCGATTTCTTCATTCTGTAGTTTTAGAACCTTTACCTGGATACTTGTTGGAATCTTGAATCTTCCTCTCTTCCAGATCTCTTCATTGATTTTGCTGTCAATCCAGACGTTTTCAATATCTGATTTAGTAAATTTTGCAACATTTTCCCTTATTAGCTTTATAGCTGTATCAGCCCTTCTTCTCTTGGAGCTGGCAAAGGCTTTTCTCAATGGGATATTCATAAGCATTTCATCATTAACACTATCTTCTGCCATTTCATTCCCTCAAAGTTTCAGGTTATTCCTTCTCCAGTGTCTCCTGTATGGATTCTGGGTTACCTTTCTATCAGTTCTCATTATCACCCAACCAGGAACTCTTCTATTCTGGTTGACCTTTCTCATTAATCTTATTTTTCTGCCTGTTTCTTTATTCCTGCTCATCTTCATCTCCTCTCTATATGCGTTTCTCTTTTTGTTTCTGTCATCCGTCCAAGTATCTGCTTTATCTCCTCATCGGAAATTACTCTGTTGATTCTTCCCATGCCATACAACTGAATAAGCTGATTTTCTACATTTTCAGCAACATCTGGTCTTACGAGCCTGACATTCGCAAGCCTTTCTCTGGCCGCAATATCAAGAATCTGCCTCAATATTTGCTGTTTTCTCGCTTTCTCTGCTTCCTGAGCGTTTTTCTGTTCTTCTTCTGCCTGTTCCTGACCCTGAGCCCTCTGCATCTCTTCCATTCTTTTTCTTCTTAATTCTTCAAGCTCCCTGTCCGAATCCATGCTAACGCGCCCCTAAAGATATTTCTTTAATTCTACCTGTTTTTCAGAAAGTGATTCCATTACCTGCTTTGATGCTTTCTGAAGCATTGCCTCTCCACCTGGGGATACCGATCTTCCCGTTTCTTTCTTGACCAGTAAGCCAAGGGTTTGAAGTTCGTTGAGAATGTGTCTCACTATGCTTCTACTGCCAGATGCAGGGTGATAAGGCTTGGATCCACCATCCTTTTTTCCACCATATTCTTCGCTAAGTCTCTGTATACCTATATTTCCTCTAACATACACTTTTCTCAGTGTTGATGCCAGTCTCCTGTAATACCAGTCTTCCTGTACCCAGCTCTTCTCTCTGTGAACACCTGATTTTAGGAATTCTGCCCATTCTGGAACCTTAATCTTCTCATTCTTGCTGAATTCCTCAGTAAGCTTTTCAATCAAAAGGTCAGCAGGAACTTCTTTAACATTTACCATTAACTATCACTCAGTCAATGTGCATATAAAAACCATTAATAACTTTTTCTTAAGAACCATACATGATTTCTAATACCTGATGAGAAGTAGTGGAAAGTTTTTAGATCATTTATAAAATTGGAGTGTTATCACACTCTTACCGGTAAAAATTTTAGTTTGGGGTGCTGAATCATAAGGTTCCGAGATATCTGTTCAATTCCCACTCAGTCACATATGACCTGAACGCGTCCCATTCCTTCTGCTTCACCGTAAGATAGTTATGATAGACATGTTTTCCAAGAATCTGTTCCATCAGCTTGCTCCCTCTAAGGTGATGAATGGCTTCACCAAGGCTTTCAGGCATTGAATCGATTCCCTCCTTCTTCCTCATTTCTGCATCCATATGGAAGATATCCTTCTCGGTGGGGTCTGGAAGTTCATATTCATTCTCTACTCCGTCCATTCCCATCCCCAGCACGGTTGCAAACTGCAGATATGGATTTCCAGCTGGATCCGGGCATCTTAGTTCTATCCTCTTCCTCATATTGACTCCTGCTGGCACCCTTATGAGGGCCGATCTGTTCTTGTTTGCCCATGATATGTAAACTGGGGCTTCATATCCAGGTATAAGTCTCTTGTATGAATTTACAGTGGAGGCCAGTATTGCAGATCCCTGGTTAATGTTTTTCAGTATTCCGGCAGTATAGTTCTTGGCAAGTTTGCTCAATCCATACTTGTCTTTTTCGTCATAGAAGAAGTTCTTTTTCTGATCCTTTCCCATGAGGCTCTGGTGTATGTGCATTCCAGAACCATTCAGACCATTCAGGGGCTTCGGCATGAAGGATGCAAATAGATTCTGGTTTTCTGCAGCATTTTTTATCACGCTTTTTAGAACTGTTATCCTGTCAGCCATGAGCATTGCGTTTGAATATCTAAGATCTATTTCGTGCTGGCCAAAGGAAACCTCATGATGTGCCGCTTCAGGTTCATACCCAAGAATTCTGAGCTGTGTCAGGATCTCCAGCCTCACCTGGGCTGCCCTGTCATTTGGCGTGTGATCAAAATAGCCACTGTGATCGCTCGGTTCTGGAATAGGTTCTCCGTGCTCATTCTTCTTGAAAATAAAAAATTCAAATTCAGGACCAACATAAAATTCCATTCCCCTGTCCCAGACTCTCTTCAGGTTTCTTTCCAGCACATATCTTGGATCACCGGGGAATCTGGTACCATCTGGATTGTAAATGTTGCACAGATATCTTGCCGCGTTTCCCTGACTGCTATAGGGATATACAGCATAGGTATCCAGATCAGGAACAGCCCTCATATCAGACTCCTCTATCTGAGCATAGCCGGCCACCGAACTGCCATCAAAGACAACCCCCTCATTCAAGGCATCTTCAAACCTGTTCTTCGGCAGAGTAAGTGTTTTCACTCTTCCGAGAATATCGGTGAACTGCATATACAAAAACTCAACCTGTTCCTTTCTCAGTCTCTCCAGACTGGTTTGGATTTTATCTTCCATGTTGATCCCATGTGAATAAACATAAAGTTTTTTCTAAAAGAAAGGGCTACATTATGTCATGATGGAAAATATTGAAGGAAAAAGAATAGATTTCAATTATAAATGGAATCACGGTGATCTATTCCCTCTTATGGAAAATGCAGGAAGGGCAGTGAGTGAGTATATCAGCGAAAAATATGGAGAACGCCGGAATATACTTGTTTTCAGTGGGAGTGGGAACAACGGCGGAGATGGTATAATCACAGCCCGTAACCTGGATACTGTCAGTAATTTAAAATTAATAGTGATAACGAGGAGTGACGGTTCTGTAAGTTCCCTTTCCAGGAGGGCAATGAAGGAATTCGGTGAAGAAAGGATAATAAAAAATCCTAAAATGGAAGAAATAAAGGAGATGATCTCTGAGGCTGATATTATTGTAGATGCTATTTTTGGGACCGGAATCAGGGACCCGGTCAATGATCCTTATAGTACCATAATAGAGGAAATTAACTTAAGTAAAGCAGACGTTGTTTCCATAGATATTCCGTCCGGTTTGGGCACATCCCATAGCATTATTCCTGATGCAACAGTTACGTTTACAGATATAAAGGAAGGAATGAATCAGAAAAATTCAGGTTCAATCAACGTAAGAAATATTGGTATAAGCGAAAGAGAAATCAATTATGCAGGTCCCGGTGACATGGTATATTTCCCTGATATTGAAAAAAATGGGCATAAGGGGCAGAACGGTAAGCTCCTGATCATGGCAGGGTGGAAGTTCAGCGGTGCAGGTTGCATGACAGCCAGGGCAGCCGAGAATGCACTCCCTGATCTCATAACAATGCTTGTTCCGAAACCATCATCAGTTATATTTTCTATCAAGCTTGAAGATCAGATAGTGGGAATCTATAATTCACAGAACATGAAAAAGGAGATGGAGAAATGCACTGCGGTGTTAGCAGGTCCTGGAATGGGTATTACTGAAGATTCTGTGAAGGCTGTTCTTTCAGTATGCAGGAGCGGAAAGAAAGTCCTTTTTGATGCTGATGCAATTCATATAATGGGCGAGCACAGGGAACTGATAAACCAGAACATGTTATTCACACCCCACAGTCAGGAATTCAAAGCTCTCACAGGAACTGATGCAAATAGGGAAAACGCAGAAAAATTCAGCAATAAGTATGGATGTACAGTACTGCTGAAGGGACCAACGGATATCATAACAAACGGCAAGAAGACAATTCTAAGTGAAGGGGGAAGTCCAAGAATGGCCATGGGAGGAACAGGTGACATTCTTGCGGGATTGTGCGCTGGTCTAATGGCAAGAAACATGGAGCCATTCAGAGCTGCTGTACTTGCTTCTTTCATAAACAAGAAGAATGGGGAAATGAAAGAAAAGGAAAACTCCTACTGGTTCAACACCTATGATCTACTTGAAAATATGGGAAAGACATTCAGGGATTATTATGAGTTCATATTGAACTAAAATTTTACAACAGTTACTTTATATACTCTGTTTAGGTTTTTTTTATCTTAAACAATATTACAACAATGCTGAATAACGGAAACACACATAACAAGACTATTTGTCTCTCTTAGTTCCAAACAATGAGATGAATCGTATGTCCCACATTATATGCACATAATACTATGAAGTTGTAACATAGCTGCAAGGTAGACATTTCATGAAGAATTAACTTATAAAATATGTTGTTGACATTACACGAAAATATCAGAGATTATGACACATCTGTGTATTATATGATACCTAATAATTGCACTCAACCCCATAAAATAGAGAAGTCTCCAAAACAAATAATGCACAATTTCCAGAGTAAGAAAGTAATCAAGCAGTAATAATAAAATTAAAATACAATAACCCATTATAATTTTCATGGCAAATAAGATCACAAAAATAATGATCCTGATAAGTGTGTTTGCATTCTTCTCTCTCTCTTTCAGGAATACAGGCCCAATCCTCACCAGCATCAGAAACAAATGATATCATGAGCACATTACCATCCACAATGACATGGAAACTATCAGGATCATCAAAGATAACAGACGATGGAGGTATCACAACCCTCAGTATAGATGTCACATCATACAGTTCATCCACATCTCAAAGAGGAACATTCCTGTACTTCATGGTGAAACAGGACAACGGATCATTCACAGACGTGAATGACATATCAGTAACAGGAACAGGCACATACACATACATCTGCATGAACATATACGGAA
>DAIDBH010000012.1:0-12031 GCA_027310185.1 Thermoplasmatales archaeon
TGCGCTTAGCGTAATCAGGGGAAATCTGCCATCCAGTGTTTATCAAGTTGCAGATAAGTACGAGACACAGATGAATATTCAGAACCAGACAGGCTCATGGTCGGCTGAAACGGGTCATCTGGTTACAATGCTGATTGTCACTGGTCCAGACGGCACATTCGTTCACTTCTGGTTCATGTATCCATCATTTTCCAACAGTGTATCTCCACAAACGGTGTTCAGGAATCTTTCCACATATACACAGATCAGTAATGCTGAAAGTGAGTTCCTGAATGCACTTGGTGGATCTAATGTTGCATGCGCATGAAATCATGGAAAACAAATTTTAATACGAGTAATTTCAAGTGAGGCTGACAGGTTGAACATCTTTACAATTTATCAAAATAATGAAGAAAAGGTAATATCTAAAGTAAAAAAACTTTTACTTAATTCTATTTATATGAGTTGTAAATGGAATCAAAGGGATAATAGTGTAACTTAGTATTAACATGGAAGTTATGAAAATGTTTGGAGGAATGCGACAGAACAATTTTAACTTGTTCCATTTTACCATGATCGGCAATTAGGTGTTGCAATAATGAAGTTATTAAATGATTGGAGGGGAAGGCAAATGCAAGTGACCCCGGTCAGGAATCATAAAATGATGAACATGGTATTAATTGCAGCTGGAATATTATACTGGGCCCTTTTTGCCTTTTCATCCGGAATGATTAAATATTATCAGGATTCCGTATCTGCTGTTTTAAGCAATAGTTTCAAGCATGCACCTATTTTTATCTACTACGGGAATATTCATTTTTTTCTTATTTATGGCGGTCTATACTGGTTTCCAACCTATCACGTTGGTATTACTTTTCCTGTAATGCAGTTCACTCTTTCCGTTATATTGGCAGTCATGTTTTCATTGGTATTAGGGGATATGATTAAAAGTAAAGGCACAAGAAGTGTGAAAAAAAATAGCGGTATGTCACTGGGATGGTCCTTATTTTCACTTATTTCCACGACTGGAGGATGCTGTTCACTTCCATTTATTTACTATATTCTATCAATTGTAACCTCAACTTCTGCAAGTTTTGGCGTGACTCTCTTCTTCTCCTCCTATTCCTATGTCATTGACATGTGGGTCATAGCAGCTCTTATCATTTTTCACTTAAGAAATAGGAAGACCAGTCATACACTTTCAGTTGACTGTAATTTTGATGGTAATTAGTTCATTTGCCCATGCCTTTTGTTATCTAATAACCTGTTTTCATTACTCAGATGACAGAGCTTATGGCATTGCCAAGTTTGGAGGTTCCAGTAGTTATGCCGGTATACTGAGAGAGCTCATTTATCAGAGTGGATGGCTGTATTCCTGCTATTATTGATGGGTTATATATCTCCCCTTCTACGTAATATGTTCCTGATGGCCCCGTTATTATCAAACTTGAGGTTATATGACCCGCATAATTTGCTATTGCTTCACCATTAAGCCCGGATGTTGCATATTCGGTCTCATATTTTATAAACAGTGATGAAACTGAAGATGGGAAATTTGCTTTGAGAACGGATACACCCTGACTTACTGAACTTGGTCCGTCTGGCGGGAGGTATTCGCCATAAACGTATATGACGTGAAAGTGATAATTTATTCCTCCCAAGGCGTAGGTGAAGTTATTGAAAAGGAGACCTGGTATGTCATTCGGTGACTCATCAGGATCGCTAAAATGCATATCTTTGTAAATAGTTGAAGCGGGAAGTGATGGATCCTGTGTATGCACATAGTTGTAAATTATCCAACTATCAGATGCACCAATTGGGCAGCCTTGCCATGAAAGAAAATAAATGTTCACACCTCCATCCGGCGAAACATCTGAACCGCTTATCTTGATGAAAGTTCCAGCTGGAACAATGATAGGAGTGGCAGTATTAGTTGGAACGCTTGAATTAAACATGCCAGATGCCATAAGCACTCCAACTATAATAACTACAGCAAGCAATATTGTTGCCGCAGTTGTTAATACTCTCTTTCTCCTCTGCAACAGGATTCTTAATTCTTCCTGTGCCTGTTTATTATTCTTTTTTGGATTTGCCATTTTCTATATTAATGAATCAGCACATTTAAAATTTAAGTAAACAGAAGTTTACTTAAAATCCTATCATACTTAAGGATCAAAATCATTGAGTGGATACTATGAATTCATTGATGAGATCAGGGAAATTTTACAGGAAGGTATGCTTCGTGATTACAGAGAATTAAAAAAGCAATCTTACTTGCCTCAAAAGAAGGTACGTTAAAATAAGACGGTTATGAAAAAATAGCTTTTGTTTATGAACAGTATTCACAAATCATTTCAATATATATTTTTAGAAGCAGAGTTTCAATTGATTTTATATCCGTAGAAATCTATCTGGCAGATCTCCCGGAATCCGATCCTCTTGCATATTGGGGCTGACGTATTCTTAAGGGCGTGGATAATGATGTATTCCAGGCCATCCTTCTTGGCATCATCCAGTCTTTTCGATGACATCATCTTATAGATTCCCTTTCCTCTGTAGGCTGGATGCACAGCGGCACCATCCAGGATCGCATACCCATCCACCCTGTCAGTTGTCATCGTTGAAAATCCAACTTTCTTACCGGTACAAATTTCAGTGACAAAATAGGCCTTTACCTGCCCGTGATATCTTTCCGTATCGTTCAGCATCCCTAGCATTTGTACTACGGTCGCTGCCGAACTCTCATCCATTAAATCTCCCCAGCATTCTTTTATCACACTGATATTTTGTCTTACTTGATCCAAGGAGGCAACATCTACAGAAAAGCCAGCAACATTATGATTAATTCCATCCTTAGTGCTCATTACCATGCCAACCTCTGTAGTGTATGGCATCGGAAAAAATCCGTGATTGACAAGACGAACATTCAGATCCTTAGGTTTGGTTGACGGTCCGATTACCCAGCTGAACGATTTCCCTTGCTTACTATATATATCAATAATCTTCACTATAGTAGCATCTGCGTTCTTTTCTGTAAGTTGGGCAAGACCCACATGATTAACATGTTCAGAATTCATGGGTGTAATATAACCCCTGACGCCTGCAACAGAAATTGGAGTTATCCCTAACTTACTGAAAAAATCCATATCCAATCCCTTCCTGTTAAGCATTGCGTTTGTGCTTTCAATTATCTCATCCAGATTCGCTTCCTGCATAAATTTACATACAACAATAATTTAATAATTTTTCGAGGAACTCTGTTCTTATCTACTTTTGTGATGCAAACTTTATGACTCAATAATTTCAGCCATTTACTTCGACGATCATGATTTATCTTATACTTCTCCTCTAGAACCTTAATGAAGAGGTCTCTAATGCGGAAAAACGGCTGATTCATGAATTAATGTTACTTTGTTTCTTCGGAGGCTGATAGAAATCCTTTAAATGGTGCTTTATTCATCCTATGGCTTAAGATTTCTGTTATACAATTACATCGAGAACTGGTAAGGACTCTATTCACACTATTTTCTTAGGAAAACGTTAAAATAATTGTTACAAATGGTATCTGATGGTTATTTCCCTTATCGAGGTAAAAGAGAAACTGAAACCACAGTTGAAGTTGCTTTTAGACGTTGATGATTTCAGGATACAGCAGGCAGAGCATACTGATATGGGCTGGTTCGTTATTGTTGAATATCAACAGCCAGAAAAGGGACTTATAGGTGATCTGGTATATTATAAAACTAAAACATCTGGATTTGTTGTTTCTGATAAAGACGGAAAAATCGAGAAAATGCTTTAAAGAGAAGAGAATCGAAATGGGTGAACTATATCAGGAAATGGAGATAAATGGAAATATTACATCAGCAAAAGTAAAGACATTTCTTGATACTGGTTCCACATTTAACATAATAAGATATAAATTTTCAGACGGAACAATTGCCTTCAATATAGGAATTGAGATGTATGACCCAGAAGGTGCTGAAATTCTTCTTCCAGATACTGACAAAAAAAATTTACGGAACTATCACGTTCAAAAGCATTTCAGTTTTTGGAATAACAGTTATCGACCCAAGATTTACAACCTTTGTCCTCATGAAAATGGCGGATGTCGTCATAATAGGTCACCCTTTAATGGAATATCTAGGAATAGTGCTGAATTTCAATAAGGATCGTGTGATAATTTCTGATTCTAGGAGGTAAAGTTTTTTTTCATGGAAAAAGTAGGACATTGGCTAAGTTAATAATATGAATTGTAACTCCTGAAACTAGAACTTTGATGGATCATAATTCAATTGGATGGTCTAATGATTCTAGAGATAACAAATCCACCAATGACGAGGTATGAATTTAAAATTATTTTAGATAGATGACATCAAAACAAAGAGAACCATAAAGAGTATAAATCATCAACAGGTTACAGATTGGTCTTGTGGAAATACCTGTGAGCAATAAGAACCATAAAGTGAAGAATGTGGTCAGTGGGAAAACTAACCATAACCAAACGGAAAAGTTCGATTGTTTCAAATATGACAGGAGAGCCCTGAAGAAGGATAGCTGGATCTTGAGCAAGCACATGAACGGCCGGGAATTCAAAACTCTCCAGGAAGCAAATGATTTTTACGCCCAGGCAAAGAACTCTGGTATGGTAGAGAACTTTCAGCCGGATGAGCCAGAAGATCAGGCTCAATTTCTTGCCTATGAAGCATTCAGCAGGAAGGGCATGGAACGCCGGAATATGGCAAAACATGCTCTTGAAATATCTGATAATTGCACTGATGCCTATGTAATTCTGTTGAGATGGAGAAGGAAAACAACAGGAAGATTGAGCTCTATGGCAAGGGCGTCAATGCTGCTGAGAGGATTCTTGGAAAGGAAATATTCCAGAAAGAAAAAGGGAACTTCTGGAAAATCATCGAAACAAGGCCATATATGAGGGCACAGGAGGGTCTTGCTGTTGCATTATGGAATTCCGGAAAATTGGACAGTGCCCGGGCAATATATGAAAAGTTACTTGATCTTTATCTTGATGATAATCAGGGCAATTGATATTCACTCCTTTTCCTGTACATGTATAATA
This sequence comes from Thermoplasmatales archaeon, assembly GCA_027310185.1. Taxonomy (GTDB): domain Archaea; phylum Thermoplasmatota; class Thermoplasmata; order Thermoplasmatales; family Thermoplasmataceae; genus Cuniculiplasma. The sequence goes on from DAIDBH010000012.1 coordinate 5,060, forward strand.
ACAACCCGGCAATAGCAAAAAAACTCCTTAGCCAGTATGATGAGGATAGTGCTGAGTGGAATTATAACAGGGCCCTGTTTCTATACATGACGGCTGGTGTAACTATGGAGTCCAAGAGTGCTCTTAGAAAGGCGTTTAAGTCCAACAGGTTTGTGCCGTTGATACTCCTTGGAAATGTTAATATTCCTCAGAACAGTAATTACATAACACCTGGTGAGCCTGATAAGGCAAACTCATACGCCCGGTTATCAGGTTCACTCTGGTCGAGAAACAGGGGAACGGTGGAGTGGCTTGTTACTGAATTTGATGAATACATGAAGGGTTGGGAGAAAACACCTGAAAAATTATTTGGCCGGTAATCTCCCAGTTATGAAACTTCAACAAGAAACTGTGTTTATATAGAGGCTTATTGAACTGTGCTTTTTCAATTATAAGGCTGATATATGAAAAAATTAAATACAGGTAAGCATACTTACTGACAAATGGTTAAAACAAAGATAACCGTTTCCGTGGATAGGCAGGTAGTGATTAATGCAAAACTTGCTTTGTTAAAGAAAAGAAGAGCACTCAGTGACTACATTGAAAATTCCCTCAGATCCTTATCAGTTACGGAGTTCCTGAACGATATATGCACAGAATTAAACTTGGACTGCGGATACACAAGCAGTGAGGATGTAGAAAGAATAAGACCAGACCTGGCAGGAAAAATATACTCAGAGAATATTCTAAGAGAAATGCGAAATGAAAGAAACTCGCGCCTATCTTGATACCAGCATCCTTGTCAAGAAGTTTGTAAATATTGCTATACAACAAATATATAATATAATAATATCCTTGTGAACAAACAATAGTTATATAACCCTTTATGGAAGAATCTCCTAAGACGTGTGTCTTAATATGATATGATAAACATTTAATTTTAATAATTCTTTATAGTTCTTATGTTAAAAAATGTGTTTAATAATATTATATTTAGGAATTACATGAACAAACATTTTTATACAACTTTGCAATAGGTCTATATGGATAATGTCCTTATATTTACAAAAGATGGAATAAAGGTTTTAGAAATAATTAAGAACCCACTAATGCCTGAGAGGCAAGAAGAATCAATAGTTCCATATGATAAAATAACACAGTATAATCCCTTAGATATACACGTGATAGGAATAGTTCCAAAGGTAGAAGGGGGAGTTTTGAGCCAGATTGAATTGAAGCTTGGAAAAGAAGACGAATCTTCTTACCATGATACCTTGTGGTTTAAAAAGCAAATTCAGGATTTTCTAAGTGATGGAAAAGAGTGGAAAAAAGAGAGTATTTATGCCAAGCTTCAACCTGAATTTAACATCGGAGATCATAAGAAACTCAAAGGTGGAACAACTAGAGGATACTCGAACTTAAGTGGAGCCTTGGATCTTCTGAAGAAAGAAGGTGTTTTAGAAAACCCTAGAAAAGGGATATGGAGGTTGAGGAAATGACTAAGATGACTGCATTTTATAAATTTTTATTAATCGAAGTGTATTGCATAGGTAACGTTTTTCAATTTAAAGATTAGGGGAAAGGTATACATTGACCTACATAGTTAAATCTACGGAAACTTTCGAAAAAGAATGCTCTAAAAAACATAAGGATAAGAAAGAATGGTTACAACAAATGGTGGAGAAATTGGAAAAAGACCCACAAATAGGAAAACCTTTGAGAGGAAAACTTCACGGGCTATGGCAGATACGAATTGGTCCATTCAGGATATGGTACGAAATAAATGAAGAACTTAAAATAGTAACACTCAGAGCAATCCTGCACAAAGATGATGCAAAAAAATATTATTAGAGATCTTTCAGGAAATCCTTGACATTCCTGACTTTCCCTTTCTTTATGTCAATCTCACTTCCTTCTATTTGTTCCATTACATATTCATTTTCAAGAGTTTCAACTGTAGCTTCAAGACTTTCCAGGTCAGATTTTGGAATGCTTACAAGTCTAGATTGCTTAGTAGCGGTCATATTATTACTATATACATTCCCATTTTATTATCTTTTGGTATGATACTAGTTAGGACCTGTACAATACAATTGGCAAAATAGGGTTTCACTGGGCTCTTTCCTTTTATATGAGAAGAAATTGGTGTAGCTTTAATACGTAAAAATTTAAGATGGAATTGTTAGTCAATGTACAAGGAGAATGTATTAATATCAATCTCTGCCCTTTATTTCTCCATAAAGACGCAATGCTGCAAGACTTGTCATCCACCTACTGTTTAACATGATCCCTGGAAGTTCACCCTGCTTGATTCTGAGTGCCAGGTATTTTGCCGAATAATCCTTTTGAAAAGATCCTATGGCTTCGTTTAATGTCAATAACCTATCTTCCTCAGATCCAGCCATATCAAGGGCAAAAAGAAGTGATCCTGCCATATTTATCTTAAGGAACTCTGTCAGCTTTTCCACTCCATCAGTATGTGCAGACTCAAGGGTATCCAGGTATACATTCCTATCATGTGGAAGAATGTGTACTAGTGGCCAGTTGTGATTGAGGAAATGCATGTTAAGCAGTAATCTGCCGACCCTCCCATTTCCATCTGAGAATGGATGGATTGATTCAAAGCCAAAGTGCATCTGAGCAGCCTGGGAGAAAACATCTTCACGCTTCATTTCCATTTCCTCATACTGCTTCTCCCATACCTGGAGAAGAGTGAGAAGTTTTTCGACTCTTGGCGGGGAATGCTTCGACCCAGATATTTTAACATTAACCATTCTCCATCTCCCAGCGTCTAGAAGTATCCCGCGAAATATCGTCTCATGCAAATTCAATGCACTTGCCATATTGACCTCAAATAGTTTTCCTCTTATTACCTCCTCTAAAGCTGCACGAAGCTGAACAGTTTCCATTACATCTTTTATGAGTCTGTTTGGGACGGTCATCCCAGTTTCTATTACTTTTGTAACTTCGTTCAGTGTTAGCGTATTCCCCTCTATTGAATTGGTTCCCCAGGTGTTCAAGATGATTGACTCCACAAGTGTCTTTTCCGGTAAATTGCGTAACGATCCTCGATCCAACAGCCTCTCCCTTAGACTATTTAATATGTTTCTATCCATATATCATAAGATAGTACATATTTATTATATAAACATATATGGAATTATTAGCATTATCTTAAAGATCTATACTGTCAATAATGCATCGAATTTTCATCAGAATTAAACAGAACTTCATGCTTTAAAAAATTCCTTTAATGGAATGTCATGGTATAGATTTACCATAACGTCCAAATATTTCCTTTCCCTTCCTGTGATAAAAATTAACTACTCTGGGATTGAATCGAATCAAACCCTTGATATTCGAATGAAGGAAGATACCCCTACCTGAGTATTGTCCTCCAGATGTAAAAGTTTCCTTAAACTGCAAATAGAAACGAAAATTGATTTCCTGTTGAAGTCCATATTGATGGAGATAAGAATAGAACTATTACAGTCCAGCTCCCTCAGCCAGTGACTTCAACTTCTGCAGTGCAATGCTCTTTGGCACACCACCCATGCCTGAAAATGTCTCAAAGCCGCAGTCCGTGCCACCAATAACCCTTTCCTCACCGATCTCTTCTATATCAGATACATTATGCAGCTTCTGGCTCACGCTTTCGGGTGTCTCAACGAATGGCGATTTTACATCTATCACACCTGCGGCAAACTTCATTTTCTTTGGCCATCCGTATTCCTTCACGTGTTTCCTTATGATCAACGGATCACCTGCATGCCTTGGATTTGCCATCTCCCCGACAATCGTTCCAGCATTCAGTTTCAGTATCTCCGGCAGTACCCTGGAGTAGTCTGGATCTGTTAGATGGGAAGCGGAATAGTTACCGTAGCAGTAATGAACTCTTATTCTATCAGATGGCAATCCCTTTATGGCTTCATTGATCGCCTGCACATGTTGTGGCAGAACCTCATAGAAATGTTCTGTCCAGTCAACGCCAAGACTCTTTGCCATTGCTAGATCAGGGGCATCTATCTGAAGGTCTACTCCATCAACAGATAATATTGATCTGTATTCCCTGGCCAGTTCCTTGGACAGATCAAAGAGATAATCCTCATGATCATGATACGCCTTTCCAGGCGGATAGAATACTGTTATAACTCCTGGTGAAGGTGAAGGTATAAATATTCTCTTTGCACCAAGTTCATTTGCCAGTTTCTTCGCATCCTCAGCCTCCTTCTTAGATTGCTTCTCTCCTGTATATACAAGCTTTTCTTCAATGACTGGCAATTCAAACACCCTGGAATCCTGTATGGCCTTTCCCATGGATGGATTTGCTTCCATCAGTTCTCTGTAAAAAGATTCAGAGAATTGCTGCGATATCCTGTTCTTTGATGAAAAACCACTAAACCTGTTTGGTATGTAAGTTGTATAACCTGACTTTCTCTGTTCTCCGTTGCTTACCCATGTCAGTCCTCTTTTTGAACCAAGTGGATGCAACTGATCAGATATGGCAATGGTTTCTGCAGATCTAATAATCTGATCATTCTTATTATCAATCTCTCCTGTTTTTGACACTTTCAATAGCTCTTCAATCTCATGTGTCCTGAAGAAACTACCTGTCATTGTTGTTTCATACATCTTGTCTGATGTTTCTGAATAGTCTTAAACATTTGGTCAAGAAATATGTGTAGGAGTAATAACGATGGATAAAATTTGCTCTTCAGTTGACTAAATTTATATTGTATTATTATATGCAATGCTCTTTCAACAATGAAAAAGTAGTTCAGTTTCCTAAAAAACTAATAACATATAATGAATTATCAGAAATATGAGTGATTATCATAGCAGAGTGCAAAATGATGTATGTAGAATTTTTGAATGGTACGGTTTCAGAAGCGATGATGAATACCGTGTAAATAATGGTTACATAGACTGCGTAGCATTTACTAACAGATCCAGTAGGCCATTTGTTGGCGTAGAGGTCCACATTCAAGGCAAATTGGATTCGGATCTAAAAAAACTTCTAGATAGTACATTCATTCCCCATAAAATAATTCTTACCCCAGATATGGGGTTGATAAGTGAAATGTCCAAGAGTATCTCAGAAATAGTCTGGTTTCCACTGCCTAGTAAAGAGGATCATCACTTTGAGGATTATATCAAAAAATTACCCGAATCAATCAAAAAAGAAAAGTATTGGTACGAAGGGACTGTAGAAGTCAATCTTATCCAAAATGCGAGCGACATCGTAACAAAATTTAGTGAGATTCTAACAGAGAATAACTTAAACATTGATCTAACTGAAAAGATCATTTATACTTTTATCTCTGCCGGATCTACAATTCCAATAGATTCCAAAGGAATTGAAGATACTAATGAATATAAATTTTTAAACAGTTTGGGGATAATGCAAGGTCTTGAATTCTACTGGTATGACATGGAATGGGGTGATAAAGTAAGATATAGCTCAATCAACGCTGAAGTACCTGGAATTATCCAGTCAAGAAAAATGCAAGGTGAACCTATTGCTTATGTTAACAATAAATCTATCATAAATGGTGTGGTGAAGAACTATTTAGAAAAGCTAGAAGGTAGAATAGGCACAACAGTTAAAGGATACTCTAAAGCCTTTTGCGAAGTTGCACTAATGGGAAGCAGAGGAGATTTTAGACCCTATGCCAGAAACTATGTACCAATAGGAAGATTGCCTAATTATATTCCACCAGAAGAACAATCTAGATTGGAGGCCCTTGCGGCAAATCCCTTCCTCAGTGAGCAATTATGGAGGTTCGGGAAGGATTTGGCAAATTTAGGATTGGGAGTTGCAGTAGCCGATGATCTCATTAGAGTGCCATATAAAACGGTTGTAGATGTTTTTGATCTATCTGGCAATGTGAAGGAAAAACAAGGTTATGTAGATGAATATCTTGCGTGGTGGGTTCTTTATCGTGGTGGAATTTATAAAGAGAACATGAGAAAAGAATCAAATATCGTAGGAGTTCCCTGGGATTTTGTACTGGAATGCATAGATGAAACATCTTCAAAAGGATTTACAAGTCGCTATTTATACGACATTACAGGCATCCAATCCATGAATAATTATATGCAATCAAAAGAGGGAAATAGGATAGGCGGAATAAGTGATATAACAGTATTCAAAGATTCAGAATTTAAATCTTATTGTTCAAGTAAAATATATAATTGCCTTTCGAATATAATTTGATAAAACTCCCTCAAAATTTCATTTATGCCTCATTTTCTATCATCAGATTTGTATAAAGTTTAATATGTATAACTATGATTATACTTATGAGGATTTCTAACAACCTCTCATTAAACACCGTAACATTTATTCATGAAACACGCATGTTACAGTATGAGTGACCTCTTCGATGAAGTTCTCAGGGAAAAATACAGACAGTATTTTGTAAATGATCCACTTGCATTTGCGAAGGAATCAATAGACTGGGATGCCTTTCCTCCACTTCTTAATGATCTGTATCATAATGATACAGATAAGGGAGGAAGGCCAAACATACCTGTAAAAACCATGGTGAAGGTTCTATACCTTCAGAGCCTGTACAATCTTGCAGATGAACAGGCGGAGAAGGAGATCCATGACAGGATCTCGTTCATGAACTTTCTTGATTATCCTGATCAGTATCCCGATGCAAGAACCATATGGTTATTCAGGGAAAGATTATCGAGGACAGGAAGAGATCGTATAATATGGAATGAGTTGCAGAGACAGCTTGAATCCAAGGGCATCAGGGTTAAGAAGGGATCTGCACAGGATGCAACATTCATCACATCAGATCCTGGACATGTTAAGCATGATGAACCAAGATCAGATGGAAGGACAAGAAGATCAAAAGATGGATCATTCACCAAAAAGAACAATAAGACATTCTTCGGATACAAGGGACATACAATTGTTGATGACAACATTCCTGTTCCAGTAATAAGATCCTATGCTGTATCAACAGCAAAGGATCATGA
>DAIDBH010000002.1:0-4023 GCA_027310185.1 Thermoplasmatales archaeon
GTGCTGGCAGTCATCGAACCATCTATTTTCCCTGTGCTCTCTTTGGGAATCCTCGAAAAGTTTCTTTATCTGATCTGGATTGAGATGGAATTTTGCAACCTCTTCATCTGCTAACTCGTGAAATCTGTCAGATTCTGAGTATTCTCTTATCTTCCCTAAATCCAGGTTGTAAGTCATTAAATAATTCGGGCGCTCCATTCCCCAACCCAGATGCATTTCCCTTGCCAAATAATCATTGACGAAATCCTGAATGAAGCTGCTCTGGTGCTGGATGGACTCTTTTACGTATTGCATCTTTTCCTGGTTCATGGAAAGTGCCTCCTCATAGATCTGCGTTTGTTCTCGACGTACTTCTCTCTCTCGATCTCTTTGGCAGGATCTGGAATGACATGGATAAGATCCACAACCGCATGCCCTTCAATCATCAAAAATTCACATCTGGGCATCAACCTGTTCCGCTGCTTATCAAAATACTTGCCTTTCCTCTCCGAGTAGATTCTCAAGGCTTCTATGGCTGCCTCTTCATCATGGGAGTATATTTCGAGAATATACGGATCATCCGATCTGAGCTCCTTCATGGAATACCTGGCTGCGAGTATATCAATCGATCTCTGCAGCTGCAGGTCATAGTTCATGCTCATTCCAGCACCTCCAGTAGGTCTCCTAGCGTCTCAGGCTCCCTCAGGCGCTCTCTCTTATACTCGTGTATAAGCTGGTCGGCGGTGTCTCCACTGATTCCAAGAGAAAGCAAGGTATCATACAGGGACAGATGCTTAGACACCTGCATAGGCAGCACCTCCAAGAACAGAAAGCTCAAAACTGCGAATTATGTGGGAAATAAAACGTATTCGATCAGCCCCACTAGATTTATGTTCAGATTCAATTTTTTCAATCATTTCCTTCATTTTTTCTCCTCCTTGAAATAATTCTCCCATACGGGATCTTACCACCTCTGCAACTTCACTCTGCGTAACATGGGTATATCTTTGCGTGGTTCTAAGTGACCTATGGCCGAGATGGATTTGGACCATTCTTATATCCACTGGACTTGCTCCAAGAATCCCCTTTAGCAAGGATGTGGCACACCAATGCCTTGCAGCATGCCAGTGGAACTTTTTGATGCCTGTGAAAGCCCCGATCTTTTTGGCCAGATTTCTCATGTAGTCATAAGTCATACGGCCCTTGGGGGTAGTAAAGAGTCCCGAAGGATCGGTGCTGGGCCTGTATAGTGAGATATAAGTGCGTATATCATTCATAATCTTGTCAGGAAGTCCGATCAGCCTGTCTGCCTCCCCTTTCTCTGACCTAATTCTGATACCGTCAGCCTGCACGTCATCTAAATTGATTCTCACCAGCTCCCCTATTCTAACACCGCCAAAGAATGCAATGTGCGTTATGATGGAATTCCTCAGGTTGATTTCCTTCCTTGTGCTCATTCTCTCGGCAGCCTTTAGAATTGTCCTCACCTCTTCATCAGTTGGTATCCAAGGATCAGGACTGGGTGCTTCCTTCAATTTTGGCAGCTCCATATCAATATGGTTGAAACGGAACCAGGCAGCGAGATCTTTTCTCTGATTGTTGATCGTATGTGCCTTCACTCCTTTTTCTACTTCACTTGCGAAGAAGTCGAGGATCTTCTCCTGGTCAGGATTCTCTATATCCAAAAACTGAGCAAAGCTCTTCAATCTTCTGAGTGATCTCTTCACCGTGGACATTGAGTAGTTTCCCATTGTCAGGGACCACATCCTGAATTCCTGCAGCCTCTTTGCTAATTCTTCTGGAACTTTATTCCTTTCATATCTTTTATTCATTTCTAGCTGCCTCCAAGTTCTTTTCCAGGATGGGATAATATTGATACCTGTCAACTCTGTTCACTATTCTTATCTTCCCTTCCTCACTTAACTTCCTTGTGTATGTCCAGATGCAACTGAGGAAGCTGGTTATTCTCTGGCGATCAAGGTGGCTGCTAACCGCAAGTCCGAGGTAAGGCATGATATTTCTTGCTGAGACGCCAGGATGCATCTTTATTACATGGTAAATGTCCTCTTTAGTGAAGGGAATCCTTTCCACTTCGCTTATGGACTGCATGAAATGTGGCTGAGATATCTGTTCAATCATTGCGAAGCCCTCCTTACTGGCCAGAACCTTAGGGACTTCGAGTTATTTCTTCTCTCGATCTCCACCTTTCCTTCCTCTCCTAATTTCTTGAGAATGTGAACCACGACCTGAGACGAGACAACTCTCTCCTTCGTCGTCCCCTTCTCAGAGTATAAAACATAATCAATCTTCGAGCAGATCGATTTAACTTCCGCTCCAGGTGCGAGCTCGACACATCTTAGCACTACTTCATCATTCAAATGATACTTCTTCTTACTTTCTATTAATCTGCTCTGCATCTCAATGAACCTCCTTTCTAAATGCCTTTTTGTCCTTGTCGTAGGTATATCCCATGTCTTTCAGGAGAGTTGAGCATTTCTGGTAAGTCGGTTTTTCCATGTACTCTTCTGGGATTAGGAGATTGTCCAGCTCCTTCAATTTATATTTCCTTTTTACAGCCTCCAGAGCTGCCTTCATCTCTTCTGGGGGGATGCTCATATGTCCAGCACCAGAGCCTTTCCACAGGCCATAGGGCTCTATACTCCTATCAAGGAGCATTTCCATTACCTTAGGACTCACCCCCTTTGAGCCACACTGTTTTTCAACAGTCTTGGCTCTGTTGATCATTTCATCCAACCAGGAATCAAAACTCATTGTGAATCAGCCTCCTTATCTTCAGGGGAAAAAACCAGTCGCACACATTTCCATATCGGCTCGATCCTTTTCAGTTCAGCTGAGTACTCTTTCTTCATCAGTTCTACAAGCTTGAAGAACACTTCAGCAGGGATTATTTCGTAACTGACGTCTATGTTGAACTCACTATCCTCTTTAGTGACAGTCACAGCTTCTAGATCGATATCAAATTCCCTTATCTTTCTCTGATCGGCTAGGTCGCATTCTATTGTCCAATCCTGAGTTGTCATAGAGATCTTGCCTCCTCAGGTGCTGCGTTTATGACATACCCTATGTTTTTAGATTCAGGCAATGGCTGTTTTACCAGTTCATTTGCCTTCTTCTGCATTTCCGTCTTGAGCAGGAATCTGTCAAGTTCATCGCATACGTACCGGTATGTGATTTTTCCAATGACTCCTCCTCTTCCATAGACTTCCTGGGAAAACGATTCGCCTCTGTTGTCGCATCTCTCCCATTTTCCAAGTGGCTCATCAACTTCTCCTTCCACTCTGGCAACAACGTACCAGAAAGATTTATTTGCGTCTTGTCTATTCATACTTACCAATCCGCCCTTACGGGCAACTGGATCAGGCTGGAACGAACCATCCTGATCCTTTTTCATCATGCATTTTTTGCACAAAGCGCGTCCAAAAACAGGTATTCCATCTTTTTCGATTACAGGGACATAACCATAATCTCCCTTCATGATTTCGTATCCACACCGGCACTTGATTAATCCAAGGGAGCTGCTCTTCCTATATTCCATACTACTGCACCTCCTCTAGCAAATCATTGAACCTCCCAGCCTTTGAGTTCACAGCTCCGCACTGGGGGCATTTGAATGTTAATCGGGATCCATTCCAAAACGTCAAGGGGGGACTTACCTGGTTCCTGCACGCTTCGCACTTTACAACACGATCCATTTACTCAACCTCCACAAACTCTTCAGGGAAGAACTTCCTTCCAACCATGTAGATCATCTTTACTGCGAGGTAAGCAGCTCTTGTGTCGAGAATCCTCCAAAGCATCTCCCATCCGCTCCTGCCCATTCAGAACACCCCTGCGAATAGGAGAGCTAGCACAATTGCTCCAAGTCCAGTCAGCATCATCAAGCCCAGAAACAGGTTTGATCGGATGGTTCCCATTAGAATTCACCTCTGTACTCTAGCAATAGAGTTTTACTCTCCATCTGCTTTGATATCATATCCCAAACTGTGAGCCTGGTGCCATCCGGCATTGTTGTTATAATGTCAG
>DAIDBH010000015.1:0-5485 GCA_027310185.1 Thermoplasmatales archaeon
TCCATTTGCTTACCTCCCATGACCCCTGGGGAATCGAACCCCTGTCACTCCCGAAAGGTGCACCTCGCAGGTCGAACCACCACTGGAGGATCTTATTGTCTTCCTTGATATTATCTCTTATACACAAATTGGCTACGCACAGGGTCTTATTATTAATAACAATTTTCATGTCATACACGCTCCGCTACACTCTGCTTCGGCCATATCTAATAAGATTCCGGGATAGTAACCAGTCCAGCAGCCCATTACGAATACTTTCCAGTGCTTGTCAAAGAATTCTTGGCCGAGGACTACACGTGCTACTATGATTAAATCGAATATCTGTCTTGAATTTGGGGGTTCTGCGGTCACGGCTGCACCTCCAATCTTTGCTGGCCAGGTGCATTTGCTGTCTTTTCTGCTTGGTAATCATATATCTTTTTTAGAACAACTGAACGATGCCTGTTGTATAGATGTCTCGCAATCTCCTCATCGATCACGGACATATCATCGCTGATTACGTGTTTTGTCCTGTAACCACAGAGATCACATACGTTATACAGATCTTCTCCTTTGTCAATATTAACGGTTTCACAAAATCTGACAATTAGGCAGGTATCAGATATGATGATACCTACTACCTCGCCTCTATTCATTTCCTCACCTCTTTCTCTCTATTTGCTTGCTTCCTTTCCTTCATTAGATTATCTATGAATTCCTTAACCTCTCCTAGGCACGCTGCATCGAATAAAGTCCCCTCAGAAGGGTAAAAAACGTATCGCCTCCATTTTCCATACCAGGATATTTTGGCTAAAACTTCGGTGTCAAATTTTTTGAGAGAACTGACCACATAAACTTCTGTTTTAGGCTTTTTTTCAACCATCTCAAATCTAAGATATTTATTCATTTTTACAGCTAAGTCAAGCCTCGTAGGCTCTCCGCACTGCCTACAGAATGTATAAAGAAATGCAGGAGCTTCCCGTCTGGCATAATTCAGCTGGGTTGTGTGACCCTGAGCACAGATATAATCGACCATCATGATACCACCATATAATTTTCAATATTCATTTCTTCTTTCACTTCGTTTGCTTTCAATTCTTGTCCTCAACATCAACATATCCACAATCAGGATTCTGACAAACAAAATGTTCTTCAAGGTATGCAGGTTCTTGCCATGAATCTTGAAAAATCACCTCCTCAAGTTTCATTTCGTTTCTACATTTTGGACATTTTGCAATTTTGTTTTTTAGTTGTATGCTCTTTCTCGCCTCGTAAGCCTCGTAAAATGCAATTAAAAAGAATCCTATTGCGATAACTAATAGCACAAAACTGTAATCGATTGCTTTCCTGGTTATTAGTGCCAATAGGTATATCGCTACGAAGAACACAAAAAAAGCCTGTCCTATTCTAATCCTCCTTCTATCAACACTTAGGCTGTTTGTTGTTTCTGTGTTCATTTAACCACCTTTATACTATGTTTTTTATTCATCTTCGATTTAGAAACGATTTGAGGCTGTTCTTTCAGTTCATATGTAATATTACATTCGGACGTCAGTCCCTCGTGATATTTGGAAGGCTGAGTCTCACCAATTGGTACTTCTTCTCTCTCCCATCCATCATCTATCCATGTCTCCTCCACATGTCTTGAAATCACAGGTATCCATTTCTTCCCTTGCATGATTTGGTATCCATCCACTCCATGGACCACTATCCTGATCCCCGACACCTCTGGCGAGTGTTGCAGCATCCTCTGGATCTCCTTTTTCTTATCAGGTATATGGTGGATAGTAGATGTCTGGTCCATGATGATTTCCCATGGATCATATGAGATCGTGTCGATGCACCCCAATATATCGTTCTGACCGAACGACGACTTGTTGACTGTCCATGGTATCCTGCCCTGACTCTTTCTGTATTCGTGCACATACTGTTCCCTATTTCTTGAGGTCAACGGCTTCTTTTTTGTTACTGTAGTAACAGATTTAGTATTCATTTCATTCACTCTCCTTTTCATTTTCTATAACTAAGAGTGCATCTCTCAGCATCATGACTGGCACATTATCTTCCACTAACGATCCTTCTTCCTGGGAAGAACTTAAATCCTTTACCATGCTGAATAAATGCCCCCATTTTTTAACAAATTCCTCTTTATTCATGTCATTCTCACCTTCTTCACTTTTTATAAATTCCACAAGCCTCTTTCTTTTGCATTCAACATCATGTCCATCCCATTCCTTGATGTATACAGGAAATTTCCTGACAACATCTTCCTTTGGAACATGCCAGGACACCTGACCTGTCGGAAGATCAATATACAGAATGGGCCAATCTATATTTTCCCTTATTCCTGCATTGTAGCCAAGTTGCCGTGCCATTCTAGCCATTACCTGGACGCATAGATTTCTGTCCAGGTAAGCTTCATCAGGGTTGCTTTCATATTCCATCAAAACACCTCCATGCTTTCTCTTTTTATCGAGCTATACTCATCCTTGTGGGATCGGCTTATATGAACCAGGATTCCACCGCCCCTGTATTCCCTGCCATTGCCACAGATATTACACAAATAGAATCTGTGCTGGCCCTTTTTTATTTTAGTTATGTACCGATTCTTCTTTAGCAAGGACCTTTCCACCCTTGCTAATGAGGCCATACTGTTCACTGTGTCACCTCTTTAGAGTCCACAATCCAGAGCATGGCTTTTTTCTCCCTTTCACCAGTTCCTGTCTTTTCGATTCTGTACTTTTCTATTAGATAACCTGGAAGGAGACCTTCCCTTGATTCTTTCAGTGCTTCAGAGAATTTGGAGTTAACCAGGTTAACATTGAACGTGATTCCGTATGCCCTCTCTATGTAGTCCATATCCATAGTAGTTTTTCCTGATTTCTCCTGTACTTCCAGAATATGCCTGAATACCGATACCATGTATTTCTCTATGTTTGCCTGCTTCTTTCTTTCTTCCTCGACAGCTTTTATTCTCTGTTCAATTGTGGCTTTCCTTGCCTTCAGCTCGAAATATTTAGGTTCTATTTCTGACAGCTCTTTCTCTATCTGTGTCAGCTCCTTCATATTCTGATCTCCAAGAAGGATCCTTGCAGCATATTCAGTCAGGTAACCATATGAAAGATTTGATTGAGATATTAGATCATGGACTTCTGCTGGGAGAGTTCCATGGAACGGAAGCTTTATCTCTTTAGCTTCTTTAAGCGGCCTTCCTACTCTCTTTCTTTGGTTCTTCATGATTTGACACCTCTTTTGAAAAAAATTTTAGATAGTATAAAATTTGAATTAATTTGTATGGTTTGGCTAGCCAAATTAATTATTTCTAAAAAAAACGACTTCATTTTTTTCCTGCAAGACACTGGTTTCAAACAACATTCATTAATTTCTATGGCCATAGAAATTATAGAATTATTATGGCCATAATAATTCCAAGAAGCCATTTTTACAGGGTTTCCAGAATGTAGTAAAAAGTATTTGGTCATATTAATTACTTGAGCCAGTGAATAGCGCTTATATTCATATATAATTAATTTAATGGCTCTCTGCCATACCGTGTTTTCCTGTATTTTTTCACTTGCCATAAATATTGATTTCATGCTCCTACCCTCCTGTACTTTCCATCCCTTGGACTGAAGATCTCTCCTTCTCTGTGCATCTCATCCAGCGCCTTTCTGACTATTGTTTCCCTGAATCCTATTGTCTCGCACTGGTCCAGGATGTCCTGCTCCAGCACATACGAGTCTTTCGTGATCACACCTTTCAGGAACCTTATGCAATCTCGTACAGTATCAGTTATTCCACTTATTGCATCCATGTCGTATGTGAACTGTCTTAGGTATGTGTCCATCAGCTCCTTTGCGTTTTCAAAATCTTCCTCATTCGCTGTATCACTCAGTCTCAGGCGTGCTGAGGCAAGAGTAAGTCTTTGTAGTGATTCAAGCGTCCTGGTGTTAAGATTTCCTTCTTTGTGCTGCGACTTCATGTTTGCAAAATACTCCCCAATTTTCTCTATTACGCTGGACGGCATCTTCGGAAAGAACCTCTTGGAATACTGGATATATTTCATTAGAAAGCCATCTTCTTCCTCATCCGCAGCTCCTGTAAGAATTTGAATAGCCCTTTGTCGCTCGTATGATTCTGTCCCTGGTCTTTCTGCGAAAATGAAAATTAAGTCAAATCTGTCCAGGAGTGATCCTTCAATATCTATCTGCTGTGGTATCCCTTCGCCTGTTGAAAATCTCGAGTACTTTGGATTTGCAGCTGCAATGACGGATGCTCTAGATTTAAATGAGGCATGCAGTCCGGCCTTGCTTTTTTTGATTTCACCGCTTTCCATGGCTGGGTGTATTCCTTCTCTGTCTTCCTTCCTCATCTTGTCCAGTTCATCTATGGCTGCTATCCCATTGTCCGCGAGGACCATAACTCCTGCAACCATGACTCTTTTTCCATTTACCTCATCAACTGCTGCTGTCAGACCTGCAGCTGATGCATCGGTCACATACACTGTCTTCGGAGAAAGGGATTTTGCGGCCATAAGCAACTGGGATTTCCCGGTTCCAGGATCTCCGACAAATAATATATGGATCCTTCCTCTCCTCCTTATCTTGCCGCCTGTCATGTCCTCGCATCCCGCTGCCTGCAGGATCATTGCTTTCTTTTCTGACACATGGCCAATGATTCCTGGTGCAACTTTAGATGCCATTCTTTCCAGGATATTACTCTGAGCTGCGAATTCCTCTATTTCACTGATATCTTCTGATGTGAGTGATATAACGAGCTCGTCCTTCCTTATACTTGAAGTTTCGATAACATACTTGTAGAAGGGCGTTTTACCCCTCTCCTTCACAAAAATTCCAAGGACCTTACCGGTTACTGACACATGATCTCCTGGTGCATATTTTCCAACATTTTCGCTAAGCAGTAGAAGAGACAGATTAAGCTGAAAGCCTGAAGGGTTTGCCTCATATTCCTCTGTCAGGATAGCTTCCTGCATTCTTTCCTTAACTACCTTCTCTTCGTACAAGCTGAATCTGGTCCTTTCGCACTCTGGACACTTTTCAGGTTTCTCCAGGCTCTCTATTTCCATTTTGCAGTATGTACACATCCACACAGCCTCCTTGATCCTTTCGACTGCCGGATTCTGCACGTATGATAGGTAACCTGTCAAAACGACTGTCTTGCCTTCAAAATCAGAAAGATTCAAATCTCCAAATTTAACACTGTATCTTTCTTCATGTATGACGTTCCATTTCGGTTCTATAAAATCAGGGTAATCCCTGTCAGATTCTGAAACAGCCTGGTAAACAAGATACTCGTTCATCAGTTTCATTGTCTCCTCGTAGTCCTGGTCGAGGAGCTCAAGTAAGTGCTGGCAGTCATCGAACCATCTATTTTCCCTGTGCTCTCTTTGGGAATCCTCGAAAAGTTTCTTTATCTGATCTGGATTGAGATGGAATTTTGCAACCTCTTCATCTGCTAACTCGTGAAATCTGTCAGATTCTGAGTA
>DAIDBH010000016.1:0-3779 GCA_027310185.1 Thermoplasmatales archaeon
TCCATTTGCTTACCTCCCATGACCCCTGGGGAATCGAACCCCTGTCACTCCCGAAAGGTGCACCTCGCAGGTCGAACCACCACTGGAGGATCTTATTGTCTTCCTTGATATTATCTCTTATACACAAATTGGCTACGCACAAACACAAAAAAAGCCTGCCCCCTTCTAATCCTCCTTCTATCAACACTTAGGCTGTTTGTTGTTTCTGTGTTCATTTAACCACCTTTATACTATGTTTTTTATTCATCTTCGATTTAGAAACGATTTGAGGCTGTTCTTTCAGTTCAGATGTAATATTACATTCAGATATCATTTCTGAAGTATTCTTGATAGGGGTATGATAGGATTCATACTCCTTCCTGACTTCATCGGTGATCTCCTTCCATATCCACTTAAAGAAATGATATCCATTCTCGTTGTATTCTATGGGTTCTCCCCTTTGCCATACCCTGAAAAAGAATTCCTTGTGTCGCCTTTCTCCTGGTCTTTTAACCCATTCTTTCCAGACCATCCAGATCTGAATCTTCTGATATGGAAAATAATAAGGATAGTTCCTATCAATCGTTCTTTTGGCATCTGCTATATGACCACCATTAATTGATCCCGAAGGGTGCCACTTGACCTGAGAATAAAGCATGCCGTCCTCCCTTTCCCCTTTCAGATCGAATGAGTTGTGGTAATCGTTGTCCTGGGCTACCATGATCTTTTTTCCATTTGGAAGGTATACTGGCCTGAAGGTTCTTGGATGGATCTCCGTAATGTATCTTATTGTCGTCATTACGGAATAGGCAAACTTTTCCCCTTCGTCTCCTTTTTGTTTGTTTGATTTCTCTTTTGTTTTTGTTACTGTAGTAACAGTTTCTTTTCTCATTTTGATACCATTGTAATATTGCATAAATAGAATCTGTGCTGGCCTTTTTTGATCTTGGTTATGTATCGATTCTTCTTTAGCAAGGATCTTTCCACCCTTGCTAATGAGGCCATACTGTTCATTGAGTCACCTCTTTTTTAGATTCTATTAGTTCCACCATCATTTTTTCTTCTTTCTCTCCCTTTCCAACTTTCTTTATGCGATATTTTGCAATAACATAAGACGGAGGAAATGCCAGATCTGAGAGAGCTTCAGAGAAATTAGAATTTACAAGATCAACATCAAAACTTATACCATAAGTTTGTCTGATCCAGTGGTCCTTGAGGGTTATCTTCTCTATCTTCTCCTGGAACCTAAGGATCTGAGAGAACGCCGCATGGATGTATATCTCTTCGTTCTCCTTCTGTAACGAGAGCGCCTCTATTCTCTTCTTTTCAGCAAGGATCAAGTCTCTTCTGGACTCCAACATGGCAACTTTAGGCTTCAGAGTTGCCAGCTCTCTTTCTATTTCTAGCAATTCCTTTTCCCTCTCATCTCCTAAAAGAACTCTTGCTCCATACTGAAGGATGTAGCTTACTGAATAACCTGATTGATTTATCTTCTTTTTGAGTTCAGGAGTGGTTGTTGTACTGACACGAACTGAGAAATCCTTATCTGCATTCACAGGTCTTCCAACTTTTTTATGAGAGTTACTCATGAAAAACACCTCCTGAAAAAAAAATTTTTTTCGAATACCCCTTATATGAATTAATTTGTGTACAGTGTGTACACAAATTAATTATTGTATAAAGAAAAGGAACCAGTAATTTTGGGCATCGCAGAATTTCTATACATAACGAAATTGTTGAAATATTATTATGTATAGAAATTCTAGAGCTAGTAATTTCCGTGTTTTCCAGAATGTAGTTTTCTGCGAATGCGTAAGATAATTCACAGAAGCCGTTACTTCCTACTTCGCCATTAAATAATTTTCCTGAATTCATCTCATTACACCTCTCAATAGTCCGTCTTTTGGGGCATAGATCTTCCCAGTTCTTCTCATCTCATCTATAGCTTTTCTTGCAGTGGTCAGCGAAAACCCCATTCTCTGGCAGTCTTCAACCACGTCATGCTCGTTCACATTCCTTTCAGGCGAGATCTCATTCTCCAGGAAGGCCAGACAGTCTCTTACACTTGACGTTATTCCGGAAATAGCATCCATGTCCCAGTTGAACTGGCTCAAATAAGATTCTATCAGCTCCTTAGCATTATCCAGATCCTTTTCCTCTACGACATTACTTAATCTTATTCTGGCGGATGCAAGACTTAGTCTCTTTAGAGACTCCAGAGTCCTTGCATTAAGATAATGATCCTTATTGAGTGGATTGGATTTTGCCTGGGCGAAGTACTTCGCAATTTCCTCTATAATATCTTCAGGTATAACTGGATGTACCGTCTTGCTGTACACGATGTATTTCAATAGGAAATCATCGTCTTCTTCTGCTGTTGATCCTTTGAGCATTGCAATTGCTCTCTGCCTCTCGTATCCTTCGGTCCCAGCCATTTCTTTGAAGACAAATACCAGGTCAAATCTATCCAGGAGGGATGGTTCAAGATCTATCTGATCAATTATGCCTTTTGAATCGATAAATCTTCCATATTTCGGATTTGCAGCTGCTAAGAGTGAGGTCCTTGATTTAAATGAAGCATGCAGTCCAGCCTTAGACTTGTGTATTTCACCCTGCTCTAAAGCAGGATGGATTGCCTTCCTGTCATCTTTCTGCATTTTCTCTATTTCATCTATTGCTGCTATCCCATTGTCAGCGAGGACCATAACTCCTGCAACCATGACTCTTTTTCCGTTTACTTCATCGACTGCAGCTGTCAAACCTGCAGCTGATGCATCTGTAACGTATAGTGCCTTGGCAGATACACTCGGGGTGGCCATAAGAAGCTGAGATTTTCCAGTTCCAGGATCCCCAACCAATAATATGTGAATATTCCCCCTGACACGACCTCCTTTTCTGAGTATATCATCTGAACCCGCAGCCTGCAGTATGATTGCCTTCTTCACATCTTCATGGCCTATTATTCCTGGTGCATACATGTTTGCGAGATCATCTAAAACATTACCTGATTTCCCAACAAACTCTTCTATCTTTTTCCTGTCCTCGTCAGTGATATTAATGTGTTTTTCGTCCTTCCTGGCCTGAGAGACTTCCAGCACATAGGAATACGTGATTTCCTTCGTCTTCGACACAAGTTTTCTGCTTGTCATCTTCCCTATGGCGGAAATGTGATCTCCAGGAGCAAACGTTGAAGTGTTCTCATCCGTAAACAAGATAGAAAGGGAGAGCGGGAAGCCAGAGGCACTAGATTCGTATTTTTCCGTAAGCAATGCTTCCTGTATTTTCTGTTTCCTGACTGTCTCCTCATTCATAATCCATGTCTCTCCTGAACACGCCTTGCAGGGTTTATCCGGCTTCTCTCCATCTGAAATTTCAACATTGCCACATCTCTTGCAGGTCCATTCAGCCTCAAGGATCCTCTCTATGGGAGGATTCTGCACGTATGTTAGATACCCCTGCAGATTCAGCGTCTTTCCCTCGTGATCGGAAAGATTAATATCCTCAAAACTTACCGTCAGTCTTTCTTCATTTATGACGTTCCATTTCGGTTCTATAAAATCAGGGTAATCCCTGTCAGATTCGGAAACAGCCTGGTAAACAAGATACTCGTTCATCAGTTTCATTGTCTCCTCGTAGTCCTGGTCGAGGAGCTCAAGTAGGTGCTGGCAGTCATCGAACCATCTATTTTCCCTGTGCTCTCTTTGGGAATCCTCGAAAAGTTTCTTTATCTGATCTGGATTGAGATGGAATTTTGCAACCTCTTCATCTGCTAACTCGTGAAATCTGTCAGATTCTGAGTA
>DAIDBH010000014.1:0-267705 GCA_027310185.1 Thermoplasmatales archaeon
TCTTCGCAGAATCAAGTGATACTCTTTCAACCTTCCATGGTGTCTTCAGTTCAAGCAGTGCAGAATATAGCTGGCATTCGTCCATGAAATTATATAACTAAGAATTAGATAAAATTACCCACATGAAAGTACGAAGAGCCACAATAATTAATTCCTTAAAAACCAACGAAAGAAATGGTGATGAGAGGCTAACGAAAATTCAATATACTTCAACAGATTAAAGTAGTGGAGTTTACTTGTTGTTTAAGAAATCGCTCAGAAAGATGTAGCGTTTTAAACGCTATTTCCTGAAAATAATGCATTTTTATTTGACAGGTAATAAAAAGTGAATCTTTAAAAAAGTAAGGAGGTAATCTAATTACAAAGGACAGTACGGCAGAGGTAGAACCAGAGAAAAAAGTATTGAAAAAATTTCTAAAAGATGTAAAATGGTTAAACGCAAATTTATCTTCAAAGACGTTTAAGCGAAATCTATTGATTGATATAGGCTTACTTGCGTATGCATTCAAATCTTTTAGCTGGGAATCCGTGCTTAAAGCCGTTCCTTTTTTCCTAGCTTTTTTGTTTATTTGTGTATTATTTTCGTTAATGGTTTCAATTGGGGATAGATCTGCAGAGAGTTATTATAAAAAGGGTAGATGGGGGAAAGGTCTATGAATAAAAATGAAAAAAGAATGATTGATTTGATGATTGAGGAAATTACAAGGGCAATAAAGGATAATAGTTCAAAGGCTGATGATAAGAAACTATTGGAGTGGGTTGGAAATTTAGAAATCCAGGATTATTTAGTTAATAAAAACAGTCAGCACCCTATGAAAGGATTTGTAACGGAAGCCATAGCAATACGTGATCCGTTTATTTATACACTGTCAATCATTTCTGGGGAACAAACACACGGAACATTACTTATATCTTCCATAAGCTCTATCACATCAACCCTAAGCAAAGAGCGGGCAATCCAATTCCAAATAATAATGGAATCGGGTTTAGTTTTCAAGATGTACTTACTGCCTGAAAGCTGGGAAAAAATGTTACAATTCAAAATGAAAGTAGAAAAATTAATTGAAGATAAACGACGAATATTTACGTAGCGCCTTCATTTTATGGTTTAATGCATAGTACCCATAAAGTAATGAATAAGTTAAAGCGGCAAAACCGATACCTAACATAATATGGCCTAGTACAAAAAGACCTATTGTTCCTAATAAGAATATTATGCCTAATGTTAATAATGCCCCCATAATTGTATATATTAA
Organism: Thermoplasmatales archaeon; assembly: GCA_027310185.1. Taxonomy (GTDB): domain Archaea; phylum Thermoplasmatota; class Thermoplasmata; order Thermoplasmatales; family Thermoplasmataceae; genus Cuniculiplasma. The sequence continues at coordinate 1,257 of DAIDBH010000014.1, forward strand.
TGCTAACAGACCAACTCTGGTTATACCTGAAAAGTCAAGTTTAGGTGATAATTTCCTCTTCTTGCTATAGAGCCCAAAGTCTTCGTCTAAAAAAGTAAATACCATTGAATAAATATTTCACACATATATTTACACATTGTCCACAACATTTTTATATTAATAGTTACCATAATTCATCAAATTTATTTAGTTCATACCAAAAACAAAAATTTCTCAGTACTATGCATTAATCCAAGCCATAGAATGTTAAATCGATCAACTCGTAGACTAATTTGCATTAGTCAAGTATAAGGAAACTAACTTTATCCGTGTCTATTAAAAACGACCTTTTAGTATGATAGCCTCCAGAAGAGTGAATCTAGATGGCCCACACTTTCGTGTTTTAATGATCCTTGATTATAACATTTTAGAGGATAGTATACGCTATATGAACTGAAATATTAGAGAGTGAGATTAACACTTTACATTCTTTAAATGCGAATAGTATTCGTGCAGCAAAACTATCTTGGATATGCCTTAAATCGTTTTAAAATGAGTTAAGGATAAAGATATATCCACTAAAAATTTAGATAATCCCTATTCCAAGAAGAATTAAGAAGATCCCGAATGCTAATCCTGCAAAATAGAAAGCTTCTACAAAATCAAAGCTCTTCTTTTCACTCCTCATATTTTGTAATCCCGTAGTCATATTTTACGATTGCTATATAATAAAGTTAAGTTAGGATGTGTATTGTATGTTATTTCAACCTTACACCGAATGCTGAGAAAATAAATGGTCCTTGGAGTAATATTGATTTAAGGAAGGGTTTTGAAAACTTTTGATTCAGGCCAATGAGACACCAAAGAGTTACTCATAACTACTTAGTATTATGCATGCTTTTCTCTATGAAACATGTAACACCTTTAGAAGATTTAGGGAGACACTGTCTCATGAAGTGTTACATAATGTTACATTGATTTTTGTTACTGTAGTAACAGAATTGTATAGGTAGTCCTGATTTGTTTTACAGTTAGGATGGGGAATGGCGATCTAAGGCAGCTACTCCAGGGTGGTCATCCACCAGGCACATCTTTGAAGTTATCCTATATCTATAGATCTGAGGGGGTGGTAAGACGCAGCCTGCCGTTTTTAAAGCTTCCCTCGATCGATCGACCTGAGGGGAGATATACCTAGTCCATTGCGTTCGGTTCTACTTACCAGGACTCCGGCATCAAGGGATATATTTTACCCTGTTTGCTTAGTTAGGGCTATACTGTCATGGCCGATAGAAAGTTCCTGGTTCTCAATCGTCCAGATAGAACACAGAAAGTGATATAGAAAGAAACACGGCATTTACGATGTTTCCACAGATGACCTATGGTGACTGACATGTTACATACATCTAAAACACTCAAGATGAGATGTATAATGCCCAAAGAGTTGGAGAAATCGAAGCCTAAAGGAGAATTGAATGATAGGAATAGCTGGAATCTCAATCCAGGTTGAGCTTCAAGACCATCGAAAGGACATCGATAGAAACATTAAGAAAATCCCAAGAAAAAAGCATAATCTTGGAAATAATGGCATTATGCTGTGATGAAAATAACTCTCTAAATACTAAATAGAGATAAACTTTAGCGCAATAATAATATATACAAGTTTACTAATGTGCTTATATGGAAAACGTATCACTACCAGACGATGTGATTGCTTCTTTTAAGAAATTTAAGATGAACTATGAGGCAGCTAACGATATGTATGAAGAATTAAGGCAGCATATTGGGAAATATGTGGCCATAGATGATGGAAAAGTCATGGGATTTACAGAGACATACCAGGAAGCAAAGAAAAAATATGGCAGTAGTGATAGCGTCTTTATAGATCTTGTTACTGACAACAATATTTTTTGGATCCTTTAGTTTTAGAGGGTCTTATCATGACCATTATTAAGTTAACGTATGATAATAAGAAGAAGTTATTTTCTGTTCCGGTGATTCTGTTTAAAAAGGCTAAAAGTGGTATAGGTAGGGCAACTGAAAAGTTAGAAGCTTGTAATGCGGTTATGTATTTAGATACAGGATCTAACTTAACATCTATAACTGATGACGAAGTGGAAAAACTACATCTTGATAGTGAGTCATTTAAAACTCAGAGAGTTGGAGGTATAGGGGGGATGGTAAATACCTCCACAACTGACGCTGTGAGTGTCGCGGTGCAAGGAGATTCCAACACTCTTTATATAAATCTTGACCAAATTGCGATTCACTCATCGACTATAAAGAGAAAATTAAACAAAGGTAGAGGGTTCTATGCCGAGAGAGGAGTGGAAACCATAAAAATGATATGCCTGTTCGGGTTAGATGCTCTTGAGAAACTAGGCGGCAAGTTAGAAATAGATATGAAAAATAAAACAGGAAGGATAATCATTTAAGTTATTTTGAACCTTTCTGTTCTTTCAATGCCATCTGGATAATAGAAGTAAGTATCCCTGTTCTTTCAGATTCAGGCATATTCTCTATCAATGCCCTGATCTTATCATCGATCAGTCCTTTGGATTCTAGTTCCTTCTGGATGTGATCCTCTTTTTCCTTTAATTCCAGCGTTGCCTCAATAGTCAACGGCAGCCAGTACTTTCTACAGTAAACAGCATTCGATGGATTCAGGGCTTCACATCTTGGGCATGGCTTGGGTGATGCATCCTTTACAACTGTATCCTCTTCCCTCTTGATCCCATATGCCTTCAATATTGCAGTATCCTGATCCTTAGCCGATAAATGGACATAAGTCCTTGTCTGTTTTGATCCGTGAATCCATCCCATCTGAGATTCCAGGGGAGCTTCAGCAACCCTTGACGCAAGAATGGATGCCCTGGTATGCCTGAACAGATGCGGATGTATCCTCCTTGTGATTCCTGCCCTGATCTTAGCCCTGTTCAAAGCCCTTAACAATTCAGCATAATTCATCGGTTCACCGTATGCTTGAGCTGAAACACTAACGAATACCATTGCGTCGGGATCATTGGATTTAGGATGCTGCTGTATCCATTCCCTGAGATAAGGCACAGAATCTCCTACAATCCTGACCATTCTTTCCCCTGTCTTACCTGATACGTGTAACACAGTTCCCCACTGGTCGTTCTGCAGGTCTCTAATCCTGAGTGTAAGGATTTCACCAACCCTGCATCCTGAATCATAAAGAACTGAAAATAACGCCTTATCTCTTGTACTTAGGCTGTTTTCTATGATCTTGTGAATCTCATTCACAGTGATCATGTCATCTGATTTCTTCAATCTGTTAACTGAGTTCCCTCTAACTCGAACCCACTGTACCCGCTTCTCAAATTCCTTCTCAAATAACTTCCATTTGTAGTATTTCCTTAGAGCCTGCTTGTAATCTTCAACGGTTCTCGGGCTTATCTTCTGGTTAGCTGATAACTGCATAATTACTGATTTCAGATCGTCTATGGACGGGTTCAGGAAAGCGTCTGGTATCATCCTGCTTATGACCCTGAGCCTGATCAAATAGAAGATAACCCTGTGATCTGTTAATCCATCCTGCAACTTCAAATCCATGGCAAAGGACTTCAAAGAATCCCTTACTGCCAATGAGCTTCTCGTTTCTTTTTAATTCCTTTTCTACCGATGTATTATAGATCATTCCGCCTCATTATTACTTGGGGTAATGGCATATAAACATGATGTTACGCATTTAACATATTAGTTAATGCCCTGTTTCCGCACTTCCGCAACAGAAGTCGTTTAATTGAAACTATTAGTTTAAAAAAACGAACTGTGTTGAATTGTAACAGAAATGACAGACGACATGGCAATACATTCTTGATTTCTTAGTTATAATAAAATTTTTTATGGTTCCAGTATGTGCGGGACTTCTTGACATATTATGGTAAAAAAGTAGATGATGTGTAAATGTGTGTGATATTTACCAGTAGATAAAAAATATATTTAATAACTTCTAAGCAGTATGTTTTAACATGATGCCAATGAGGAAGATGATGTCCAGTGGGTTGCCTAACATGATAATAGTGCTTTTTCTTTTCCTGTTTATTCAATTCCTTCTTGGCATGTACATCAACCTTTTCGTTACTATTCCAGCTATTTCTTCCTTCTTCATGATGGGCTATGGACCCTATGGAGGTTTTCCCATAGTTATGGCTCATATGTTCCTTGGGCTCCTTATAGGTCTCATATCCCTAGGTATACTTTTCCTTTCTATCGGAACAGGACAGAGGAACATGCTGATCAGCGCCACAGGTCTTTTTTTGTCTGTCCTCCTTGCAGGTATAGATGGTCTTTTCTTCCTTTTTGACGGACAGAATAATATCAACTCATACCTGATGTCCACTGGCTTCATTCTCGCCATATTCTTTTCGATTCTATTGCTTGTATACACATTTAAGTCAAACTCTAACGTATCAGGGAGAAAAAATCCTAATTAGACTGTAAATTCTAAAGAATTCTATTTCTGATTGTTTAAAAATAATTTCCTTTAGTTTAACGGAAGTAAATTCATTTGAATCTTATTATGTCAGGAATTTACGTTAAAGAGATTTCGAATACATTTCACTCCAGTACTCTCTTTACGAGACCCCATGCATTTCCAAAAGGATCGATCATCTGGCAGATGCTAACTCCATCCACGCCAATTGTGGGACCTCTGAATATCTTGCAACCGTGATCAATGAAGTATTCGATTGCATCTTTCATATCATCTACATTCCAGTAGGCAACTTGACCGGCAATTCCTGTTCTGCACTTTTGATCAGAAGGGTGCAACCCGATTTTGCAAAACCCAAGGTTGAATGTATAGTAATTTTCACTTGAAAAAGCAGGTTCTTTCCCGGTCAGATCCATGATCCAGTCTTTTGCTCCTCCAAGGTTGTCAACGAAAAAAAGTACTTCGTCAATTCCTTTCAATATGTCTGTCACTTATAACCCACCCTCATGACACATAATAAAGTGAAGATATACTATTCTATGATCACTATTTATTATGAGACAATTGTGAGGATGAAATTATTTAAAAACCATTTAATTGTGAGGTATTGAAAAGGACATATTTAAAAATTGATTCAGATACTTTATGTGTAAAAATTTAGTTGATTTATCCTTATATATGGAAAAAACATATATACATATGGAAATGAGGAAACTCACTAGAGAAGAGGAAAGAGTAATAGTTCATAAGGGAACTGAATATCCATTTACAGGCAAATATGATGATTTCTTTCAGAAAGGGACATATGTATGCAAAAGATGCGGACAGCCACTCTATTCGTCAGAAGCTAAATTCGATGCAGGATGTGGATGGCCTGCTTTTGATAAGGAATTCCCTGGTTCAGTGAAAAGACTGCCTGATCCAGACGGAATGAGAACAGAAATAGAATGTGCAAAGTGCGGTGCACATCTTGGTCACGTATTTACAGGAGAGAGATTTACCAAAGAGAATACCAGACACTGTGTCAATTCGATTTCCATAGAATTTATAAAAGAAGGTGAAAAAAATGAGTGAAGAAATTGCAATACTTGGAGCGGGATGCTTCTGGTGCACAGAAGCTGCGTTCCAGCAGATAAAGGGAGTCAGGGAAGTTGTATCAGGATATGCAGGTGGTCATGTTGATAAACCGACATATCAGCAGGTATGCAGGGGAAATACCGGGCACGCAGAAGTTGGCAAGATCGTTTTTGATCCGGATGAGGTATCATACTCCGAAATTCTTGAGATATTTTTCTCAATTCACGATCCGACTTCACTTAACAGGCAGGGAGCAGACACTGGAGAGCAATACAGATCGGTAATCTTCTATATGTCACCTGAGCAGGAAAAGATAGCTAGAGAAATGATCCGAAAGATGGATGAGGAACATGTTTACAGCAAACCTATAGTGACTGCTGTGGAACCCTTTACCAATTTCTTTGAAGCCGAGGATTATCATAAGAATTACTATAGAAATAATTCAAGAGAGCCATACTGCCAACTTGTTATTTCACCAAAACTGAAAAAGCTTCAGAAGAACCACTCTGAAAGTTTGAAGTTATGATTCTCTACGTATAAATTTATAACTGTTAATTGAAAATGGAAATATAGTTTAAAGCTATATGGGATAGATGGCAGGTAGAATAAAAGTTATAAATGACCCCGGCGAGCTTGTTTCCATATTTCATGCCTCAGATTCAGATGTTAAGAGGAAGTTGCTTATTGACCTCTCCACAAGCTGGATAACGATGCCTACCATAGCTGAAAAATATGGGCAGGAAGGCAAGAGAGCTTTACTTTACCTTGACAAAATAAAAATGCTGGAAAGCCAGTGGATAACAACTGGCAATGGACCTGAGAAGGCATATCACACATTTTACAATAACGTTCAGATAAATCTCATGGGAACTATGACTGAGCTGGCAGATATAATATTTGCTACGAACCTCAGTGATGAGAAACTGGAAGAATATGAAAATGAATTGATCGAAATGATGAATGAGACAGAAGGTGTTTTTCTGGGAGAAGCCTCAGAGAAGCTTGGAATTTCACAGACCTTTCTTCGTGGAATAGTCAAGAGGTCCAGTATACTCCAGATTAAAGGATTTAAGATTGAAAAAGTGATTCCAGACTGATGGCAGAAATTGTCATATACAGATACGGCCACAGACCTGCAAGGGATAAAAGGATAACAACACACGTTGCACTTACTGCAAGGGCCATGGGTGCAAGCTCCATTATTATAGATACAGGAGATAGAGGCATTGAAGAAAATATAATTTCTGTAAACAGGAACTTTGGCGGGAATTTCGTGGTTCGATCCGGAGTCAGTATTGATAAGTTCTTCAACACGCTCAGCAGTAAGGATCTTCTAGTTCATCTTACCATGTATGGCAAACCAATTACAGAGAAGATGGATAAAATAAGAACTGCAAGTAAGGATAAGGAAAGAATTATTGTTTTTGTTGGAGCTGAAAAAGTTCCAGGAATAGCTTACTCAAAAAGTGATTTCAACATTTCAGTTACGAGTCAGCCCATAAGCGAGGTTTCAGCACTTGCAATATTTCTTGACAGGTATCTTGATGGAAATGAACTGAAAAACGAGATGAGAGGCAGGCTTGATATCAACCCAAATGAACGTGGAAAAACCATAGAATACTTTCCGGATGGCAGAGACTGCATGGAGATACTCCTCAACAGGGGTGCAGACGATATGCTGATAGAACACTGTGTCTCAGTGAACCAGGTGGCCATGATCATCTGTGAAAAAGTTGACTGTGACAGAAGAATTGTAAACGCAGCTTCTCTACTACACGATGTTGGAAGAACTGTAACAAATGATATAAGACATGCATTAGAAGGGTATAGAATCTGTGAAGAAGAACATGTTTCCAGAAAAATTTCCAATGCAGTATTGAAGCATACGGGAGCTGGTATAACAAAGGAAGAGGCAAACAGCCTTGGATTGCCGGATATGGATTACATGCCTGAGACCATTGAAGAAAAGATTGTTGCATGTGCAGATAACCTGATCATCGGAAACAGGAGAATAGATATTAATGAACAGGTTGAACGATATAAGAATAAGGGTCTTGATAAAGCTGCGATCAGGATAAGGGAACTCTATGAGTATGTAAGTTCTGAAGCAAAAATGGACATAAATGAGATTGAAATCTGAGGAACCATTCGAAAAAGTTAATTGGTTGATGTTAATTAGGCATAATAAGTAAGCCGCTGTAGCTCAGCTGGTAGAGCACACGCCTGTTAAGCGTGCGGTCGTCGGTTCGAACCCGACCGGCGGCGCTGGTGAATATTTATTAATTCTTAGTTATTGCAGTATTATGCAAGCTAAGGCAAAGATGGAGTTCGCATTTTCAACTGTATTCACTTTACTGCTCAGTTTTATGTTAATATTTATCACAATGCCAAGCAACATATTTGAAAGGATTGTGTTTCTTTCGAGCTGGTCTACCATATTAATTTTCACCCTTGGGATTTACATAATGAAATACGGAAACATAAGGAGGAAACCCCTGAAGTAAAGATAATGAGCTAAAAAACCTATTACACTATTGGAAAAGTTTAAGTGAAATTTTAACATTGGCTTTCTTAAGGGGTTGTAGCTTAGCTAGGTAGAGCGCCTGGCTCATAACCAGGTGGTCATTGGTTCGAATCCGATCAGCCCCATTTCTAATTTGGTCTAATCTTTAGCTAGTGAAATGCAAGAAATGTGAATTATGATCTAATGAAGAAATACTGCTATAATTATTTTGACTTGGTTTGGGAATCGTTAAAATAACGGAATGCATACATACGTAATGAAGAACTCAAAGCCTCCACAGGAAACAGTGATTGAAATTTTACAGGACATGGGAATGACTGAACTGGAAGCAACGGTATATTCATTTGTTTTCAAGAATGGTGGAGCCACATCTAGGGAAATGTTAAGAGCATTGAATCTTAGGCAGCCTCAGTTATACGACATTACTTCTGGACTGGAAAGAAAGGGTTTTATCAACGTAATAGTAGGAAGGCCACAGAGGTATGAGGCAGTTAATCCAGAAATAATATATGAAAACCGGGAGGAAAACCTGAAACAGATGAGAGGTACCTTCCTGGAGTGGGTGAATAAAAATACACCTGCAGGACACAGAAATGAACCTGAGATATTTATTTCAAGGAATGCCAGCGGTTTTCTTACAAATACACTTGATATAATAAAAAAAGCGGAACACTACATTTTCATTCATACTACTCTCTCCTACCTAGGAAATTTTCTTGATTATCTCGAGGAAAAATCAAGGCGTGGAATTAGGATATTTCTCCTTCTCTTCGATGATGATTACAGTGAGGAGCATTTCAATGAGATTATGAAAAGGAATATCTTTTCAAACGTTAGGTATACACGTATTGGTAAATTCTTTGCTGTTATTTCAGACGAGAGTTATTCATCATTCATGCCAAGAAATATCCTCCTCGGTGAAAAAAGTGAACAGTATGGATACATCTTCAAAGATGATGATATGACCTGGTTTCTCATTCACAATTTCTTTTCCGGGTGGTTTGTTTCATCAGTTATAGATGAACGCATACCTGAAATACCATTAGAATATGATAACCAGAGAATCGCAATCACAGACATACTGTCATTAAAAAGCAAGGGTGCAAAAGACATAACTGTTTTTATAGATGGGAAATACAGAAAGAGTGGGATGCCAGTAACATTGAATGGATCAGTTTCCAAAATAAATATAAATGAAGATGTTGTTAATTTCACAATAAAGGGGAAAGATGGGAAGGAGATCTCAATTGGTGGCTTTGACTCGAAGATTGAAGATGTTATCGCCCATGCGATTACCATAGAGAAAATTGCCTGACTCTAAGGCACGGATATACACTTTCCAGACTTCACTTCAAAATTGTATAAGCTGTCCCTGTATTTCATCCCATTTACCCTGATACCTTCAAATTCTTCTGGAATTGTAAACCTGTTATATACATCGAGCTTCCTTCCATCTGGATGAATTCCAAGAAAGTCATGAATTATGTTTTCAATAAAAAGAGCTGCTGACCAGGCCTGCATGAAACAGCCAGAAGAATTATTAATAATTTCTGGGAAGCAATAATTGCTGTATTTTCCAATTGAACTCATGTTCATGTAGAGAAATTTCATTGCGGTCCTGACATCATTATAATTCAGGCTTCCCTTTACAAACATGGAATTGCCATTGGGCATAACATTCCCATTTTGATCAACCTTAATTCCATCTGAAGTAATCAATTTTGAATAAGCCTCACCACTCTCATTGAGAAACTTCTTATACTGGTTTGTGTGAGCAAAATTGAAGGAGAATGGAAGCACTGATGTCCAGAAGCCATTGAACTGAGGTATGCCATCCCTGTATCGGTCTGCAAATCCACCAATTTCTTCCATCCACATCTCATTCCTTAGAAATGTGATTTTTTCATCGATTTCTTTCTTTATTTCTCTCTCATCTATTCTACCAGATTCAATAACTGAATTAATTTTTAGCAGAGAGTTCAGTGATTCTATATAGTTGCATATGGTATCAATATCTGTCCCTTCTCCTGCATCCGGATCTTCCATTATTCCAGTACCCTTCACCTCGTGCAGTAATGCTGGGCTGAGTGAACTCATGAACAGGCCTTCCCTCTCCTTTACCTTTTCAGTTTTGCCAGTATATTCATAAAGGTTCCATACCATGGCAGGGTATGCAATGGTTTCAACGCGATTTCCCTTATTGTATACTTTTCCATTGGAAACTATTTCATGTGGTATTCTCCCATCCTGGTTTCTCCCATATTTTTCAAGCACCTTCAGCGTGTTTTCATACTCTTCATTCATCCCTGAAATTAGCAGCCCTTTTGAGCTGTAATAGGTATCAATACCAAATAACCATGGGAAATCGGGATAGCCTGCAACGATTCCAGAACCCACATCTTTCATATCCAGTGCCATCCACATAAGATTCAGGACGGCTAAATTGAAATACTCAGCAATTTTTGTATTTCCAGAAATCGCTGTTTTATTACCCATTGATCTCATGAATTGGGAGCGGTAATCCTCCGCTTCCTTCTTTATATTTTTTGATGTAATCTTGCCTGATTCATTTTCCATAACTTTTATTTGAATGATCATGGAATTTTCAGTCTTGAATGTTATCCTGTTGCGATCATATCTTACTGCTTTGCTTCCTTCTGAACTAATTATTACTCTTCTTCCAAAATTTTTTTCAATTATGACTATGGAACTGTCCTTTTTAGAAATGCTGAAATCTGTGTCCCTGTCACTGAACCATACTGGCATAATGCCTAATTCAAGAACTATTTCAACAGGTTCTATGTTCCATTTGTCTCTTTCCAGTTCTACCAGAAAACTGTTTCCATCTGCAACCAGAAATTTCAAGGCCATTTCCACAAATTCAAATTTAACAGATGTATAGTCTCTGGTAACGGCTTCCGGGATCATCATTTTTCCATTTCTTTCTAGAGTTATCCATTTCAGTACCCTTATGGGTGGAAACCAGAGACCATTCATCTCATTCTTGATGTGATATCCAAGTCCCTCAGGTTTAAGGTCGGTGAATCCGATATAGTAGTAACTTCTTCCACTAAGGACGAAGGGTTTTCCATCCTGGCTTTTCGTTTGTGGTAACATGTATCCCATTTCAAACCACATTTTCCCTGCTTAGATTGATGGCCCATTCATTTTTTTCTATGTATTTAGATATATCACTCACCTCCTTCCTGTTTCCTTTCCTTACAGTGATGTTGAATACATTATTCCTGAATGGGAAATTGAGCAGCTTGACTTCGTCCCAATCTTCAGGTATGTGCGGATTCATAATTTCCGAAGGATCATCCTCTGTAGGTATTCTTTCAAAGCCGAGCATGCCCTCCATTATTGATTGAATGAACAGGCTGGAAGACCACCCCTGGAAAAACTGGCCCTCAGCGTAAAGGAATTCCGGATTATATGTCTCGTTGATTCTTCCAGGTTCAAGGCCTGCGAATGCCAGCCTCGTGAATGTTTCAATCATGTCGAAGCCCTGTGTATACATTGAGTTATTATACAGGGCAAGCGCCATCCAGCCTGTCATTAAGGGCCATATTGTTCCGGTGTGATAGCCGCCATCGTAAAACCTATCCCTGTTCGATACAGATCTTACGCCCCACTCAGTTACTAGATCTGGCTGATACAGCCATTTTAACCCTCTCTTGAATTCAGGACCACTGAAATACATGGCAGGCACAATCTGCATTGCCCCTTTTATGTTCCGCTCTTTATCACCGTTTATCGAGTCAAGGATTTCAATCCCTTTTTCTGTAGATCTGTAAAATGTCTTTGTATAATGATCGAGCAGATTCTCAAAGCGCTTCTCAGATTCCACATTCTTCTCACCTGAGATTCTCATTGCTTCGAGCCACCAGGCATTCACATCCACGCATATGCCATCCCTTTCCTGTGCCCATGATTCCGGCCATCCGATTAGACCTTCTGAGAACCTGTTTTCCAGTAAGCCATCCCCATCCCTGTCACATGAATGGCAGAAATTCATCACCGTCCGTATTGCTTCCAGATCAGGTTTTCTTCCTGTCCATCCGGATAACATATTCTGGCATATTACCCATAGTGGCGAACTGTCTATGGACATGAACTGTGTTGATACTGCGGCACTTCCTATTTTGTAATTCTTGCCGTCAATATGACCCTCATTTGATAGTGGTATCTCATGTGGGATTCTTCCATTTCTTGAGAATGAATAGAGCATATCCAGATGATCCTGTGCAAGACTTCCCATCCCACATTCCATAGCAGCCATAGACATCCACTCCCCATCCCTTCCGAAGAACCACGAAAATTGCGGTATACCTGCATAAAATCCACTTCCAATAGGTGTAGGCGTGAATAATTCCAGAAGGTCATGCTTTGACCACCTGAACAGCTTGTTAATCCTGAATGAAGGCGTTACTAAGTTCGATATGCTGTTTGTCTTTTCGTTGTACCTGATAGAATCTTCAATGTCTCCCTTTTCTGGAGGTGAGCCATCACAGGACACATAGACTCCCATGCATGAGGAGAAATCTGACCCTATGGTTATGTTGCTATCATGGACGGAAACTTCAATCTTTCCATCACTGCTGTAATATATCCTTGTAGATGAAATGCTACTGCTTATCTCGATATATTTATCGTTCTCAAAGATCCTGTAGTCCTTACCAACACTTGACTGCGGCCACGCTGTCTCATGGAGGATCTGGATATTTACCTCAAATCTGACCTTTTTTTCTGACCTGAGTTCCATTTCCAGTATTGCGTTTTTGGTGGATATAAAGTCGAGTCTTTCAAATTCCTCATACTGCCTGTAAATATATGAAAATCCCCTGACATATTTCAGGAAAGTGAGCTTTTCACTTCTACCGTTCACCTTAATGTCCAGCCCGGACATGTGCTGTGTGTCAAAATTCCACAGCCCTACCCTCCTTCTGGGAGAAATCCATGATTCTATAGAACCATTCTGCCCACTGACAAAGTGAACCGGACCGTTCTTAATTGCTGAGCTATAGAAACCGTCACTTTTTGAAGTATCTCTCTCCACAATCCAGTGATCCATATCTCTCTCGTTGTCACCGGATGTGAGATTTCTACAAAAATTCATTATGCCTTCAATTTCCTTCAAATTATCACTTTCCATTTTTATATTTTACCAGCTTTTCCGGGGGATGAACTTTCAGTATGGGATTTTTTATTCTCAGTCCATCAGGACCAAACACGTAAAATCTTTCTGAATCAACGGAAAATCTCAATTCAGCACCGGGTTTAAGGTCAAATACATCAGTTTTTGTTCTTGACTCCCTTGAGAGCGCAATGGTTATGTCGCTGCTTCCAAGCTCAACCTTTATCTGAATGACTGATCCCAGGAATTCCAGTGTCTTCAAGGTCGTCCTGATTTCCCCTTCCTCCGTCATCTTGAAATCTGTTGGCCTTATTCCAATGGTCAGCTTATCCGGCAGATCAGGAGATTCAAATTCGAGTCCAAATGGTGTTGCCTCACTTTCTGAATCCAGTATGAACATGTGTGGGTTGACCTTATTTTTCACAAAATTAAAAGTGTTCATCGCCGGTGAACCAACAAAAGTGGCAACAAAAACATGCTCTGGATTGTCGTAAAGTTCTCTTGGTGCTCCCTCCTGGATTTTCACCCCATTATTCAATACAACAATCCTGTCTGCCATGGACATTGCTTCAATCTGGTCATGTGTTACATACAGGATGCTCTTTTTTGTAAGCCTGTGAAAATGAATGAGTTCTTCCCTCATCTCGTCCCGGAACTTTGCATCAAGACCAGTTAATGGCTCATCCATAAGATATATTACAGGATCCCGAATCATTGCCCTTGCAAGACCGACTCTCTGTGCCTGTCCACCGGATATCTCCCTTGGCTTCCTGGAGAGAATTGTGCTTATGCCTACTATCTTCGCCACATCATTTACCCTCCTGTCTATTTCATCCTTTGACACACCCTTCATCTTCAGATTCAGCGCAATGTTATTGTATACGGTCATGTGTGGATACAGTGCCTGGTTCTGGAATACCATGGCGACATTTCTTTCCGAAGGATGGATATCGTTCATCACCTCACCGTTTATCACTACGTCACCAGAATCCTGTATTATCAGTCCTGCAATTATCCTGAGGATAGTGCTTTTCCCACCTCCAGAAGGCCCCAGGATAGCCACAAATTCTCCATCAGCTATGTGCAGATCAAAATCCTTAAGTGCTACGGTTGAACCGTAAGCCATGTTCAGTTTTTTTAATTCTATTGCCATTATTATTACCCCTTCACTCCTGAGAGTGCGAATCCCTCAACGAAGTATCTTTCAAACATGATATAAATCACAAGAGTTGGTATCAACGTCAGGAATACAACCATCATCATTTCATTCCAGTATATCTGTGTCCCATTTACACCCTTGAAGAAATTCAGGACAAGTGGAAGAGTGAATAGTTTCTGTGAATGAACCTCCATTAAGGGCCAGAGAAAGTTATTCCATGTTCCGATGAAAGTATAGATTGTTGCTGCTGCAAATGCAGGCTTTGCCATTGGTGCTGATATTTTGTAGAAAATCTGGAAAGGTGATAATCCATCAAGCTTCGCTGCATTCTCTACATCTGCTGGAATTGTCATGAAGTACTGCCTGAATATGAAGACGTTGAGTCCGGATACGATCTCTGGAAGAATGAGACCCTGATATGTGCTGATCCATCCAAGATCCAGCATGAATATGTATGAAGCTATCGATATTACTGGAAACGGTATCATCAGTGTTGCAAGCACAGCGTAGAATAGAAGATCCCTGCCCTTGAAGTGAAGCCGGGCGAATGCATAACCTGCTGCTGATCCCACAAGTACGCTTCCTGAAACAACTACTGCAGCCACAAACACACTGTTGAAATACCACAGTGGAAACGAGCCAAAGCTTACCACCGACCTGAAATTTGCAACCAGGTTTCCTACACTTGTCAGACTGAACGGATTCAGGTCCGGAGGAAAATGAGCAAAGATACTGCTCCTGAACATTTTCAGGAACATCCAGTAGAATGGCAGCATATATATGATGACAAGAATGATGCTCAGTATGTATATCACGGCTTTTTTGGCAGGTCCTATGGAAAGCAACATATCGTATACGTCCTTCTTCCTGTTTTTCCTGATGGATCGAGCCTGTGAATCACTGGATTTGTTTTTAAACATCATGACCACCTCGTTTCCTTAAGATATCTTCTCTGCATAAGCGTGATGACCAGAATGGCAAAGAAAAGTATAAAGGAAGCTGCAGCAGATAACCCAACCTCACCAAAGTAGATGAATGTACGGTTATAGATGAACATCAATGGGACATAAGTCGCATGGGAAGGTCCGCCATCTGTTATGACATAAATCTGGTCAAATAACTGCATGGAGCCGATTATTCCCAGGATGACAACAATAAAAGTCGTGAAATTGAGCATTGGTGCATAAATATACCTGAATCTGTGCCAGCCAGACTTTACACCATCAAGACTTGCTGCCTCAAGAACACTCCTCGGGATTGTTTGCAGTCCTGCAATGTAAATGATCATGAAGTATGGTGTTGTTGAGAATATGTTTAGCGCCATTATGGCTGGAAACGCATATGTTGTGCTGAAAAAGAAATTTATGGGCTTTACTCCGAAGAATGATGTGAAATAATTTATCAATCCCTGATCAGAGAAGACCCAGATGAATATGATTGATAGTGCAACAGATGAGACGATTGCAGGAATGAAGACGAAAGCCCTGGAAATCCTGGATACCAGCATTTTGTGATTGAAAAGGATAGCAAACATGAATGCCAGCAGGGTCTGTATTGTGACAACTACAACCGTATAGTAGAGAACATCCAGAAGTGCCTTTGCAAAGAGTCCACTGTGAAGTACGGTATCATAGTTTGCAAGTCCTACGAAGAACACTATATGACCAAAGGGGTTGTAATGGAAAAGACTGATTGCAAAGGAATATACGGCAGGAAAAAAGGTAAACACTACAATCAGGGTCATCAAAGGAGCAACCAGAAGGTAGCCATACCTTGCCTCCAGCTTCAGATCAATCTTTTTTTTCTTATTTTTTAATGAAGTGCTGTTCATGATTATATCATCGCCTTAAAATGTTTAGTTGTAAATAAAATATTTTAAAAAATTAGAGGGTTGATGTACCAGCAAGTGAAGCATTGGTCACATCAAGCATTTCCGTTAGAGCCTTGTTTAATGATAAAGTTCCTGCAAAAAGGCTTGCGTAAACATTGTGCACATCAAGCTCTGTTGCCTCGAAGTTAGTTGTGTTATAGTTCCACCCATATGCATATGGGAACTGCTTTCCGACAAATGACTGGATCGGGAAATGTGAACTGTACCATGAACTATCAAGGATAGCTGTTCTTGATGGAAGTGCAAGTCCTTCAGATACCCAGAGCTTTTCTCCAACGGGTCCGGTGAAGAATTCCACAAACTGATCTGCTATCCATTTCTGTGTTCCTACCAGGGCGCTGTTTACACCAAGACCCACGTTGAACATCATGGTTGCTTTAATTCCTGTTGGTCCAGCTGGCATGTAGTAGTAACCAACATCTGACATCTTGCCTGCGAAATAGGCACCGCTTGCATTAAGAACTGGGACAGTCCAGGTTCCACTTACTATCATTCCGATGTTTCCAGCTGCAAAGTCGCCACCATTCCAGCCTGCGCTGAAATTGGAGTTCAATTTTGCCAAACCACTTGAATAAAGATCATACCAGTAGGAGAAACCTTCCTTGAATGCGGTCGTGTTATTTACTGCTGCATCTCCTTTTTCGTTTATCCAGTCTCCTCCAGCTTCGTGCATGAATGCAAGTGCCCTTGCCACCTGTGGACCAATTACCATTGGGGTTACATCCTTTATTCCCAGGGATGAGGCCATTGATTCATTCGCCTTCAGCATCTCAAGGGTCTGCTTCATTGTTGTCCAGTTCCATGTCCCATTTCCAGGGTATTGAACATGTTCAGCACTGAATATGGCCTTGTTGTAAAATACTGCCAGAGGGCTCCAGTCCTTTGGAGCTGCATACAGTCCACCCTTGTAGGAAAATGTCTTCAGGATAGATGGTGCAAAACCACTGATATTGTATGATGTGTTTGCTGTTAGTATCGGCTTAAGATTTTGCAGATAACCCTCCGAAGCAAATTCTGGCAGTGCACTGTTTTCCATATAGAAAACACCAGGAGCACTGTTTGTTGCAAATTCCGTACCCAGTGTTGGGTAGAAATCGTTCAGTGATTGGAAGGTAACAGAAACATTTGTATGCTCACTGTTAAAAGTGTTTACCATGTTCTGGTCAAATGTATACTCTTCCCCACTGGAAACTGCAGCCGCAAAAATGATTGACTGCTTACTCGACTTTGCTGGATGATAGACCTCAAAATAAATGCCCAGACCAGCTACAATAACTATGATAACTACAACGATTGAATAAATCGCCTTCTTGTTCATGGTTTCATCTCTAAGTATACTAATGAAGATTAGTATATAAATTTTATTTTGCACCACTGACTGTATAAATAGTTCAATTGGAATATTGCAGAATATGTTGCTGCATTGAACAGATTCTCAATATATACCTGAGATATAATGAGAATGCTTTTTAAACTGACACGCCATATGAGTGATATGAAGTCAGATATTGCCTTCATCCACCCTCCAAGCATTTATGACTTCAGGAAGAGGGATTTAAAGGCTGGGCCGATTAGCGATGTTGTACCGTCTACACCAGTTTTCGAAATGTATCCAATGGGATTTCTCAGCATGCTTTCTTACCTTGTTCCCAAGGGGTATAATGCAAGAATAAGCAACGTTGCCTCCATGATGGTGATGTCCGAGAAGTTTGATCCGGTGAAATATCTTAAGTCTCTGGACACGGAAATCTACGGAATTGATCTTCACTGGTTGCCTCATGTTCACGGAGCAATTAGTATTGCGAGAATTATAAAGAAATTCAATCCAGAGGCAAATGTACTGCTTGGAGGATTTTCTGCAAGTTATTTTTCAGACGACATCATGAAGACGTATCCTGAAATAGATTACATACTGAAAGGGGACTTTCAGGAATACAGTACAATGAAGCTTATCGATGCGAAGGAGAAGAATGTAAATCTTGACACTGTACCAAACCTGGTTTACAGGGATGAAACAGGGCAGGTGAAACATAATCCTAATACAAAGGAGAATACAGTTGACAATGTTTTCCTGAATTACAGGGTGTTGATGAGGAACGCAATTAAATATCACGATGTAAAGGGACATCTACCATATGCCGACTGGATAAATAACCCGGAATCTGTGACAATAATTGAACACGGATGCCAGTTCAACTGTGCCTTCTGTGGTGGGTCAAATTTCGCGTACAGGAATAATTTCTTCCCTGTATCCCCTGTTTACAGGAACCCGGTTACGATTGCCAGGGAGATAGAACTTGCAAGGGAGATACTGGGTGCGCCCATATTCGTAGCAGGAGACATCAATCTTGCAGGTGAAAAATTTTATGAGACCCTCTTCAGGGAGATTAGAGACCTCAAGACAGATATCCCAATACTTACGGAATATTTCAGGCCACCTCAAAAGGATTATCTAAATCTTCTTGCAAGATCATTTGGTGAATTCTCGGCGGAGATATCACCTGAAAGTTCAAGTGAAAGTATTCGCAGGATAAATGGAAGGGAATATACAAATGAAGCACTGGAAAAAAGTATTGCAGATGCAAAGGAGGCGGGATGCAAGAAATTTGATGTGTATTTCACCCTAGGAATAAGTGGTCAGGGAGAGAAGGAGCTTGATGAAGACATAGATTATGCAACAAAACTGATGGATCACGAGAAAGGGAGTGAAATGAAGGTTTATTCCTTCATATCACCACTTACACCTTTTATCGATCCGGGATCATTGATATATGAAAAACCTGAAAAGTACGGTTTCCATATAACGGCCAGAACAATAGAAGAGTATTACAACCTCCTTGAAAAGGGAAAATCATGGGTAGATTTCCTGAACTATTACAATGAATGGATGAGCGCGAAAGATATTGAAAGACTGACATATCTGTCAGAAATCAAGATGATAAGGGCAAGAAAGGATGTAGGACTTATAGATTCAGAATCCGCAGATAGAATTATTGAAAATATTAATATGTACATTGAAGGAAAGGATTACCAGAAAGATTACAGAAAGAACAGTCATCTTTCATACCTTAACAAGGATATAGAATGGTCTAAGAAACATAGTATTACAAGAAGTTCTCTTATGGTATACTGGTACAAGGAACTCATAGATCTTGAGAGAGATCTGGGAAGATTGTGATCTGTAAGAGATATATCAAAAATTTATAACGATAATAGTGTTGTTTTGGGTATGTATGAAATATAATATTCAGTTAATTGAATGATTTTCTTTTATTTAGATTATGCCATGTTTCGAAGAAGGCTTTATTTTATTGCATTATATTAAGAATACTATTTTTCACCTTATATGTTATGTTACCTCTTTATTTCTTTAGAGAAAATATGATAATTGGAGTTAATTAAAATTCCAGAAATTAAAAAAAGGTGAAAAAAATGACAGGAACGTTTGTACCGTTTGTTGATCCACTGGCAATCATGTTGATTGGTTTGGCCATGGGTACAGGAATAGGAGCCTTCTACTTTTACTATGCAGCAAGAGGGCAGAAAGATCAGATAGAAAGCCTTGTGTATCCAGCTGTGGGAATAGGATTGTTTGATTTCATGAGTGGTTTTTACATGTCTTTTGCATGGCCCATGAAAACTTTTGGAACGCCATATAACATGTTATTTGGTGATCCATTGCTAATGTTTGGCCTGTTACTGATCATTGGTGCAGTAATGGTTCATAAGAACGTGAAACTTGGAATCATGCCATTGCTGAGCGTCCTGCTTGGTATCTATGTGCTGGATGGGGCATACAGCATTTCTGCCCTTAAACTCGAAACAGGGCAGGATTACATCACATCAATGGGTCTTTACATCTTTGATGCAATTGGTGCAATACTTGTTCCAATAGCCTACTTCAAGCCAGAAGAGGGAAAGAGTGGAGCTGTGAAATACATGTACTATGTTGAGTGGATAATACTCGGAATAGGTACGATATTTGCACTGATAATCGGATACCTGGCACTCTATGGACATCTGCAGAGCCCGCCATAAAATAATTTTTAACATTTGCGCAATTTACAATTTTTAAATATATTTCCTGACATATTGCCAGGAAATCAGTTTTTTGTGAGTATAATTTTCAAATAAAAATGTAGTAAATTTAGCATTTTGTTTTTTTTTTGAATGTTTCTATAATTCTAAGTGTAAGTGTGTTTGGGATATTGATTCTTTTAATACCGTACTTTCACTTTAAGTATGTGCAGTATATACTTTAAAAATTTGATCATATGGAACCTATTATTGAAGTGAATAATCTTGGCAGAAAATACGGAGATGAATTTGCTATCAGGAACCTTTCCTTCCAGATAACGAAGGGCGAGATTTTTGGACTGATCGGCCCGAATGGTGCCGGGAAGACGACAACCATCAGGATCCTGTGCTGCCTCATCAGTCCAACAGAGGGTGATGCAAGGATAGGAGGCTTGAATTTAAATGACCGGATTAATTCAAATAAAATAAGGAAAATGATTGGTTATGTACCTGACAATGTTGGGTTATATGAAAGGATGAGCGCATATGAAAATTTGCTCTTCTATGGAAAGTTATATGATTATCCGAAAAGTGAACTTCCGGGAAATATAGAGAAATATCTGAGAATAGTTGATCTCTGGGATGAAAGGAATAAGCCGGTTGGATCCTATTCCAAGGGTATGAAGCAGAAGGTAGCACTGGCAAGGGCACTTGTTCATGAGCCAGAATTGCTTATTCTTGATGAGCCAACTGCAAACCTCGATCCGGAAAGTGCCAGGAATATAAGGGATCTTATCCTGAATCTCAAGAAAGAGGGACGTACCATACTCTTCAATACGCATAATCTTGATGAGGCCCAGCGTGTTTGTGACAGGATTGGGGTTTTGAAAACAACATTGAGGGCAGTGGATACTCCTGAAAACCTGAGAGAAAAATATGGTAATGAAAAACTTATCCTGGTAAAGCTTGAATCTGTTACTGATAAGATAGTTGAAACACTGAACAGTTCAGGCTATGCTGTGTTGAATCACGATGCAGGCAGTCTGACCATTGAAAGCAGCCATCTGGAGGATGCAAGCCAGAATATAATTGAACTTGTCATGAAGGAAGGCGGAAAGATCAGAAGTATAAATGAACAGAATTCCAGTCTTGAGGATGTATACATAAGGCTTGTTGAAGGTGAGAAAAGATGAATTTTGGAAAGGCCTGGCTTGTGGCAAGGAAAGACCTCCTCATCATGAAGAAGAGAAAATCCATTCTTGCCCTAATGTTTGTACTTCCAGTATTGCTCGGCACAGGACTGCCTGTTATAATTGATAATCTCATAATGAGAAAATTTCCATCCATTACAGAAGTTGCCCAGCTTCTGGGTTCGTTTGCCTATTTCTTTATCCTGCTATCTGCACTGATTCCCTTGTACATATCATCATACAGCATAGTTGGCGAGAAATCTGAGAAAAGCATTGAGCCTTTGCTTGCTGCCCCCATAAGCGACAGCAAGATACTCCTTGGCAAATATATTGGTGTGTTGCTTCCAGCCCTGGTGGCAACATACATTGGTGGATTGATATTCATGTCACTTACTGATATATTGACCCATAACTACATCCATTACTACTATTACCCAAACTGGACATTCGGTGCTGTAATGCTTGCAGGTGTTCCGCTTGGATCTCTTTATGGAGTTGCACTGGGTGTACTTGTATCTTCAAAAACCAACAATGTCCAGAGCTCCTATCAGCTGGGTGGAATTACGCTCATCCCATTCATAATCCTTTATGTCATGGGAGAAATTGGGCTGGTGCAGCTTGACGATGTAAACAATATCCTATACATTGCCCTGGGTCTGCTTGTTGCTGTGATCATAGTTTATGTATTGAACAGCAGGACTTTCAACAGAGAAACAATAATCCTGAACTGGAAATGATTTTAAAAAACCAATTTCATCATTGAAGAAGCAGGATTTGATGAACTAACACTTTAATCACAGAGGCAATAGATATGCGCTAAGTTATTTAGAAACGAAGAAATATTTTCTATCTATGGTCATTTTAATAAAAATATCCATGCCTGTTACCTTTATAGTGGAACAAACTTCATTGCTCATGCATAACTTTAGTTTTGCAGGTATTAGTTTTTCACATCTTTTACATTACATTCTTTGTTTAACCTTCTTAGATTTTCATAGAATGATTCCCTTATGACTTTCCAGTCAAAGTTCTTCTTTACCTGTTCAAATACCCTTGCCTTATCAAATTTTGCAGAATTGGGGTTGTCGATAATTTTTTTCAGTGAATCGTAAAAAGCTTCCTCTTTAGTGGGGAGATACTCAATAGACCTTTCGTTAATACTCTTGAAAGTTTCGGTGAAAAGTGAAGTTGTCAAAACGTATAGACCCGAGGAAAGTGCTTCAAGTACGACAAGGCCAAAGTTATCGTTTGTGCTTGGATACAGAAATATATCCATGGACCTGTAAAGTGCGGGGAGTGCCTCCGATGTTGGCACGCCTTCGTAGATCACATTAGGACTTGCTTTAACGTCATCAAGGTATGAACCTGTTCCCGCAACATGAAATTCCACTCTATGATCATCAGCAAATTTAGTTGCCACATGGAGAAAAATTTCGATACCCTTACCTTTTTCAAGGGAGGCAATAAAGAAAACCTTCAACTTTCCTGCCTCTTTTCTTTCATCCTTTGAGACTTCTGGAAAAAATATTCCTGTGTCAATCCCGTTCGGTAAGGAAAAGCTCAGGTTATTTCTCTTCTGGTCTATAAAACTGCTGAACCAGCTCTCACTTCGTGGGAAATACTGAAAAGCATCTATTCTTTTGAAATAGAAATGATTCAGGAAGGAGAATTTAATCCTTGAAACAATATCAATTTTTCTTGAAACGACTCCATCATCATTAACCTTTGGATAAATTCCAAAGCCGCAGTGCTCTGAACCAACTACAGCACATTTTTTTCCATGAAATAATGGGGCATAATAATTGAAAATTAGAAATGCTATATCAGTATTTTCAACTACTTTTTTCAATCCTGCGTTTTTCTCCAAGGCGTTTGACAGGTCTATCCTGAAGGTTTTGTGGATGTATTTAAAAAAGAATTCCTTGGGAGTGTTTCCTTCAATTCTTCTTATGTGCATTGTCTCCCTTTCACAATTCATAGTTCTTTCCTTCACGTCGGCTTCACTTAATCTTGCCTTTAACAATATATCTGTTTCAATTATGGATACCTGAAAATCCTCAGGTATTTCTTTCACCAGGTTGAATAAGACTACCTCGGTTCCTCTACCTGTTCTCAGATTACTTTTCGTTACAAAAGTAAGTTTCATTCTTGTTTTGCCTCGGAAGTTTATGATTTATTTATAATTAATGGTTAGCATATAATGAAAATAATATCAGCTAAAATCTTACCTATAAATGAATTTTTCCCAGCTTTTTAAAGAAATGGATAATTTCGAATTATTTTCAAAGAAAATTAATTCATTTTGTCCTTAATTTCTATTGTCTTTTCTTCTACGCTTGGAATCCTGATGAAAAGTTTTGCATATATTTTTCCAGTTATATACAGAAATAATGAGGAGACTGTTTTTTTGAGTGAATCCACCTTATTGAATTTCTTGAAAGCGGAGTAAGTTTGATTTTGAACGAATATTATATCAGCAGATTTCTCTATCCATCGCTTCAGATATTCATAGCGTCCACTGGAATATCTCCACTCACTTATAGTACCGGTTAATTCATTGACTTTTATAGTTTCTGCATAATCATCTGGAATATGGACCCTGTTTAATATACCCAGATTATTTGCGAGGTCCCATATATAAATATCTTCGTAACAATTTATGGGAGGATAAAATCCCAGTTTCAAGAAAATTTCTTTTGACGCTCCTGTGATGTTAACTCCTACAGTGTTAGATTTGAAGTGATTGAGACTGTTCCTATTCGTATCATCAAGACATTGATTGACTATTGCCTGCAGTTTTATGTACTCTATGTCAGCATCCAGCATTATTATGTAGTCTCCTGAAGAGTTCTTTATGGCTATGTTCCTGCCTTCTCCCCTGTTGCATTTATCCTGAATGAATTTGACATGACTATTTTTCAGATTCTTGAAATATTCATCGGTACCATCTTTTGAGTTGTTGTCAACCACAACTATTTCATATTCAATAGATAGATCATCAAAAGAGTTGAAAAAATTATCAAGAGTCTTTGAGGTGTTGAAAGTGGTAACGCAGAATGATATCATTCCAGTATGGATGTGAAAATCACTTATTAATTTGCCTCCATTGCAGTATTTAATTGGAGCCATGGTCGCTCGGAACAGGCTATATCCTAGTTTTTTTATATATCAGATCATCAAATTAATCAAGAGAAATTGAACAAAATTAAATAGCAATTAAATCGCAATTGATAATTCATAAAGGTTAGAAATTAAGTTAAAGCCTGAATTATCTGTTTGTATAATAGCATAAATAAAAATGTTTATATAATACTAATTCTTAGCTAGATTAGGTAAATTAAAATGAAAGAGATAAGACCTAAAGAAGATAAGGCCGTATCACCTATCATTGCAACTATTTTATTGATAGCAATAACGGTGGTACTGGCTGCAACCCTCGTAACCATATTGGGAGGGTTCACACATAGCGCGAGCAATACGTTCGGCGATGCGGCTGCAACTGTTAGTGAGACTCCTACTGCAACCTCTTATTCTAATGTCACTACCCTATCTATTACATCATTCAGTGGTGGAAATGTCAGCGGGAGCCAAATTACAATGACTATTACACTTAACACCGGTAGTTCATACAGTGTTACATTACCAACCAGTAGTAGCTCAAGCTCAGATAAATCTGTAACGATAGTGTCTGGCGTAGAAACACTTAAAATTGCTGCTTCTTCTGGTTATTTCACTGCTGGATCAGTTTATACTATAACTGACGCAGGTACTAGCGCCAGTCACTCATATGTTACCGGAATTGAATTGACTCATGATTCCGCTACAATATACCAGAGTGGAACAATCTCAGTAACTTAATCTCTTTAAATTACCAACTTTTTAATTTTTAATCGTATTATCTTTTTTATGGAAGAAAAAACGAACGAATTGTATATGCTTATTTTTTCGGTTAAAGAATTTCGTCATAACGAACTAAAAGATATTATAAGTATGGAAAAAGAAAGAATTATCAATGAGTCTAAATTGATACACCTGAATCTTTATGAGTCACTGAGGGGAGATTGCGACATTATTGGATGGGCTTCTGCAGATGATCCTTCCAGTATCTTATCACTTTTGAAGAACCTGAAAAAGCTTATTTCTGGAAAAGGAGAAATTGTTCATTCGTTTCACTCAATCTATCAGAGATCACCCTATCTGAAAAACTCACTGAAAATAGAGGAACAGATAACCAATAGCAGGAAAAATTACATTATTGCATATCCGATGTCGAAATCAAATGACTGGTATGTATTGCCCTATGAAGAAAGGAAGAGAATAATGGATGAACATATAAGAACAGCTATGACTGATCCTAATAACAAGGATATCCTGTCATATACAACATACTCATTTGGGATAGGAGATCAGGAGTTCGTCGTAATTTACGAAACAGACAGCTTATACTCCTGGATGAAGGTAACAGAAAAATTAAGGGAAGTGGAGGCAAGGAAGTGGATCATAAAGGAAACACCAATTTTGACTGGAATCAGGATCTAGAAAAATTCAATATATACCTCCTGAGATATTCAGAGATTGGTTTGAAGGGAAAGAAGACCAGAAATCAGATGGAGATAAGATTAATTAACAATCTCTCCAGATCCATAATAAGTAAAGGTAAAACTGGAACATTTGTAAGGGAGAGAGGTAGAATATTTGTAGTTTCAGCTGAAGAAATTTCTAAAGAAATCTCTCAAGTGATGGGTGTAAAATCATTCTCTTCTGTAAAAGTTATTAAATTCAAGGATAAACAAAAACTTGCGGAAGAGATAAAAGGTCTATTTTTGGAAAGGATCAGTGGAAGAAAGTATGCAGTTTATACAAGAAGAACGGGAAGCCATGATTTCACTTCCATGGAAATGGACAGGCTGGTTGGAGATCTTCTTTATCCGTATTCAAACGGGGTTGATCTGAGAAATCCTGACATAAGGATTGAGATAGAAATCAGGAATAATCTGGCCTATGTAATCATGCAGACATTTGAAGGACCCGGCGGGCTCCCACTTGGAACAGAAGGAAAAATGATTTCATTAATATCAGGAGGTATAGATTCTCCTGTGTCCACATGGATGATGATGAGAAGAGGCTCGCCAGTGGACATGATTTTCATTTCCCTGGCAAATCCCATAGACACAAAAAATTTTCTCAGTAAAGCATTGATCCTTTATTCAGAATGGTACAGTGGATACAATCCATTTATCTACATAGTTGACGCATCAAGACTCATAACAGATTACTTATTCAGGGGAAAAATGAGATATGCAAATGTAAGTTACAAGAGAAAGATGTATGAGATTGCAGATAACATTGCACAGAAATCTGGTGCATATGCAATCATTACTGGAGAGTCCTCAGGCCAGGTATCTTCCCAGACTCCAGAGAACCTGTATGAACTCAGCATGGGAATTAAAACTGTGATTCATAGACCACTAATTGGACTGGATAAGGACTGGATCATTGATCAGGCGAGAAAGATCGGGACATTTCACAATGATTCAACGGAAGAATTCTGCGCCCTTTTTGGTGAGAGACCTATCACAAAAGTAAAGCATGAGGAATTGATGGAAGATGTTGAAAGAATTTCATCATACTTACCTAACGAATCAGAAATAATAAGGATAAGGGGAAATGAGATTGAGGAGTATCTCAAGAAGATAGGGAACCCGGAGTATGAGATCAAATCTGTTGAGAATATGCCAGAGAATTCTCTGGTTGTTGACGTAAGAGATCCAGTTTCATATAAGAGCTGGCATCCTGATGGTGCTATAAATATAAATCCAGGTTCTATTGATCAACTGGATGAACTTAATAAAGAGAAGAAACCAGTTGTTTTTTACTGCAAGCAGGGTTTACAGAGTGCCTACATGGCAGGAAGATTGAGAAAAAAAGGTTATGACGCATTTTTCGCAAGCGAGAAGATATTCAGGAATCAAATATTAGAGGATCCTTAAATCCTCTTTCCCTCAAGCTCCTTGCAGATTCTATGGCCAGTTCTACAGCTTCTTTTGCATCCCTTGCCTTGAAATATTTCCCTTCCCTTCTTCTCGATGGGGTCAGTTCAAGACTTTCTATCCCTATGACATCCTTGCCTTCACTGATTGCAAACGATTCTTCTGATATTGTGCCATTTGATCCGTCAATTGCAATGAGAGATTCTGCTGCCCTTACAATAAGAAAATTCCTCGCATAGCCGATACCAGTTGTGATTGAATATGAAAGATACTTATTTTCTTCATCCCTACCATACCCAGGCAATATTCCTATGACAACACCACCATTATCTTTCACGCCTCTTGAGACTTCCCTCATTACTCCTGATAATCCTCCGCAAAGCACAGTAACATTGTTTTTTGCAAGTAGTTCTCCTACCTCATAGGCAATTTCAAGAAATTTTTCTGGAGGATTTGCACCGCCCAGTACTCCTATGTAGTAATTCTCTTTCATATCATGATATGTTAGTTTCCTATTACTTTTTTTTCCTTATTTTTCCAGATAATATATTTGAAACATTTTATTACATATAAACTGAAGCAAGGAAAAATTCTTTCTATGTTAGATTCTCGCAGTAAAGATCATGGAAAGAAGTTTATAAAACCATTTGTCTTTTTAAAATAGAGATTGTGTGAAGGATTCCTGTGCAAAGGAGGTCTTGAAAACATAAAGAATTGAACCAGTAAAAGCTATAAATTCAAAATAATTGAAAAGAAAACAATGGCGGTGATTCCAAAATATGATGATACAGAACCTAATAAATAAGGTAAAATGAAGTGTTTCTGAGCACAGAAAAGCAGTTTTTTTGCCTAGTTTTGAATTTTATAAGATAGCAAGTTTTTGGAGTAAATCCAAAAAAAAAATTCATATTCTCAATTGATAAACTCGTTTTTGTTAAATAATGAGTTATTAGTTGATCATCATAATTTGTCTCAGGATGAGTAGTCAAAAAATAAACGATTGTTGTCTGAACGTCTTGAAGTTGTTGATTATAGATATTTTAACAGGAGAATATACAGTATGAACTTTCAAGATGATGGATCATAGTGTGTGAAAATAATTTAAGAACTCAATTCAGGAAGAAATAGTGATTGCATTATCAACAAATTTTATAATCTTTTAGTAATTACCTGAGTACCCTATAACTGCCCTGGTAGTGTAGCGGCCTATCATACGGGCCTGTCGAGCCCGTGACTCGGGTTCAAATCCCGGCCAGGGCGTCGCCATAAAGCCTAGTTTTCATATTATTAGTAAAATGAAATTTTATCTCTTGTGGTTTCTACATATATGCTCATGGATTCAAGTTCCAGAATATATTAATGCCTTGATGAGTATTGGAAGAGTAAGTCCCGTTTTATGTTAGAAAGCTGTTTGTATGGATCACTGAAACTCTAAAAAACTTTTAAGTATGTGCATTCACGATAATTTTTCTTTGCGAACGTTTAATTTTTCATTGTAAGGTTGGATACGTTTGGTTTGCATACTTAGTCGCATTTTTTATTAGTATATAAAGAAATTTAACATGTTTTTATTAAAACAAATATTTATATTCTTATTGGGGCTACATGATTGGTCACTATGACAATGGAAAAAAAGAGAATGCCTAACGATCAAAGATCGGATGTAAAAAACCCAACAGCAGTAGATTCAAAGAATGCAGCAAATAATAAAAGCAATCAGATGAACCCAAAAAGTTCTTCGTTCAATGCATCAAAAAATAAAAATAAGAAATAATTAATTTAAATTTTTTTTCTATTTATCATATTTCAAAAAATATTCAAATTGTACTGACTCGGTATTCATTTTAATTTTAGTTCCACACTTAAATTATCGTAAATTCATCAAATTGATGCCTGCTTCATTGAATTCGTGAGTGAGATCATTCTTTTTGCACCAGTGCATATTCATTGCACGGATTGTTTCGGTTGTTAAATGCACTCACGCAGGGAATCATTATCTGCATCCATGATATGATGTTCATGACGATTTAGAGAGACTAAAAAGCGGTGTGTAATCGACTCAATTTGATTTTTCAAATACATATCTGTCAGGCTTCAAAGACATCTGTGACTATGATTTCTACCTCCCTCGCATATCTCTGCTAAATCAATGAAACTGACTTAGCACTGTAAAATCATGTTGAACTAAACCAATATCTTTATTAATTCATCAAATTTATTAACAAAGTAAATATACTCAATGGACACAAGTTACAGATATCTGTGGTGATTTTGATTGTATGCAATTATAGAGGATGAACATCTTGCAAGGGTACCTCCTACCCTACTGGGAGAAAATTATGACAAGGCGATAGAAGAAGTTACAAGGGAGACCCTGCAGGGAACCCTGATAGATTATGTTCCAGACAAGAATTCGAGGGCAGACATGCTTAAATGCTATGTCGTTTCCATACTGAGTATAAAGAAGATAGACTATGGCATAATTGTGCACGGTGATGGTGGCGTTTACCAGAAGATACACTATAAAGCACTGGCATTCATTCCGAAGAATAATGAGATAATAGAAGGAATTGTGGTTTCAGTTGTCCCAAAGATCGGTGCTTTCGTAAGATTCGGACCATTCGAAGGTTTGCTTCACGTAGGTCAGATAATGGATGACAGGATAGACATGGATGAAAGTCAGAACAGGCTGGTTGGAAAGGATACAAACAGGGACATCAGGATAGGAGACCAGGTCAGGGTGAGAATTGTTATGCTAAATCTTGCATCTTCCTCAGTAAGGGATAGAAGGATAGGATTTACCATGAAACAGCCGGGCCTGGGAAAGTTGCAGTGGCTAGAAGTTCCGGCAGTTGGTGAAAAGGAAACGCCATCAAAGAAGATAATAAAGAAAAAACAGAAATCTGAAGATAGTGAATCCAAGGTAAAGGAGAGTGCCCAGTAATGGCAGGTAAATCAACCAAGAAAAGAACAATGGCCTGCAAGGTGTGCAAGAAGATATACATGGATTCACCATGCCCGCAACATGGAGATTCTCATATGAGTGATGAGTGGTTTGGTTTTCTCATAATAAATGATACAGAAAATTCAATAATTGCAAAGACAGCAGGAATAACAGAACCAGGACGATATGCAATTAAGGTCAGATAAGGATTATTTCCTGACGGAGGAATCCAAGGTACTAATCCAAAAAAACAATGGGAAGATAACAACTATTGAAGAAATACTTGAAGTTGATCCAAGATTTTTATACGCAGTGGGCGACTATACATGCCAGCTTCTGGAAAAGAACAGGATTGATCCCCAGATAATGATATTCGATCTCACAACAAAAAGAGGTGAAAAGTCATATCCAGACAGGCCTGGATCAATAGCTGTTGAGAATCCCCAGGGAGTCATAAGTGGAAGACTCATAGATGTTATCAGGAAGAGTTTCAAGGAGGACAAAAGAGTAAGGATCAGGATAATAGGAGAGGAAGATCTTGCAGTTTTACCAATAATTTTTTATGCTCCTGTTAATTCACTGGTAGTTTATGGAATTCCTGATGTGGGAACTGGTTCCATAAGAATAGATGAGAAGGTTAAGGAACTGACTAATTCAATATTAGAAAAAATGGAAGTGAAATGAATGAACTTGAAAATTGAGGAAACGAGAGAAAATAAGCTCTTGAAGAGGAAGGAAATAAAATACACAGTTGAGTTCGAGAAGAACAACACGCCATCAAGGGAGGTTGTGAAGGAACTTATAGCAAGAAACACAAATGCGAAGAAGGAACTGATCATTGTTGATTTCAATGAGCAGCTTACAGGTCTGCATGTGATAAGGGGCTATTCAAAGATTTACTCGACCAAAGAAGATGCCATGTTATATGAGCCGGACTATGAACTGTACAGAAATGGTCTGAAAGTAAAGGAGGAGAAGCAATAATGCAGAAGAGGGAACTGTATAAATTGGAAAACAGCAAGATCGTGAGGGAAAGAAGAAGCTGCCCCAGATGCGGAACTGGTGTTTTTCTTGCAGAACATGAAAACAGGCTGACCTGTGGAAAATGCGGTTATACAGAATTCAAAAATAAGAAGAAGAATTAAAGTTCGTCTATTCTTCTTGTAGTTTCACCAGCAGCCTTTTCTACTTCTTTATATTTTGTTTTTTCAATTTCTTTAGATGCATCATCTTCTGGGTTTATCCTCAAGAGATTCAACAGGTGTGTCAGTTCTGAATCCAGTATAAGTGATAATGTTCTTAGCATCTCTGCTTTTTCTGGATCTATTGACTTTCTCTTAGCTGATACAAAACAGTCAAAGTGCACACTTCCCTTCTTTGTGAATGTAAACTTCTGGCCTGTCTTTACATCACTGCTGCATTCATAGCATTTAAATTGCGCCATATGATGAAAATACATTAAGGCATATTAATTGTTTTCAGAATTTGCTATATGTAAAGTTACAGTCATTTATCCCCAATCTGTGTAACAATGCTCTTCTCTCCTGGGGATTTCCTGTTATACTTCCTGAAGAAAAGAACGTAAAGAACAGGATCCAGAAGTGATACAATACCGGCAAAGGAAAACATCAAGGTAATATAGCCTGCACTCAGTAGAAAACTTCCAAATGTGGTTGAAGCGCCGTATGGCAATCTTCTCGCTATACCTGTGAGGCTGTTTCCTCTAGCCCTTTCTTCCGGTTTCAGCAACTCCATCTGGAAACTTTGCCTGATTGGAAGGGCAAGCTGGTATAAACCGGTTCTGATGGCATATACCACCCCTGCAATAATTGGTGGAACAAATGGGATTATTATGAATAGGACACTTCCAAGTGTCCTGAATAAGCCAATGGCATATATTGCTCCAAAGAACCGTTCCATATATGTGGAAAAGACAACGGCGATACCAGCTGCGATGTAGGACCCGGTGAATATTTCTGAAATGATATAGGCAGGCAATCCAATATCATGAAAGTACAGAGATATAATTGGCGTTACAACACCAAGACCGACGCTACCGAAAGCACCTGAAAGTCCAATTTTCAATATGTTTCCTCCAGATTCCATTTCTATTGCTGGAGTCTTTTCCTTTCGCTTCTTAATTTTCGTGTCCTCCAGTAACAGTGTGATTGCTACAGAGGACAGATTCAATACAAGAGCAATTAGGAATAGTACCTGATAATAATTTGAGATGTATATTTCCAGCAAAGCCGATGTGGAACTGCCAGCGATTGCCGAGACAATGGACACTATCATCAGGATGGAATAGATTCCAGTCCTGTTTGATGGATCAGTCTTGTCTGCGACAAATGCAGTGAGTATTGGTGCCACTGGACCGCCACCTGCACCCCCACCAATTGCACTGAATGTTATGCCAAATAATGAAGTAAGGGATATGATTATGATATTCCTGGTGAACAGGAAAGATATGAATATGAATGCTGGAAGTACTGACATGAGAAGAAGCGTCTTCTTCCTGCTGTAAAGATCCCCCAGGAAACCCGATAGCAATACAAGAACTGAACTTGCCACAGTTGCCACAAGGGCATAGATTCCAACATATATGGTTGAGAAGCCTATGTGGACCAGGAACAATGGGATAAGAAATGCGATGTATCCAAAATAGAAACTTCTCAGTCCTCTTATGAGACCAAGCAAAGGAATCTGCTTCATCACCACGTATCCAACTCAAATATTAGAATATTGATAATCATGAGATTAAGTATTTATAAAATAGGTTTTCCCTATTTCATTAACAATAATAATTCTTATAGGCGGGTTGTCATGCTTAATTGTGACCATAACAAGAAATGGTACTGCCTACCTTCCCTTACACTATGGAAAACCTCCGGAACTACTTTACAGGAAGATTGTCCGATTGACGGGACAGATATGTGAACTGATCTCTGAGACATATGGAACCCAGGAGCTCATATTGAGAATGTCGGATCCAGTATGGTTTCACTCGCTGAGCCTTGTTACCGGATTTGACTGGAATTCAAGCGGTACAACCACTACAACACTTCACGCATTGAAGGAATATTCAAACTCTAGGGACCTGGATTTCTTCGTTGCCGGAGGCAAGGGTATTCACATGAAGGAAAAATCAAGTGATATATCATCCAGATCCTCAATGTTCGCAACAGAGCATATTCCTGAAAGGGTCAGGAAGGAAACAGATCTTGCTGTCAAGATTGATGAGAACCTCCTGCAGGATACATATGATCTCTATATCCACGGTGTTGTAATGGATTATAAGGGAAACTATTCGGTCATACAGCAGGGCCTGAACACTGATGAGAAAATGGCCAGGAGATATCACTGGTCTTCCAGGCATATCATGGAAAAAATGGAGGAAAGCCGGATGGGTATAAGGTCAGATATGCTTTCAGGCAACTGCCTTGATCTCTCAAGCCCACTTAGCAGGAAATCCAGGGAATCCATGCTTCAGGCAATCAAGGAGAAACCGAGAATTTCAAATGAGACCCAGCGAACCCTGGACTATTACAGTGATGAAAAGGTCCTGAATCTTGCAATAAAAGTTCCCTGGAAAAATCTCGAGAAAATATACGAATTTGAGCCATCTAATTTTGATGACCTGCTTCTCGTTCCAGGTGCTGGCAAGAGCACTATAAGAGCACTTTGCTACATTGCAGAGGTCATCACTGGAGAGAAGCCAAGTTATGAGGATCCAGTGAGATATTCATATGCCCTGGGTGGAAAGGATGGAATTCCCAAGCCAGTTAACCATGAAGATTATGATCGATCAATAGAGTTCTTCGGTAACCTTCTGAAGCAGGGAGGAATGCAGGCAACAGAAAGGGAGAAGATACTGAGGAGGCTGAGCAGGGAAAGCGTAAATTCAGGATCTTACTATATTGTAAATTCCTGAGGTATGTTGTCCAATTCGTAAAAAGCCTTTTATATCTTTTTACGTTGAACTGCAGATTATCACGTTTAAACAGACCGGAGAAAAAAGAGGAGGTGTTGAAGAACATTTACCATTCCTTGATCCAATCATTTCAAAGTGGTTCAATGACAAATATGATTCCCTTACAGTGCCTCAGAAGAAGGTAATACCCCTGATTCATAAGGGTGAGAATGTACTTGTTTCCAGCCCAACCGGTACAGGAAAGACACTGACCGGATTTCTTGCCATAATAAATGAGCTCTTCCTGAGATCCAAGGAGAATGGGCTTGAAGATAAGATAGAGTGTGTGTATATCAGCCCACTGAAGGCTCTTGCCAACGATATAAACAGGAACCTGAACGAGCCCTTAAGGGAAATTTACAAACTTGCTGAAGAAAGTGACATGAACCTGCCAAAGATCAGGGTCGGCCTCAGAAGTGGCGATACAACACAGAATGACAGGCAGAAGATGCTCAGGAAGCCGCCACACATATTAATAACAACACCAGAATCCCTTGCCCTTTCACTGACTGCACCAAAATTCAAGGAAAAGTTCAAGGATGTGAAATATGTCATTGTTGATGAAATACATGAGGTTTCTTCATCCAAGAGAGGCACTCTGCTTTCACTGAACCTGGAAAGACTGGAGGAACTATCACCAGGATTTGTCAGGATTGGACTTTCCGCGACTCAGGCTCCCCTTGACAGGATCTCGAATTTCCTATGTGGATATGAGAACGGAGAACCGAGGAAATGCAACATAGTGGATGTTGACCTGAAGAGGGGCCTTGATCTAATGACGCTGACACCTGTGGATGATCTCACGACTGCAGGATTTGAGGTTGCAAATGAAAGGATGTATGATATTCTTGTAAAACTCATAGAAGAACACAAGACCACGCTCATTTTCACGAATACAAGAAGTGCCACTGAACATGTGGCGATCAGGTTGAAAGCCCGTGGAATTGATAGCCTTGAGGCACACCATTCATCCTTAGGAAAGGAGATTAGGCTTGGCGTGGAAGAGAAATTGAAGAATGGAGAATTGAAGTGCGTTATTTCATCAACATCACTTGAACTTGGAATTGATATTGGCAGTGTTGATCTTGTTGTACAGATAGGAAGCCCGAAATCCGTATCGAAAGGACTGCAGAGGATCGGGAGGGCCGGGCACTCAATCACAAAACTGAGCCAGGGTAGATTTGTTGTATTCAACCTGGATGATCTGGTGGAATGTGCAGTACTAACAAAGGCAGCCTATGATCGTGAGATAGATCGGGTCAGCATTCCAGAAGGTGCCCTTGATGTACTTTCGCAGGCAGTGGTTGGAATGTCCCTGGAAAAAACATGGAGCATTGATGAAAGCTACAACCTCATAAGGAGATCCTATCCTTACAGGAACCTGACCATGGAAGACTACATGTCTGTAATTAATTATCTTGCAGGCAGGATTGAAAATAACACCATATATTCAAAAATATGGTATGATGAGGAGGAGAAGGTATTCGGGAAGAAGAAGAGTACAAGGATGATCTACTTCATGAATATCGGTACAATTCCAGATGATTCAGACTACAGGGTGATCGATCTCAGCGGCAGGCATCTTGGCCAGCTGAGTGATAAGTTTGTTGAGAGAATGACAGCAGGGGATATCTTTGTTCTGGGTGCGAGAACATATGCATTCATACGCACGAGAGGAAACAGGGTGATCGTCAGGGACGCAACAGGCCTGAAACCAACAATTCCATCGTGGACAGGAGAGATGCTCCCAAGAAGTTATGATCTCGGGACACTTATCGGAAAATTCAGGGATAATATTCAGAAGAGTCTTGATAAGGATGATCTCAGGGAATGGCTGAGGGAAAATTATCACCTGGATGAGAATGGGGCAAGAAGCATCATTTCATATATAAGAGCACAGACCAAGTTCGACGTACCGACCGATAGCCATCTGTATGTGGAAGGATACCGGGAGAATGGATTATACAGTATACTGTTCCTGATACCTCTTGGCAGGAGGGTCAATGATGCCATATCGAGGGCTTATGCCCAGGCAATTTCCAATACATACGAGACAAATACAAGGGTTACTGTCACCGATGATGGATTCATGCTTACAGTTGAATCCTCAATCCCAATAAAGAATGTCATTAATCTCATAGACGCGGATAATTTTGTTGACTACGTGAAAAGATCCGTCATGAATACAACTGTCTTCAAGGAGAGATTCAGGCAGTGTGCAACACGATCACTGATGGTCCTGAGAAGATACAAGGGCCATGAGGTTTCTGTTGTGATCCAGCAGCTGAGGAGTGACAAGGTTTTGAGGGCAATAGAGAATATACCCAATTTTCCAGTGGTGACAGAAACATACAGGGAAATAATGAATGATATGATGGATGTACCCTCTGCCCTGAAATATGTTGAGGAAGTTATAGGAAGAAATCAGTATACTGTAAAGGATTATTCAGAGGAGGCAAGCCCGTTCTCCCTATCCCTAATCCTGGCCGGTGTTTCTGATGTTGTCCTGATGGAGGAAAGGGCCAAGCTGATGAAGGAATTGCAGAGCAGGATTGTGGATCGGGTATATGGAACAGAGTACATGGATTTCAAGATAAAGGATCCAAGAATAGTGGATAATTTTTACAGGAGCAAGGTTCCACCGGTAAGTGACATGGAAAGTTACATGGAATTGTGCAGGCATTTTCCAATGGTTGATATCACCAAGTCAAGGTTCAATTCCCCTTTCCCATATTCTTCGGTTGATACACCTGCCATTGGCAGGGAACTTGTGAAGGAAGAAAAGTTGTGGAGTATCAGCCTCAGGGGACTTTACTGGGTCACTGAGGAAAGATACGGACTTTTCAGGGAACTGTTCGCAAGAAATCGTCCGCTGAATGAGGAAGAGCAGAAGGTACTGGAAGAGTGCAATGGAAGCACGCCAAGGGAGATCCAGCAGAATACGGGTTATGAAGAATCACAGGTAAAGAACGCCCTGCTTGCACTGGAATCAATGTACCTTGTTAGGAGAAAATTCAAGCGTGAAGTATTTTCCTATGAGAAGATTGATGCTTACCCTGAAAGCAGTTATACAGTGGAAGATCTCTTCTTTGACCTGCTTAATTCCATGGGTCCAATGACCCTGGATGAGATCTCCGTTCGTTTCCCGGTAGAAAAGGACAGGATAGTGAAGACACTTGAATTGCTTGAGTCAAGAGGGAAGATTACAGAGGAATATGTGACTCCAGTCTTTGCAAAGCAGTACATTGTTAAGGGAGACCTTGAAAGAATCCTGAGCACCGCATCACTGGAACCGACAGCCATCAGGATGAGTCGTTATATGAGGAGGTTCAACAGCACAGATGAATACCTTGAAAACCTTGGATTTTTTGTGAAAGATGAATCTGTAAAGGCCCGACTCATATCAGATGATAAAAATCATGTTGAGATCAATATACCCGTAATCAGGGGAAGATTCTTCAAGCACAGGCCCACGATCATGGAAAGGAGACTTGCCATGGCGCTCCAGAAACTGAGAGAATCACCCATGGATGAAAAGGAGCAGCAAATATATGATTTCCTGAAGTTTGGTGCGGTTACACTGGATGCCATTTCCAGGGAACTGAATATTGATCCGAAGGAGGCAAGACAGATCGTAAGATCGCTGGAGCACAGGATTCTCGTTTCTGAGGATGATGATACATATTCAAGAATAAGTATGGAGGATCAGCTGGATAGAAAGAATGCCATGGGGATTCTCCTTGATCATTTCGGTCCACTCACACAGAATGAGATAATGAACTCATTCTGGTTTTACATCAAAGCAGGAGATCTTGATGGAATAGAAATGCATTCTGGCCTGCATGGAACATATTACGGGAAGTTGCCGGAACCTGTTGAAGAAAGCATCATGCTTCCCATGGGAGACCCCGTTTCCATTATAACGGGAAGACTGGTCACGGAGGCAAGCAACCTGAACACCATGTTTTTCTCAAAGAATAACCTTGTATGCATCCTGTCCCTTGAACAGACACAGGAAGGAATGTGGATCGATGATCTCATAGTTGAAAAGGAGGAACTACTTCAGAATTTCTTTGATTATCTCGATGAGAGATTTGGCAGGAACGGCCTGTCCATAATATTCACAGGGGTCAGGGAAAATCTCTGGGACATGCTTGAAAAGAATGGGTTCAGGAAGATCAGGGATGTTGCCATAAGAAGCAGTTCGGAAACAGAACTGTTATACAGTGATGAACTCTTCCAGAGGTCACTCTACTGCTATTCACAATCAAGAGTTACCAAAAGGACTGTCATGGATTCCATAATGGAAGCAAGGCTTGGCATAAGAGATGCAACTGAGGCATATGCCAATGGCATCAGGTCCACAGATGTTGACAGTTATTTCTATTCGGATATACTCTTCAATTTCAATGGCCCCATGAATCTCAATTCAAAGGCAACAATGGAGACTATTTCACTT
Organism: Thermoplasmatales archaeon; assembly: GCA_027310185.1. GTDB lineage: Archaea > Thermoplasmatota > Thermoplasmata > Thermoplasmatales > Thermoplasmataceae > Cuniculiplasma. The sequence continues at coordinate 40,050 of DAIDBH010000014.1, forward strand.
TACAGGACGCTCAGGGGGAGGAAGATCGACAGGCTTGAGATGGATATTCTGAAGATCATAATGGATTATCCAAAGCCTGAGGAGGAGGTCCTCATTAATGTTCAGGGTTCTCATGACAGGGCTGTGGCATCTATCAAGGATCTATGGAACAGATCCATAATATGCAAGGATTCAGATTCAAAATTCAGGTACGTTGTTGAGAAGTTTGAACTGAAGGAGGCCGCCATGATCCTGGAGACAAAGATTTTAGAATCATTTGGCTTCATAGATTTCCAGCTTTTTTCAGAGATCACGGGAAACAGGGATGAACAGCTCTATTCTGGAACAATCGACATTGTACGAAAGAAGGACGGATTGAGTAACTGCATCATCCTTGACAACAAGAGGGCGGTTCTTGTTACTGCAAGATTTCTTGACATGAGGAAAAAATCTGCAAAGCCATTCATAATTGGTCCAAGAGACCTTTTCAGCTACATATTCAGGAACCAGATCAAGACCCAGACCGGTGGGACGAGGAATTTCCTCCTCATAGATAACCTATCAGTGAAGGCATTTTCATCGGTAAAGAGAAACAGGAATGAATTGAAGATAGAAGAGATGAGTGGTGAAAACGAAATCAGGAAGGAATTCATAAAGGAATTCTCAAACTCAGGATACTCAATCAGGTTTTAATACCAATTAACTTATATCTGAATTTATAATTATTCTGTAATGACACTGAGCTTTGATTTCAATGAATTATCTTTACTTATTTCCGGCATAAATGTGGTCGTCTCCCTTTTTCTATTGCTGGTCTCAGTCAAGGCCGTGCGTAAGGGTGTGGGAATAATAAAATATCTGAGTGCTTTTTTCGGTCTGGTACTACTGGATTCAGTATATATTGTCATAACAAATTTCGGTCCTGGCTTCCTGAATGCTTACAGCCAGATACTGCTTGAATTGACGGCACTTATTGTGATGCTCCTGTTTTATTCTGGAATGATAAGAGGAAAGAAAAATTGACTGACGAAACTGATCCGAGAACCATACTGATCCATATAATTGAGAGTGAACCTGGACTTCATTTCAGGGCACTCCAGAGAAAGACCGGAATGGCTGTTGGACAGTTGGAATATCATCTATATAAGCTTGAGAAGGAAGATGAGATCATGATCAGGAAAGATGGTCGTTACAAGAGATATTTCCTGATTGCATCATCAGATAATACCAAAAAGATTCTTGGATACCATCTCCGGAACAAGATTAGCAGAAACATCATCATGCTGCTCCTGAGGAAAAGAGAGATGAGTATTCAGGCCCTCAATGAAAGGATGAAGGACAGGGAGAAGCTTGATGAGGCCATAAAGGTGCTGCTGTCTGATAATATCCTGATCAGGGAGAATGATCGCCTCTTCCTTAAGAATCCCGACTCAGTTAAGGAATATATAAGAAAGAGCAGGAAGTCATTCCTGGAAGAGCTCTCAGATAGCTTAATAGATATGCTGGACGAGGAATAGCTCAGGGTTTCTTTCTTCTGTAGACATATCCGGAGCCTATCATGACCATACCAACCACAAGACCTATGGAAAGGTAGACCGAGTTTTCAAGGATAAGATTCACGACACCATTCTCTATATCTTTCACTGTTATGTTTTTCAGTATATTCTGGCCTGGAATGGAAAGGTAAGGATCATAGGATATGTTGGAATATTTTCCATCTCCGGTGAATACGTAACTAAGGGCGTTAAGGTTTGAACCGTTGGGACCATAATTGAGCGTCTTCATTTCCCTTGCCATCCCGTCCATGTAATAAGTGCCGTTGTAGAGGAAGTAGATATTCCTGTCCTGATCTATGTGCAGCCTTATGCCACTGTAAAACTGGTTCCTTTCTGTCATCCTGGCACCGGTAAAATTCTCTACTCCTATGCCATTTGAACTTGAGGAGAAGACCGTTGGGATTATTATATGATATGTGCCGCCAAGGGTTGAATGAACATTCATCTCATAAGTGATTCTCAGTGAATTATTGCTACCTACGAATATGTTCCCATTTAGGCCTGTGATGGTATTGTTATACCTTGTCTCGAAGACATTGATTGTCATATTTATGAAGAGGTAACCATAATTAAGGGGGAGAAAGTTCCCGGACGACTCCGCCAGTATTCCTGGCATGCTTATCTCGAATACCCTTTCCTGAAGAAAATATGAGTATGAGATGTTAAGTTTTCCGTTTACAGTTTCGTGGTACGATTCCCTTATTGCCTTTCCAAAGCTCAGGTTTGTATTCTTTCCCATGTCTGAATTCATGAATCCCGAGGTGTTTATTATTGGGTTGCTGGTGATCTTTTTAAAATTGGAATCCAGGTACTGAGGACTGAAGAGATCAAGGGAAATTTTCTGGTTTCCTATGGTCAGGTTGAACGTGGGTGATTTATCAAACTGTATCTGCCCATCACTATGTCCGTGTGCGACACCCATGTACATGGGAGAAATCACAAGAACTGTGGCAAAAATTATGATGAAGGCAGCTTTCATTTATTCAAATATATGTTACAATATTAAATCTTTATTGGTACAAAGTTTCAGGAGAATTCTTCTTCCAGTTCTATTATTACCTGATTCAACACCTCTTCAAATGTTAGGCCTGAATATTCCATCAGTCCTCCTATTTCCGTTCTTAACTTTGCCTGGAATTCATCTCCTTCCTGGAGAAATTCTATGTTACAAATAAGTTCCTGCATAATGATTACCAATGCCTAATGAATTAAGGTTTATATAATCATTTCTTTACGATTCATACGACTTTTGGCTCTCCAGTTCCCTTTACACCTCCCTCGATCATGCCCAATGCATAATGTTTATCTGTACCTATTTTCGCATGAATTAATTGGATTCTGAAGGTAACATTCTTCAGAATTATTATTTTCTTGACCTCATATAGAAGACTGCGCTGCCCACAATGAATCCTGCAATGACTGAAATGGCAATATATAGAATGACTGTGGAAGGAATTCCAGAACTCCTCTGAAAACTGATTTCCATATCTACATTTGAATTATTGAGGGAAATTGATCCACTCTTGACGCCATTATACCCGGATGGTGTCGTAATGGAATAGGTGTAATTTCCCTTTGCCAGGTTGTTGAAGGTGATTATGCCAGATGTTGAACTTTTAATTGCTCCACCCAGATCAACAGACCATTTGCTGCCTCCCGATAGACCAGATTCAGTGAATGTGACGGAGTATGTACTGACAAGCTGGTTGCTGTAAACATAGTTTATGGTTATATTTTCTTCTGGACTGGTAACCTGCACAACCGGTATGTTTGAGGCCTCGTAACCATAGGCATCCTGTGGAAGGAATTCATACATTCCCGGTAATATGTAGAATGTTACATTACTGCCAGTGGAAATGAATCCCTCGTCTGCAGCCGGAATCGAGAATCCCCAGAGCGTTCCTGGAGGAAGACCACTTTCCCGTACAGTAATACTGAATAGTTCGCTGTAGTGCAGCGTAAGATTCACCATTGGACCGTCTACAATGAAAGCTCCAGAACTGTCCATTAAAGAACCAAGATAAAATAAGGGTTCCAGGAGAATTTGCCTGGACTCCAGTGCAATGCCTGTGGCAGTATAACTTCCATTTGGAAGGTATATTGAGGTACCGCTGCCTCCAACGGGGAGTATATCATTGTTGATGTCTACATAACCCATTACCTGTCCCTGCTGGGTAAGTGGAAGACCTGTTGCGCTGACAGTTGTCCTGTAATAGTACCTGGTAAGAGGCACGCTGTCATATGCATAATTTATGCTTCCATTCAGGAGTCCCTGACCGTTGAACACAAAGCCTACACCTGTTCCATTGTATGGGGCATTACCATTCCCAAAGTAATTGTAGTAATAATTTCCTCCAGTGTAGTTTGAATGTGTTATACTCCCCCTGAGTTCCTGTGCCATGAACATTACCGATGATGTAACCGGTTCTCTTGTAATATTGAACCTGTTCTGGTATCTCACGCTTCCATCAGAATAAAGATTCCCATATTTTCCTTCCAGGCTCACTATGGGAATTATGGATGTGAATTCATTGTTGTAGATGGTGTTGTTTGAGCTTGCGACTATAAGCCCTATGGGTGCTGCACCGAACAGTGCTCCTGCGGGTATGAGATTATAATTTGAGAATGTGTTGTTCCATACGTATATGTCTGATTTTACTGCCACATTGTTATAAATGAGCATGCCTGATCCTGCACTTTCAACCTCATTGTTCTCAATCAGACTGTGAGTATCATTCCATAACATCAGACCAGCGATCGGCGGGATATTATACGTGGTATAATTTGAGTACGTCAGGGATGAAAACCATCCGGAAATCACGTTATTTTTTATAATTAAGTTACCTGAGTCATAGAATACAAACTGAAGGAAATTTGACGATATCACGCCGAAGGCTGAAAGAAGGTTGTTCAGGCTTATTGTGTCATAATTTATCTGGAATGCCGGCTCGTTGTTTTTGCCAGAGAAATTCTGAACAACTGTATACGTAGTGGTATTGTGTATGAATACTCCGTAAAATACCGGGTATAGATAATCATTAACCTGCGCAAAGACAGGATTGATTGCATTGGGAATATTACCAGTGTTCCCCTGTGATGATTGAATACCACTGATCACATATGGATTGCCTTCAGTACCTGAACCGGATAAGCTTATATTTTTTACCTGGCCATTATTGGAGGCATAAAAAGGAGTGTAGATGCCATAGGAAATACTGTATTCTAAATTTATTTTTCCAAGTGAATACCGTTGTCCCGCTAACAGTTTTACCCCGTTGAAATATACGGGCTTATGATAACTCATCAGGACCTCAATGGAATATGTCCCCGGACTGATATGAAGATAAAACTTCCCACTTTCCCCTATTGGAGAGCACTGTGCTGTCTCATTGTTTATCCTGTTGCCGGATCCGACAATGAGAAAAGCGTTGGACGGGCTGATAGTTCCATTCAGGATTGCATAACCCTGTGTACTGTCCGTTACATTCCATAGTTTTTCAATAAAGGATGGGCCTGTGTGAAGATGTGCAGTAGCCCCCATGAAATATTCACTGATACCCGTAGATGTTTCACCGGTCTCTGAACCCACATCATAGGCTGATCTTATATTCCTGTAAGTTCCGGCACTGTTTTCATATTTTAGCGACATGGTAGCATTGATGTTGTTGAACTGTGCGTTCGATCCACCACCTTCACCTCCAAGAATCATTTCAGCATCCATTGGTATAAAACCATTCTGAGACAGGTTTGTCCCTGTTACTGTGTATTCCGGGATAACCATTGAACCTGAACTACTGCCTGATGTTGAATTGAACTGTACTCTGTCATAGGAACCTTTTTCATTGACCTTTACACCCTGCGAGTTCAGGTATGAAATGGTATAGTTGAAAAATACCGTGTTCTCGCCTCCATAATTAGATGACGACAGATACAGGTTGAGGGTGAATGGTTGTGGTACATTCAGCGTTGGGCCAATATCATAGTAAAGTACCCCAGGTTCAACAGAACCATTTCCCGATATTATGTCATTTGCCTGCATCACGGCAGTTGGGGAACTGAAATTCCATATGTTATCTATGAATGTAAGCTGATGGGTGGATGTTGAATAATCCACCACATTCTGGGTCCAGAACTGGTATCCTGTTTGGCCCAGTATTGTCACGTTATTCAGTATGGCGTTCATTTGGATTGAGAATGAGTGAAATGAATCTCCATCCATATACAGTTGTGATGCTGAATTTATTGAAATCTGTCCATCAAAGCTTCTTGTTGAATAAGAGTATGGTGAAAGTTTCCCACTTTCATTAATGATTCCATAGCTTGCTATACCCATGGGGGCTGGTGCTGACTCATATGATGGAAGGTAAATAGTACCCTTTCTCATGGATTTCTCGGAAAAATTTGGTGGAAGTTTTGCTATGGCTGGAATCTTCAGTGAATTCAATCCCGATATGAGCCTGCTTTCCATGGAAGTCCAGTTGTTTCCAGCAGCTGAGCTGACTGTTGAAGTGTTCAGGTCGGGTGTCAGGTATTTTAAGCCGGAACTATTTCCTGAATTTTCACTAGAAACGATAGATCCTGAACCCTTGACACCACTGGTTTGATGGACGTTGGAAATAGGCGTAATGGTAAAGTTAGCCATTGAAATAATCATGATCACAGTTAACGTGATAATAATGAGTGAGAATACAACTCCTCTTTTCATGGCTCAAAATCATAAATACACTATTAAAGTGTTGTGGAACGTTATTGAAAATATTGTCTATGTAGCATTCTGGATCAGGATTCCTTCTTCACAACGCTTGTGATGACAATTGCATAGACTATGAAGAAGAGGATAATGGCAGGAATTATTCCTATATCAGCAGAAGGAACTCCCTGTACAAGAAGAATTATTCCAAATCCAGCAAGCATTGCTGCCAGTGCGATATATATGACACTCCTCTCAAAAAACCCAAGCTCCTTCTCAATTTCCTCCCTGTCATATCCTGCAGGTATGAGGGGTATTTCCACCTTGCTGGTAGTTTCCATTGCCATTATTCCTATTGTTGAGAGCACGACTAACACAAGGAAAAATGAAGCGTTATATGCCCCCTGGGTGGACAGCATAGCCAGGGACGAGAATGATGAATGCAGATACCCTGTTGAGAATATCAATGCCACCGGAACGAGCAGGACAGGCAGAAATTTGATTGGAGAAACTTTCTCGTTTCCTGTCTTTGTCCTCTGGAATACCGGTATGAGAGAAAGACTGAAGAATAGCAGTATCAGGAGATCAAAAACATATCCTATTGAATTTGATGATGCAGTGAAAAATATCAGTACGTAGATGTACCCGAAGAGCACGGTGATAAGTAATGTAATGCTGGACCTCATTACCAGCCAGCCTCCATTGCAAGCCTGTATGCAGCCCTTCCAAGGCTTTCATTTACCGGGTCCCATTGAATCACCCTTCCGGATGTACTGCTTAACCTGTTCTTAGTAAGGTTGTAATTCTTGACTGAGAAGACCTTGCCCAATCTTGGATCTGTGAATTTGGCAGCTATGCTTTCTGCCCTTATATCAACTATTGTGGGAACAACCTTGAATCTTGCAAGGTGTGATGATATACTTTCAATTCTGGATAGATTTCCCTTCTCCAGGCTTGTCATGATCATGACGCTTGGTCTCGTTTCCATCATTATTCTTGTTAGGGAAGAACCCAGTCCGGTGAACTTTTCAGTGACCCACTTAGATTCCAGGAGAAGGAGGCTGAGCCTTATCTGGTTGAATGTGTCCATACCTGAAGAGGGAAGAACAAATTCATTCCGTTTCAGGTGATTGAGCTTGATTGGCCAGAATCCCACGTTATAATTTTTTGATAGAAGGTATTTGGTGCCAGAGAGAACCATTGTTATAGCATATTCAAGTGGGTTTTCCACGCTTGATCCTCTTGACATGAAAGGTGAAACGTCCACGTAAAAGATGAAATTCTTCAACCCCTCTCTTTCATAAACATTCACCATCAGGTTTTCCTTGTAGGATGTCTTGGCTGAACTCTTCCAGTTGATGGTCTTAAATGGGTCCCCTGGAACATATTCCCTTATGGATTCAAATTCATGTGTTGGTGGACCTGTTCTCGTTACGGAGTTTCTTGGTTTGATCCGGTTTGATTTGAGCTGGAACTGGCTTTTCTTCAGCATCTTCACCTGCGGGTCTACCTCTATGTTATGATCAACTGGAAATTTCAGCAGTTTTTTTCTCTTGTAACCTATTACCGGCTGGTATTCAATAATAATTTCACCCCAGTCAAAGATTCCTCTCCTTGTGGTGACTATGGTATAATCCATGGTTTTTTCCCTTTCCCTGAATCCCTTGAAAAAGAGGTGTACATTTGTTCCATTAACAATATTCATTTCCGGGAAGGTTGGGAGCTGCATGTTAAGCATGCCAAAGCCTTTCTTTGCAGAGATTTTTACCCATATTGTGTATTCATCTCCAACCTTCAGGAATTTAGGTATATCATAGTCAATGTCAAGCTTCAGGTCCCTTTCCAGATATGACAGCAGAAAGATGAAGATCACCGGCATGAACAAAGAACCGAATATGGCCTTCTGTGTTGATATTATACCTGCTACTGCTATGAATGCTGAAACAATTGAGAGTATGAGTATCTGCTTGTTCCATATGCTGTTCATCAGTTACCTTTTGGTACTTCCATCTTATCCAGATATTCCTTTACTATGGCTTCTGGACTTATTTCATCCATGACCTGTTCAGGCTTCAGTATTATCCTGTGCGCAAGACACTCTATTGCCACATTTTTAACATCATCTGGTATTACATAATCCCTTCCATCAATCATTGCCATGGCCTGGGCCAGTCTCATCAATGAGATAATTCCCCTTGGACTTGGTCCTGCCATTACCCTCTTGTCATCCCTTATCTGCCTGAATTGAGAGATGTAACTGGTGATCTCATCACTTACCGTTATTTTTTCCGATGTCTTTTGCAGTTCGATGATCTTGGAAGCATCCATCAGTCTTGTCGCCATGGAACTTGGGTCATTTGTTCCCCATAATTTTCTTCTTCTCAAAATTTCCAGGTCATCCTTTGGATAACCGAACGAAAGCCTGATCATGAACCTGTCCATCTGTGCCTCTGGCAGTGGATATGTGCCCTCGAATTCTATTGGATTCTGTGTTGCAATCACGATGAATGGCGGAGGAAGCTTTATCGTTTCTCCTTCAATTGTTACCTGCCTTTCTTCCATGGATTCAAGGAGAGCGGCCTGTGTTTTTGGAGGTGCCCTGTTTATTTCATCTGCAAGTATGAGGTTGGAAAATACGGGGCCCTTTACCAGTTCAAAATTGCCCGTAGAAGCCCTCCAGATCTTTGTACCGGTGATATCACTTGGAAGCAGGTCTGGAGTGAACTGGATCCTCTTGAATCCTATGCCGAGAACATTTGAGAATAATTTTGCTACAAACGTTTTTCCAATTCCTGGATTGTCCTGCAATAATACATGGCCAGAAGCCATTATTGATGCAGTTATCTTTTTCAATGGATCACTATCGCCAACAAAAAACTTTGATATTTCGCTTACTATGGAACCTGATTCCTTAACACTTTCACTCACGTCTTTTTCTAAACTGTCATTGTTCATTTTTTTCACCCACTGCCCCCATATATTTCAATAGATTTTCCGTAATATTCTTCCTTCTTGAAACTTCATTTTCATAAATCCTGCTATTCCTCTTTGCAACTCCAAGTGCAACAGATCTCGGTGGAGTGTATTCAGTTGTCTGCTTCAACAATCTTAAAATGAAATCGAGGTCCATGCCCCTTTCTGTAAGATACTTTGTTACGGCAATTATGAGTTGCTCCTTTGCTCCTTCATTCTCAAATATCTCAACTGCCTTTCCCATATATGATATATCCGAGTAAGACGTGAGATTTGAGACCTTCTCAAATTTGTTGAATGTTGTTAGATTGGAATCCTCCAGCTTCCTGGAAGAGCTTTTGTAAAGGGCCTTGACTGCATAAAGGATCCCTATGAGGAGGATGATTGTGAAGAAAATAAGAAATATGTAGGAATATGAATTGGATGAGAATTCTATATACAGTCCCAGGAATAGGCCCAGTATGAAGAAGAATGTACCTATGGAGCCACGAATATTCACTATCTGAGAGGATAATATTGAATTCTGCTCATTTTTAGAGTCAAGTCCAAAATAGAAAAATGATGTCACAACAAGGGCAATGAAGGTTGACAGCAGGCCATATGAGATCGGCAGGACCCTGCTAACGTCCGTGAAAAGGGCATATAGTATAAGAATGAGCAGGGAAGTGGTGAAGGGTGTTATAAACATGGCAAATCTTGGCCAGTCCCTGTTTACTCCATCTATCTTTCCCATCTTTCTTCCGGTGAAGAAGATGGAAAGTGATATCAGGATTGGAAAAAGCGCAGTTTCCTGCAAGTAATGGGTTGGATTGACAGCCTGTAGAAATGGTGAAAATAGAAAAATCCAGAAGAATAAAATGAACACAAATGGGAATAGGAGATACCAGAAGGCATAATATGGCCCAGTTTTTTCAATTTTTTTCAATAATGTTCCTATTCCATATGCAAACACCAGAACGTCAAGTAGAATTACTAGGGAAGCCGTGATGGATGGAAATGTTATATAGATGGGCAGGAGCAGGATTATCCCAATCAGGAACAGGATATATCCCAGTAAATTATCGTATGATTTCTTTTTAATCTGATTATTTTCCAACAGCAACCCCTACATAAACATTTTAGGATCTTTCATTGCGTTTTTAAGATACCTTAGGAATTCGTAATATTCATTACTATTAATTCTTTTTTGTCCATAATATATCCGTTCATATAACTTAATCAATTTATCAGCGTCTGATTTGCTCTTTATCAGGTTCTGGAAATCGCTTGAATTTTCCAGTTCCCTTAAGGTCCTGTTCTTCAATGACTTCAGAATATCATTTCCAAGATTTCCTGTTAACTGTTTCTGGGCGTCCTCCCGGATGTTTATTCCCACTATATCCTTTTCTTCACTTCCATCATTCCAGATGCCCTTGATAATATTTTTTCCCCTGTTCAGGGTCATCCTTATCTTTCCTTCGGTCACATTACCCTTCAGGTTGCTGTCTGATGAATCAATCTGCATATTCCTGCTTATCTCTACATTGAGCGGGCTGGCATAATCCCAGATAAGTGGCATATCCTGAGGAATCTCAGGTTTTATGTAGCCTTTTCCCTCCCAGCCCATGAAATTTTTAAGTTTTAGGATATAATTCCCTGAATCGTCATCCCTGTGGGTATTAGTTTCTGATACAGCCTGAAGTACGTCATTCTTTTCACTTCTTGAATCGTAGGATTCCTTGTAATCTTTCCTGACGCCATTTTTCTTATTTACCTTCTTGTTTGGTTTTTTTCCGCTCATTGATTTAATGGCGTAAAGACTCATTATTACGGCGATTGCTATGACCACTACGAGCAGGAATATGGGATTCAGTATGATCTGCTGGAGGACAGTCACTTTATTATTTACGTTGCTTGAGGAACCATGACCGCCTCCACCGCCAGAGGATGAAGAAGTTGTATTCGCCTTGGTTAAATTAAAGTTAAGCGGTGGCAAGGTAACATTGAATTGTGGCCATTTAATATGGAAATTCGGGAGCTTGAAAATTGAACCCAGATTGAGATTCAGGCTTGGCAGTTTAAAATTGAAATTGGGTAGGCTGAACCCAAAGCCATTTCCCAACCCACTCCCAGGGCCACTTCCTGAACCTGTTCCTCCTCCGCTGCCGGACCCACTTCCAGGACTGGATGAATGAATTACAGGTACCGATGAAAGGGATGATATAAGAATCCATGTGACAATCACTATTGCAACTATTGATATCACGGCCTTCTTATACCCCATATATAGTTATGCAGAATTTGTAATATAAATTTTTGTTTCTTTTTTCCGTAAATTAATGATCTTTTCCATCACTTTAAATTTGGAAAAGCATCAATCTGTTACCTATCTGCAACAACAATGATGTATTTTTTTAAATTCTAAAAAAATCAGAGGGAAATAGTTATCATGTGGTATTCGTGAAAGATTATTCTCCGATGTCCTTGTTTCTTCGTAATAAATATATATGTATGTAACGTATTGTCTATTCAATGATTGTACTTGAACCAGATGAAAATGAAATTCTCGAAGAAAAGAGCGTTATGGTACAGAATGGCGCACGAGTAGAGGATGGAAAACTACACGTAACAAATAAGAGAATCATTTATGAAAAACTTGGTGAAAGAAGATTAAGAAGGGCTGAAGCATCAAAAATATTCCTGGAAATTCCAATGTATGATGTCCTTAATGTTTCTTCAGCAGTTCCAAAAATGAGCCTTCTTACAAAAAAGAAACTTGCTGTTGAATTCAGGAAGGATGGAGACATGCAAACTGTTGAGTTTGAAATAAAGAAGCCAGAAGGAATAGTAGACATCATCAAGAACTGGGCAACGACCTCAAAGAGGGAGCATGAAGATAGATTGAGGCAGGAAGATCAGGAAAGATTCAGGAGAGAAGTTGAGATGGCAAAGGCCAAGTCTAACAAGAGTAATGTCAATGTCATCAGCTTTGGGAGAAATGGTAGCCAGCCCAGTTCCCAGAATAAGGGTACAGACATCACCCATGACAACAAAGCAAATCTTCCAAAGCCAGCAGAAACTGTGGAGGTTTGCCCTGAGTGTGGTAGTTACATTCCTGAAGGTAGCAAATTCTGCCCTGAATGCGGATACAAACTGAAGAAGTTATAAGAATAAGTTTGAAAATTTACATAAGACCCTGATTAAGTATTTTCCAAAAGTTATTCCTAAAAACAAGTTGTATCATTTTTTTAAAAAAAATCAAGCAAAATCTTAATACTGAAATTTCCATAATGAAGAGTGGACTCAAATAACGAATCTATTGAAGATTGGGTAAACAGTGAAAACATTCAAACTACAAAAGATGTAGAAGTGCCAAAGATTCTTTTTGATCAGGTTATCGGTCAGGAAAGCGCTGGAGAAGTTGTGAAAAAAGCAGCGCTCCAGAAAAGGCACGTGTTGTTGTTAGGTGAGCCTGGAACAGGTAAGTCCATGCTTGCACAATCAATGGTGGATTTCTTGCCCAAGGAGGAACTCGAGGATATTGTGGTTTTCCATAATCCCGAGGATAATAACCGTCCAAAAATAAAAACTTTCCCGGCTGGCAAGGGAAAGGAAATAGTGAGACAGTACCAGATAAGGGCTGAGCAGGATAAGAAGGACAAATCCAGGATGATTATGACCATAGTGTTCTCAATCTTTATCGTTGGACTGATTCTGTCAATTCTTACACTGAACTATTATATAGTGTTTCTCGCACTGCTCGTAGCTGTTATGATATACTTCTTCGCTTCAATGAACCCGGCGATGAGATCAGAAAGAGCTATGATTCCTAAGATTCTGGTGTCACATACACCAAATGATAAACCACCATTCGTTGATTCAACAGGCGTTCATTCCGGTGCGCTTCTTGGTGATGTAAGGCATGATCCGTTCCAGTCAGGTGGATTGGAAACCCCTTCCCACGACAGGGTTGAGGCTGGAAATATACACAAGGCTGACAAGGGAGTTCTGTTCATAGATGAAATTAACCTGTTGAGGCCGGAAAGCCAGCAGGCATTACTCACTGCAATGCAGGAAAAAAAGTTCCCAATATCAGGACAGAGTGAAAGAAGTACAGGTGCCCTTGTACAGACTGAACCTGTTCCATGTGATTTTGTTCTAGTTGCTGCAGGGAATCTTGACGCATTGCAGGGAATGCATCCGGCGCTCAGATCAAGGATCAGGGGATACGGTTACGAAGTATATGTAAGGGATTCAATGGAGGACAATGAAGAAAACAGGAAGAAATTACTTCAGTTCATTGCCCAGGAAGTTGTAAAAGACAAGAAGATACCCCATTTTGACAAAAGTGCAATAATAGAGATAATGAAAGAGGCACAGAAAAGATCGGGGAGAAGAGGCAAACTGACTCTGAGATTGAGAGAGCTCGGTGGATTGATCAGAGCTTCAGGGGATGTGGCAATTTCGGAGAAGGCATCGGTCGTTACTTCAGACCATGTAATCAAGGCCAAAGATTTTAGTAAACCGGTTGAGCAGCAGATTGCAGATAGATCACTAGAGGTGAAACAGCTCTACAAGACTTTCCACAATAAAGGTTCCGAAGTAGGAACGGTAAACGGTCTTGCAGTTATGGGAGCTAACTCAGGAATGGCAGAATATACGGGAATTGTCATGCCTATTGTTGCAGAGATCACACCTTCACAGACAAAGGGACACGGAAGTGTTTTTGCAACTGGAAAGCTTGGAGAAATTGCAAAGGAAGCGGTGCAGAATGTCTCCGCTGTCTTCAAGAAGATAAGCGGGAAGGATCTTTCTGATCTTGACATCCATATACAGTTCATTGGAACTTACGAGGGCGTAGAAGGTGACAGCGCAAGTGTTTCAATCGCTACAGCCGTAATATCAGCCATAGAGGAGATACCCATAAAGCAGAATCTTGCCATGACAGGTTCGCTGAGTGTTAGGGGTAATGTTCTTCCAGTGGGAGGTGTTACTGCAAAGGTCGAGGCAGCTATTGATGCTGGACTGGAGGAAGTAATAGTCCCCGCGTCCAACTTTGGTGATATAATCCTCGATCAGAAATACACGGACAAGATCAAGATAATACCGGTCTCCACTATTGAGGAAGTACTTGATGAAGCCCTGGAAAAAACTGAAGAAAAAAAGTTGCTATTTGAACGGATAGCAGAGCTTCTAAAACCAGCAAGTGCACTTTCCCCAGCCAAGAAGGGAAGGACTGGAACCAGTGCCGCCTGAAGTTGTTAAACTTGTCTCTGATTCCATGCCAATCAGGGAAATAGATCAAAGTCTCCATATCAATCATTCATTTTTCAAGAGAGAAATAGGGAAGCCTGCCCTGGTAGAAGCCTGGGAAAGATCAATGAAATTTTCAAGAACCAGGATAAGGGACAGGAGCATGTATTTTTTATGCCTTATTACTGGAGAATCACACTTAGATAGAGCGAAGGAATTAGGAGGATATGGACTTGATGACAGAACTTCCTACTTAATTTTTGAAGATCATGATAGGAATTTCATTGATGATATTAAAGGGGTAAAAAGTTATCCCTATGGAAAATTAGCAGACGAGGGAAAGACATTTTATTTTGAAATGACTATGGCTGAACTTGAGTTGATCCGAAAATGACAGTAAATAAATTTCTTGCCTATACCGGGCATATAAACCTTGATGTTGTGCTTAAGGTTGACAAGATAAATGATAATGTTACCCTGCCAGTAAGTGAAGTGAAGGAAACGTTTGGAGGCACTGCGGGAAATTTTGCGATGATTGCCTCAAAACTAGGAATGAAATTCAGGCTATATTCCATTATTTCGAGGGTAAGCCATGGGAGTTACATAAAGAAATTGAATGAACTGAATATAGATCTCAGTGGGGTCAAGATAACCGATGAAAGCTACGGACCGGTCTGCTATGCAGTTAACGATGGAGAAAAACAGAAATATTTCCTTGCGGAAGGGCCGATGAAATATGAAAAATATGATATCCTGGACGAAAAGTATGAACATCTCCATCTTGGAACAGGAAACCCGGAACTGAATGTTCAGATGGTTGAAAATGCAAGGTTTGATTCTCTCTCCTTTGATCCTTCACAGGAAGTATTCTTCAAGTACGGAAAAAATGAACTCAGGTATTTCCTTGAAAAATGTGAATTTATAATGGGAAACGAAGAAGAAATAAATTTCATGTTCAAAACATCTGAGATTGACATGAAAGATTATGCCGGTGAAAAGCACAAAGTCATAATGACTGCAGGTTCCAGAGGTGCTTATGTCTACAGTTCCAGGAATACACATGTATATCCCTTTGATGAAGTTGTGGAAGGTGGCAATACCCTTGGTGCTGGAGACTCCTTCAGAGCCGGTTTCTATTACGGATTGAAGAATGGCATGAATGTCGTTGATGCTGTAAAATGTGGAAATGCAACTTCATTTGTAATAGTTAAGAACGGGATAGAAAATGCTGAACTTGTCGGCGAAGAGATATTAAGCATGGCAAAAAAGTTAAAGGCAGAGGAAATTGCGTGATATGACAGTTTACACATTTGAGGGAAGAGTCCCAAGCATATCAGGAGATTCGTACATATCTCCAAGCGCAACAGTGATTGGTGACGTTACAATTACAGGTCAGGTATGGGTTGGCCCTGGTGCGGTTATAAGGGGAGATTATGGGAAGATTATCATAGGAAATGGAACTGCGGTGGAAGATAATGTGGTTATTCACGCCAGGCCTGGGGAGGTGACCACCATAGGAGAACATGTTACACTTGGCCACTCATGTGTTATCCATACTGCAACCATAGAGGATTATGCAGTAATAGGGATGCACTCAACCATAACCGATTTTGCAAAGGTAGGAAGGTGGGCGGTTATAGCTGAACACGCGCTTGTAAAAACAAGGCAGGTAATTGAACCGGAGAAGATAGCAGGGGGTGTACCGGCCAAGGTTATAAAGGATGTGTCTGAAGACTACAAGGCCCTGTGGGAAGACTACAAATATAATTACACTTCTTTCTGCAAGAGATATAAGGATAACCTCAGGGAAAAATTATAATAGCGCTTTCTTTCTTTCATGTTATGGAAGAAAGGTTCGATATAAAAGGAACATCACTGAGGATAATTCTTGATTCCAGAGGAAACAAGACAGTTGAGGCTACAGTTGTATTAAATTCTGGTGCAAAGGGTATATGTTCTGCACCTGCCGGAGCAAGTACGGGAGCAACAGAGGTTATACCATTCAGGGATGGAAGGGCAGAAGAGAGCCTGAATTTTTTTGAGAGAAATGTTAAGGAATCACTGAAGGGATTCAATGGGTTCAATCAGTCAGGTTTTGATAATCTCTTGAAAAATATAGACGGGACTGAGAACTTCTCTTCAATGGGTGGCAATGTTTCCACAGCCCTGTCTGTTGCACTGGCAAAGGCAATTTCCAGTGAGCTTGGAATTCCACTTTACAGATATGCAGGTGGAAATTTCAGGATGAAAGCACCGAAACCCATTGGAAATGTGATTGGTGGTGGAAAACACGCAATTAATGGAACAACATTCCAGGAATTCCTTGTTTCCAATGATTCTTCCTCGTTTCTGGAGGCCATAGAAATAAATGCCCTTATCCATAAGAGGATCGGGCAGAAGGCAAAGGCTATAATGAAGAACGTCAGCATTGGTGTCGGTGATGAGAGGGCCTGGGTCCTTTCAATAAGTGATGATCAGGCAATGCAGCTACTGAAAGATTCAGCGGACGAGATAGCTGAAGAGAAGAAGGTGAAGGTTTATCTTGGTTTTGATGCTGCTGCTTCAAGTTTTTACGAAAAGGGAAAATATGTGTACAAGGAAAAGAAGAGGGACCAGGGAGAACAGATCCAGTATGTGCTTGATGCCCACAGGAACTACAGTTTTTACTATATGGAAGATCCAATGGACGAGGCCGATTTTGAAGGCCACGCTGAAATAACAAAGGCAGTGGGAAAGAAAGCCCTCATAGTTGGAGACGATCTCTATACAACCAATGCCAGCAGGATCAGGAAGGGTATAGAAACAAAGGCTACAAATGGCGTACTCATCAAGGTGAATCAGATAGGAACACTTACAGACACGTGGGATGCTGTAAAGGTAGCAACATCAGCATCCATGGAAAACGTGATCTCCCATAGAAGTGGAGAAACAACTGACGACTTCATTGCACATCTCTCCCTGGCATTCTCATCTACCTTCATAAAAAGTGGAACCATAGGAGGAGAGAGACTTGCAAAGTTAAATGAACTTGCGAGACTTCAGGAAGAGATTGAGCACTGAAAATTTAAACATAATAGGTTCCGGTCTTCGCGGGACCGGCAGCCTGACCATGATCGAGATGGACGTCCTTAACAGATCAGATCATGTTTTCATTGATGGCTATACGTCCATATTCCCTGAAGATTTCAGGGAGGATCTGGAGAGAAGAATTTCAAAGCCAGTGATCTATCTCAGGAGAGAGGAAGTTGAGACTTTTTCATTTATAAGAGATAGCAACGGGGAAATTTCACTCATAGTATCAGGTGATCCCATGACTTCAACAACTCATTTTTCCATAATCGGTTACTGCAAACTTAATAATATAAAATGGAGGATTTTTGAAAATGCATCCATTACCGGGGCAGTCCCAGGTAGGACAGGACTATCGTCATACCGCACCGGAATAACCGTTTCCTTGCCTGAGATGTATGAAAATTTTGTCCCTGTAAGTCCACTACAGAAAATTGTGGGAAACCTGAGGAACATGCTTCACACAATCCTCCTCATTGACCTGAAAAATGGCAGGAACCTTGACATAGGGAGAGTTCATGAAATAATGGAAATAATGATGGATAAATTGGGTTTTCAAGATATTTCGGGTATTCCAGTATTGATTCTTCAGAGGGTGGGATGGCAGGATGAACATATTTTTACTTCCACATTGGACAAAATGGGTAATTTGAAAGTGGAGTCACCATACTGCATAGTGGTTCCATTCAGGCCAGACTCAAATGAGATAGAGAACATGAGATCTGTCGGCATTGCGGAAACGTCAATATTCGAGAAATTCAATTACGAAAAAGCACTTGAAAAACTTGGATGAATAATTGAAATAATTCCCTGAACATCTTAGAATTCATTAACTCAAAACTTGGTTTATTCATCTTCAAAGTACAAACACTGAGTGAAAAGGGTGGAATTGTTGAAAATAGAATTACATAAAATCTGAACCTTCAAGAATAAATCTAAAAAATATTAAACACTTACGTTATACAGAATCCATGTCTTTTGAAATGCAGGTTGACGCTATTAAGTACGGAGAGGAGATTTCTGACAAATACACTTGCAAGGGACAGAATATATCTCCTGAAATCAAGTGGAAGGATGCTCCATCGTCCACGAAAGAAATTGTCCTGTTTATGGATGACCCTGATGCACCCAGGAAATCTTTCAATCACTGGTGCATGAGAAATATTCAGTCTTCTGTTGGCACAATTCACGAGAATGTTCCTATTTCCGAAAAGACGCAGGAAGGATGGATTCAGCTAAAAAATGATTTTGGAAAAAATGGATACGGTGGTCCATGTCCTCCGGGAAAGAAAACGCATAAATATACTGTAACATTATATGCACTTGTAAGACCATTGAATGACCATGAAACAGCAGATAGGGAAAGTATGCGAAAACTCTGCGAAACACTGATGGTCAAAAAGGTTACATGGATGTTTACATATGGAAAAAAATGATGGAAAGCTGCCGCTTGTGATCATGTCCGGTGGCACTGGATCAAGAATGAACATGCCTGATAAGGGTTTACTCATGATAAGGGGTGAAACTCTCATAGGACGGAATCTCAAGTTTCTTGAAGATGTTGCAAAGCCTGTTTATCTTGTAGTCACTCCAAATACAGAGATCACTGAAAAATACTATTCTGAAAAACTCGAAATAATCAAGACACAGGGAAAGGGGTACTCAGAGGATCTTGGGCAGGTCCTGAAAAAAATAAATAAATATCCAGTAATGGTAATCCCTGGAGACATCTATTTTTCTGATCAGGAAGTCGTGGAAAGCTTCATTTCCTTTGCAAAGAAGAGTGGCAGGGGCATTGTTTCTATGTTAATTGAAGGGCTGTTCTGTGGTGTGAGCGTATTTTTCTCCCCTCCTGATGAGGTAAAAAGTGAAGATTTCCAGTCCTTTGATGTTTCAGAAAAGCAGGCATATAATGTAAACACTGTTGAGGATTTTTTCCTCATACTTAACAGGCTGAAGAGACAGAAGAACTAGTATGGTAAGCGATCGTACTAAAAGAGCCGGAAGGGCACTCCTAAAGTTCTCTTCTTACTTCAGGGAAAACAGAGATGCAGCCACAGTAATGCTAGCTGGTGCAGTTATAACATTGATAGTTTCCATATCTGTTCTTTATCTTTCAATCCTCAATGGAAGCTTCGTGAAGACGGATAATGCAATTTTTGAGGTCCTGACTGATGCTATGGCACCCGTACTTGAGATTGTTGCATCAGTGGTTATGTTCAAGAGGGTAGATCTGCACAGATCAATAGGTGGACTCGGCATCCTTATGGGAATAATTTCACTTCCGGGAAGCGAGGGAGGCTTGCTGATTGGGTTCATATTTGTGGTAATAGGTGGAGCCATGAGCATGCTTTACAGGGAACCGTACGTGGTAAAAAGTGGTGAGATTAAACAGGAAAATAGTTAGTGACAAAATTTTAGTTTGAATGAAAAACAATATTAAATACTGCCATTGCTATGTTCATTCACGATCTCCAACATTGTATATTATTTATGTATTCTTCTTGCAGCCATAGGATTCTTCTTTCTTGGCGCATGGTTCTACCAGATAATTTCATGGTTTCCAAGGGGAGGCAAGCCTGTTACCGGAACCAGAAGCCTTATAGGGAAGATTGGCCAGGTAGTTAGGGATAACGGTACAAACATGGTTGTAAGGGTTGATGGACAGAACTGGAATGCAAAATATCAGGGTGCAGACAGGCCATATGTGGGCGCAAAGGTGAAAATAATTTCTGTCAGGGGACTGAGTCTCATGATAGAATTACCAACAAAATACACAAAGAAATGAGTCGTGAAATATTTAACTAAATGTTAATTAATTATAATTCCATCCTAAGATATGATAAGCGACGATCTGTTTTACATATCAATATTACTTGTTGCAATTGTTTTCTTCTTTTTCGGTGCCTGGTTCTACAGGCTAGTATTATGGTATCCCAGAGGTGGAAGAGCAGTTACTGGCACTAAGAGCATGATTGGCAAGATTGGACAGGTTGTAAGGGATAACGGTACAAACATGGTTGTAAGGGTTGATGGACAGAACTGGAATGCAAAGTATGTAGGAGAACAGCGACCTGAAGTTGGTGACAGGGTAAGCATTAAGGATGTGAATGGACTCAACCTTCTTGTGGAGGAGATAAAGGATGGGAATTGATTGTTCCCAGCTGGGAAGGGCACTAATAATAAGAAGGGATGGAACAAGGAAACTGCTTTCTCTGGAAGATACGATCCGGCTGTGCGAGGAGTCTCTGAACTGTGGTAAGGCGTTTCATGAAATTCTGAAGAAAAGTGAGCCAAATCTTAAGGTTATAAGATTCATTCAGGACGGAAACGATGAAGATAGTACTGAATAATGGATCATTAAAGGCTGATATTGACAGTGATGGATGCTTTATTGAAGGTGTCGAGTTCAGGGAAAATGAGATCATAAAGAGGACATCGGATGGGCACAAGACCCACGGTGGGTGTTCACCCCTATTTCCATATGCGAACAGGATAAAGGGTGGATCATATGAATGGCTTGGTAAATCATACGGGTTCAAGACAGGCCAAGATGGAAATTCCATTCACGGATTTGCAAAGGATCGCCAGTGGGACATAATGGATCAGAAGGAAGATTCTATTCAAATGAAACTTGACCTCAGGGATGAATCCTATCCATTTGATGTGGAAGTTACAGTGGATATTGAAATAAGTCATGATGGCTTCAGGGAGAATGCCAGGTTTGTTAACAGGGATCATATACCGGTCCCATTGAGTCCTGGCTTCCACCCTTATTTTGTAACAGGATCAAACTGGGAGATTTTCCTGAAATCAAGACCACTGAAATCGCTGAAGATAGATCAGTACTTTCCATCAGGGAATTATTCAGAATTCTACCGACATTTTTACAAAAAAGATTCACATGTTTTCGATGACTGCTTCAGGTATTCTGGAAATATACAGTTGAAGGGAGATTATTTTGCCTACAGTATAGAAAGAATGAACTCTGAATTCTTCATGGTTTATGATGGTGTATTCAGCGATTCAAGGTCTGTCGCCATAGAACCAATGGCATCTGAAGTTAATTCGTTCCAGACGGGGAATGGGCTTAAAGTATTGAAGCCAGATGAGGTTTGGGACTTTGGATATTCGGTCACAATCTCCTCCCTTTAGATTCTTATCATTTCGTTCTGAAATGCTTCACCATAATCCCGAATGCCTCTCCAAGGATTATTCCTGCCAGGAAGGTAAATGTGATTGTGATTACCGGGTCCACAAACGTTGGGAAGTGCGGCTCGTATAGATACGAATACCACTTTACAAGGAAAAGGAATGACCATGCTATGGCAACGCCCGCTGATGACTGATATATTTCATTTCCCTTCCTTCTAGTTATCTGTGAGAGATCACCTATTATGAAGCCGAGGATAAAACCTAGCAGGTATATTACCATGGAAAATTCGAACTCGAGAAATGTCAGTGTTATGGATGAATACAGGGTCAGTAGTAGATAGATCAGGGGATAAATAACAATCTTCCTTGAATAAGTCTTCCCAACCTTGGCCCTGACTGCCCTCATAACCATAAGAAATATGGTGAAAATAAGGAAAACATAGAACTGTATTTTGAAGCCTCTGATTATACTGATGATACTTTCCTCACTCAACGCAAACATATTTATTTATATCCTCCAGAAAATATTGAATCCTGTAACCTGAAATTGGATTTATACTATTTCATTCCTGTTCATATCGTTGGATGATGAATGGCCCGAATAATCATTATAATCCCAATTCATTAATAGAACTTTGCAATAACGAATCATGGATATGGGAAAAGTATTTCTTTTTGCCCTTTTAGGGGGAGTTATGGGTGCAGTTCTTGGTATAGTTGCTGCCCTCCTTGTGTCAGGAAATAATTTCAGGGTAATGTTTCTGATGACATTCACTGAAATTGGGGTTATAGTTGGTCTCCTTGGAGGAGCAAAAATAGAAGACACTAAATCGGTGAACTAGAAGATCAGATCTTTCAGGACCGGTTTTTCCTTTTCTATATTTACCGTAATTTTTTCCGAATCTCCCTTTCCATCAATTTCTGCAGTTCCATTTATTGATTTGAATTTATGCCATTTGTTCCCGAAGTATATTTCCCTATCAACATCTCCAAAATAGTAGATTTTTTGTCCCACAATTATGACAGAATTATTCTTCTGGTAAAGAGGCAAATCTCCACCTGATCTTACTCTCCTGCTTCCACTGTATATATCAGATGATTCATAATCATACCACCTTCCTTCTGGGAGGTACAGTTCCCTGTTCTCCTGTGACTGAACAAGAATGGGCGCAAGTAAAAGCTCCTCACCGACCATATATTCATCATCAATCGTGAATATGCCTTCCTCTTTAGGATAATTGAAGGCAAGTGGCCTTATGACCGGCCTGCCATACTTTTCAGCCTCAATGCATTTCCAGTAGAGATATGGCACAAAATTATGCCTCATGTTAAGCAATTCACCGAAACGTCTCCTGTAATAACTGTCAAAGACATACAGCTCCTGATCGTTTCCCATTTTGACCTTGTGATTCCTGTATACCGGGAAGAATAGGGCCATCTGGTAAAATCTCAGGATCAGTTCAGGACTTGAATAACCTGAAAAACCCCCAAGATCACATCCCACATATGGAACTCCAGATATGCTCAATGAAGTCAGGATAGGTATCTGGAGACCCATGTTCTCAAATGTTGATAGCCCGTCCCCACTCCATATGGCCGCATATTTCTGTATACCTGCAAATCCGGACCTGGATAAGATGAAGCTTTCTCCAGGCTTCATTGCCTTATATGTATATTCTGCCTCCTTCAGTGCATATGCATTATGTACCTCTGAATGTTTTACCATCTTTCCATTCACTTCATGAACAGCGTCAAGGTCTATGGTTCTTGATTCCACATTGTGCACTGATGGATCGTTCATGTCAAGCCAGATGCCATCATAACCCTTTGAGAGAAAATTTGACATCTCCCTGAACCAGAAATCCCCACCCTCTTTCTTGAAGAAATCTGGAAATACACATTTTCCCGGCCAAACGTCTCCTGTATATATTTCACCCTTTGAAGTTTCTATATATGAACCCAGGCCCCTCCTGAATATTTCACTTTTCTGGTCTGCCTTCAGACCCGGATCGATTATGGGAATTACCCTTACATTCTTCCTGTGAAGCTTTTCTATCATTCCCTTCATATCAGGAAATTTACTTGTATCTTCCGTGAAGATCCTGTATTCATCCATGTAATCTATATCCAGATAAACTGAACCAACTGCGTGAGGACCGAATGCCTTCTGATAATTTTCAACCACTTCTTCCACTCTGTCCTGAGGGTAATAGGAATACTTGGATATCTGATGTTCAAGAGCCCATTCTGGGATATGGAATGGTTTTCCAGTCAGTTCTGTGAATTTCTGCAACACAGCTTCTGGTGTTTCACCATTGATAATATAAAATGAAAAATTTTCTGACCTTACATCGATCATTATGTTGGTATAGTCATTCACCCCAAAATCAAAGTTGATTTCACCAGTGTAGTTGATGAAGTACCCAGTGGTTTCTGAAATTCCTGTTTTCATGAAGAATGGTATTGATACGTAAAGAGGATCATAGCCCAGGTAATAGTTGTAACTGTCATAATTCCACATCCTTCCTCCTGTTCTCTTCCTTTCAACTGGAAATGCCTTTTCCCCCAGTCCCAGTATATGATCTGTCTCCAGGAGAGGGATTATAATCCTGGTTCTTTCATCTTCTTCAATTAACTGGAAAGCTGGAGACCCTTCTACCTCATTTTCCCCGATAAATCCTGTTTCTATGAATTCTTCTCCACTTCCAACCTGAAATTTCAATATATCATTATTTCCCCTAAAAATATTATACATCAAAGGTTGCCATGGAAAGTTTGAATAATAACATTTCCAAATATTATGAGTCAACGATTGGAGATGAAAATTATAAATGCGTCATGGAGATATGATATTATGTTTTCAAAAGATCCGAGTGAACTTGTTAGGAAGGAAAAGCTTGACAATGAGGAAATAAGCAGATCAATCAGACTGGCGCTTGCCGCAGAACTGGATGCAGTTAACTTTTATCTCCAGCAATCCAGGCTCATGCCTGATGGACCTTTTAAAAAGGTACACGAAGATATAGCAAAGGAGGAAGTGACCCATTTTGGGGAGTTCCTGAGACTGCTTCACGAGTATGAACCTATGGATTTTGACAGGATTAATGCCGGTTGGAATGAGGCTTCTGACATGCTGGGAAGCAGGCCATCGTTCCTGAAAACCGGATCTGGTGAGAGAAAAGTCTCTGATGGTAAGCAAGCTGAAGATTCATCTGGGGAGTATCTGATGGAAGGCCTCAGAACAATGCAGTGGGATGAAAGCGGACTCCTCCTACCGGGAAATAAGGAAACGATTGCGCCCTTTGAGAAAATCTCCATGGAATTCAAGGTTGAAAAAGGCATGAAGGAAATTTACAGGGACATCCTGATCAGGAAGCAGGAGGATGAATATAGATCAATCATAGAGAAGTTTATCTATGAAGATTCAAAGATATCCCTCACTAACAGATCAACGAAAATCAGGAGTGAAAAGTCAGATTCCAGTGGAGTTATTTCATCAGTCCTGAAGGCATTGAAGATGTTGTCAGATCACAATTATGACTCTGATCTGGTTACCCATGTATCCTTCAGCATGTATGAAACTCTCATGACGATAACTAATGGTAGTGAAAGCCTTTACAGGTCAGTCCGCAGGATTTTACACAGGATAAGACTCAATCCAAGCCTGTCCGGAAAGAAGATGGTAGTTTTCAGGAAGGATATGTTCACTGTTGCAGTTAAAAAAGCCCCAGAATTACATAAGATATCGGAGGACGTAGACAGCATAAATTATGGTATATATGGATGGATCCTCCCCCTCCTTCTGGATGAGAACGCATCTGTGTTAATAGAATTTAAATAGAGAATTAGAAACCTGGAATGCTTCCCAATTCCAGCTTATTTCTTGAGTAATCCACGTACATATTTTTGAGTTGTAAATACTCTCCTATGCCGTATTTACTGCCTTCACCTGCAAGGCCGGTCATCCTGAACCCTGTATGATATCCCTGTGAGGATTCTGGTCCGGGCATATTGACATAAAGTTCACCAAATCTGATAGATTCTGCTGCCTGGAATATCCTCTTATTGTCCTCTGTGAATAGATAGGAAGCAAGTCCGAACTGTGAGTCATTTGCCATTCTTATTGCTTCATCCCAGTCGTTGACCCTGTGTATTCCCAGCACCGGACCGAATATTTCATCCTGGAATATGGATGACTTCTGTGGTACATTCTCTATAAGTGTTGGTTCAAAGAAGAATCCCTTGCTGAAATCCCCTTTGAGGTCTGGCTTCTTCCCTCCTGATAAAATCTTCAGGTTCTCCTTCTCAGATTCTGATATGACACTTTCCATATTCTTCTGGGCATCATGGTTGATGAGTGGGCCCATCTGTGCTGTTTCTGGATCGCCGACCTTCAATCCTCTTGTCATTGAAATGAATTTTTCCTCGAATTTATCGGCTATATCCTCGTGCAGGTAAAGCCTTTCGGCTGCAATGCATGACTGGCCAGCATTCCAGAATTTAGCCCATACAAGTGTCTTCAGTGCCTTCTCCATATCTGCATCGTTCCAGACTATGAAGGGTGCCTTTCCTCCCAGTTCAAGCATGAGCTTTGCCATGTTCGCTGATGATTGCTGTATGATTCTCTGACCTGTTGCAGTTGAGCCTGTAAGGGTAACAAGAGCAACTTTTTTGTGAGAGACTATGAAATCACCTATCTCAGAGCCCTTTCCAGTAACCATGTTCAGTACTCCGTCCGGAATCCCTGCCTCCTGGAATTTTCTTACTATCCATTCAGCGATTAATGGTGTATCACTGCTTGGCTTCAGTACAACTGAGTTACCGGTCATAAGGGCTGGAGCAAGTTTCCTTGCAACCATTGCTGCCGGGAAATTCCATGGTGTGAGTGCAACGACAACTCCCCTTGGCACCCTGTACTGGAATATCTTTCTCTTGCTTGAGTCGCCCTCAACTAGATCCCCGGTGATCTTTCTTTCAAATTCAGCATAATAATAAATCTGGTCAAGAACACCGTTGACCTCTTCCTGTGCCTGTGGCCTTATCTTTCCACATTCCCTGACAAGGAGATCCTCCAGTTCCTTCCTCTTAGCCTGTATGAGATCTCCAGCCTTCCTGACAATTCTTCCTCTCTCCTTTGATCCAAGTTCATTCCACTTCCAGAAAGTACCTTCTGCTGCATCTATGGCTCTGCTCACATCATCTTTCGTTGCAGCTGGAAACGTATCAATTTTCATACCTGTTGCAGGGTTCAGATCATCCAGTGTTTTTCCACTTGATGAATCTACCCACTTTCCATCAATTAAATTCTTCATGGTTAGTAATGACTTCAAGGGAATTTAGTATTTTCTATTTTTGATCATATTAAATTTAGCTGAATTTTCGCATATATTCCGGGATAATTTTGAAATGATCTTGAATGAAATGGATTAAGGTTATAATGCCTGAAGATCATGAGGAGTCATGAATCATGTGGTCTGTCCTATGTGTGGATCAGAAAATATTTTCGCTGATTCCGGATTGATAACCGGAAAATACAAATGTAATGAATGCGGATACGTTGGCTCCCTAATATATGAGTTTGATGACAAGGATTACGAATTGTTTAAAAGACAGCTTGAAAGAAGTAAGAGCAGGGAGAATTTTCCGAAATAATCAGAGCGGACCAAGGTCAAGGATGCTTGAAATCTGTGACCCAAACTCACCTGCAAGCTTCAATTTTTCCTTCAGGTTATCAACAGTTATCCTGTCCTTGTCTGCCCTTTCGTTTATCTGATTTATGTAGCCTTTCAATGCATCTTTCTTAATTTCAATTATTTTTACCGCAAGCTTCCTGAATGAACCCGTGGATAGAATGTCAATACCATCCTCCACCAGTCTGACCAGCTTCGTTTTGTTTGATTCTATCTCTTTCAGGGTACCATATATCCTGTCGAGTGGTACCTGTATCTTGTCTATCTCCAGCATATTGTTCAGGGCAGGGACGCTTGTTACATCAACCGTCTGGTTGTCATCCTTATACTCTATGGAAAGGAATGAATTTTCGTTTCCCCTGGACATTACAAAAGTGACCTTCGCATTGCTGTCCGGATCAGCGAATTCAACAAACAGGTTTCCCTTGTTTATGCTTGCAGATGTCATGTAAAATTTATCAATCTTTTCATAGTCAATCTGGGCCTCCTTTCCAGCCCAGTTGCTTGCTGAATTTATCGGTATCTTGACACCTTTCTCCAGGAAGCCAAACCGTAGTGATTCCTTGAATAGATCTGAACTTCTTGAATTCAGGGAGAAATCGTATTCAATGGAACTCTCAGCAGTATATCTTACTGCAGCATCATAGACGCCGTCAACCCATTTTACAAAGATATTCGCATCTACGATTTTCAGGAAATCCATTGAAAGAAACGCCTGGATATTCTTTATGGAATTGGTTCTTGAGGCGGACATTGACCCTTCAAGATCATTTATCCTGTTCCTGTAATCGTCATTAATTTTCTTCTTGAATTTCTCAAGTGAAACTCCTACGAAGCTCTGTATTTCCTTCTCTGTGTCATCGAAAAGACCTGAAACTGTTACTGACTTGAAATCGTCCAGAAGTTTGTTAAGTGATACGAGTAAATTATCCACTTCAGCAATGCTCTGGGGCTGTTTAGATTTTAATGTATCCTGTAGATTCTTGTGATTTTCGTATTCATTTTTGCTTATAATTGCATCGAGTAAATACTGATAAAATGCCTTGAACATTAAATCAGAATTTTGCTGCTGGTTTGCCTCCATTAAATCCCTAACCAGTAATTACTTCAAAGGTTTAAGTCTTTATGGAAAACCTAATTATATGGTTCTGTCAGACATTTTTGTTCGAACATATGAGGATCATGTTCTGCCCATTAAAAATTTGGTGCAATGTTTTTATGGAAAGTTTATTAATGAAATTTCATAGGGAGATACAATATGGAATCTAATAAGAAAGAGGAATTGCTTAGTCCTCTAATAGATTCACTTGAAGTCAGCATAAAGGGATTGATGATCCTCAGCGATAAGGAGGCTGATATTTCAAGGGCAGATGTGATAAGGAAGCTTGAAAATTCTAACGAGGAAGAGGTAAGAGAGTTCCTTAATCTAATAAAGGAAGAACGGAAAGGGTCTGATATCAACATTTTATTCGCAACTTTGGGTGAATTTCTTCTCTCTTCATTCCTCTTTGTAATGGGGATACTTTTTGTCATTCCAACTTTTTTTGGCGGGAATGCATCTGGTTATCTGCTGAACTATTATGGAAATGCCCTCCATAGCATATCAGAAACAACCGGCCTGACATCACTGACCATTGTGATAAATTTTCTTGTTGCAGTGGTCCTTCTCCTGGCGTCTTTCAGCACGCTTAAGACTGCCAGGATGAACATCAGATTCCTCTTCAGGTAAGTTCAAAATGGATAGGAGAACAATAAGAGAGATCTATCTCGGGAGACTGATAATAACAGTTATCAGTCTTGCTATTTTTTTATTCTCCATCCTTTTCTTCTATAGCAACAGGTCTGTCATTCTGAACTTTAACAATATGACAATAAATAAGTCACTCCTGATTGTTTCAGTAATGGCAATGATATTTTTCAGCCTGTATCTCACCGTATCATTTCCAAAATCCCTGAGAATTAAATTTTCAAGACCCAGGATCAGGGGAAAGCCAAATCCGGTTTACGGTTTTTTCATAATTCTATCCATAGGAATAGGATCGACCCTTGGATCTCCATTATTCATACTGATACCGGAAAATGCACTTCAGTATGGTATCGTATCCACTATTTCCCTTATTGTTGCATCCATCACATCACTATTCATGGCCAAGGTATACTTTGATGTCTATGAGTTCCACAAGAATAATGGAAGGGATATTGTTGGTGGACCAGCCTTTGTAAGGGAGGCCTATGGAGTTTCATCTGTCAGATATTTCATCAGCAGGATTTCCATGTGGGTGGCAAACTCAGCCCTTTCTGCCTACTGCGTGATCATCTTTTTTGATCTTCTGTTCATTGTGATACCTGAAAGCTCAATTGGTGGGTCACTGATTTCAAAGGTTCTGATTTATGCCATACTCGGACTATTTATCGTATGGTTCATAATAAATGCATTCTTCGAGGAAAGATACTTAAGATTCATAGGCAAGGTGCAGCTGGTCATGATGATAGCCATGGCAGTCATATTAATAGCGGAAGAAGGCGTAATTTTCAGATCGCCTTCCCATCTTTCAACTCATCTCTTCTTCTCCTTTACAGGAAACTGGGTGGAAGACATACTGATTGATACTGGATACCTGTTTATCCTCTTCTTTGGTTTCCAGGAAATCATGGCATTTCAGAGAAATATAACTGACGGAAGCACCATAAACATTCCTATGATAAAGAAGAAGATAATGCTGGACAAGGATCATGTCATAAAATGGTCAATGATATTTACCATAATTGTCTCCTCATCCATAAATATCGTATATTCTATTGCAGTTCTTCTGACACAATCCAGGGGGACAGGAATAGAAAAAAGTTCGATTCCTGCCTTCCTTATTGCACAGATGACAGGAGGTGAATCATGGTTTCTACTGATGATAATCGCATTCATCATTGCAACCCTGACAACTTTCGTCCCGGCATTTCTGGCTGCATCAAGGCATCTTAAATCCCTGGGCGAGGACAGGATATTTCCATACAGTCTCACCAAGTACTCGTGGATATTCACACTTGTGTTCATTATACTCCTTGTCGCATCAGGTGAATCCTTCCTTTTAAGTATTACAGATTTCATGGTTCTGATCAGTCTTGGTTTCATTACGATTTCAGGGACACACTACCGGAAGGAACTTGGGAATGTGAAAGGATTGCTTTTCCCGGCCATGGTGGGTATAATGACATTTACCTTCGGGGCATTCAATTACTTTGTTGATCCAGAAGTGGTATTATTTTCTATCCTGATTATTTCTGTTGCTTATCTTGTCCATAACCTTATCAATATGGATTCTGTTGCATTGAAACTATTTACGGGGTCGATGCTGGTGATGATCCTCCTGACGGATATGTTCATAAATATTGAGGTCACAGGAACCAACGGACTTAGATTTTTCTTCCTGAAAGAGGGGAGAAACAGTACCTTTGAGGAATTTCTACTGCTCATGTTTTCCCTTGTGATCCTAAGTGTGGTAGATTTTATCCTCGAGTGGAGATTGAGCCGGAAAATGAATCTGCTTGACATTCTAAAGCAATAAGTTTGAAATTGTGATTTTAGTGCATTATTATGAAGGCACGAGTGTGTAGAAGAAAGCTGCAGGTAATGGAGGTATGAAGATTACCATCATCAGCAGGCTTATCTGCAAGGTCATTGATATGTATATCGATTTACTGACTGCATATAATCCAATATATATGAGACCAATGGCAAATGAATCCAGTATGAATAATGGGAAATACCATCCAGGAAATCCAGGTAATGCGTTGATCAGGACAACAAAATAATATCCTTCGTAGAATAGGGCTGATATTATTATTGACGTTCCCCGCTTGAAGTATAGATTCAGTGTCTCGATTCCAACCAGTGCAAATATGGTTTGCTCAAAGAATGAGGGGTAGTAGAATGATTCCATTAGATATGATACTTCAGCTGTCCCAAGGTTCATCACCAGTATAATATAGACCCAGACGAACAGTGCGGAAACAAGGAGTATTATCCATTTCAACGAAACCAGTCCCCTAAGTATTTTCTTTCCATTCAATCCGTAAAGTGACAGGAATGTGATTGAAAATAGTGGCTCAATCAGTATGATGTAAAAGAAATATTTTCCAAAATTACTGTACCTGTATGTCAGGAAATTAAGAAGAACTGATAAAGTGAGTATGGAGATGCCAAAAATAAAAGTTCCCTTCTTTTCCATATTGATCTATTTCAATATGGTAAAAGTGGATATTATGATTAAGATCAGAGCTATGGTAAGATATCCGTTTGTATAGGAAAAAAGCTTCCTGTACTCCTTGGCTTCTCCCTTTCGCCTGAAATAATAATATGATGGAACAAGGATCCACAGTGCCAGAGGAACAGACGCCAATCCATAGATGAGATTCAGCCCAATTCGTGTATAGACAAATGGAATGATGGTTACTATGGCAAGAAAAATGGAATTTATCAAAATGTATTTTCTGGTAACTGCAACTCCCTTGACAGCTGGTAGCATTGGTATATTTGCGGAAGAATAATCATCCCTGTATTTTATGGCCAGTGACCAGAAGTGAGTCGGTGTCCATACAAAGACCAGAACCGCTATGAATATTGCTGCAGGAGTTACGGTTCCTGATATTGCGGCTGAGCCAGCAAGTGCAGGAAAGCTTCCTGCAACTCCTCCAAATACAATATTCAGGTCAGTCCTTCTTTTCAGCACTACTGTATACAGAAAGGCATAGCTGAGGAAACCTGCTATTATGTAGATGACTGAAATATAATTGAGAAATGAGAACCCAACTATCATGGATGTCGCAAACAGAGCTATAAGGAGAATGATCATCTTTGATTTGTTCCTGTAAACAACCTTTCTCCTGTTTGAAACTCGTTCCATTTTTGAATCAATGTCTGTATCATATATGTTGTTGAAAACTCCTGATGCCATTGAGGCAAGTGAGCCCGATACAAGGAGTGGAATCAGAAAAATTATATCCTTGAATGATCCTGTGTATGTGAAAAAACCTGCAACTGCAACCAGATCAATGAGAAATGTAATCTCAAGTTTAAAAATGTTGTTAAAAAAAGAAAAGTTCCATTTCTGTTCCAACTAAAACACCGGCAAGTCTCTTGCTTCTAAATTAACTTCAGTCTTCACCAGGTTGTGAAGATTGAAAGTGTTTAATAGGTTTAACGGTGACAGAGATGGGTTTCCATTGCTTTTATGTGCATTGTGACCCGCAATTGGCTGGGATACAATGGACGATGATGCTGTTCCACTGGCCGTGCCATTTACCTGTATTCTTGCAAGCATTGTTGTAGGATGTACCTCACACCAGTATGTATAATTTCCAGGCTGGAAGAATATATAGGATTTTGATACCGGATGACCGGGTATTTGTGTTAGTTCTCCAGTTGTTACAATGGTTAAACCAGTAGCAGCATTTTCATATGCAGTCAGAACAGTTCCAGGAACATAATTTTTATCCTTATTAATTGTTAATGTGTGTGGGAGATTGTCTTCCTCTATAACTGTGAAACAGATCTTGTAGTCAAGCGGAAGATATAATGTTGGATTAATTGGACCGTGAGAATAGTTCCATCCACTTGCATCAGCGTATATAGTTTCATTTATTGTTCCTTTTACCTTAAGTCCAGCTGGGTCTATCAAGCCTCCTCCAGAAGAAGTAGGTGCAGATAGAACAAATGTCAATGACAACCCAACAAGAAGAATTATTACTATTCCATATACTACTCCTAATTTTCCTTTATTCAAATTATTCACCTCCTACAGCTGACGGATTCCCAAGAGGTTCTGGTTTCTGTTCCAGTGATGGTTCTTCGTTGTTATATGTATCTTCGAAAGCATTGTTTGTTGTTGTACTTGGCTCATCAAGCATGGACTTTATAAGGTTTGCAAGGAAGAACAGCTGACCGATTCCGATAATGACTCCACCTGCGATAGCAATATCCTGATATACCTGGAATCTTGCAAAGTATCCAGATACGTATCTGGGCATGCCGAGGAACCCTCCTATGGTCCATCCCATTGACATTATGAATGATCCGATTGCAGTTAGGGCCATGTGCCATGTGGCGAGACGCTGGTCATACTTCCTGCCCCTGGTTATTGTTGGCCACAGCATATATACTGAGGCAAAGATGATTCCGGTAGTGATTCCCATGAAGATGAAATGGAAATGCCCCGTAACCCAGTATGTTCCATGTACCTGTATATTCACGACTAGCATTGATTGCATAACCCCTGTTATTCCACCTATTATGAAATCAAATATTCCATTGATTACAAACAGCATTGGTGTTGAGAGTCGAATTTTGTCCGCAGTCCACATAGATGCTATATAGTTGAATATGGTGATTGCAGACGGGATAACTACAAGGAATGATGCTGTTGAAAAGAACAATCCCCACTGAATGCCAAAGCCTGAATTCAGTAGATGATGTCCCCATACCAGTTCTGATAATGGCATCAATAATGCCAGACCGACCACTCCAGAAGTATAACTGAATATCTTTTTACCTGTGAATTTTGGTATAATTTCGTAAATCAATCCAAATTCCGGCAGGATTGCAATATATACGATTGGATGCCCCCATATCCAGAACAGTTCTGCAAACGACAGTGGAGAACTTGCACCTGCGACACCGGTGAAAAATATGGGGTTGAAGAAATCATAGAACAGCATTACTAGAGCGGACATAAGGAAAGGTGCAGAGGCCAGGAACATCAATAATGTGAAAAGTACACTCCATGCAAATAGAGGCATTTTCGTAAGTGGTACATTATCACCACGATCCATTATGATCATTCTTATCACAACTATTGCAGCGATTGTTATACCGATGAATATCATTTCCAGACCTATAACGGCAAGCCAGTTGTAAGCTCCAGCTCCATATGGGTTCAACTGAAGAGCGAGTGGTGGGTAGAAATACCATCTTGTGGATGTCCTGGAAAGAAGGATAAAGACACCGCCTAGTAGATATATCCAGAATGCCGTAGATGAAATTGAACCATATTTATCAGCCTTTACCTTCAGGAATGAAGGAAGCAGATAGTAGGCTATTCCCATTGCTCCACCAAGAGCCCACATATATATCATAAGTATTGAGTGCTCTGTTGTCAGCACGTCGTAAAGTACTTCTCTACCAGCAAAAAGAGTTGGATTCGGTTCAACAAGACTCACTCTCATCAACAAGCCGAATGATCCAGCTATGAAGAAGAATACTATTGCGCTCATTATATATCTCATTCCAATGCTTT
Organism: Thermoplasmatales archaeon; assembly: GCA_027310185.1. GTDB lineage: Archaea > Thermoplasmatota > Thermoplasmata > Thermoplasmatales > Thermoplasmataceae > Cuniculiplasma. Next base: position 74,680 of record DAIDBH010000014.1, read on the forward strand.
TGGAATCATTCAGAACAAAATTGTTTGGAGATAGGAATCCTCCATTCTTCTTATTTTCTCTCAGGTAGGAACCGTAATCATAGTAATTATCCTCATTTGCTGCAACGTCTGCCTCTGTTTTTGCATTCAAGTATTTATAATACATGAAGAATAGAATTGCAAAACCTATTGAAAGAATCAGGGATAACTCAACAAGAAGTGTGGTTGATGACATTACTTAACCACCGTCAAATATCCTCTCATGAGGTAATGATCGTACCCACAGTACTCTACACACTCGAATATGAACACACCGGTATGAATTGGCGTGAATGTTATGGAATTATTCTGCCCTGGTACTGCATAGATCTGGATGTCAAACTGTGCTATATAGAGGTCGTGTATAACCGCAAATTGATGAGAACCTTTCGAAGAACTGACAATCAGTGTGTAAGTCGTATTGACATGTATGGTTAATGAATCAGTACAGGTATGCGTCCCTGTGGCATTTTCCTTTGTAAAGATCCATGCCCACTGCTCCCCGGTAACGTCAATGATATGATTGTCAGGGTTTATGTTCGTGTGGGGCGTCTCTTTTGTGGCTATAGAAAACGCAGGTAGACCAGTAGTATAAATATTTAATCCAGCTGCTGCACCCAGCACAACCAATACACCTATAAGCCATAATGCTTCAATTTTCATTTTTTTATTCATCTAAAATCCTCCCACTGGTGACTCCTGTCTCCCTTCTTAAATACTGGATAGAACAGTAAAAGACTGGTAAAGACTCCAGAAGCTATTCCTGCTCCATACAAAGGAGAGGCATAGGTTGCCTCAATCTGCCCTTGTGTAGTCGCCTCATAACCTGTCAGGAAAATTGTCAACAGGATGCTGCTCACGATTCCAACAATTATAGAAATAATGAGGAAAATAGTTACAACATTTGCCCCTTTGCTCATAAATCACCAATTATTAATTTTTATTAATAGTTTATGTTTCGCCTCAGAACTTTTCAACCAGTTTTATTTTGAGAAAAAGCTCTATTTTCCTTGCTGTTTTTATATCAGGTTTAAGGCTCCCTCTTTCAATTGCTGCGATGGATGTTCTTTTCTCTTTTATTTTGGCGGCAAATTCATCCTGCGTCAAGCCCGTTTTTTCTCTTGTTTCCCTGATCAGGACAGCATAGTCAGGCACTATTTCAAGCTCATCTATGTCTGTCTCTCTACCTGGCTTCTTCCTGGGTTTTTGTTGCGGTATGAATACCGGTTGGGTACTTGTATTAGTTAGACTGTAGCTTGAAACGCTTTTGACAACCGGCTTATTCCTGTAATTTTCAATTGGAGTTCCAAATTTCTCGCAATTACTGCATACTGCCATAACTGCCCCGTCAATTTTTACCTTCTTAAGATGATCGGTCTTTTTACCACATAATTCACATTCCATACAATTCACTCCCTTTAATTTGTCATTTTCATTATGCTTATTTACTTTTTTCCTTTTCGGGCATTTTTTGCATGATTATAACGTTCAAATGAATCCATGGCCAAGAGCAACGAGAAAAGTGACTGAGAAAGCCAGTTCAATTATGTATATATAAAGATTCCATTTCAGGATACTGTATCCTGGAAGAGGGGGAATTGGCAGTGAAGAAAATACTGCAACCATTAAGCTTGAACCGCTGATTATAAGAAATATTTCGCTTAGTGCTCCAGAACTGATGAAAGAGAAGCCTGAGAATATGGCCCCAAGCATCATGTTCGCAAATGGAGCACTAAGAGCTATTTTCCCTTCTATTTCATTGTTGGCTGAACCCACGATCCTTGTACTTCCCGGAAGCGATACAATAAAGCCAAATATGGAAGTTAGTAAGGCGAATATAATGCCTGAAGTAAATAAAGTGAAATTAACCCTGTATCCATACCTGTCAGAAAGAAAACTCATGCTGAAGTAGCTTAAACCTATTGCAATGAAAGACGAAAGCATTCCCGCAGGAAGCAGTAGAAACAGGAATTTTTCTGGTGTATAGCCAGATACTATATGTCTATAAGCAATACTGAGAGCAAGTCCAAGAACTATGAATGAAATCAGGAAATCTTCCCTCATGGAATGGTGCTGTCTGAGGTTGAAGTTCAGGATATCCATTATGCAAAACCACCATCAAGGCTCTGCACGGCTGCCTTGAGCTTCAATGCCCCTCTTATTCCAAGATTGAACTTTACGCTGTAAACAAATGGATTGGAATATGGCATGGAAGCAGCCTGCTGTAACAATTTTATTGTAAGTGGATCCTTTGGAATCTGCCGAACCTTGAAGTGATAATAAGAATCATCAACATAGTCCTTGATCATCTTTACCAGTTCTATATCCTTTGAACCGTTACCCAGGAAGAATATTGGCAACGTTAATTCCTCAACAGTACTTATTCCGGTCTTTTTGTAAATATTCTTCATTATTCTGCATGATTCCTGCTCTAGATAGTCCATGTCAATACCCTCAAGACTCGAAGGTGAGTTCAGGAACTCATATATTTCATCGATCATGTTCACCTTTATCTTTGTATACATGACTGCTTCTCTTTTATCCAGAAATTTGTTGTGTTTTATGCAGGCCTTCATCAATCTTTCTGATAGGATTATTATCTCTGCCCTGTTTTCTGTGTTCTTCAGAATATTCATTAAATCAGTGAATTTTTCCTGGGTGATCGTTTTCTGATGTTGCCGCGAAAGAAGATTTTCTGCAATATCAAAATTTTTTGTTCTGATTAGGGTGAGTGCTACTGTTTCTGTTGAGTCTCCATTTAGCAGAACTGGAAACATCTCATAGAGCTTCAGTACATCCTTGTAAAGGCCATTGTTGAAATTTATCCTTTCCATTCTTGCCAGGACTTCAATCTTATCTGTTCTGGGGGTATTCATTTTAAGGTACTGAAGGCAGTCCGTGTTTGCCTCCTCGAACTTTCCTGCTTCTGCAAGCTTTTCAATCAGAACAGTTATTATCCTTATATCCTCAGGATTGTTCCTGAAAAGCATCCTGAGAACCTCGAGACTTTCAGCACTCTTCTGCTCGGATATCATTCTCGAAGATATATCCAGTCCAAGACTGGTGTTACTTGTCTTCTTGAGAAGTGCGATCAATTGAGTCTTGATTATTTTATTTTCCCAGTATTTGTCAATAATGTTCTCGAGAACCACTTCCATGGACCCATCGATCTTGCTTATTCCTTTAATTGTACCTGCAAGTTTTTCAACATTACCGGATGCTTCATACAGTTTCAAGGTGAAAGCTGACTTATTTTTAAGCTGTTCAATGAAAGCTTCAGATTCCTTGAATTTACCCTGCTCTATTAATGACTCCACGAGTCCACCGGTAGTTTCTTCCCTGGGCTCTTCCTGTAAACTCTTCCTAAAGAAATGCTCTGCTGAAACTGGATCCTTGTTTACCAGGTAATAATCTCCAAGCATTGAATTTATTCCTGCAGGTAATTTCAGGGCTGAATATTCATTTATCACGCTGTCGAGTTCTTCCTTGCTACCGAATTCTTTCAGATCGAGGATATAGTTTATTATATCCTGTTCTTCGCTCGTTCTCATCCTGCAGATCTTGCTATCCAGGTTTATTATATCAAGTGCACTGTTTTCCCTCTTCCTGAACTGTCTCAGCACCCTCATTGCCTGGATGGTTTCAACTCCAGAAAACTCGAGGAGGTCTACAAAATTCAGTAATTTTGTTTCATCTATCTTCAACAACCTTTCGTATATCAATATCCAGGGAACGTGAAGTCCGCCTCCACTATTGACTATTGCCTCAGTCTCCCTTATTATATTTTCAGCGTCCATTTCTTCTAGCCTTGCTTGCAGTAGTAATGCCCTGAAAGGACTCGCTGAAAGTTGGTTATACGCTGACTCGAGCCTTCCTATCTTTGTCTTGTTCAATCTTGTTGTATTCTCAGCAATAATTGAATAGAATGTGGTGTATGGATCCTGATCCTTGATTGCATTAAGTAGTATTGATGATGCCTTTTCATAGTTCCTTTCCTTTAATAGGATATTTATTCTTGGATAATTATAGATAATAATGTCCTGATCAGGGTTTGCCCCATGTTGAGATAAGATTAAATTTATCTTTGATTCAGCCTCTTCATACCTGATTGTGTCAAGGTGTTTCCAGAGTTCATTTAAGGATATGAGATTATTCAGAACTTCTCCCTCTATTAAGCCCTGAATTGCTGCAGAATCTTTTTCCTTTATAACATTTCCATAGATAGAATCTCTTATAATTTCCAGATAGGATTTTACCTGAGAAGGTAATTTGTCACTGCTTGCAGAATAGATTGACCATCGTTCGTTTGTTCTCATAGAACTCAGCAATGCAATGTGAATACTGTCGCCAAGATACTGAAAATCTATGTTCCGGAATAACTCTAAAGCTTCCTTTATTCTTCCAGTCTCAATGCTTGAAAGTAAGATAAATGGCAATATTTCCTGATTGTTTCGGTCTATATTCTGTATTTGACTTATTTCCAGGATTTTATTCCACAATTTTCTAGTTTCAAGCTCCCTGAGAACAACATTGATAAATGAAGAATCCTCTGGAGATTCTACAATGTATTTTATGCATTTCTGGAAATATTCATTCTCTTTACCTTCCTGCCGTGAAATCTCTGCATCAAGCTTGAGACCTAACTTTGAGTTTGCAGTTTCCTTGGTTGCCCTGGCTATGGTGGTCTTTGCCTTTTTATAATCTCCTTCATAGAGATATAACTGGGCTATGTAAAGTATGGATTTCTGTGAAAAATCTGTTTCTGGGCCAAGAGAACTCAGGTAGTCCAGAGCTTCTCTATAATTTTTTATTTTCACACATGCTTCTACGAAAGTTTCCTCCAACTGTTTTGTCGATCTCAGCAGACTTTTCCTTCTGGCAAGGAATGAAACGATCAGCTCCCATTCGCCTGATTTCCTCAATGCCTCGACATAGAGCTCTATTGCCTCCTGATTATTCTGTGAAACAGAGATTACCCTCTGCAGTATATCAATCGCCTTCTGGTATTCACCAACTTTTATGAAAAGGGAAGAAAGTCTTAAAAGGGAGCCCTCTTCCTTAAAGTTATCTATGTCAACCGTTTTCAGCAGTGAGACCAGAGATGGTATTTCCAGATTCAGGTCAAGAGCTTCCAGATAATCAAGTATATATTCTGTATTTGTTGGGTCCGCTATAGTTATTAGCTTCAGGAATTTCAAAAGTTCTCTCTTCCCGTTGCTTGCCCTGTAATTCTTGGTGATTTCCTTGTTTATTACATATGAATTATTATCAATGTATCTTCTGAAAAGATTTTCATCAAAAATACCATTAGCGGAAAGTAGAAGCGCTGCATAATCCCACATATTTGTAAGTGAGGCTAACTCATTTATGTTATCAATAATATCCTGTGAGTTGAACAATTTTATATTTGACTTTAGATATTCTTTCGCAAGTTCTGTATTTTTTTCGTTTACCAGTGATTTGGTATAGAATGATTGAATTATTTCGCTATCCTTGTTTGCAAGATAAAAATATTTATATATCCTGGAGTCCCAAACGTGCATATTGACCCAGAGCTCCCTGACAACAGTGTCAATTTTTGCCCTGATTTCAGTATCGTTTTGAATAAGAAGTATGTAATCAGGAACCTGCAAAACCTTTGTCATTTTAGTTAATTGTTCCTGCCTTTCTACTACATCTTTCGAATCCAGAAATCTATCAATTATCTTGTTTAGATTTCTTTTCGAATCATCGCTATCCAACATGCTCTTTCTATTATACTATATCTGTATAATAATTTAATGAGTTTGTTCCCCTTTCAATAAGTTGCTTGTTACAGTTTGACTAATTTTTTTATAGTTCCACATGTTTTACTATTTTCAGTGAAATTCAAATGTATTGTTTTACCATATAGTAAATGACCATTGAATTAATGGTGCTTTACAGTTAGAGAAATTGAATCCATTTATGCTAATCTTTCAGATAAGTGTCTTTCAGTTTCACATAATCCTCTGCGTTCCTTCGTGCCATTTTTTCATACTCAATCGAATTGGACATTATTTTTCCGGGGATTCCAGCAACCATACTATTTTCAGGAATCTTTTTATTTTCCAGTATCACAGCCCCAGCTCCGATAACGGAACCATCGCCGATTAAACTTCCGTTCATTATTATTGCACCCATTCCAACAAGACAATTATTTCCAATTGTACATCCGTGGACTACTGCATTATGTCCTATTGAAACATATTTTCCAACTTTAACATCGTATCCTGGATCACAGTGTATTGTGACGTTGTCCTGAACGTTTGAGAAATCGTCTATTACTATAGAGCCTAAATCTCCCCTTATTGATGCAAAGTCAAAAACAGAACAGTCATTCCCTATTTTCACTCTTCCCCTTATTGAGCAGAGATCGGATATGAATGTTTTCCTGCCTATTCTAATTTCATTCATATTAAGGAAACGAGTCAATATATAACTTATTTCCCATGCTTTTTTCGCAGAAGTTGATGTAAGATTAATAAATAAGTAAACGATTAGGAAAAAAAGTGAAATCATATGGCGAGAATGCATACAAGAAAGAAGGGGAAATCCGGTTCAAAGAATTCTTTTTACGGTGCAAACCACAATTGGGTGCAGCAAAGTCCAAAGGAATTGGAAGAAATCATAATACAGCTTAGAAAAGATGGCTTAACTGCTTCTCAGATAGGGATTAAGTTAAGAGATTCATACGGCATCCCAAGAGTGAAAGCAGTCATGCATTCTAAGATGGGCGATATACTGGAGAAGAACGACTTAAAGAGCGAAGTACCAGAAGATTTGATGAGCTTAATAAATACATACAAAAGAGTTTCTGCCCATATGTTGCTAAACAAGCGAGACCTCAACAATGGCAGAAAAAGAGCACTTATCATGTCAAAAATGTTGAGGCTAGTTAGATATTATAAGGAAAATGGGTATCTAAAACATGAATGGGAACTTAACAAGGTTCTTCAATAGGCATGATTACTGATTTAATTAGCAAGGAATTTTCGGAATCCCTGGAAAAGGGAAAGAATTTTTTTTTAAAATATGACTATGTAAGGGTTCTTGCTCATTACGACGGGGATGGAACCAGTGCAAGTATAATATTAACAAAATTGCTTTTAAGAAATAATAAGAAATTTCACCTCGGTTTTATCAAGGATCTATCCTCTGAGGGTTTTTCTAAACGAATAATGGAAGAACCAAATTTACCTACGATTGTAGTGGATGCAGGGTCTGATCAGTTGAAATTTGTCAAGGGCGATACTGCGGAAATCCTGGTTCTTGACCATCACTTCTACAGTGGTGGATCCAAAAATGAACTGAATATCAATGCCAGAAATTATGGGATTGATGGGACCAGAGAAGCATGTGGAGCGACAATGGCATACGTTTTTGCCCTCTACCTTAGCGAGGATAATTCTGATCTTTTACCATTCATGATATCAGGGGCAATAGCAGACAAGCAGGACCTATCCGGCTTTAGAGGACTCAATAAATCACTGATCGAGAAGTACGGTAAAAATGTGGAGAGAAAACATGTGTTAAACCTTGATGGGGAATCTATTCTTGATGCACTTGTATACTCTGTTGATCCGTTCATAAAAAACATTTCCGGATCGCTTGAAGGAACAAGGAAAATACTTGAAAAACTGTCCATAAATCCTGAAACAAGGCCTGAGGATATGACTAAAGATGATACATTGAAACTCGGGAATTATCTTGGCTATCTTCTTTCATTTCAGGGTGCACATTCTGAGGCAATGTCATATCTGGAAAAGGATGAGCTATATTTCAGCAATGGTTTTTCAGCTTCATCACTCGCAAAAATAATTGATGCGAACTCCAAAAATGGAGACAATAATATTCCAGTTGAATTTTTTATGGGGAATAACTCCCTTAAAAATGAAATGATTTCAAACAAGAGAAAGTATGAAACCAGGTTAATCGATTATATAACAAGATCATACAAATCTATTTCCAAGGAAAAGAACCTGCAGTTCTTTTATGCCCCGGGTTCAGAGATGGCTGGAGCCATTTCTGGACAGCTTATGCTCTACCTCCTTGACCAGGATAAACCAGTGATCGGCTTTAATGTAGGAGATGACAGTACACTGATTTCATCGAGGGGAAACAGGAGAATGGTTGAAAAGGGACTCAATCTATCCCTGGTAATGAAGGAATGCACAGAGAAGGTAGGAGGCTCTGGTGGAGGTCATGACATAGCTGCAGGTGGATCGATTCCAAGGGGCATGGAAAGACAGTTTATTGAAATTGCAGATGAAATGATAGGCAAACAGTTGAATCCCATAAGAACTGAATAAATAAACAGGCTCTAAATCAACTTGGAATGTTCATTGGACATACAAAAACTTTTTAATGCTTCAATTCATTTGATTATTGAATGGCAAGGTTGGGAATTTACACCCTTGATTTCAGATTCTATTATAGAGTGCTTCATCTATTGAAAGAATGGGACGTGCCTTTTGTTTCCATAGAAAAGCCTGGTGATATTCCCTCAGATGTACCTGTTGTACTAAGTTCTGTTGATGATATTTATATTCAATTTGAGCAGATTCGGGATAATGATGCAATGAGGGCAATAAGACGGGCAGTACCATACCTGCTGGACAAGAAATTATTCAACGAGATATTCATAGGAATTGATCCTGGACCCAAGCCCGGTGTGGCTGTGCTTGCAGATAGAGTTTTGATTGAGGCGTTTGAGCTAGGTGATGTCTTTTCTGTTGCGGAAAACATAGAGAATATAATAACGGGGTATAACACTAATTTTATGTCCATAAGAATAGGAAATGGAGATAAGCCAAACAGGGAGAAGATAATCCAGGAACTTAGAAATGTGGATGTACCGATTGATATTGTTGATGAGGATGGAACAAGTATGCCCCATAAAACTCATGATAATATCATCTCAGCTGCAAGGATAGCAAATATAGAGAATTTTAACAAAGAAAAAGTATCACGAACGAAGAAAAGCAAGAGAAGAACACAGATAGAAAAAGAGTTTGTGACAATTAAAGCGTTCTTTTAATTATTTTTTAGCAATCTTCTTTGGTTTTTCCTTTCTATTCCTCCATTTAGGTTGCTTTGTACCTCTTCCTCTGCCAGAGGACAGAACTAGAAAAACCATGAATACGATTACTACTCCTGAAATATAGTATATCCAGTTATAGTTTGCAGGTGTTCCATAGAAGAACTTTGATGAGTATGAAACTGAAACACCGTTTTTATAGGAAGCTGCATTTAGGACCTTCACCTCAAGGGTATTTACCTTACCGTAATCGAGAACTTTTGAACTGACGGTGATGTTTAGTTTTTCCTTCGAATAAGGAGTAAGCTTGCTGATCGTATCCGTTTTGAATGTTGCTCCGTTTATTATGAAGCTTATTGAAACATTGTAATATGGTATGTAATTTGAATTATACACTTCAGCGTATAACTTTACAGGAGCGTAAACACTTACGTGGAAGTTTGATGTGTAATTGACAGGAGTTCCATAGAAAGTTGCGGTGAGAAATACTGTACCATATATTGTCTGGTTATCTGCCTGAGGGGCTGTAATGTTAAATTCGAAATAACCAGTTGCAGAGGTCTCATGCGTTGAGTTAAGTGGTGACATTCCCGCATCATAGTTTGCTCCCAGATATAATGTAGCAGTATAATTAGAATAGCCTGATGTTGCATTTACAAACATTGTGAAATGCTGTCCCTCATAAACTGCAGAAATTGGAGACAATACTGCTGAAAAACCATTAGTCGATGTGTAGGGTATTGCCTCTCTGGCCAGAACTCTTGGAGAAAATCTATCATTTTGGTGTGTAAGATTAGAATTCTGTGTAAGAAATGTTGATGGAACAGCCATGACTATCAGCGCAAATGCGATTAAGATTATGATTACTGATTTCTTATTCATTTTCTCTTTCTCCCCCTTATAGCAACTCCAGCTATCCCACCAATTACCGCTATGGCGATTATGATAAGCCCGTACTCAACTGTTACAAATGGATCACCAGTATAGTTAGATAAGATCCCGGGTCCCTTTGAGTAAACAGTTATTCCGGGTGCACCTGGAGATGTGTAATGAATACTGACATATCTCACAACGCTGGTATTTGTCAGGTTCGCATTAATGGTGATATCAAATGAAGGCGATGGAACTTTTCCAGGCTTGAAAACAATATTTATCACCTTTGTTTGGGAATAATTCAATGTTATGTATCGAACCGTGTTCCCATTATACTGGAAACTCACATTCCAGGAATCGTGAATCAATGTCTGAATACTTGATGAATTCATTGAAAGACTGATATTATCGACGGAGTTCCCCATATTAATGAGTTTATATGATAATACTGATGTTCCGTTATTGTAACTTGGAGCCGTGTAAACCTGCTTTATTTCAAAGTTTGCATATTTAGTTATGTTGACCTTAACGAAATCTTGAGTGGGTCCTCCAGAGTATTTGATTTCTACTGGGATTTTGTTTATTCCCTCCGGTACCATTGCAGTATTGTTCAGTACCAATCGCAATTTTACTGAACCGTTTATTGGTAGATTATTTATCGTAGTCCTATTAAATTTCATAGCCCAGACACTGCTCCCTGAAGATAATGTTATATTTTCCATGGAGTTTATGTGATTCGTTAATGTTAGGTAATAGGTTACAGAGTTATATTCTGATGTTTTACTTATGGTATTCTGGGATATGGTTATATTTCCCAATAAAACCTTGCTCAGTATCAGATTAATGTCTTTTGTTGTATTTGTGAATACTGTCTTTGAAGCTTCATATAAATAAGATGTCTTGAATCCATTTACAGTTGCACTACTTGAGACATATGATGAAAATGAATAATTCTCTGATGGTAAAATTAAGGGATACCCATCGGATGTTACCCTAAATAGCTCATTATAAAGTGTCACATTTACAGATAAGGCCTTTTCGACCCCAGATACATATGTAAACAGTGATACCAAATGACCATTTGATGCTATCAGTGTAATGTTCTGTTCGTTGACGAATGGATTGATTGTGATTGTTCCAGTTCCAGCCTTCATGTACTGGGTAGAATATACATAGTAGGTGTAGTTTCCATTCGAAAGATCTACTGAGAAATTTCCATTGCCACTTGTGGTTGTCTTACTAATAAGAGAGCCGTTTCTATATATATTGACAAAGAAGCCAGAGTTAGAACCACTGTTAACATCTAATTTACCCTTAACATTTGTAGTGAATGTCTCATTCTTTATGTTGAGAGTCAGTGATGTTGGCCCATTAAGCTGGATATTCCTACTTCCAGTTAACACATATTCCCCACTGTTACTGACAAGGTGAGCTGTCAAATTGACATTGTAACTGCCTGCTGGTAGTAAATTCTTCAACCCAGGCATCACAATTCTTTCTCCATTGTAAATAAGTGTAAGAGTTGCCGTTCCTTTTAAGTTATTAAGTATACTCAAATTATAGGATTGCATCAACGTTGCAGATATCGTCGTGTTTTGTGTAAGATGAACTTCCTGTATGGCCGATTTCACATTTCCTGAGATTGAGTATACTGTGTAATTACCAGGCAACATTTCAGTTGGATTTGTAATTAATTCACCATTCTTTCCGTATATATACGCAGTGTTTACATTTACTATGGCCAGTGAAACTTCAGGTTTAAATGATACATTAATACTCTTATTTGTTGCACCAACGGTAAAAGAATTCGTGTAGTCGCTAGCAAACATGTTGCCACCCGTAACCGTGAATACGTAACTTCCAGAAGGCAGCCTGACTCTGGATGTTCCATTAATTATCTGGGATGTCTGTGATGTTGTACCACCTATGTTTATTTCACCATTTAAAGGAGAGGAATTGAGGATGGGTTTGAAATTTAAGGTAACTGATTTAAGATTCACATTGAGAGCTACGGCTACATTTTGATTCAACCTACTTGAACTACCAAAATATCCATCTCCATATACTCTTAGTGCAAAACCGTTTAATGAGGAACTCTGAGTGTAGATAGAAGCATATCCTCCAGAAACATTTGCTGCTTCGAAGGGATGCCCCGCCAGTTCAAAGATGCCTATTCCAGAATTTAATGCAGACAGTGAATTAAAGCCCCTGGATATGCCAGGGTTATAAATCTCAATCTTTTCCACTGTTGCATTTTGAGGTGACAGATAAACGTTTGAGCTTGTTGATATGGACTCTGCCTGTGATGCATAGTAGTCTTTTCCAGCTCTGGTTAAGGTTTCATATATTCCATAATTATTGCCTGAAGGTAGAATGAATGTAACATTTTTCAGTGTTGTACTTTCATACTGTAGAACAGTACTGCCATATATAACCCCAATTGATCCTGAATATTTGGAGAGATTCAGGTTATTGTTTGTTATTGAGGTTGCATAACCTTTTACGAATGACATGCTGATGGTAGAAGTTTTATTTATGTTGTAGGAACCGAGTGCAACATAATTTCCACTTGTCTCATAGATCGTATAGTATCCTGGCGAGACCGTCCCTCTAAATTCATTGTATCCTAGATTTGTAAGGTTGGTATATGTACTCAGGTCGCCATTTTCAAGTATGGATAGATTACCTTTAACTACCGGACCCTTTAACAACACTGTAAGGTTCACCCCTAATTCAAGATTTATTGTCACGCTCTGGGTAGTATTCAACGATGTGAAGGATACCTCATTTATGCTTGAAATCAGGTTACCAAGGCTTGCATTAATCTTGTATGTACCTGAATTTAATGCGACATATGCTTTCCCTGTACTGTTGGTCAGTAATTTTTCTTTTCCAACCATCACAGTGACGCCTGATGCAGGCTTACCTCCTGACTGAACGCTGATATCAAGCTTATTTTCATATACAAAAAGGTTTTTTGATATGCTTGATCCATTAGATATGGAAATGGTGTTTATGTTGCTATATATGGAGTTGTTTGAAATTACACTCACGTTATATGTCCCTATTGGAATGTTAACAAACCTGTAATTTCCGTTCACTATGGAAGTTAAAAATTTCTGTCCAGACGTAGAATTGCTTATTTCCACATTGCCGCTTGTGACCTGTTGTGATGTATATCCAGATGACTTTGGCTTTTCTAGGGTAACACTACCTGAGGCACCGGTACTTGCAGTTATAATGTTCTTTTGGATGTAATAGTTAGGCAATCCAGTTGTTTCATTTATTCCAACAACTTTTCTTTCTGCCATTGCCCTGCTTATAATTACCTTTTTAGCTGTTAAAAAGTTATTGCCCTCCAGGAACTCCTTGTTTAGGGCACCATATGAATAAATCAATGTATCATTTCCAGGCAGAACGGTGATATTATAGAATCCGTTCTTGTTGGTTACAATCGTGCTGTGTGGAATGTTATACTGATCATATACTGTTACCCTAATTCCTGGAAGCGGTAATCCACTGGGAGTTTTTACCTGGCCTTCTACTATAGCCCCTGGGAAGTATCTCAGTATTGGATCTGATGACTGGATTATGGAAGAGAGACCGGGGAATATGAAAGCTGTTCCTTTCCCAGAATGTTCCAGAGAATATGCTTTTTGCAGTGAAATTATGGAAAAGTCGTTTGGGTGGCTTGTATAGTTAGTGTAGGGATTATAAGGAACTCCTTCGTAACATATTTCAAAATTGCTCATGTTAAAGGCCGGCTCCATTGTGTACTGGGAACTGCCATATGATAGACCGGGGATTCCATTTGTTTGACCAACTGCTGATGGCGGAAGACCGACAAGAGCTTTGTATATAGTGGTATTGTAAAATGCCGGTGTGTATCCGAGTTCATAGGAAGTTACTGTTGCTGTGACTGGAGTTTCGTTAAGTGGAAATGTTCCATTTGTCGTTACTGCATAAATCTGGTAATATTCATATGGAACGATAGCACCAGATGATGTCGTATATGCTGGTGTGTCAGTCAGATAGGCTGGTGCATAAAAGGTTCCGGTATCAGTTGCAGATAATGGGAGCAATGTGTGGTCAACCTGTATGTACTGTATGCTCCAACCTGTAGCCTGCTGTATTTCCTGATAGAGATCAACAAGGTTAGGCAGACTAAGTTTGGAGGCTAGTTGACCTTTCTCCAGTGCATAATAGGCATTTGCTGATGTTATACTTGTGTTGAATTTTCCATATATAGTGGAATTATCCGCAATCCATTGCTTGTAATTCATTGGATTCTTATAGATATTTTCAAGCAATGTTATTTCTGAATTGTTGAAATATTGGGAGAATACACTTTGCAATTGCGGAGAAAACTTTCCGCTAGTGTTATCCAGGGATGCCTGCATAAGCCTTGATGAGAAAAGCGCAATTATCTGCGATTCATTGGTAGAAAGCAGAATTTGACCGGCTATCTGATATGCCTGCTGAAAGTCATCAGCCACTGTAGGATGTTCTCCTTGATAAAGTTCCTGGAAACCATAATCCCACCAATCCACATAAGCAGGTTTATCAGCAAGTGACAGGTTTGCCTGCTGTTCTGCAAGCCATGCCATTGATAGGGATAGCGGAGAACTGCTGTTAGTTATTTGGGAACCCGTAGTCCCAAAATATGCGCTTTCATTGGCTAGATATGCTGGTGGTTTTGCAAAGGACGGTAATGCTGAATAAACCTGATGATTTACTTCTGGTGCAGAATTCACAGGCACGGCTGCGGACATTACCCCAAGGCCTGAAGGTATTAATATTCCAAATACAACAATGATGACCATCACAGCCTGTAACCAGGATATATCTCCTTTTATACCACTCCTCTTTCTAAATGCTTTCTTGGTCCTGGTATCATCCTTTACGTTGGAGAGTTTAAGTATATCTGCGAAGTAGTAAAGGAGTGCACCTCCCATTATTGCGTATGCGGGTGATGCAGTTATATTGAATCTGGCAGCTGTAAAACTCATATAAATAGACACGGCCGAGAAGATGATTAAAAATGCAAGAGAATCGGTCTTCTCTTTGATGAATTTGTAGATAACAAACATGAAACCGCCAACACCAACTACAAATTGAGCGACACCAAATCCTCCTATATACTGACCGAGAGCTGGAGCTTGAGCTTCAGCTATAGTTGAATATAGCTTTGTTTTTATGAAATATCCTTCACCGCTGATGATTTCTGAATACATGTGAGGAGATATAAAATATAGGCCTCCAACAAAGGCTGATACGGTCAATACTAGCACGGGAATGGCAATGATCCATGGTTTTCTGCCTACTATGCCAATTAGGGCTGCAATGAATATCATCCCAACTCCAATTAGTAAAGGCGGCACATACCAGATTGCTGGAGCATTATCTGCAGCATAGTAATAATACCCTCCCATTGCGAATGATAGGAACACGAATATAATGCTTATATAAAGAAGATATCCGGTGTTCCTTGAAAGAAAGAGGTTTATCAATAACTGTGCCACGACATAAATTGTTATGATTGCCAGTATGTATGCATGACCCTGCCATGACAGCATGAGGGCCCCGTAAGAAGCACCCGCGAACAGGGCATAAAAGGTGGATTTCTTATTTGATCTAATATAGTTCATTATGCTGGAATAATAGTTGTTGACTTTCAGTAAACTCCCCTCTATTATTCTGTTCTTGTTTGCATAATGAACGGCTCTTTCGAAGAAATAAATGGCAAAAAATGCGAATATAAGTTCTGGAGTGTGCATTCTTCCGTCAGAGAGTATACCAGATGTAAGATTACTTGGCATAAGAGTGTACAGAACTGCACCTATCATTCCAGCTTTTCTTCCAAGTATACTTTTTCCAAGCATATAGACTGGAATTATCAGTAGGGCCCCAAATACTGCATCGAACTCCATGAATGAATAATAGGCTGCGTGCAAAGCCCCACCAAAAATAGGTGCGGTTATTGTTGCAACAAATGCTATCATCCAGTGGAAAAACAATGGCCTTGGATCTCCTGAACCTATTGGGTAGTTTAGCCCGCTGGTATGAAGCAGAGAAACGTGAGTTGTAAGTATCTGTATAATTATGTAATAATTAAAATAGGGATCACTTCCACCAGAGAAATTCGCGTATCCGTTTAAGAATGACTGCCCCCACATATAATAATTGGATAGGAACATGTATAGGGAAAACAGCAACAGGATTCCTGCGAACTCCCAATTACGGCTGAACCAGCCTTTAAATTTTTTTATAGATTCAATTTCCTGGAGTTCCATTTCTTGACTACCGAAAACGCTAATACAATTGAACTATTAAAATGTTTAAGAATATTCGCCCCATTGGTTTCCCTTGATAATTGAGATTTTCAGCCGGCTCAAGCTGAATTTGAGTTTATTAAGATCGACTTCAAACTTAATTCCATAAAAGAGACTGGAAATGGTATCTTAAATTTCTCCAGTAATAGTGGATGTACTTCACCGATTAGGTTGGACGATGAATTATTTTGAGTTAAGACTATATTGCCTGATCTTCCATTAATAAAGTGATCGTTATTCAATGGTTTAATTTCGAAGGATGTAATATTCGCAGCTCGAAGCATAGCATCCAGAACACCTTTAATTGTGTCAAAAGAAATTGATTTTCCGCTCATTATGCAACCTATAGAAGTTTCCTGTGCTCCGTCTTCTTTTATGCAGTCACCTATCTCGAACAATGTCTGTGGGAAAGGTTCAGCCCTGTTCCTTTCGATTGTCCCCATCAAGCTTGGCAGTAAATCCTGCCTTATTTTACTGAAATCAGAACTCTTTGGGTTATGTATTGTATAAAATTGTGCTAGTTCACTCGAATCTGAAAGTACAAAGTTTTTTACCTCCTGAAACCCCATCCCAATCATGATATTTCTCAGTGCATTAGATGCGTGGTTAATTTCATTTTCTTTTCCTATGAAGTTATTCTTCAATACTCCCTCATGAACATTTTCAATGCCATATCCTTTTATGAAATCTTCTATAATGTCAACCTCACCCATTATATCTATCCTGCTAATGGGAATAGGACAGTAGCCATTATTGTATCTAATTCCCATTTTGCTTAAAGTTTTAAATATAGTATCTTCCTCTGCATCTATTCCTGCTATTTTTTTTATATAGTCTGGTGAGATTTTAATTTTTTTTGTGATTATGTTTTCAAGATATCTTGAATAGTTTTCAGGTAATGAGATATTTACACCCTTACTTACGAAATAGCCCGCCATTAACCTGAACCCAAGATCTAATCCCTGCTGTGAAGTTGCAGTTATGTCCACAAGCATTCTCCCGGTATTGGGAGTTACCCTGGTTCTAAACGTATTGAAAAATGGTGGAACTGAAATGATGCCGGACTTGTCGGAAACACCCACTACTTCATCTTTGTTATATAATGATTGATACCGTATCCCCTTCTCGTGCTTGTTCAATAGTTCAGAAATCTTTCCTGTCATTCCATCATAAGTCGTTATAACTTCACTTATGTCTATGGGGCCGTATGCTATTTCTCCCCTAATGGCAGATAAATCATGAACACCGATGGCAAATTTACTTCTATTCTTTCCTACTGACTCGGAAACTCGATCTGAATATTCCAAAAAATCTTTATAAATTGTTTCTTGATTGTTGGATGAGCTAAGATTTTCTGTCTCGAAAATAATGAAGTACGGTCGTGTGCGTGCATGATGAATCGAAATATTTTCCTTCTTCAAGGAAATTTTACCTTCTCTTATTTTTCCACTTTTATAGGTTTGGAAACATCTTGACAGAGACCCTATGGAATACAGATCGGGTCTATCTGGATTTAACTCTATTTTTATATCATCTTCCAGTTGAGGCTCGAAACTGAATCCGATTATTCTTGAAAACTTATAAATATTTTGCTTCCAATCTAAACCGAAGTATTCCTCCATTGCTTCACGGTTTGATCTTATAACTACCATATGGATCAGTCCCTCTTCTCCCTTCCTATGCTCTCGCCCTCATTGCTGATCTTATTCCTGGTATATTCCTTTAATACACTTCTGATTAGATCATCGATAGATACAGCTTCTCCTCTCTGCAATAAAGTGTTCAGGTCATCTACCATTTTTCTTGTCAACTGGACTTCAACTTTCTTATTGATTCCTTCATCATCATTTTTTTCCAGAAATTCTCTTAATGCAATCCTTATTATTTCGGAGATGCTTTCATAATTATACCTGTCTAAAAGTTTCTCCATTCTGTCCATGTCTTCTTCTGATAACCTGATTGTTATTCTATAAGGAACCGCCATAATGAACCGCCATTAAATATGTCTCATTAAGTTTATTCAGTTTATAAATATTTGTCCCAAAAATATCTACAGGTATAGAAAATCACAATTAGCCATCTTTCCTGAATAGGCTTTAACAAATAAAGCTCTCTATTATAAGTGACAATAGAACCCACTACTTTAGTTTCATCTAATGCCTTTTTTTGTAGTTATGAAAGTGAAATAACCAGAACTGGTTAGTCTGCTTTAAATGTAATATAAACCTGCTAAATATCAGTGTATAATTAAACTTTGAATTACCATAATCACAGGAGATATTTTGCAAAATATTCTAAATATCGTACAGATTGAATAGATATATTTTTCTCAATTAAACACATTGTGAGTGAAAAAGAGACATAAGGAGTGAACTATATTCAGATAAAGTAGTTACAAAAACTACAAAACACTTTTAATATTGGAATGTCTACAATAGAAATAAGGTGAAAAAAAATTGATTGCAATGGAAGAAAGAAACAAATATCCCGATGTCAGATTTGCCAGTGACTTCGAGATAAGCAAGAACGCACCATTCAAGACAGTCGATGAGTTCATTGGGGCCATGAGGAACCTGATCTCTGACGACATGATGTTAATAAGGGTAACAGAGAGTTTGTGCCCAATATGCGTCGATGACGAGAAATTCGACCAGATGAGAATTCCAGCCATAGTTTATGAGAACGCTGGAGAAGTTAAGCTGATAAAGGAATGCGCTGAGCACGGAATAACCAAGGAAAAATACTGGGAAGACTATGATATGTACCAGGAAGCAAAGAAATGGCAGGACCCTGGAGTCAAGATCCTTAACCCACACGTTGCATACCTTGAATCAAAGATAGTCTGTCCAACACACTGTGGACTTTGCGTAAAACATAAATCTCACACTGGACTTGGCAATGTAGTAGTAACAAACAGGTGTGACCTTTCATGCTGGTACTGTTTCTTCTATGCGAAAGAGAATGAACCAATATACGAGCCATCACAGGATCAGGTCAGAATGATGCTCAGAAGAATGAGAAATGAAAAACCAGTCGGTGCAAATGCAGTTCAGATCACAGGCGGAGAACCCACAATCAGGGATGACATACTGGATGTGATCAAAATAGCTAGAGAAGAAGGCTATGAACATATACAGTTGAATACAAACAGTGTAAGAGCAGCCTTTGATCCAGATTTCCCAAAGAAGATCAGGGAAGCCGGTTCGAACGTTGTTTACACGAGTTTCGACGGACCTACACCGAGATCAAACCCGAAGAATTTCTGGGAAATTCCGGCTGCACTGCAGAATTATAAGAATGCCCCAATGGGAGTAGTACTTGTACCAACAGTAATAGGTGGAATAAATGATATGTATCTCGGGGACACCATAAGATTTGGTCTCTCAAACATCGATTCGGTAAGAGCTGTAAACTTCCAGCCAGTGAGTTTAGTAGGAAGAATGCCAGACAGGATGAGGGAAAAGCAGAGAGTAACCATACCTGGATGTATAAAGAAGATTGAACAGCAAACTGATGGAATGATAGGCAGAGAGGACTTCTTCACAGTTCCTTCAACGACAAAAGTTTCAAACTTTGTTGAGCAGCTGAAGGGAAAGGACATGTACAAATTATCCATACACTTTGCCTGTGGAATGGGAACTTACCTCTTCAAGGAAGGAGATAAGATTACTCCTATAACCAGGTTCATAGATGTAAGGGGCATGTTCGAGTATATCGGTGAACTTGCTGATGACATAAAGGACTCATCATTCAAGACTGTTAGGAAGGTTACGTCAGCAGCCAAACTCCTTGCAAGCCTCAAGAAATTCGTAGACTATGAAAAGGCACCAAAAGATTTCAGCATAAAGGATATGGTATACAACGCATTTACTGAAGGTGATTACCACGGATTGAAGGCTTTCCACTACAAGAGTATGTTCATAGGATTCATGCACTTCATGGACCCATACACGTATGATGTAGACAGAGTCGAAAGATGTGATATCCACTATGCAATGCCTGATGGAAGAGTAGTACCATTCTGCGCCTTCAATGTTATACCTGAACTCTACAGAGATGCAACACAGAGAAAGTATTCGATCCCTGCAAAAACATATGAAGAGAGAACAGGAAAGAACCTGAAGAAGGAGAAATACTTCAGGGAATACACACTGGAAGAGAAGAAATCTATACTGAACTTCTACGAAAAGAGTATAGGCAGAAAACTTTCACAGGATGAGATAGGACTCAACCTGAACGAAGCCATACCAGTGATATCTTCTGATAAACCAGAAGATTAATCCTATTTTTTATAATGTACAAAATTTTAGATCACGAAGCAGATACAACAATCAGGTTTTTTTATAACGATTTTGAAGAATTGGTAATATCGATCATAAAGAGTTTCCAGGAAACAATTTTAGGGAGATCAGAGAATCTTGAATGGAGTAATGTTGAGCCTTTTAATAGCGCGGTTGAAGCGGGAATAAGTTACAAATTTTTTGCCATAGATCTATTAAATGAGATGATTTTTTTAATGGAGGAAAAAGATTTACTTCCAGTTGAACTGAGAAAAATAGATCTTAATGAGAATGTCAGGGAGCTCCAGATTGACTATGGAAAGTGCCTGAATGTTACAAATTATAATGCTATCCCAAAGGCCGCTACAACAAACAGTGGACAGACCTCAGATAAATTCTTTGACATAACTCTGGATCTGTGAGCTTGAAAAACGGTTTCTAAAGGACGAGAATCGGCCCATACTAACTAAAGTTTTATTTTGTGAAAGTATTTACCTTAGTATGACCAATTTAGTGCCAAGCAAACTTTTCTTTACAAGAGGAGTAGGTAGAGGAGATACAATGTTAAGGTCCTTCGAGGAAGCTCTCAGAGATGCAGGAATAGCCCAGTTCAACATCGTCGCAGTGAGTTCCATATTTCCACCAGGTGCTCAAATAGTAAGCAGGGAAGAGGGTCTGAATTACCTTAACCCAGGTCAGATACTGTTTACTGTGCTGGCAAGAAACGCTTCCAACGAGATGAACAGGATGCTTTCGTCAGCAATCGGATATGCAATTCCTACAGATAGGAGCAGGTGGGGATATCTAAGTGAACATCATAGTTTCGGTGAGACAGAAAAGAAGGCTGGCTTCTTTGCTGAAAAGTTAGCTGCAGAAATGCTTGCAAGCACAACAGGAGAACAGGATCAGCTCGTATGGGATGGAAAGAATGAAGAATACAGGCTGAAGGACAGGATTTTACAAACTAAAAACATCTGCTCTACTGCAGTGGTCCTGAAAGAGGATGAGTGGACAACCACCATAGGTGCAGCTGTACTGATCGTTGAATGATTTCGATGAATGAAGAGAAGGAGTGGCAGGAGAAGTGGAAAAATAGTGGGATATTTAATTCTGAACCAGATCAGAGGAAAAAATATCTCATAACGGTTCCATGGCCTTATACAAGTGGCCCTCTCCATGTTGGTCACGGGAGGACTTACACACTGGCAGATATTCTCGGTAGATACAAGAGACTTAGAGGGTATAATGTCCTTTTTCCAATGGGATTCCACGAAAGTGGTACCCCAATAGGTTCAATTTCAGAGAAGATTAAACGCGGGGATGAAAAGACCATTTCCCTTTACAGGAAATATATATCTGAATATGAAAATGAGAGCATGATAGACGGAGTTCTTGAAAGTTTCAAGGATCCCCTGAATGTTGCCGACTATTTTGCCTCAAAAATTACAAAGGACTTCATGGCATTAGGTTATTCCATTGACTGGAGAAGATCGTTCCGATCAATAGATCCTATTTACAGCAAATTTGTACAGTGGCAGTTCAGAAAGCTTGGAAGCTTGAATTTACTGAAACAGGGTAGTCATCCTGTACTTTATAGCGCTGAAGATGGTAATGCAGTTGGAGAGGATGATATTGAGGACGGTGATACGAACAAGGTGTCCATAGAAAAATTCTCCATGGTCCTTTTCAAGAATAAAAATGAAGAGTTTTATCTGGCCGCTGCCTCTCTCAGACCGGAGACCATTTTTGCCGTTACAAATTTGTGGATCAATCCCCGAACTAAATACGTGAAAATAAGAATTCACGATAAGATAATAGTAGTTTCGGAATATGCATCGGGTAAGATTCTGTTGCAGTTTGAAGATTCTGAGATAGTAGGCGAAGTAGATAATAGTAAACTCATGGATGGCTGGTATACAGTTCCATTTGCAGAAACTGAAGTAAGAGTTTATCCAAATGCAGGAATCAATCCTGAGCAGGCTACAGGTGTTGTGTATAGTGTCCCTGGACATTCTGTTATGGACCTGAATTTTATCAGGGGTCTTGGGCTGGATATTCAGGCTATTCATATAATAACGGCAAAGAACGGTTTGTCAAGAGCTTCAGATTACCTGAATAAGTTGAATGATCCTGTAGAAGCGAATGCTGAAATTTACAGGGATGAATTTTATGAAGGGTACATGGTCAATACCCTGCCAGTCATTGGAGGGAAAAGTGTAAGAGAAGCAAGAGATATAATGAATTCAAAACTTCATGAAAGAGGCACTGGCTTCACCTTCTATGAAACCTCACGACCGGCAAAGACCAGGGATGGAAAACCTGTTACAGTATCAATAATGCATGATCAGTGGTTCATAGATTATTCCGATGAAGCGTGGAAGGACAAAACCAGAGGAAATGTTTCCACAATGCACTTTTTCCCTGAATTTTACAGAAAGAACATGTTTGACGTGATTGACTGGATAGAAGAAAGGGCATGTGCAAGGAAAAGAGGACTTGGAACCCCTCTCCCCGAGGATCCTTCGTGGGTTATAGAATCGCTTTCAGATTCCACAATATACCCAGCATTCTATACATTTGCCCATCTCATAAATAATGAAATCGCAGAAGAAATAGATGATGAATTCTTTGATTTTATAATAAGCGATGAGAAAAAACAGGTTCCAGAAAAGATAGGGAAATTGTCGGAGAAAGCAAAGATGGAGTTTCAGTACTGGTACGGCGTGGATCAGAGGATAACCTCAGCATCTCATATGTCAAACCACCTTGTCTTCTATCTAATGAATCACAGTGCATTGCTGGAAGATTGCTATCAACCTGGAGGAATTTCAATTATAGGAATGGTTATATCCAATGGTGCCAAAATTTCAAAGAGCAAGGGGAATGCAGTTTCCCTTCTTGATGTTGTGAGGCAGTACGGGGCAGACCTTTTCAGGTTGTATGTGGCACTTGTAGCAGAGGTGGATTCGGTGCTGGACTGGAACGAGTCTGAGATAGAAAATATAAGGGGAGTTTATGATACCATAAGAAACACTCTTGCTATTCCAGCGAGCACCACAGTGAAAAGTAAGGATAATTACACTGAGGTCTTTAAGATTAAATTCAAGCATCATCTCAGAAATTACCTTGAAAAGATGGATAATTTCCAGATTAGAGGGGCCTATGTAGAAATGGTGTATGAAGTTATGAGGGAACTGAACCAGCTTGGAAGCCTGGGCATGGACGTTGCTGCAGCGGTGAGTGAGGTCAGGAGGGAATGGGTCCAGGTATTATCATGTGTAGTTCCTCATATGGCTGAAACAGTATGGAGTCAACTGAATGAGGGTGGTTTTGTTTCAAATAGCGAAATTTCAATAGAGGACATTTCAGAAAATGAAATGAACAGGGAAAGAAGTTTTGATTATACCATGTCACTTGCAGACGATATAAGGTCAATTCAGGCTGTTACAAAAATAAAACCATCAATGATAAGAATAACTGTAAGCAATAGCAGGATAAAGGAAGAGACAAGGCGGATAGTCGATGGGGACCTCAATGTCTCAATGAAGTCCATTATTGGAAACGTGAAGAAATTTCGTGGTAAACTCAACATGGAAGTTGATGAAATGGCTGCCATTTCTGAATTCAAGGGTATACTACAGAAAATTTTCTCTGCAGATGTAATGGTGGAAGAGTATGGAGGAGATGGGAAAGGCAAGGTACCATTGCCGGGAAGACCAGTAATAGAACTTAGGGGTGATCGAGTTGGATGAAATGGATTTTAGAGTTGAAAGTGCAAGGAAGCTTGGGAAGGATCAGGAACTTGTTCTCCATGGAGGAGGGAATGCAAGTGTAAAGGTGCTGGAAACAGATCATGCAGGAAGGATAATAAAAATTCTAAGGGTCAAGGGAAGCGGATCTGACATGGCCACAATTGACCGCAAGGGGTTCACTGGTGTAAGGATGGAGGATTTGCTGCATGCAAGAATGATAGATGAAATGAGCGATGAGGAAATGATGAGTTATCTCAGAAAGAGCATGATAGATTCCTCTGAACCTTCTCCGTCTGTAGAAACTTTTCTGCATGCCTTCATCCCATACACATACGTTGATCATTCCCATTCTGACCACATACTGATGCTGACTAATTCCAATCTGAAAAATGATGAACTCAAGGAGATTCTCGGGAATGTAATAATTCTTGATTATTATCCACCAGGCTTCAAGCTTGCGAAGAAGGTCATGGAAATAGTAAGCAAGATAACACCTGATGTTGATGGGATTGTACTATCCAAGCATGGTCTGTTCACCTTCGGTGAGACAGCTGATGAGAGCTATGAAAAGCATATAAAAATTGTTGACAGGGCCAGGGATTATATATCAAGAAAAATAAAAGGACCCATATTCAATGAAAAATTCAAAAATGATGAATCAGCCTATGAAAAACTTCCAGAACTTAGAGGGGCTGTGTCAAAGAACTACAGAAAAATACTCCTCGTTGATCGATCTGAAGAGGCAATCAGGATTGCCCGTTCTGAGGAGGGTGAAATATTCAGGGAGAGTGGGCCTGCAACACCAGACATGCTTATACGTACAAAATATGATTATCTTTATGTCACAGGGGAAGAAGACCCTGGTGAGAAAGTAAGGGAATACTCAGAAAAATATGAAAAAGAATATAAAACATACATTAAGGAATTTCCAATGCATGATCCCTTCCCTTCTATCATTCTTATCAGGGGTTTTGGGATTGTTACAGCTGCAAGAACCTACAGGGAATGTTCAATTATCAGGGACCAGTTCATACATTCAATGAGGGTAAATTCCGTTGCAGAAAAACTTGGAAAACATTCCTTCATTTCCAGAAAGGAGGCTTTCGATATGGAATACTGGCCACTAGAAGAGGCAAAGCTCAAGAAATTCAAGCCGAGAAAGCTTGAGGGGACTGTGAGCATAGTCACTGGTGCAGCCAATGGAATAGGATTGGAAGCTTTCAGGAAACTTGCTGCAAACGGTTCCAATGTTGTTGGAGCGGATAAGGAAAAATCAATCAGTGATATTGCCACATCAATTTCAAATGAATTCGGAACTGAAGCCCTAGGTTATGAAATCGATCTCACAGATACAGAAAGGGTAAAAAAAATGATAGGGGATATCCGGGATAAATATGGAGGAGTTGACGTAGTATTCCATAATGCAGGAATTCTGAAGTCAGAGTACATAGAGGATATTCAACTGGATACCCTCATGTTGCATTTCAAGATCAATTCACTGGCACCTTTCATAATATCTCAGGAAGTATTCAGGATAATGAAGAAGCAGGGAATAGGTGGAAATTTTGTTTTCAACATAACAAAGAACCTTACCAACCCCGGTCCTGGAATGATATCCTATGGTACCACCAAGGCATTTTCAGCACAACTTTCACACTATATTGCGAAGGAGGGAGGCAGGTATGGTATCAGGTCCAACATCATAAACCCCGACAAGATCTTCAAAAATTCAAAGATCTGGGAAAATGGTGTCCTGGAGGCAAGAGCCAAGGCTAAAGGACTGACCGCTGACGAGTACAAGAGGGGAAACCTTCTCCGGAAAGAAGTGCTTCCAGAACATGTTGCGAATATGCTGATTGCAATGCTGGATGAAGATACATTTGGAGCAACCACAGATTCCATGGTTCCAGTTGATGGCGGTATACTATAGGAAATGTGAAAGAATCTTCCTGAAACTAATGGAGAAACCGAACTTCTTCATTTCATTTATTGCAAGTCGCACTGCGAGAATGTTGGATGACATGAATACCCTTCCGGATTGAATGTTCTCCACTAAATTTGCTATCCTTTCGAATTCTTTCATTCGCTTGCTTATCCTATTCTGGTAAATAATAGATATTTCTCCAATGTCATCGCTCTTCTTCATGCTTTGAAAAAGGGCCTCCGCTGATTCCAAAGCTGGAATTATGCCTTCACCCAGCAATGGCGAGATGTACCCTATGCTCTCTCCAACTCCAAGTATATTGCCGGAAGTTATGTTCTCTTTTATAGGCCTCATCCTTATCATTCTTGACACTGTTCTGACCGCTTCATACTTCTCCAGATGATCTTTTACTTCTTCCAGGTTAATACCCCCTGCCCCCATATGATACCTGTCTCCCAGTGGAAACGACCAGAAGTATCCCCTCCCTTCCGGAAAGAAATAAAAGTAAAATCCTTTATATTCTGATTTTCTGCATACCTTTTCAATGGCAAACATCTTCTTATCTTTCCCGCTTGCTGGAAGATAAAACCTCGAAACGCCGGTGGCATCAATAACAGGCTGATCCTGATTTAATGGACATGTGGAGTGAAGCACCTCCTCACCGCTCATCAACTGTTCCATTTTCATCTTGTTGACCGTGCATAAACCAGTATTTTCTGCTTCAATTGGCTCAAAATTATTGCCCGCAATCTCAACAATATTATCCTGAGCTTCCAGGATCTGATCGAATTCAATGTTCAGGTTGCTCAGGTATGGCACAAGAAGATTCCTGTTAGTTGCAAATCCGCATGGTATGTAAAAATCCTTTATCTTTGGATCAAATATCCTGACATCATACCCCTCATTTCTCATCCTGCCAAAAAGATATGACCCCGCTATTCCTGCGCCTGCAATATTCCACACCCCACTGCATTATAACACTTTAATAAAACTTGGTGCTCAATCTGTGCATCGGTTTATGGAAAATGCAGATGCATAAGGATTAATTAATATCGTAAAATTGCAGTACGTGAGATATCTTCTAGGATTTTCCTATGCTGGAACAAAATTCACAGGTTTCCAGAGAGGTACAGGCGAGAGGAGCGTGGAAGATTGCATTTTACATGTATTGAATGAGAATTCGCTCGGTGTAAATTTCAGATGCTGCTCAAGGACAGATCGTGGAGTATCAGCCATCATGAATACGTGCACCATAGATACCGACAGGAATGCTGTAGATATAATAGGAATATTGAACTCAAGCCTTGAAGATATTTACTTTCATGAATATGCGAAGGTTGATGATGATTTCAATGTCCGGAGGGTCATGTACAAGAAATACATTTATATTATTCCTGAAACAGGGATATTCCCTTTGATTAAGCTCGAAGACCTCAAAAAATTTGAGGGAGAGCACGATTTTTCCAATTTCTGTAAGCTGAATGGTAGAAACACCAGACGAACAGTTATGGAAATTGATGAATTCCATAGAAATAACATGAGATACATTTCATTCAAGGCAAGGGGGTTTCTTTGGAACCAGATCAGGTTCATGATGGGATATGCTATGGAAAGATCAAGGGAAAAGAGAACATCAGAAGAACCATTTTCAGAGGAGTACAGGGTGAGGAGGCTGGCTCCAGCTGAATTTCTATTTCTGGAAGAGATCACCTATGACGGTATTGAATTTCGGAAGGTGATCAGGAAGTCCACAAAAAAGAAGGTTGAAAGATCATATATGAATTCTCTTACACTGTTTAATTTCAATAAGTTAATGCTTGATATCACAGATGATACTCACATTTAAAATAAAATAAAGCATATGGACGTATATGGGAATACTGGAAGATTACTTCAAAGGAAAGACCTTCATCATCGCTGGAGTTGGCCCAGGACAGGGGTTATCAACTGCCAGGTTGCTAAAGAAATTTGGTGCCACTGTATATGGACTTTCAAGAAGTGGAGTTTTTCCTTCTGAAAAGTTGGATAAGGAGATAAGGATAGAGAAATGCGATCTCGAAGACACATCGGAAATCAGAAAAACCCTGGAAGAAATAATAAAAGAAACTGGTGCTATTAATGGTTCAGTAAACAATGTGGGTACATGGGAACCTGCTGAGAACAAGGTTGTTAAGCCAGATACATTGATGAAATTTTTCAAATTGAATGTGATGACCCAGTATAATTTGATCTATATTTTGAAGGACATGATGAACTCTGGTTCCAGCATGGTGAATATTGGGGCATCAAGACATCTATTTGGTGCAAATCACTCAGGCTATACCATTTCAAAATATGCCATCGAGGAGATGACAAGAATAACAGCTTCTGGCCTGAAAAAGAGTGGGATAAGAGTCAACTCTATCCTGCCAGGTTCAGTTGGTAAGGAAGACAATTTTGGAGATATATTTCCATTCAACTTCAATGACGGGAGGACAATGGACCCATTGAAAATAGCATACGTATCGGCTTTCCTACTTTCCCCCCTTTCTGCCGGAATTAATGGGGAATCCCTGACCGTTGATGACGGCATGGGATTGTGAATTGTGGAAAAGTTTGATACCCGATAGAATTATTTTAATGAATCCGGTTTCATCTTAAAATTAAAATTTTTTAGAGATGCAAAGATATATAGCACGAATACCATGAATGAGATAACTAATGTGGCTATCTTGTAGAAGTATGCCCTGGTATTATCCCAAAGGAGATAAGTTGCAAAATCTGCTATTCCCATGGGAAATACGTATGCAAAAAGGGAGAATGTAAATTGTTCAAATCTCGTAGAGATGAGGAAACTCAATGAAATGATCATATAAAGAAGGATTGCGCCCCAGATCATAATTGAAATTTCAAGAAATATTTCTTCCGGAAATTGAAAGTAATGTATCAGGTTAAGGTCTGGAAGCAGCAAAAGGTTGAGCAGGAACATACTGAGACCGCCAACGGGAAGCATCGTGAATGGTATTTCGTTCCTTGGCCTGTCTCCTGAGAGATATGAATGAAAGGCAGATGTTGAAATGAACAGGAATTGCAAGATTGATATGCCAAATCCCATCATTGTAAGATATATGATTCCTGGAGCAAGAAAACTGAGCACTGTCCCTTCCAGATCTGGAACCAGTACGGAAGAGAGTATTATGCCTCCGGCCATTACAATTGAAGGGATTATATTGACAAAGGTTAGTGAGGCTGTTTTTATTCTTCCACTAAAAACCCTGTAATCGAATACCACATTTATGATGAGTGAATAGACAAATACCAGTATGAAAATGAATGAAAATACTTCCATAGAAATATTACTTTTGCCGAAAAATGTAATGTAGAAGAAGGCAAAGGCATAATATATTACTGAAAGGAGACCGGCGATACTAAGATTTGTGCTTGAACTGAAGTCTTCCCTCATGGAACCTACTCTGGTGACATATTTTAAGACCCATAGTACTGCAATGATCCAGAAGATGGATAAAACTATGATAAAGGCAATTTTTGAAGTAGCAAGTAGAAAGCTCGAGTTCAGTACGAGCGAAAGTATAAAGATGGAAAGAACGATGGAAGTGGATGCAAGAATAAACGTGAGC
Source organism: Thermoplasmatales archaeon (assembly GCA_027310185.1). Taxonomy (GTDB): domain Archaea; phylum Thermoplasmatota; class Thermoplasmata; order Thermoplasmatales; family Thermoplasmataceae; genus Cuniculiplasma. The sequence goes on from DAIDBH010000014.1 coordinate 104,534, forward strand.
CATACTGGACCCAATTTTTCCAGAAATTTCATATTCTACGTATCTCTTGATTCAATTTCTAATTTCCTCACGAAAAACCTGTTCATCCTTGCCATGAATTTAAGAACATTAAATTGCCTTGAAGAAAGGACTTACTGACAGCCCGGCAATAGGCTGTTAAGCGAACTGCAAAAATAATCATGAGATAGGAATAAAGCATGTGAAATTCCCTTGTTATTTCAGTTATGTATAAAATGATGCAATATTTATGTATGATCCAGACATTTACAATTATGCCATTCGAAAATGAGGTTACATATGTTAAATATGTAAAAAATGGAAAGGAAAGAGAATTTAATGAATTGTACGACAAGGCCTGTGAGGAAGCAAAGAAGTATATTGGAAAGGAATACAAAAATATTATAGGAAATGAAGTCGAAGAAAGCAATAAGATAAAGCATACGTCTCCAGTTGATGGAAAAGAGATAGGTACATTCCAGGCCGGTTCACAGAAATATGTTGACCAGGCTATTGCCATGCTTAAAAAAGCCCAGAAGTCCTGGTTTAAGTCAGGATATGTGAACAGGGCACGGGTAATGCTGAAGGCTGCTGATCTTCTTTCGAGAGATAAGTTTCTGATTTCTGCACTGCTTGCCTATGAAAATGGGAAGAACAGAACTGAGGCAATGGCCGACGTTGATGAGGGTATAGATTTCCTTAGATATTATGCCCTGAACCTTATAGAAAATCAGGGTTTTGTAAGATTTACTGGTAAGGGATATGAAAATGAGGAAAGTATGTCCTACATGAAACCATACGGCGTTTTTGCAGTGATTGCACCATTCAATTTCTATGCCATTACAGCAGGAATGGTTGCTGGACCTCTGATTACTGGAAATTCTGTGCTGTTGAAACCATCAAGTGATATACCTTTAACTTCTTACCTTTATGTGAAGACACTGATTGAGGCAGGTGTTCCGGCTGAGAACATTGCATTCATTTCAGGAAAGGGGAGCGAAATTGGACCATACATAACATCCCACAGGGACATCTCCGGAATACTTTTCACTGGATCACGGGATGCGGGTATTAGTATATTCAGGAATGCAACAAAGGACAGGCCTAAAGTCGTGATTACTGAAATGGGAGGAAAGGATACAATCACTGTAACTTCCAGAGCTGATGTTAACAAGGCAGTTAATGGAGTTTACAGAGCCGCTTTTGGATATTCCGGACAGAAATGCAGTGCCTGTTCCATTGCATATGTTGAAGATAAGATATACGACCAATTTCTGGCAAAGATAAAGGATATAACAGACAAACTCGTTGTTGGAGACCCAAAGAAACTTGAAACTTACATGGGACCAGTGATCAACAGGGAGGCAGTTGAGAAATTCAAGAAATATTCTGAGGTAGCCAGAAAAGATGGAAAGATTCTATCTGGAGGAAATGTCATTGAAGGTCCAGGAAACTTTGTGAGACCGACAATCGTTACGGATCTTCCAGGGAATTCCGATATCATTAAGCATGAATTGTTCCTTCCTTTCCTCGCAATAGTGAAGGTAAAAAGTCTGGATGAGGCCATAGAAAAGATAAACGAATCAGATTACGGCCTGACTGGAGGCATATTCACAGAAGACCCAGCAGAAATCCAGAAATATTTCGATGAGGTCGAGGTCGGAACAATATATGCAAACAGGGAAAGGGGAGGTTCCACAGGAGCAATGGTTGGTTCACAGCCGTTCGTTGGATGGAAACTGAGCGGAATCAGTGGAAAAGGTACCGGTTCATTCTACTATCTGCAGCAGTTTTTAAGGGAACAATCACAGACGATTGCCCATTGATATTAAGATAATTTTTTTTATCAAATTTCTAAATTTTCTTTCAGTATCTTCATGAAGAGTTTTTTTTCTTCTTCCATTCTGTATTTTTTATCATTGATTTTAGAAACTGAAGTCATCACAGACCAGTCATAGCCACATGGGTTTATGAGGCTGAATTTTTCAAGATCTGTGTTCACGTTCAACCCGATCCCGTGCATGGTGAACCCTCCCCTAATTGCAAAGCCTGTTGATGATATCTTATGATTGCCAACCCAAACACCTGTTTCCTTCTTGAGTCTGGAATGAGCAATTATTCCATGCTTTTCAAGATACTGGATTTCCACTCCGTGTACAAAATTGATCAGGTCAAGAATGTTTATTCCCCTTTTATTCAGGTTGATCAGGAAATACGCGGTTATCTGTCCTGGTCCATGGTATGTAATTCCACCACCTCTTTCTATAAAATGAACGTTTTCAAGGTTTGTCGTGTTCCCATCGTGATGGATACCACATGTATAAACAGGATCGTGTTCGCATATAATTATGGATTCCATACCTGATCCTTCAATCATTTCCATGTTAATCCTTCTCTGGAGAGCCAGACCTTCAGGATAAGGAAGATTTTGAAAAATTGAAAATTCTATTTGCCCGTTTATTTCACTATTTTTCAAGCCTGGATTTAACATCGTAATATGTCTCCCATAATTCCTCAGGGAAATGATTTCCAAAAGACTCAAAGAATGGCTTTATTGTCTTTAGTTCTTCGAGGAAACCTTTCCTGTCTATATGGAGTAATTCATTCATGACGTTTTTATCTATCGTTCCATAATCGAATGAATCCAGTGAAGGTACATTACCCATTGGAGTTTCAACAGCATCCCTTATTTCCCCATTTACCCTCCCAAGTATCCATTTGACAACATACATGTTATGACTGTATCCGGGCCACAGAAAACCACCATTTGCATCTTTCCTGAACCAGTTGACATTGTATATGCGTGGTGGTTTATCCAGTTTCTTGCCGACTTCGAGATAATATTTGAAGTAATCTCCCATGTTATACGGCATGAATGGCCTCATGGCCATTGGGTCATTTCTGAGCTCTCCAACCTTTCCGATTGCAGCTGCAGTAGTTTCTACTCTTTGCATTGCTCCAAAAAGTACTCCTTCATTCCAGTTCCTCGCCTCCATTATAAGTGGTAGGAGATCACTTCGCCTTCCTCCGAACAGGAAGGCACTGACAGGTGCTCCACCTGGTTTTTCGTAGTCAGGGGACAGGTTTTTGTATTCTTTTATTGGAGTACTGAATCTAGAGTTGGGATGAGCAGCCTTTTCCTTTCCATCGTATGGGTTGCCTCTCCAGTCTGTAAGTCCCTCAGGCACATCTGGCATACCTTCCCAGTATGGGCACTTCCTGGAATCAATTCCAACGTTTGTGAAGAGAGTGTTTCTCCTTACTGCATCCATGGCCCTGGGATTTGTCCTGTAACTTGTATGGGGTGCCACTCCAAAGAAGCCGTATTCGGGGTTTATTCCTCTGAGTTCGCCATTCACAGGATGCATCCAGGTAATATCATCACTCATTAGGTAGGTATCCCATCCTGCTTTTAGAAATTCCTCGGGAGGCTGGAGCATGGATAAATTGGTTTTACCGCTTGAACTGGGAAATGCGCCGGAAATATAGGTCATTTTGCCGGTGGGTTCCCTGATTCCTATGAGCATCATATGTTCAGCCATCCAACCTTCTCTCCTGGCCCTGAAAGAGGCTATTCTCAGCGCGTGACATTTTTTGCTCAGGAGTGCGTTTCCCCCGTAATTTGTGTTGAAGCTTATAACCGTGCCCATTCCATCGTTTTCGTCTGGAAAGTGCATTATATACCTCTTTTCCGGGTTAAGATCTGCGGTTGCGTGCATTCCCAGAACGTATGAATTGCTCAGGGCTATAGGTTTTGCCGTAACTCTCCCTACCCTGGTTATCTTCATGAGGTTAAGAACAACATAAAGGCTGTCAGTGAGCTCGATTCCGCCCTGGCCAAAGGGGGAATCTATGGGACCAAGCCAGTATGGCACAATATAGAGCGTCTTCCCCTTCATTGCTCCCTCAAGGTTTGATCTGGCTATCTCGAGGGCATCATCAGTATTGAGCCAGTAGTTCGTAGGGCCTACATCATCAGAAGAACCTCGTGTGCAAATATAGGTATCCTTCTCAGATCTGGCTACGTCAAACGGCGCACTTCTGTAAAGATATGAATTTGGATATTCAGTTTCGTTCAGCTTTACCAATAAGTTATCTTTTACAAGGCTGTTAATTACGTCCTGTTCCTCGTATCCCTCTATAACTTTCACCTCAGGCTTCCCAACGAGAAACCAGTATTCCGATATATCCTTCAATACTTTTTCGGTAAGGCTGGAATTATAATTACTCATTGCCCGGAAGAACATGCTTCCTCCTGTCAAGTTTTCCATTTCTCCTTTCTGATTTTCCTTTTCTTCTGCCAGACCTAACATTTTAAACCTGATACTTCATTTTTTAAGGTATAAAAAGAATTTGTCTCCAGCTTAAGTCAATTGCATATATTCAGTATATAAAATATATAGAATTAAATCTAAAATCCTTTATTCTTTCAGGTTCAGATATATTTTAATACAATGAGCTATATTCAGGTCGATGGATTCAGCACTCTCCTTGAAAGATATTAATGTGAATGAGATATCCCTGCTTATAAAGATCCTCAAGGGAGAAACAAACCTGACTTTAATGGCAAAAGACCTTGGGATAACACTGCAGGGTGTACGATATTATATTGCTACCATGAAGGAGAGAGGGTTTCTCGAAGAGTTCAAGATCACCCCTAAGGGATATGAATACCTGAGTTCTGTAATGAAGCTGCTCAAGGGATTCGTCATAGAAGGGACAGATATCATCTTTAAATCGACAGACTGGGAGTGTATAAGTGATGATGATTTCAAGACTGGAGCAACTGTTTATCTTTATATGAATGGAGGCTTTCTGCATGGAGGTAAGGAGAACAGGAACAATGAGGCAATTGCAATTGCTGTAGAAAATGCCAGGGCGGGAAATAAACTAAGGATAAGGGACATAAAGGGCATTATAAAAATTAATTTCGGAACGGTGTGGATAGAAACAATAGAAGACCTTAATGACAGTAATTCAGAAATAATAAGGAATAAAATAATAAAATCAATTAAAACTGATAAGTCGAATGCCAGGATATTTATTATGGGAGAAGGTGCTTATTCGATACTTTCCAGTGAAGTTAATACAAATGTATTTGCACCACTTGCCGGCGCCTTTGATTGTGCGAACAGGGGACTTGATTCAAAGATATACACAACAGCTGAATCCCTGAACCTAAATTTTGAGGAATTTTCTGCACTTAAGGAAAAATTTCCTAATGTGAAAACCAATCTTACAACCTTTAAAATATAATATTAATTGTATATTAATTAAAATATTCCTCTAACGGTTAGTTATGTATAGTTTTTATTTCCTATGGTAGATTAAATAAATTGGATCAACTTGTATCAATATTTAAATAATAAGAAATTATGACTAGTTCATACACAAAGAGGTGCAATGATGGAGGACGATGAAGGTGGCCGTGGGAATTCATATTCTAGCAGACATGTATGGTATAGAACCAGAGCTTCTGGAGCGAAAAGAGAATTTGATGGAGATAATTGAGAGGTCCATCAGGGTCGGTAACCTCACAAAAATTTCGTCAGATTATTATCAATTTGAGCCAGTAGGGGCAAGTGGGATCGTTTTGCTTGCAGAATCGCATATATCTTTCCACACTTGGCCTGAATACGGAATGATTGCCCTGGATCTATTTACATGTGGAGATCCAGAAAAGGCAGATGTGGCTTTTCAGTACATTAAGGAAAAGTTGAATCCGAAAGAAGTTCAGTTCGTAAAGCATGAACGTGGTTCAAAGGTGACAGTAAGCAATGCACCACAGCCAGCTGCAACTCAGTTCGTTTAAAGCTGGTAATGAACCGTAAAGACAATTTTCTAATTTTATTCATAATATTTATAGCTGGTTCTGTCATTTTTTTTACCAGGGAACCCCTGATAAACATAATTTTGATTGTAGCAATCATCTTTGGTCTCGACATGAGTTCTGACGAGTTATATGAAGGAATTGAAACGATCACCGGAAAAAAGCCCGGTTTATTTTATGGACTCACACTATTCTCGTTTCTTACAAGTTTTGATGAAATTGCCGTATCAGGTACATCGGTGGCCGAAGGATATCCTGGCATATCCATAGGTACACTTGTCGGGTCTGTTGTTGTAACCCTTATGATTTTTCTTGTGGTGATAAAATTCTCAAGAACAAGGATTGACAGAAAATATGCCCCATTCATACTTATAGTGCCATCATACATTCTTCTCCTGTTATTACTTAAAGAAGAAGGATTAATTGCAACATTACTCCTTACTGTTGCAACCATAAGTATTTCTCTCTTCACCTTCTACTACCTTGGCAGAGAAGATATAGTTGAAAAGGTCCAAGTAGACAGGAACGATGATAAGGCTGGCAGGATAAATATTCTGCAACTTATCTTCTTTACAGCCTGCATCTTAGTTTTTTCAGTTTATCTATCCAGGGGTACAGCATCCATGGGAATCTATCTCAACATAGGTGAGGTTAACTCAGGATACATAATACCGGGAATTCTAGGTTCAATTCCAGAGATCGTTGTCATAAGAAGTTCAATTCGAAAGAAAGATTCGAAAAGTGTTGCAGGAATCATAACAGGAAGTACAGTTATAAAGGGGGGAATTTTACTTCCCCTTCTTGATTTTGCCTTTAATTATTCTCCATCGTATAACAACTTTACCATGTCTGGAAGCCTGATCATCCTGATTATTACTATTATCCTGATATTCTTATGAATCATCCACCTGTTTTTCCGTGTCAGGAAATTCTCTTATTTAACATGTATTTGCAAATGCCATGAAAATTGAATGAACATGCTGGGAATTTGAATATTGTCTTGAAATTAGTGAGCCCGAGTTCTATACCCGGGTTCCCCAGAATATATTCTCCTTTCTCTTGATTTTAATGATTTCCTCCAGTGTTTCCATTGTCTTTTCATCCAGTGACCTTTCCCTGAGTTTCTTCACCACGTCTTCGGTGATGTCAACATAGATTGGTTGATCGGCTGATATCTGCCTGTTGAGGGTAACACCATCAATGGCAACCGCAACCTCCTGTCCCGCTTCCGCAAATCTCTTGGAGACTTCTCCATCCCTTATGCTCTTTATGGTACCGGCATACTTTCCATCATCTCGTATCATGTTGTCCCCTACCTTTATCCTGCCGGATAATACCTTAACACCAACTATGATCGGCTTTGCAGCACGGAAAATGTATTCTGGCATTATAACAAGCTTAGACGGAATTGGCATACCCTGCTTACTTTCCTCATCCATCTCTTCCTTCTTGTTTCTCAACCATTTTTCAATATCTTCAATAAGTGAATATATAACTTTTGATGCAACAACCGCAACATCATAATTCATTAAGTTATTCCTGGCATCGCTTGAAAGATCAACGTTAAATCCAGCGAGGATCCTATCCATCTGATTTGGAAGTGTAGAAACATCAATAAGGTCTCTCTTGCTTATCTCGCCTATCTGGGTGGAGCGAATCTTGATCCCACGGGTTCCAAGCTCAAATGCTACTGCCTCGAGTGAACCGAGAGTGTCTGCTTTCAGTGTGATTCCGTGTTCATCCAGTTCTATCTTAACCTGGCTCTCCTCCTGCAATTCTGCTATTATGGAATCAATATCTCCCTTGGCTTCTATTAGGGTTGTGCCTGGTATCACATCCAGTTTATCTGAAATTGCAATTCTTACCCCTGAAGCTGAGCTCACCATATTTCTTTCCGTGACCTTGGTTGATTTTGAGGATACATTTGTGAAAAGAGCCTTGATTTTCGTCTCCTTCGGTCCTTCAAGTGTGTTTACATAGACAGCCATCCCTGTTCTTAGTTTTCCCTGATAAAGAATGGAATCCAGTGTCATTCCCAGTGACTCTTCCCTTCTTATCTCCAGAACACTTGCTTTTGCTATGCTGTTTACCAGTGCAATGGAAGATGTGAGAAATCTTTGCGCCAATCCCGATATGGTCATCAGTATCTCCAGTGTACCTATGGAATATTTTGCGCTTGAAGGAACTATGGAAATGTTCTTTGTAAAATCAGTTATTCTATCAAATCTATCTGCTGTCAGGTTATGCTGGTATAACTGATTTATTATGGCATATAGCTTGTTGTCCAACTCATCTATATATTCCTGTCTTTGCTCCTTGAGAAATTCTGAGAAGTTGGTATTTGCTGGCTTGATAAAATAAGCCAGTGTATCTATCTTATTGGCAACTATTATGAATGGTGTTTTAAATTTCCTGAGAATGTTTATTGACTCAACAGTCTGTGGCATAATGCCGTCATTTATATCTATTACAAGTATGGCTATATCAGCAAGAGCACCTCCCCTTGCCCTCATATTTGCAAAAGCAACATGGCCAGGAGTGTCCACAAATAGAAGCCCCGGTATTTTAAACATTTTTGAGGAAACCTTGCCTCCTGAAATCTCTACTATCCGCTGGATGCTGATCTCAGTTGCACCAATCCTCTGCGTTATACCTCCTGACTCTTTCTTCATGAGGGAGGTTCCCCTGATGGAATCTAAAATACTTGTTTTACCATGATCTACGTGCCCGAGTACGCACACAATTGGCTGTCTGAGTGTTTCCATACAATAATATTACACCTCAGAAAAGATTTTCATCCCCATAGGCAAAATCAAGGATTTCACTGTTATTGAAGAATATTGGATACTCATGATTGAAAGATTCAGTTGAGTCTGATGCATGGATGATATTCTTATCGATACTTATTGAGAAATCTCCTCTTATTGTGCCTGGTGATGCCTTTGAACCGTCAGTTGCGCCAACTAGAGTTCTTACTACTGATATGGCGTTGTTCCCTTCCGCCAAAATTGCTATTATGGGACCACTTGTTATATAAGAAACAAGATCCTTGAAAAATGGTTTTTCCTTGTGCACTGAATAATGTTTCTCCGCTTTCTCCTTGCTTAAGTTCATTAACTTGAGACCTTTGATGTTTATTCCTTTCTGCTCAAGCCTTTTAATTACTTCCCCAGATAATCTCCTTTTAACTCCATCTGGCTTTATTAAAATGAGGGTTTTTTCTGCTGCCATTATTGACTGCCTTCCTGATTAACTTCCTCAGTAACCGGTTCACTTTCAGCCGGCTTCTTTTGTTCAAGGTTGTGTGCTTCAGATGCTTTTCTTATTGCCTTCAGATTCTGGTACTCTCTAGTCCATTTCACCTTTCTTGGCACTCTTTTCAACTTTGTTTGATTTATCCTGCATTTTTTACTGCAAAAATTGATAATTGCTCCATCACGGCGAATGTAAACCATTCCCGTTCCGGGTTCAATTTCAGTTCCACAAAAGCTGCATTCTCTACTAACCATCAGATTCACCTCATTGAAAGCTTCTTAGCTTCCCTAGCAGTTTCTCTTAGCATCAGTATGTCGCCAACCTTTACGGGACCAAGGACATTTCTAGCGATGATTCTCCCCTGATCCCTGCCAGCCAGTACTCTTACCTTAACAGTGGTAGCCTCTCCGGTCATGCCAGTTCTACCCATTAATTCCACAACTTCAGCTGGTGTTGCATCATCTAACATTCAAGACACCTCACTTATTGAGGTTTGCTACTTCTGATGTTATTTGCTTGAGTAGTTCCTCGTTCTTCCCTACATCCGTAATTGAAATCGAAGCAGTTGATCCTATGGCTACTTTTGATCCAAGTTCCGATCTTGTCTTTACATAGGCAAATGGCACTTTTCTCTCTTCGCATAACTTAGGGATAAAGTATACAACTTCTGGTGGGTTTACATCCTCAGCTATAACAACGAGCTTGCTTTCCCCTCTTTCTATTGACTTTATTACCTCATTTGTGCCTTTTTTGATTTTTCCACTTCTATAGCAATTCTCTACTAATTCCAGAATCTTTTTCTCTAAAGACTCGGGAGTTTCAAACTTGACATATGTTGTTTTGTCCATGCTTTTCTCCTCCTTCACAGAGTAAAACGTTAACTTAAGATTATATAAATAGTTTATTGGTAAAATTAAATTTTATTGGGGTTCTATGTGCGTTGTATAATTCAGCATATCCATGATCTTGCTTTCAACAATTTTTGGTATTGTGGTAATTGGGTCTGGTAATTTTCCCTTTATATTGTGCTTCCTGTAGAAAGCTGCATAAACCATTGCTGGAAAAGGATACTCATTTACCATTCTGAAGAATTGATTGAATATTCTCTGGGTTTTAGTTGCCATCGTCATGTTTCCATCTACAAAATATTTATAAACGTCCGTAACAAGTGGATTTATGTTTGTGGTTCCACAAACCCCACCTTTTGCCCCTATTGAAAGTGCCTGAAGGAGAAGATCATCCTGCCCCTGGTATACTTTAAGATTGTCTGAAAAATTGGATGCGACCTCGTTAAAAAATCTTATGTCTCCTGATGAATCCTTGATTCCTTCAATTCTACCAATGTTTTCAACCAGAGATTTCATCGTTTCTATTTCAACCCTTGAACCAGTAAACTGTGGTATATTATAGATGTAGAACTTTCCAGAGAAAACCTCGGAAACAGCCTCGAAGTGCCTTATTATCCAGGACTGTTCAGCCCTGTTATAATATGTTGGTTGCAGGACAATCTTGTTGAACCCTAAATCTTCGGCATACTTTGCCATCTCTCTTGCTTCTTCGGTGTTTTGTGACCCTACTCCTACAAGTACTTCAAAATCTGAGGCCTCATCCTGGATCATCTTGAGAAATTCTTTCTTTGTTTCCAAGGTCATCAAATTGAAAAGACCGTTGCTCCCAAGTGGAAATATTTTGTTAATACCAAATTCTTTCATATCCTCTAGGAATACCTTCAGGTTTTCCCGTGATGGCTTACCTTCTCCATCAAATGGAGTGATCATGGGACATATTACTTCAACGTTAGATGTTTTCATACTTCTACATTACATTTACTGTAAAAACATTATTAAAATTTATCTATTCATAATTTCTCCTATTTTTAAGAGATTTCATTTTATACTAATTAGGGATTGCTATTCATGTCTATAATGGACTTCTTCAAAACACCTCCCAACTTAAATGAATTAACGCCAGAGGAAGTAAAATCAAAGATAACGGAAGGGAACACAAAGATTGTAGATGTCAGGACAAAAAGAGAATACGAATCAGGTCATATTAAGGAAGCTGCCTCAATACCATTAAGCAGGATAAAGAAAATGGCAAAAGAACTTTCATCAGACGAGGAATATATTCTAATTTGTGCAACAGGACATAGGAGTAGAGCTGCTGGAGCCACACTCCTAAGAAGAGGGTTTAAGCACGTATCTCATCTGAAGGGTGGTATGGGAGCATGGAAAAAGATGGAAAAACACGAAAAGTAATTTACTCAGTCTTTTGAGTGTATGAACATCTAATAAATTCCTTGTCTTTTTTAATGCTGAAGTTAAGGTTAAGTTCTCTTCCAATTTCCGTGAACTTTTCTTCACTCATTGTATGGCTATTGGCGATTCTTTTATAGAATGTTGTTTGGGGCTGAAGTTCGTAAATGTTGAGTGTCCCTTGCGGTTTTAAAAAATTCATAATGTAAGTAATAGATTCATTTCTCTGTTTCCAGTGATGAAAGCTCATACTTACATAAATCATTTCAAATTTGGATTCTGACGGAATCATTCTGCTACTACCCTGCTTGAATTCTGTATTTCCTGTCAAACCCATTTTCTTAGCCTTTGCTGTTGCTATTTTTATCATTTCCCCTGAGGGATCTATACCTAAATATGATGCTGATCGATTTAATTTACTGAAAGAAAGAAGCATATTGCCTGTGCCACAGCCTATATCCAGTACCTTTGTAACCTTATATGATACCAGATCGCCTAACACAAATTTATTGTATCTCCTGAAGACAGGAATAACCTTGGATATATTATAGAAATGAGATGATATGGCCCCAAACTTTTCCTCTCCTTCAATATAGAAGTCCTCATCCATATTTAGCTATATTTCAAGCATAGAATAACGTTTCTATTTTCTTCTTTAAATTTTTTAACTTAGAATGTCAAACATTTCAGATGAAAACTCAAGGTGACGTTTTTTATGCAGTAATAAACGTTATGTTACTAGAATCAGTCTTCTAAATACAGAATTGCATTAAGATACAAAATAGCAGATTCTTGAACTTTTGTCATTTATTTCCTTACGGGCTTGCCGGGATTTGAACCCGGGTCCTCGGCTTCGAAGGCCATTAGGATATCCTAGCTACCCCACAAGCCCTTTTCATAATTGTTTCATTAATCAATATCTTTATGATTGCATCTGTCCACTGTCACAAAATCCAGTATCTTTATCTGAGCAATTCGAGTTAACGCAGGTTGAAAATTTCAATAGTTCAGACAATAAATATACTGAAAAATTGAAAACATTAATAACATGAATTGATTTAACAAATTCAGAAATGATTAGTATGGGAGAAGAGAAACTTACCTATGTTATACCTGGTGACATTCTGGCTTATTCAGAAGAATATTTGCCAGGAAGGAACACACTGGAAGAAAATTCAAGAATAGTTTCTGTTACGTCAGGAGAAGTCAGGAAAAACGAAAAAGAGCTTATTGCCAGTGTAGATAATGGAATACAGAAAATTCGACCAAAGAATGAGGATATAGTTTACGGCAAAATTATAAAGAACGATTCAAGACAGGTTTCTGTCCAGATAGTGGGCATAGAGATAAATGGAAAACTTGAGAACTATATGGCAGATGGATACATCAGAAACATGCAGGATTATAAGAAGGATGATAGAAGAGCACAGACTGTGCATATAGGAGACCTAATAAGAGGAAAGGTGATCAGGGTCGGTCAAAATCTAGAAATAACCTTGAGTGGGAACAGACTTGGTGTTCTCAAGTCAAGGTGCTCGAGATGCAGAGAAGTGCTTGTTCTTAAAAACGGCGTTCTTTTCTGCGAGAACTGCAACAGGAGTGAGATGAGAAAAATAGCTCCTGATTACGGGGCACCTGAATTTGGGGAGATGAAAAGATGAAAGGAGAAACCAACATAAAGGATATAGAAAGACTCAACAAGGATATAGTGAGCTTGAGGAAGGAAGTCGATGACATGAAGGACGTCATTAGAGGACTGATACAGTTCATAATGAGGAAGGAAGATATTGACAGCGAGGAATATAACTGAGTGATAAAAATGATAGTACCGATGAAAGTATTGGAAGAAAATTTAAACAAAAAAGTATCGTTATTGCTAAAGGATAACAGGACCCTGGAAGGTGTGCTGACAGGATATGACGAGTACATGAACATGGTCATGGGGTCAGTGGAAGAGACTGGGGAAGAACTTAACAGAAAACTAGGAACTGTGATAATTAGAGGAAGCAACGTAGTAAGAATTGTACCAATTTAATAAAACAACTCAATAAAAATAAATTTAATTATTAATTATTAATCATGCAGTATGCCATCGGTTAGAAGGAAAGATCCGAATAAAATTATAGCTCAGAGAAGAGAGAGCAATAACTTGAGGAATATTCCAGACATTCTCATTCCGATTTGGCAGATAAAGATAAGAGAGAGGTTTGGCATCGATGTGGATAGGGAGATAGCCAGATATATAGTTCTCGCAGCACATGAAGAAGGGACATGGAAGAAACAAAGGGCTATAAGAAAAATAGAGGATATACTGAGATCAAGAGGAATGTCCAGGGAGACCTCAAAGAAGGTAGCAGTTGATGTAATTAAGATGGCTATTGGTGGAAAGAGCAGGGAAGATTGAAACTTTCGAAAAAAGATCTTGAGATAAAATTATCAAAACTGGAACCATTAAAAAAACCAAAGAACGAACTGGAGCAATATTCAACAGATTCTGTTCTTGCTTCTGAGGTCTTAAATCTTGCGTTTGTGAATGGAGATATAGCGGGAAAAAAAGTTCTGGATGCTGGTAGTGGTAATGGGATTTTTTCCTACGGTTCTATCTATTTTGGTGCCAGGTTTGTTACAGCACTGGAAATTGATAAAGATCAGGAAGAAGTACTTAAGAAGAATCTGAATGATCTTAAAAACGTTGAAATTGTAATAGGTGACATAAGGAAGATTGATGGCCACTGGGATACAGTAATTTGTAATACACCCTTTGGTTCAGTTATCAGGGACTCAGACCTGCCGTTTCTTGAGAATATATTTAGAATAGGCGACTTCATCTATCTCATTCATAACTGGAAAGTGAAGGACTTTGTTCTTGAATTCTTAAGGAATCGGGCAACCGTTCTGGCATATACGAAAAAGAAGCTCATAATTCCAAGAACTTACGCTCATCACGAGAAGGATAGGGCAACTATTGATGTGCTGTTGTTATACGCAAAAAGACTGGAATAGGATGTTCAATCCTTTTCAAGCTTCTTGTAGTCATTGAAGGTCTTTCCATCACCTGACATGTATTTCTTGGTTACATCTACCCATACATAGAAACAACCATCAAATATGCCTTCCTCTTCCTGCTTTATTTCGCTCATTTCAGGTACCTCCTGTAGAAATATTTCACCCTTTCCCATGCATCTTCTGAAGCTTCCCGGTTATAACTCATTCCAGTATCATTGAAAAAGGCGTGATATGTTCCCGGATACATCTTCATTTCAAAATCAGTCTTATATCTTACTACCCTTTCCATTACCTGCGGGAGAGTTGCATTTATACCACTATCCTCACCAGCGTAGATTCCAAATAACGCCCCCTTGATGTGTTCCATGTCGTCAAGATTTCTAGGGCTTGCACCATAGAATATAACTGAAGCTTCAAATTCTTTTGATGTTGATATCTGGAATGCAAGTCCTCCGCCCATGCAGAATCCAACTACTCCTTTCTTCCCAACACCTTTCATCTCCTGATCATAAAGATTAGCGAGATCTGATAGCATCCGCTTTTCCATGAGTTCTCTCTTTTCGGAAACAAAGTTGAAAATTTGTTTTCCCACCGGAGACAGCTTTCCCATTACCTCCTTTATTGCTGCTGGATCCCTCCTCTTTTCTGGTGGAAGTGACCACATTGGGCGCATCGCGTCCATTATATTCTCCTCAGTGAATACCTGTTTATCCTCTGGTCTTGAATAAAGGTCAGGTGCAATTACATCATACCCTTCCTTTGCCAGTCTCCTGCTGAAGGATTTTATGAATGCTGTTAGCCCCCAGATTTCAGAAATGACCATTATCTTCCCCCTGCTACCCTCGGTTTTGATCTCAAGGAAATCAAGGTTCTGACCATTTTCAACGTGGAACTTTTTCATTGACTCTGTCAATTCCGTCATATCCTCTAATGCTAAAAATTGTATAAAAAATTATGTTTCCTTTTAATGGCTTAAAAGGTAAACAATAGCTGCCTTAGCACTGTGCAGCCTGTTTTCGGCTTCCTGGAAAATTACACTGTTGATGCTATCCGCCACTTCATCTGTTACTTCAAGGCCCCTATGGGCAGGGAGGCAGTGCATAAATATATAGTCCTTTCTTGCATTTTTTACAAGTTCACTGTTGACCTGGAATGGCTTAAGGTCTCTTTCCTTCTCTTCCCTCTGTTTCTCCTCACCCATGGAAACCCAAACGTCTGTATATATTATATCTGCAGCCTCTACTGCTTCGTCAGGTTTATCTGTCAGGGTTACGATGCTTCCAGTTTCCTTTGCTATTTTTTTTGCCTTTTCTATGAATGACTGGTCTGGCATATGATTCTTCGGTGTTCCGATAGAGATATCCATTCCAGTCATTGCACAGGTCAGTACAAGTGAATTAACCATGTTGTTTCCATCGCCGACATAGGAAAATTTCTTGCCGTGAAAATCTCCCTTCTTTTCAGCTATGGTCATGAAATCTGCTATCATCTGAAGAGGATGCTCCTGATTGTCAAGAGCGTTGATTACAGGGACTGAAGAGTATTTTGCAAGCTTGACCACGTTTTCATGGCTGAATGCCCTGTATGTGATAATGTCAAGCATTCCTGAAAGGACTCTTGAAGTGTCCTCCACTGTCTCTCCCCTGCCCATCTGCATGTCAGAGGGGTTAAGGTAAAGTGCGTTTCCTCCAAGCTGGTACATTGCTGTTTCCAGAGAAACTCTGGTTCTTGTGCTGGATTTCTCGAAGATCATGCCCATGGATCTGCCCTCAACCCATGGGTTTGTCTGGTATCTTGATCTCTTGAACTTCAACCCCAGATTTACTATCTCGTTAAAGTCGTCCCTGATATCAAGAATTGATACCAAATCTTTTTTAATCATGCCGATCACTCCAGCAATGAAGGTACATCTGTGGGGTATTCTGCAACCTTTACTCCAGCTGCATTGAATGCCTTAATCTTAGATTCCGCAGTTCCAACTCCCTTCTCAATGATGGCGCCTGCATGCCCCATTCTCTTTCCTGGTGGTGCGCTTCTTCCTGTTATATACGCTACAACCTTCTTTGTGATATGCTTTTGTATATACTGGGCTGCAAGCTCTTCATTGCTGCCCCCTATTTCACCAACCAGAACTATTTTTTCAGTATCCGGGTCTTTCTCATACTGCTTCAGTACATCTATGTAATTTAATCCAACAACCGGATCTCCACCGAGACCGATGACTGTGCTTTCACCCATTCCACTCTTGGTGACCGCGTCCACAATTTCATAGGTTAGTGTTCCGCTCCTTGATGCGATACCAACATTACCTTTCCTGAATATTTTGTTTGGCATGATTCCGATCTTGCATTTGCCTACTGCTGTTATACCCGGCCCATTTGGCCCAATTACAACTGCACCCTTTCTCCTGGCATTGTGTACTATCTCCATTGAATCGTGGAAAGGTACGTGCTCAGTGAGTATATATATGAAGTTGATTCCTGAATCGATAGCCTCGAATGCTGCATCCTTTACAAATGGTGCAGGAACACTGATCATAGTGGCGTCTGGCTTGAATTCCATTGCATCCCTTACTGAACCAACTATTGGTACCTTGTCCATGAATTTAGTTCCAGCCTTTCCTGGTGAAACACCTGCAACAACCTTTGTTCCGAATGCAAGCATTTCTCCGGCATGAAATGCACCCTGATGCCCTGTTATACCCTGAACAATCACTTTTGTATTTTCATCAACATAAACACTCATTTTAATTACCCCCTGCTAATTTTACAACTCTCTCTATGGCTTCCATCATCGTTGGGAATGAATCAATATTACTGTCCTTCAGGATCTTCCTTCCTTCATCATCCCTTACACCACTCAATCTAACAACAATTGGCTGTGTGATTGAGAGTTTATTCTTTGCCATTACTATCCCGTTTGCAACTGTATCACATTTGGTGACCCCGCCAAAGATGTTGACAAGTATTGCCTTTGGCTTTGCCTTAAGGACAAGATCAAAAGCGTTTGCAACTATGTCCGAGTTATCTGTTCCTCCGAGATCTAAGAAGTTCCTCGGCTTTCCCTTGTGAAGAGTGAGTGCGTCAAGAGTTGCCATTGTTAACCCAGCACCATTCGCAATAACTCCAATGTTCCCGTCGAGTTCGATGAACGCATAGCCTTTCTGGGAAGCCTCAAGTTCCAGTGGTGTCTTCTCTGGATCAACTACTTCAAATTCCTTGTGCCTGTATACTGAATCACTGTCAACGACAACCTTAGAATCTGCAGCTATTAACTTTCCTTCCTCTGTTATGACAAGAGGATTTATTTCAACAAGCTCACAATCTTCCTCTACCCATATTTTATACAGTATTTTCAGGATGGACATGAACTGTTTAGCAATATCAGGTTCAAGCTTCATGAATGCTACAGCTTCCCTTCCTATGAAATCAGAGTATCCTAGAATTGGGTCTATGTGTCTTGTATAAAGCTGATCGTGTGGTATAGACTCTATCTCGACTCCGCCCTGTGTTGTTGCTATTAGAATTGGTTCCTTCTCTGTTCTGTCCAGGGCAATACTGACATACATTTCCTTTTTGATGTGAATCATTTCTTCAATCAGGACCTTTGTTACGGTTAATCCCCTAATTTTTGCTCCAAGTAATTCCTTGACACCGTCATTGAGTTCCTGCTGGGACCTGGCAAATTTTATTCCTCCAGATTTACCTCTTCCTCCCAGAAGAATCTGTGACTTAACTACCACTGGCTTCTCAAAATTCCTGATGTCTGATTCCTTTTCCACAAGATAGCTTTCCGGTACTGGAATACCGTACTTCCTAAAAATCTGTTTTCCCATATACTCGTAAAGATTCATATTTTACCGTAAGGCAATTACATAAAAGGATAAATAATATTTTACATTATATTAACTTTTTAGGCCTGCTTGATCTCAATTCTAAATTGTGTAAAATTATATTTTTAATTATAAGTCATATAAATCCTTTGAACTGGAAATCCAGATGAAAAAAAATTAATTTTTGAATGAAGAGACACTTAATCTCCTTTACTTTACGATGAATCGGTAAAAACAATAAAAATTTAAATTTTAGAAATGGCTGGTTTAGTATGGTGGCATTCCGCCCATACCGCCAGCGCCCATTCCACCCATGCCTCCGCCCGGGGATGGTGCACTCTTCTTGCTTGCTATGACATCATCAATTCTCAATATCATGGTAGCAACTTCCACTGCGCTCTCAAGTGCATGTCTTTTCACTTTAAGCGGGTCAAATACACCGAGTGCAAACATGTCGGATACTTTGTTTTCACTAAAGTTGATCCCTGTGTTGATATTTTTCTTTTCGTGCTCTGCCTTAAGCTGTATGAGAGTGTTAATTGGGTCCATACCTGCATTCTCTGCAAGTGTTCTTGGAATGACTTCAAGAGCCTTGGCAAATGCATCTATGGCAAGCTGCTCCCTTCCGCCAACACTGGCAGCATATGACCTTATTCTGAGTGAAAGCTCAGATTCAACTGCTCCACCACCTGGCAGTATTTTTCCATCTTCCTTTGTTATGGCAACCACTCTTATGGCGTCGTTCAGTGCCCTTTCAATCTCAGATACAACATGTTCGGTTCCGCCTCTGATAAGTATGCTTACTGCCTTTGGATTACTGCACCCAGTCACAAAGGTCATTCTGTCGTCTCCTATCTTCTTCTCTTCAACTCTCTTTGCAGAACCGAGATAGGATGGTGAAAGATCATCAAGGTTTGTAACCAGCTTTGCACCTGTTGCCTTGGCAAGCTTTTCCATGTCGCTTTTCTTTACCCTTCTGACGGCATAAATCCCTTCCTTTGCAAGATAGTGCTGGGCAATATCATCTATACCCTTCTGGCAAAGAACAACATTTGCTCCACTCTTCTTTACCTTGGATACCATTGCCTTGAATGTGTCAACTTCCTGATCAAGAAAGTCCTGTATCTTGGATGGATCCGAAATCTGGACCTTTGCCTCTATTTCTGTTTTCTTAATTTCAAGTGCTGAATCAATAAGTGCTATCTTTGCATCGTTGACTACAGAGGGCATCTTAGAATGAACTTTTTCCTTGTCTATGACAAGACCCATAATCAGTTCAGTTTCGTTCACGCTTCCTCCACTCTTCTTATCTATCTTTATGCTTGATGGCTCGACAGTGAACTTATGATTCTTTTCTTCAGCTACTGCATTTACTGCCTTTACAATTAACTTGTAAAGCAAGTCTCCGCCAAGGCCTATATTCTTGCCTGAAAGTGCAGTTCTTGCAACCTGTTCAAGAGATTTGTCATCCTTTACATCCTTTGCAATATTGTCCAGTTCCTTCTTTGCCTGATTTACTGCCAGCCTGTATCCATTTGCGATAACTGTTGGATGCACTCCCTGTTCCAGTAGTTCCTCTGCCTGCTTCAGGAATTCTCCTGCAAGTACGACTGAAGTAGTAGTTCCATCTCCAACTGCTGTATCCTGTGACTTGGCAACTTCAACTATCATCTTGGCCGTAGGGTGATCCACATCCATTTCTTTCAAAATGGTTGCCCCATCATTGGAAATAATGATATCCCCAATGGAGTCGACCAGCATCTTATCCATTCCCTTCGGGCCAAGAGTTGTTCTCACAGCTTCAGCAATGGCTTTTGCTGCATCTATATTATTCTTCTGTGCATTCTTACCCTGATCCCTGCTTGTACCTTCTTTTAATATAAATATCGGCATCTGTCCGTTTAACATCTTTGTTCCTCCTTATTTCTACTTGGTAAATTTGTTCTTCAATATAAATCTTATGCATATTTTTACGATAAAAATTAGGTGGGTGAACTACTCTTTGTTCAGTAGCTTGGTTCCATTTCATAATGTTAGGATAAATGGATATTTGAATGACCAAGACTCAATTTCATTATTGATATTCCCCTGCCATTATTTCCTTTTTCACCATATTCATAATTTTTTTATCTTTTCCTCTTTCCTGTATTCCTGGAAAAATCTTCCCAGCGGATATTTACCGTAATCAACGAACTTAAATAATGACCTGAAGTCAGGCTCCTGTTCTACAAATGCATTTACCATTTTAATTGCAGTTTCCCTCAGATCTGGATGTGACTGCGGCGTGGACCTCAACTCACTGAAATACACTAATTCCCTGAGATTTGTATTGACAAGAATCTCATAATTTGTGCAGTATGGTAACACGTATTGTGCCAGTTTACCCCCGGCTTCTTCCCTTATTTTAATGTATAGCTTTTCAACCTCATCAATCAATGTCTTCATCCTCGACTCAAGGTCTGCATTATTGGAAATATATTCTGGGATGTAATAACCATGCTCTGGCGAAAGGTCTTTTCTTAATATACTCATGAATCTATGTCTCTGGAACTCCCTGAAAGCTCCATAATTCATTATGATCCTGTAAGTCATGTTGACAAATTCAAATGCTCTTGGTAATTTATCCCTCCTGCTCCCCCTTGAATCCACTATTAAACTAATCATTTCTTTTTTCTGCAGATCATTATAAGAGAGATTTGAAAAGCTCAGTGTGCTCCCAATACTCGCTGCCTGTTTTTTAGAATAATCTGTTAATATTACTTCCACTGATCTGTTATCTTTCCATTCTGAACCGTGTAAATGATAAATGTTAGGTTTTTCAATCTCGATCTCCCGATTTTTGACGTAACGTGGGTCTCTGGCTGACTTTACAAGATTTTCAAACTCAGTGAAAAGTTCATTATAAATCAGATCTGAAATCTCTCTTGCCTCTGGAATTCCACTTTGATCCAGTTTCTGGATAAGATGAATGAATGCTCTGATGTTTCCAGAAATACCCATATTTGTCAGAGTGCTGGAAGGAAGGATTGACCTTATATCATCAAGAGTCCTCGATTTGAGAGCAGTTTCATATGCCTTCGTGGCCGAATCTTCTCCACCTGTCTGGAAGTCGGAAAAAGGATAATTCTCCCTCAGCTTTTCTCTGATAGATGGAATTGCATATGAATAAAAATCGAACAGTTTTTCCATTAAGGAGTTGTACTCACCTTCAAATTTCACTGGAATACCGGTTTTATCAAAATCAAGAAACAGATATTTCCCATTTGTCTTTTTGTCGTAACTCACGTATCTTGAGGATTTTTCAAGATATGATAAACCGACCCTACTTTCTTCGATTAACTTTGTGACTATATTTGAAATCCCCTGTATACCGATCTGAATCGAAATAAGTTCAGCTACAGATTCATCCCCATACTCCAGGAATACCCTTTCATAAAATTTCTTTCCCCTGTCTGGATTCTCCTGGAATTCCTTTCTATAAAGTTCCCGGATATCAAGTGTTGCTGTCCTGCTGTACCTTGATAATAATGCACCCCTATCAATCTGGTTCTCCATTTTTAAAATAAAAACCCGTTTATCCTGATTTGAAAAAAAATTGTCAGAAGTCATATTTCTATTCCTTCATGGGTACGAAATAGACGTCTGTTGGGCTGAAAGTAAGATTCCTCTTGAATTTTGCCTTTACTTTCATTCCTATTTTTAAGTCTTCCTGTGAAGCCCCTATTAACCTGGCCATGAAAAGAGAATC
Source organism: Thermoplasmatales archaeon (assembly GCA_027310185.1). Lineage (GTDB taxonomy): Archaea > Thermoplasmatota > Thermoplasmata > Thermoplasmatales > Thermoplasmataceae > Cuniculiplasma. The sequence goes on from DAIDBH010000014.1 coordinate 126,457, forward strand.
TACACCTTCAAACTCTACCATGATAAGGTTGAACGGAGTTTCTGGGAGGAATTTCTCACTGCCAAAGTAACAGGTTGTAAACGTGTGGATTCTTCCCTCAGTTGGCAATTCGTGCCACTCGGTCTCTGAACCACAGAACATGCAATGTCCTCTGGGTGTTGCATACACATATCCACAACTCTTGCATTTGCTTCCCATAAGCTTCTTTTTTCCCAGTGCCCGGAAAAATTCAGAATCCTGTGCATAACTGTGGATGTAATCTATTTCATAGTGAGATTTTACAATGAGCGGATCTGTATTGTACACTTCAGTACCATTCTGGGTTTCTGGCATTTTTGCATCATAGTCTATGGTCATTTTACCGCCTCCATAATTGAAACAGTAACATAAGTACCTGTTCCAGCATGACTGTGGATGAGTCCTCTCTTTGCATTCTTTACCTGAAGCGCATCATCCTTGAAATGCTTCTTAATGGAATGCTGAAGCTGCCAGAACATAAAAACGGATTGCATTATTCCTGTTGCACCTACTGGATGACCTGAAGCAAGCAGGCCTCCTGATGGATTTACAGCTACTTTTCCATTCAGGTCAGCCTTTCCTTCTTCCACGAAGTGCCCTCCTTCACCGTATTTGCAGAGACCAAGATCCTCATATGTCTGTATTTCAGATGATGTGTATGCATCATGGAGTTCCACGGCATCAATTTCTTCAAGTGGATCAGTAATTCCGGCATTTTTGTATGCTTCCATTGCTGCTGTCCTGCCTGCTCGGAATGAATGAACACCCGGATACTTCAGATTTCTGTAATCTGATTCTTTCTCGTTTGGAAGAAGTGGCACCTTCAACATTGGCCTGTCAGATAAACGCATTGTATCTGTCCCTGTTCCTATACCTGAAATTTTCACCGGGTGATCACACATTTCGAATGCTTTTTCCTCTGATGCAAGTATTGCAACAGCTGCTCCATCTGACATTGTACATACGTCAAGTCTTGTCAACGGATATGATACCATCTGAGAACTTCTCACATCTTGGACTGTGATCTTCATTGGACTCTGGGAATAGGGGTTATGCATTGCGTTTCCGTGATTCTTTACAGAGACCTTTGCAAGCTGTTCAACCGTTGTTCCGAATTCGTGCATATGTCTTACGGCCATCATGGCATAATAACCTGTGTAGAAACCACCAACAGGATAGTCGAAGTTTGTATCGCTTGCCAGTGCTATGAATTCATTTCCCTTCCAGGTGTTTACGTGAGACATTGTCTCAAAACCATAAACAGCACATACATCCATTCTTCCTGAAGCCACTTCCTCAACACCTGTTTGAAAAGCCAGTCCACCTGTTGCACCTCCACCTTCAACCCTCTTGCTTGGCTTGGGCGTAAGTGCCAGATAATCCTGCGCCATTATTCCTGACATTAATTGTCTCTGAAAATGATCAGAGAAATATGATGCTACAGAGCCGTCAATATCTTTCACGCTGATTCCAATGTCATTCAGGGCATAATCAAAGGCCTTTTTAGTTCTCAGCCTGAAATCCATTGCAGGATTAGACTTGGTAAACTTTGTTACCCCTCCTGATACCATATATACATCTCTTCCGCCATTTTTCATATTTTCACTGTTCTTCCATGATATCGTTCTATTAAAAAGTTAGTTTGATTTAATTAGCATATCCTATTGATATGGGTTGCTTATATTCATATTGCTTTATATTTAGGTGCTTTGGGACAATATTCTACATAGAAAAAGGTTAAGTTATGAACTAGATATAGTTTTGAGTCAAAATGCAAAGCTCAAAAAAAGGTAGCTCCGTTAAGTGGATTGCCGCCATTGTGGTGGTTATAGTTATTGTTGCAGGCTTAGGCGTTTTATTATTTGATAAGCCTGCAAAGAAGCAAACGATTAATGTTATGGTAGATAGTGGGAGTATGACTGAATCATATCTGAAGGCTGTTGCACTACAGTTTGAGAAAAAGAATCCTGATGTGAGTGTGCAGATTAATTCTGTCGGATATTCAGACATGACAACTACAGCACTGGCTGCTCTTCAGGGAAAGACATCTCCTCCAAATATATTCATGTATTATGCATCGCAGGCTCCTGCTCTTGCACCATATCTGTATAACCTGAACAGCACTACAGGACAGAAATACCTAAACTCAGCAAATTATCTCTCCGGTGACCTGGCGTCTGGTTCATATGCCCCAAATGCAACTGGTAATGGGTATAATTTCATAGGAATACCAATTCATACAGTTGTCGGTTATATCCTGGTTTACAACAAGACTGTGTTCAATAATGGAACACTCGAAAGAGGATTCTATGATCAGTATCACTATAATATAACGCCATCAAAACTGGACAACTGGTCAGCCCTGAATGCCGTATCAAGCTACGTTTCCACTCATACTAAATTCGATGGAAGCAGTAATAAGTATGCACTCATGTTTCCAGACAGCGCTTCACACTCCATCATAGATACTTTCTACAACCTCTTCTATCCATACGGTCAGGGACAGAGCAAGACCGGGATACCTGCAGACAGTTCACCCAATTACTGGACCTATTTCGGTTTTCAGAACGGCAAAGTTGTGCCTTCCTATAATAACAGTTATGGTGTACAGGCACTGACTATGTACAAGAACCTTACAAGTTACGAGCCAAGTGTAAGTTCACAGCCCATAGGATATGACCAGCAGGAACTATTCTTTGGAACTGGTGATTACGCAATGGGTCTCGCCTGGTCAAGCTTCATTCCTACATATGAAAACTCATCATCCCTGGTGAGAAATGATCTGGGAATAACTCTCCTTCCTGGAGGTTACACAGGATATTCACCAACATTCCTTGGCGTAAACCCTTACAGCAAGAACATTACCCTGGATCTAAAATTCCTCCAGTTTGCATCATCATCTTCAGAGTTCTCAATGGGAATAAAGAACTATTCATACGTTCCGTCCACATACTCCGGCCTATCGTCAGCATCGAAACTATCAAACTTCACCTGGCTCTCACAGGTAAATAACTATTCAAGCACAATAAAGGTGGATAAAACATACTCTCAGGTATTCCTTAAGGCATCTCCACTGTTCTCAACACTGATTCCAGATTTCAACGATCAGGTCCTTAACTACCTGGAAGACAAGACAACAGCTAAAACAGCTTTAAGTACCGCGGCATCAGAATGGGTAAAGGAATTAAACAATCAAGGAATTACCCTGTAACATGTCAAAGTCTTCGATTAGAAAGCAGGCAATAATTGTTACTTTGCCTGCTCTCATCTATTTTTTTATTTTTGTTCTGTATCCTATTTTTGATAATGTAATAATTTCCTTTGAGTCTTTCAATTTTGCAGAAGTGGCAACTTTTGTTGGGATTAAGAATTATATAATATTGATTGAAACCCCCCACATGAACCAGCTGGTTGAGAATACAATAATTTATACTCTGGCAGTTCCTGTGATAGATGTTTTGCTTGCCATTCCTCTGGCAACGCTGATTAAAAGACTGAATAAGCCATATTTGATTCCACTGATCCTGCTTCCGTCATTCATTCCGCAGGTGACTTCAGCCAACATATGGCTACTGATGATGAACCCATCCTATGGTATCCCTTACTATATCGGACATCAAAATATCTTCCTTTCAGCCTGGAGTGTTGTTCTTGTTGATGTTTGGTCCAGCCTTCCACTGGCAACGCTTATAATTTATTCGGGGCTCAAGTCAGTTCCTCCTTCCATAGAAGAGGCAACGTCAATGGATGGAATCAGGGGTACAAGGAAACTGATAAACATAGAACTACCATACATCAAGTCAAACATACTTTCTGCCTTTGTTCTGATGCTTATGTATGGCTCCTTCACTTTCGATCCCATTTATGTGCTCAATACATATTCAAGTCCCTTTGGTATAAACGATCTATCATACTTTGCATACCAGAATTACTATGGACAGGATATAGGACTCGCTGCTGTTATTATAATAATAGTTTCCGTGCTTTCCTCGCTATTTACAGTAGCATTTGTTTATTTCACCCTGAGAAAATCCAAGGTAAAAACTTCGAGAGTATGGAAATCTGGCATGAAATACCTGCCAAACATGGAAATTCCAAAAATCCTTGTTTATATCGGGATGGCACTTTTTATCATATTCCTTATTGGACCTATAGTATTCCTTGGTCTTGACTCCATAAAGCCGTTGTCTGAGATAATAAGTATACCACCAATGTTTTATCCAAAACACCTCACCCTATCAAATTATAGAATTGCCATAAATACCGGTATACCTTATTTTACTTCCAGCATTATTGCCTCACTAGTCGCCTCGGCCATAGTTGTACTCATAGGTCTTCCTGCAGCATACGTAGCTGCAAGATATAAGCTAGGTGGACTGAAATTCATAGGATTTGTCCTTTTTATTTATTCACTTCCAACAATAATTTTCCTGATACCAATGCATAATATTATAGCATCACTTGGACAGCTGAATGAGATAAGTGGACTGATCATTTCCTATCCAGTTTTCATACTGCCGCTGTCCATCTGGATGATGTATAACTTTTACCAAAATTTCCCTAAACATGTTGAGGAAGCTGCCAACATGGATGGCATGAATCTCTTCCGAACTCTGAGAAAGATAATTGTGCCCTTGAGTTATGATGGGATGTTTGTTACATTCCTCTATGCCTTCATACTGGCATGGGGAGCACTTATATTTCCACTGGCCCTCACATACTCCCCATTTAATCTGAGTATCTATTACCCAAATGGCGCACAGACAATTACGATACTTATAGGGGGAGCAATAGGCCACGAAGCAGTCGGATATGGAATGCTTGCAGCTTCAAGTATATTGAGCATTATTCCCTCTATTATACTGGTTATAATTGTCAGGAACAGAGTGGATAAATTGTGGAGAACCGGAGGTAATGTTAATTGAGCGAAATAACGATTGAGAACCTGAAAAAGACGTTTGGAAATTTTACTGCCCTTGATGTTCCAGAGCTTACATTCAATGAGAAGAGTTATCTTACCATACTAGGTCCGTCAGGATCAGGCAAGACAACTCTTCTCAGGATAATTGCAGGCCTGGAAACCGCTGATAGGGGAACGATGATAGTGGAAGGAAAGGATATATTGAACAGTCCACCCTGGAAGAGAAGTATAGGTCTCGTATTCCAGAATTACGCCCTTTATCCCCACCTCAGCGTTTACCAGAATATAGCCACGCCACTCATACAGCTGAAGATGGATCAGGGAGAAATAGAAAGGAAAATTTCCGAGATCTCAAACATTATGGGGCTTGACGACAAACTGACCAAGTTGCCCAGAGAACTGAGTGGAGGTCAACAACAGAGGGTTGCTCTAGCGAGAGCAGTCATCAAGAGACCGAATATTCTTCTTCTGGATGAGCCACTTTCCAATCTGGATGCGAAGGTAAGGGTGGATCTGAGAGATTATCTAAAGAGAATCCAGAGAGAATTTGAACTTACTGCCATACATGTAACACATGATCAGGTCGAGGGAATGGCACTCGGAGATAGCATGGTCATAATTCATAAAGGGAAGATTGAACAGACTGGGAATCCAGAGGAGCTTTACAGGCACCCAAAAACAAGGTTTGTTTCTGGCTTTGTAGGAGAGATCAATATCATTGATGGCAAGACAGCATCCATGCTTACAGGAATGAATATTGACACGGACACGGGAATTAGGTATGAGGATATATTGCCTGACCTTGCAGGTCCATTTACAGGTAAGGTGGTAGAGAACCAGTTCATGGGATCTAGAAGGATGATAACCTTTCTGTATAACAATGTAAGAATGAGGTGTTTTACTGAGAGAGATCATCTCAGCAAGCTTCAGGGTGAGATCAAGTTCAGGGTCGCAGGTGAACACCTGATTATCTTCAAGGAACTTGAAGAGGATGAGGAAAATTAACCTCTCACGAAATTTTCTATGAACGGGATGGCTTCATCCAGCTTCCTGACTGTGAGATCGGCTCTTGAACTCCTCTGGTAATTCTGGATGAAAACTGTTTTGAAACCCATTTCCATTGATGGCAGTATATCATTCCTGTAATTATCTCCAATACTCAATACGTCTTCTGGCAATGTATCTTCATCCCTAAGCAGATCATTCACTATGTTTTTGAACGAATCCGGTTTTTTTGCAGAACAAACTATTCTGTAAAATAGATTTTTTATCCCGAAGTTTTCAAGAAGAGGAATCGCATATTTCTCTGGAGTATTGGTCAGGAGGATATGCCTTACGTCCCTGAAGTTGAGGATCCTAACGGCAGTGCTCTGCAGGTTAACTGCGATCTTCCCATCATTCATCTTCTCCCTTGTTCTTGCAAAGCACATGTCCATCTCTTCCTTAGTTACATATCCGCTAGCAAGATTTGCTATAATCGCCCATCCATCATCTCCAATTTCATTCTTTTTATCGTTGATCACCTGCATGGATTTATCTGCAAACGATTCGTTATCCTTCATCAGGCTTCCAATGCATTTCGCATATTCCCTGTATGACTCTTCTGAATGATAGATAGTCCCATCAAAGTCCCAGATTATGACTTTTGCAGACTTACTAGACATAATTTACCATCAACTCTTCCAGTTTTTCCCTTATGTCCATTGGTATCTCCTTTTTCTTCAGGTTTTCGTCAATCCACACAACAACGGTCTTTCCTTCTGAAAATATTCTTTTGTAATCTTCAGAAATAATCTTGTGACTGAATACGCAACTCGTCCTCCCGATCTGTGAGATCCATGTCAGCACTACCGGATCATCCTCAAAATGAATAGGTGCTTTAAAGTCTATCTCAGCGTGATTCACAACAAAATTTACATCCCTGGAAATGAAACCTCCCAAATACTGCATGAAGAAATTTGTTCTTCCAAGTTCATAGTAAGTCAGGAATACTGCATTGTTCACGTGACCCAATGCATCTAAATCGCCGTATCTCATCTGTATCCTGGTGGATTGAATATTCTCCATAATCCTGAATTTTCTTAAGCAATATAAGGTAAATGTTCGAATTGGCTCACTTAAAAACATGCGTACTAATATGGAATAGAAGTGATATTCCTTAAATACCTAACATTTTACTAATAAACATTTTATACAGTAGTGTAATCATTCAATAAATAAAATGGATGGAATTTATAAATATTAAGAAATGAACTCAGATGAATTTCAGAGTGTGATGCTTAATTTGGTAACGGGTGAGAAAATGAAGGATGATAATACTCAGGTTGATGATTATACAAGAATATGGAGAAGCCTTGGAACAATATACAAGCTTATGTACAATGGAATGGACAAGAAATTTGATGAGGTTGGAAGCAATGTTTTAGAATACAGGATATTAAGGATCCTTGTTGAAACCGGGAAGAAAACCATGGCAAACCTTGCTGATCTGAACTTTGTAACTCAGGCATGGATTACAGGAATGACTGACAAGATGGAAGAGAAGGGATATGTAAAAAGAGTGAGGTCATCTGATGATAGGAGAGTTATATATGTGGAACTCACTGAGAAAGGGAAGGAATTCATTGAGAAGATGAGGAAGGTACACGATGATTTCCTGAAGAGTCTTCTTTCCTTTATACCTCCGGAAGATACATCCAAGATGGCAGATATTATAGAGACCTTCTCTGATGAATTGGGAAAGAGAGTCATCACTTCTTTATAAGAAATTTCATATATCCAAGGAACAGGAGAATCACAACGAAGAAGTTGATGGTGAACTTCTTCTTACTTTTCTTTTCAGGACTTCCTGCAAATGACTCGAGACCGCAACCAATCACCGGCATATGATTATGATCATCTCATCCTTTAATAAGGAAAAGCCTTAAATGTTAGGTTGCAACACAAATCAAAAGTAATAAATCTCAATTTACAATAGCCATTTAAGCTCCAGTAGTGTAGCCAGGCCAAGCATAAGAGGCTCTCAATCTCTCGACTCGGGTTCAAATCCCGACTGGAGCATGTTTTAAAAAGATACAATTTTCTATGTAGTCAAGATTAAGAAGATTCTTGAAGCTCTTAAATTGCTTCGTGGTTGTCTGGAACAGATTGCTTGTAGAATTCACCCAACCCAATTGCAGATACAACAAGATTTTTGTGATTCGATCTCTTAGGGAGGCTCCAGTGTCTCTTCAACCCTGCAAGAAAGACGGAAGAAAGATTTCTGTCCACAATATAAAAATTTGTGACGATATCATTTCTGACCTCCGCTTCATAAAAGAGCGCGCCGTAGTAATTGCTTACAACCTCTGTATTAAAATCATGAAAAAAGTTTGTTTCTGTGTCAATTTCCATCACCATATTTGAATCATTAAAATTCATTAATTTATATTTGCCCTTTATTTCTGTCCTGGCCAATTTGAAGATGAGGGTGTCATGTGGGCCATTGGTGAAATAATTTGGTATAAACTTTCCCTCGTTCTGGAAGACTCCACTATTCTCAATTTGAACGTTTTGTGAATTCATATGCCATTCTGTTTTTATAACGAAAAGATCATTTAAGTTCCCTCCAAAATCCAGGAAAAGTTTCAGTATATATGGAATGCTTTCGTTCTGTCCGCCAAGGTATACTAATTCCACATCCTGCACATGAGATTCAATGAATTCAAGAATAAGCCTGGAAAAGGCTTCCCTGTCATCATTAATAAATTCAACATGAATGTATGCATCCTGAGAGTGTGATAGTATACATGGATTTACCCTGGACCATTTCAGTTCATTCAGCTTGTTTAACACAGGAAGGAGATCATCTTCAACCCTTATCTGCAAAAAAGTATCGTCTATGATCTTCATCCCTCTTCTCTTAAACTCAGGATCTTTTTCAAGATTTAACTTATCAATGTCTGTTAATTTTCTTTCCAGATTCCTGTATACAAAGTATTCCTCGTTTTCCTTGCTGAGGAAGAAGAACGAGTTTTCCAGCATCATTTTCCTGTTCATCAATGGCAATTCACGTGGGAACCTGCCCTTAATTCTTATTATAGCGCACTGATCAAGGACTTCTGAACTCCACATGGGAAAGGCATTTGCTAGTCAGTATAAAAATTTTAGTATATTTTTTTAAATCATAATATAGTATATAGTTTTGGGGAAGACGACTTTTTAATGAATGTTGAAAAAGCATGTGAAATCAATTGCTGCTGAGGACAGTTTGGCGATTATAGGTGATCATTGCTATTTATTCTGTTTAGTCTTTTTCATGGTGGTGACTCTACAATTTACAGAACCGTCTTAAAATTGGCACAGTTAATGAAACGTTCCATTTCCAAAAAATAAAACGATCCATTTTCCCACCCCATATAACCCGTTTCCGAACTTATGCACCTGGATATGTGGATTTATTCTCTTAAGTTTTTCAAGTTGTCCTGAATTTAATGTATCACCAAAGTTGAATATAAAATGCCATTGATGCCCATAGCGTTTCTTTCAGGCTATATTATACTCACTGTATAGAGGTAGCATCAAGGTTTTCCATTCATTAAATATGAATTCAGAGATTTTTTTCTTATTTATTATTCTTTGTTGTTTTCCCTTTTGTGCCACTTGCAGGTTTCTTCATTGGCGTGCTTCCCTTGGCCACCTTCCTCGCAACTACTCTTTTGATGCCAAGCTGTTTCATCAATTCATCTACAGTCTTTGCGTCAGAGATTTTGTTAGCGGCATCAGGTTCTCCGATATAGAGAAGCCAGCTTTTAAGGTGCCCTTCCTTCAGATGATATTCCACACATAGTGGATCCTCTTTAGACAGTCTAGCTATTTCGCTCTTGAGTTCATTTAAATTTGAAGCAGAGCCAACTTCAACTCCGTAACTCTTGAAGTAAAACTTATCCATATATAATAAATGATGGAAAGCATTTAAACGTTAGCATTTAAACGTTACTACCAGCAATGAAGCAATATTATCAGTAATGGTCTAAGGTTTGAGAGAATATAAATAATGAGATTGATTATTTATAATCGTGTATGATGATGACATCCATTTAGGCTGTTCTGGATGGAGTTACAGGAAATGGATTGGAAAATTTTATCCCGATGGTTCTCAGATGAATAAACTCCTCGCAATGTACTCAAAAACTTTTGATTGCGTGGAAGTTGATTCAACATTTTACGGTACCCCAACAGTAGATACATTGTTATCATGGTATGAAACCACTGTTAAGAATTTTAAATTCTGTCCAAAACTTGACAGAACCATAACACATGTCAATCTTCTTACTAATATTGATGATAAGCTTAGTTTATTCACTAGCAGGATAAAGATGCTTTCAGATAAATTAGGTCCGGTATTGATACAGCTTCCACCGTTTCTTAAGTCTGATCCTGAACTACTTCAGAATTTTATAGAAGTTCTGCCCCGCCATATTGAATTTGCATTTGAATTCAGGGATAATTCATGGCTGAATGATAGAACGGAATCTATTCTTCAAAGCTATAACATTACAACTGCGTGGTCAGATTCCCCCTTCACGAGGAAACTGTTCTGGGACACGGGCAATTTTATCTACCTGAGACTTGTTGGAGATAGAAGTATCCCGGAAGATTCATTTGGAACAATTCAAAGGATTAAAGATAGTGATATAACAGGATGGGCTGAGATAATAAGGAAAAGCGAAGGAAAAACAGCATATATATTTGCAAATAATCATTATGAAGGCTTCTCTCCCCACACAGTGGATCTGTTTAAAGAAAAATTGGGTATAAACAGCTCAGGATGGCCAATATATCATAAAGACGATAGAAAAGACAGACAGACTACTCTTTTTTAATCCGATTTGAAGATAAAAACTATGTGAAAAAACATCCTGGGTCTGATGTCACTTAATCCATATTAATTATATTAGGTAATTTCCTTTTAAAAGCAAGTAATATTTTATTTTAAGACTCTAAAATTATATAGTGATTTGTCCTTATAGAAATATGTCAGGTTCTAATACAGAAGGAATCACCTTAAGGGTTGCAGAGGCTAATTCTACGGATCCTGGAATGTCCAGAGTAAGACTGGACGAGGACTCAAGATTCCAGTTAAATGTGGAAATTGGGGATGTAGTAGAGATTGAAAAGTCCAAGAGGACTGTCGGAAGAGTGTTCAGAGCAAGACCTGAAGATGAAAACAAGATGATTGTGAGGATAGACAGTGTAATGAGAAATAACTGTGGTGCCTCAATCGGTGATAAGGTAAAAGTCAAAAAAGTAAAGACGGATATAGCTACAAGAGTTGTTCTTGCACCAATTATAAGAAAGGAACAGAGACTGAAATTTGGTGAAGGAATCGATGATTTTGTTCAGAGAGCCCTCATAAGAAGGCCAATGATAGAACAGGATAATATAAGTGTTCCAGGCCTTACACTTGCTGGACATTCTGGCCTGTTATTCAAGGTTGTTAAGACAGTCCCTCCAAAGGTTCCAATAGAAATTGGGGAAACTACCAAGATTGAAATAAGAGAGGAACCTGCGTCTGAAGTACTTGAGGATGTTTCAAGAATAAGTTATGAAGATATTGGTGGATTATCAGACCAGCTTGGGAAAGTCAGAGAAATAATAGAATTACCACTCAAGCATCCTGAGCTATTTGAAAGGCTCGGCATAAGACCTCCGAAAGGAGTGCTGCTGTTCGGACCTCCTGGAACAGGAAAGACTTTGATTGCAAGGGCAGTTGCAAATGAATCAGGGGCGAATTTCTTCTCAATAAATGGACCGGAGATAATGAGCAAATACTACGGGCAGAGTGAACAGAAGCTTCGTGAAATATTTACAAATGCAGAGGAGAAGGAACCTTCCATAATCTTCATAGATGAAATCGACTCCATAGCGCCAAAGAGGGAAGAGGTACAGGGTGAGGTGGAAAGAAGGGTTGTTGCCCAGTTGCTGACGCTTATGGATGGCCTGAAGGAAAGGGGACATGTAATCGTGATAGGAGCAACCAACAGGATAGATGCTGTTGATCCTGCCCTAAGGAGACCTGGAAGATTTGACAGGGAGATAAATATCGGTGTTCCGGACAAGAAGGGAAGAAAGGAGATCCTCACAATTCACTCGAGGGCAATGCCTCTGAACATGGATGAGGATTCAAAATCAAAATTCCTGGATGAAATTGCAGACATGACCTACGGCTTTGTTGGAGCTGATCTTGCGGCACTGGCAAGAGAATCTGCCATGAATGCCCTCAGGAGATATCTTCCAGATATAGATCTTGATAAGCCAATACCAACTGATATACTGGAAAGAATGGCGGTAGTTGAGGATGACTTCAGGGAAGCATTGAAACTCATAGAACCCAGCAGTCTTAGGGAAGTTATGGCCGAAATTCCAGATATTCACTGGGATGATATTGGCGGAATGGAAGATGTGAAGAGAGAATTGAGGGAAAGTGTTGAGCTTCCACTTCTAAAACCGGAAGTTTTCAAGAAACTTGGTATCAGGGCACCAAAGGGCTTCCTGCTTTACGGACCACCTGGGGTTGGAAAGACCCTGCTTGCAAAGGCTGTGGCCAACGAGAGTAATGCAAACTTCATTTCAGTCAAGGGACCTGAAGTGCTAAGCAAGTGGGTAGGAGAAAGTGAAAAAGCGGTCAGGGAGATATTCAAGAAGGCAAAACAGGTTGCACCCTCAATTGTTTTTCTTGACGAAATCGATTCCATTGCCCCTAGAAGAGGGGGTGGAGGAGATTCAGGAGTTACAGAAAGAATCGTCAATCAGCTGCTCACCTCCATGGATGGTGTTGAGGTACTGCAGGGAGTGGTTGTGATTGGCGCAACGAACAGGCCGGATATTCTGGACAGTGCACTCATAAGGGCAGGCAGGTTTGATAAGATGATATACATACCTCCACCTGACAAGGAGGCAAGATTGAAGATCCTTCTTGTGCATACAAGGAATATGCCCCTAGATAAGGATATCAATCTACAGAAGATCGCAGAAGCAACTGAAGGGTATGTTGGTGCTGATCTTGAGAATCTCTGCCGTGAAGCGGGAATGATGGCATACAGGAACGATCCTGAGGCATCTCTGGTTTCAAACAGTGATTTCACGAAGGCAATGAAGGTCATAAAGCCCTCAGTGGACCAGGAAGTGATCAATTTCTATGAGAACCTGGCTAAGAATATTGGAAAGAGTGTCAAGGAAAGAAGAAAACAGGTAGAGGAATCCGGACTCTACAATTAAATTTTTAAGGGTTAATGAATTATATTGCTATGACACTGAAAAGGTTGAAAAAGGTCTCAGGAAAATCCATAGCGACCAGTGATGGCAGGATAGTTGGAAGAATCGTTGATTTTATAACAGATGAGGGAACAGGAAGCATAATGGAAATCCTCGCCGTTCCTGCACCCGGTAAGATTGAGAATCTGAAAAAGGACATGGATGGTAGATACATAATCCCATATTCCATTGTCAGGCCAGGACAGGATTTTCTTGTTGTGGATGCTGAAAAGCTTAGAAGATTAAAGTGAAGATGCAGTCGGGGCATACCTGAGGATCCCGGCAACTCCACCGAATGCCTTCTTGAGTGTACTGCCCTCATCACTTTCATCCCCGATTATTTCCACTGTTGCACCAGACTCTTCAGCCATTTTATATAGTTTTGTTATGTAGTCCTCCTCGTGATCCATTTCCATGGGACCTCCACATTTAGGACATGTGTTATCTTCCGGTCTCTGCATGAATTCCTGTTCATAGCCACAGTTTGGACATTTGTAGAAGTACTTGGTCTTCCTTACACCATCAGATAGTAGGAGGAGATCAAGAGCCTTCCTCTCTAGTGCACTCTGGATCTGTGCTTCACCGTATACTGCCAGACCCTCATCACCCTTCCTCAGTTCCTTCATGAATCGGTTTACCAGGTCCTTTTCCCTTGTAATCTGAAGATCCTTCATGGATTCTGATGCTTTTTCCACCAGTTCCCTCAACCCTGATTCATCAGTGTATCCAACATCAAATAGATCAACCACCTTCCTTGTTATATCCTTGAACATATATTCGTTTTCAAAGAAGAAGTTCTTTGTTGAACCGGGTCCACCAATAAAAATACCTTTCATATCCCTGATTATGGGCATGAAAGTATTGTTGACTATGTCCCCAATCTTCTTGAAGTATTCATTGGCTGCTATCTCAATTAATCTTTCATATCGTCGCGATGACTGTCCACCCTGATGATGCTTGCTTGGAACGAGAGATTGCTCATTAGTTACGACCTGGATGTTGGTACCATTTAGGAATCCTATGGTTGCCTCCTTCCTGTCTATCACAATCAGTCCATATACCTCCTTGGCCTTCAACTGTGCCATTAGAGGCTCAGTATAGAACTGGGAATCGCACTTATAGATGAATGTCTGTATGGGTTCTGGAGGTTCCACTATCTGGCTGTACATTTCGGTCTGGTCACCTCGCTTCTGAACATGTCCAACGAAGAATACAAGACCGGTTTCAGGCGGCTGCTTGAAATATTTTAACTTTGACATTATGGACTCGATTGCACCCAGAACATTCTTTCTTGTTGATTTTGACTTAATATTGCTTGAAGTTGAGTATTCCTCCCTTAGATACTGTACTACATCATATATCATCTTGTCTGGTGGGATGTATAATGATATTAGCTCTGTTCCCCGTCCCTTTAGACCATCGAGTTCCTCCAGTGCTTTTTTGAATTCATATCTCCTTAACTGCTTTTCATCCGATGGCATGTATGAGAAAATTTATAATACTATATAACTTTGATGAATGAATTTCATGGAATCGTTTGTTGTTTCTGTTGGAGGGTCAATGATTAACCCTTCATCAGTTGATGTTGAATACATCAAGGAATTTTCAAAAATAATAAAAAGTGTGGATGCACCAAAGATAGGTATTGTTGTTGGAGGAGGTCAGACCGCAAGGACTTATGTTAATTCAATGAAGAATTTCACTGATAATGATTTCTTCCTGGATGAGATAGGCATAATGGCTACCAGGCTAAACGCAAAAATAGTTAAATCGTCCATAGGCAAGCTGGAATTAAATATTCCTGAGGACGTTAACGAGGCAGTGAAACAGCTGCTTATAGAGGACCGCATAGTTATGGGTGGAACTGTTCCAGGACATACAACTGATACAGTTTCAGTACTCCTTGCAGAGGCTGTCGGGATTAAAAAGGTGTACAACCTTACTTCAGTGGACATGGTTTATGAGGATGATCCAAAGAAGAATCCTCATGCGAAGGCGATTGAAAGAATGAACTATAAGGAGGCATTCTCAATCTCCCTAAAGAGTTATACGGGGGCCGGAAGTAACCAGTTCATGGATTCTGTTGCACTGCTGATTGCAATGAGGTCTGGCATAGAAATAGATCTGATGCACGGAAAAGATCTTAATAATTTTAAAAATGCGTTAAAGGGTGAAAAATTCAGGGGAACAAGAATATTGGCTGATTAACCGATCAGCCTGTCAGCAAATGTTTTCTCAGCATCTACTACTGTATACCCATCCGCTGTTGATATTCTCTGCTCTGCAGGAACGATTTCAAGGTAGTTTGGAACGTTTTTGCTGATCCTTACAGGGAAGGATTCTATGGCAGTATTCTGGTAGAATATACCTGTAGGAATCCTGTCTCCCCACTCCTGAGCTCTCGCCATTGATCTTGCAAATATCTGATCGGCATCCTTCACATTGTCCTTTGTTACAACAGGGTTCCAGTCCTTTTCATCTTCCATCTTATAGACTCTATCCTTGTACCACTCCATGGAGTTTATGTTGTTGTAGGTTGGGCATGGCTGAAGAATATCAATTACAGCTGAGCCTGGATGACTCATTGCCTTCTTTATGATTTCCTTCAACTGCTTCATGTCAAATGAGAAACCTCTTGCAACGAAGCTGTATCCTGCACTCAATGCAAGTGAGATTGGATTCAATCTTGTGAAAATATTGGGTCTTGAAAGACTCTTTGTCTTTTCCCCAAGTGGCATGGTTGGTGCCGCCTGTCCCTTAGTCAGTCCGTATACCTCATTGTCATATATCATGATTGTGAGTCCGGTGTTCCTTCTGCCTTCTGCTACCAGATGGCCTGCTCCGATACCCATTAAATCACCATCACCACCGGTTACAAGCACTTTCAGGTTTGGGTTCGACAGCTTGACACCCGTAGCAAATGGAATGGCTCTTCCGTGCAGTGTATGCACTCCACCCACATTGATATAGTGAGGTGTCTTTCCAGAACATCCAATTCCCGATACCATAACTACCCCAAGGGGGTCCAAGTTCAATTCTGCCATTGACTGCTGTATGGATGTGAGTATACCGAAGTCACCACATCCCGGGCACCAGTCCACGGTCAGGTCTGTTTTAAAATTATGCGCCATGTTTCAACACCTTCTCAACTTTTGTCTCCTTATTATTAATTATCTCCCTGGAGGCTGATAGAATTTCGTCCTCTGTCATATGCCTCCCATTATATTTCAATATCCTGTTTTCTATCTTTATTCCCGTCTTTGACATTACTACCTCTGCAAGCTGCCCGAGGAAATTGCTTTCCACATCTATTATTATCCTTGCTTTTGAAAGTGTGTCCTTAACGAAATTCGTCGGGAATGGGATGAACATTTTTATGTATAGCAGGTTTGCCTTGATTCCCTCTTCTGCAAGCAGGTCAATGACATCCAGTATAGGTCCTTTCTGGCTTCCCCAGGTAACAAATGTTACGTCTGCGTTCTTGTCTCCATACAGGATTGCCTTATCTTCAAGCGGAATTTCCGAATCAGCTGTCTGCAGTTTGGTGAAACGTTTCACCATCATCTTGTCTCTCACGTCTGAGTCTTCAGTAACGTGTCCCAGTTCATCGTGCTCATCGCCGGTCATCCAGAATATATCCTTACCGAATGCACCGAGATTTGAAATTCCATTTTTTGTGTCCAGATTGTATCTCTTGAAATCCAGCCCATGCACATCAAATTTCATAGCATTCACCGGTACCTTCTTTCCGTCTATATGTGTGATGAAGTCAGACGTGTTTGCGAGATTCTTGTCTATGAGATGGATAACAGGCATCTGGTATCTCTGTGCATAATTCAATGCGTTCATTGAATCGTATATGCATTCTTCCACATCGCCTGATGCAAGTACTATTCTTGGAAATTCACCGTGACCTGTATTCATTGCAAATAGAAGATCAGACTGTCCGTTCCTTGTTGGAAGACCGGTGCTCGGTCCGCCTCTCTGATACAGTGTTACAACAAGAGGGACTTCATCCGTGCCTGCAAATGAGAAACCTTCTGCCATAAGTGAAAAACCAGGTCCACTGGTTGCAGTAGAGGTTCTGGTTCCTGTCAGGGCAGCCCCGATGGCCATGGTAATTGCTGCAATTTCATCTTCTGTCTGAACTACAACAATTCCGCCTTCCTTCAGTTTGGTAGCTTCTGTATCTATCCATTTTATGTAGTTGTGCTCTTCCATTATGGTGCTCTCATCACTTGCTGGTGTAATCGGGTAGTAGGTCTGAAGCCTGAGACCGCCCATCATCTTACCGATGGCGGCTCCATCATTTCCAGTCAGCATGAATCTTTTTGGGTGATCAAGATCTGGAAGCGTTTCGCCTGCAAGCTTATTTTCGCTGCAATATTCATATGCTGCCTTTACCACAGCTATGTTTTCCTCAATTATGCTGTCCTTTCCTGCGAAGACGATTCTAATGCTATCGTTCATATGTTTTATGTTAACTCCAGAAATAGCAAGTGTAAGGGCTGCTCCAAGTGTGTTGAAGTATCTTGAAGGAACTCCACCTGATATGGCTTTCTGAACAACTGAATTAAATGGTACCGGGATGGGAATTGCTCCTCTAGCTTTCATCCATGAAATCGCACCAGCGATGGTGTTTGGGAAACTTTCATCTGTCAGAGTCTCCTGGATTTTCTTGGCTGTATCCCTCATTATCATCCTTGCCTGTGACAGTTCTGCCTTTTCTATTGCATTGTCATATATGATTTTCGTTCCCTGGCCAACATCTTCAAGATGCTCAAATATGCTATCCGGATCAAGAGCAACTAGAAAATCAATAGGATATTTCAGCGATCGTGGCCTTTCGGCCTTTATTCTTACGTGGGTATAACTGTGCCTTCCCTTGATGTTTGAGTGGTATTCTCTTACACCAAAAACATAATAACCTGACTGTGCGAAGGCCCTGCTTATCATATTGGAGGATGTATCTATACCGCCACCCTGAGGGCCACCAACTGTTATGTTGATGTCAACTTTTGTCATCTGTATAGGTATCGATTCTTAATTAAAATAGTTAATTAGAGTAGTTAAGAAATATGGTTTTCAGAATTTTTTTTATTTTCCCAGATATAATTACCTGATTCATAAATTAATTATTCGTTGATGTGATAGGCTTTTTCATGCTTATTGTTACTGGCATGCCCGGATCAGGGAAGGATGAATTTATAAAAGTCGCCAAAAGTATGGGTTGGAAGGATTATCATATGGGTGATGTGGTAAGAAGATATGCAGGCATGAATAATATTGGGAACACTGATAAGGAAATTGGAACGTTTGCAAACAGGGAACGGGAATTGCATGGAAAGGATATCTGGGCTGTTCGCCTCTCAGAAGACATAAAGGATTATAAGAAGGTCATTGTTGATGGATTGAGAAATATGGAAGAATTTGATTATTTCAAATCAAGATTTCCTGACCTTGTATTGATCGGTATTCACACCGACAGGGAGGAAAGACTCAAAAGAATTCAGAAAAGAGGGAGACCCGATGATGCAAAGGTTCTTGACCAGCTTGTAAGCAGGGATGACAGGGAGTTATCTTGGGGTATAGGAAATGCCATATCTCTGGCTGAGTACATGATCGTGAATGATTCTACTCTTGAAGAATTTAAGGAGAATGCAAGAAAGCTTTTAATGCGCATAGAGAGTGAAAGGTATCAATAATTATATTCTCCTTGCATAGTCAGAAATTGCACCAAAAAATATCTTTCCTACTGGCTCGTTGTTCTCTCTCTTTCCCTTGGTGGAGAGCTGATACCTGTAAAATATTCTTTCGGGATGGGGCATCAATCCCAGCACATTATCATAATGACCTGAAAGGCCAGCAATATTATCAGGAGAGCCATTTGGGTTCCATGGATAACCTGATATTTCCCCTTTAGGATCTACGTAAGTAAATATTGCCCTGCCGTTTTCCACATAATCTTTCTCAGTGGATTCTGTCCTGAATCTTATTCTTCCTTCCTTGTGCGCAACCGGAATCTCGAATACCTGATCACGTGAAATCTTTCCATCAAATATTTTATTCTTCCCGGAGTATTTCACCAACACAGTTCTGCATTCAAATCTGCCACTTTCATTCACATCCAGGGCAAGTTCCCTCTTCCCTATTTCAGATGATGTAAGACCCATCTCGGATATCACCTGGAACCCGTTGCATGTACCAAGGACGGGCTTACCCTGTTCTATCATGCTTTCTATCTTCTTTCCTGCGGCAGTCTTCAGCCTGATGGCAAAAATAACACCTGCCCTCACATAATCTCCTGCTGAAAATCCTCCGGGGATAAATAATACCTGAAAGTCTTCCAGATCGACCTTGTTTTTTTCTATTTCGTGAATATGTACATAACTTGGATCAAGATTTGATTCCCTTAATGACCGGAGGGCTTCTGAGTCATTGTTTGTTCCCTCCATCCTCAAAACTGCTGCTTTGGGGAGATTACTGTCCAAGTGCCTACTGGCCTCCCCTTCTTTCTTTAGCTTTCATCCTCAGTCCTGTGTATCCACACTTCCTGCATTTTGTAGCTTTTACTGAGTTTCTTGCATCACATCTCATGCAAATTTTCTTGTTGAGTCTTCTCTCTATTGATTCTGCAAACGGCATTTTTATAACCTGATATTACCCCTATTGAATTCAACTTATAAACTCTTTGCGAACAGTGTGTTAGTTTTAGTGTCCCCCATGAGTAAATGGAATGGATACTTCAATCCATTTACCCTGAAGAATGAAGATCCTTTTATGTAGCACCTATATGATCCTTGGAACAATTATTTCTATCATCAGCATCAGAAGGATCAGTGTTGTAGTGAGTGAAAGAACTGCTGCTATATTCTTTTCATCGCGGAAGTATTTGAAACGTTCGTGTTTTGATGCTATCATTAGGGTATCTCTGAGGAATTGAGCACCGTCAAATATTGCAAGTGGCAGGGCGTTTGTTATTGCGAGCAGTATATTTACCCAGAATAGCCAGTATATTGTGTTCGTTGAAAACCAGAATGCTTCATATCCCAGTGGGACTGAATACAGGTGTGCAAAACTTGATGGCACAGGGGAAAGGCCATCAAACGGTAATGCAATTGATTCTATAGCTCCGTCAGGTCCTGATGTATACACCGAAGAACCGAAAACAAGAGATTTGTAATAGCTCATGGAAACAAGTCCAAGACCACTATAAGTTATTCCAACACCGATGAAACTCTCATTTTTCATGGCGGATGTCAGCAACGCTGGGTCCTCTACCTGGTAGAATGAGTAAGTTGATCTTGTCTTGAACGATACTGTACTTACTATTCCACTGTGAGTGGAGGTGGTAAAATTTTCAAGCCCTACAGTTATTTCTGTTCCCGGACTTATTTTGTCAAGTATATTTCCAAGTACTGTTTCATTGTAAACTGTCTTGTTGTCTACAGAAATTATATAGTCACCAAGGCTTATGTTCTTGTAGGCAGGATATCCTTTATAAGTTGACACTACCTGAATTCCGGCGGGTATGGAGTAATTGAAAATTTTATGACCATTGTAAAAAGACGCATTTAACAGCGAACCGGGGGTGACTGAGCATGATGTTGTCAGATTGATCAGGCCGTTGCCTTTCATGTTGCCAGCGGATATAAGCTCACTTCCTGTGATATTATGAGGTGTTACGGTGTTTCCAGGATATGCTGCATCAACATATACACCAGGATATGTTTGAACAGCTGCATGAGACATGGCCAGAGACAGAAACAGGAAGCAGATGATTGCAATAACAAAGTTTACCGCAATTCCTGCAGCAACTATTCTTCTCCTGATTACAGGTGTCGTTTCAGTTATCTCTTTTTCATCGGGTTCAACAAATGCCCCAATCGGGACAACAAAGAGCATTAGGCCTACTGAATTGACCTTTATTCCGTGCTTTCTTGCAACAATTCCGTGGAACATTTCATGAATTACCAGAGAGATTGCAAAGGCTATGAGTCCATAAACAATAGGTATTTCCGGATCTATTCCTGGAAGCGCAAGATATTCGGTAACAGGTATGTTTTCCTTGACCCTTGTTGTCAGTGATAATACTGTGCCCAGAACAAGCAGAACAATACCCATCCCAAATAATATGTAAACCAGTGGAATTGAAAGTCGTGAAAACAGTTTTGATTTTGAACTTCCCGCTATCTTGTCAAGTATGCCCCTGTTTTTCTTGACTTTAATGAGCAGTAATATACCACCCATTGTTTGAAAATGCTTACTCTTGTTTATTTTTGGTCGGAGAGCGATCATCGCTATGATCCATATCAAAACTATGAGCAACCCTATCTCTAGATACGACATACTTAAACTTCCGTATCCATGATGACAATCATTTCTAAATTACTTTTCCAAAAAGCGGGGTAAAGTTTTGTATATATTCCAAATTGCTCTTATACTATGGATTATATTTTTCACTAATGAATGTCCGAATTATTTTAATATGTCATTGTCATGAATCTTTATGAAGGTTACATTGACCCATATTAAGGCAGACATTGGTAGTTTGCCAGGGCATACAACAGTCCATGAGGATGTTTTGAACGAGGTTAAGAGATTTTTAAAGGAACAGTCGAAGGGTATTATATGGGATCATTTTGTGGGTTATGTTGGAGATGATATCCAGATAACGATGGTTCATGATAATGGAGTTAATGCCTCAGAAGTTCACAAGCTTGCATGGGATGCATTCAAGTCTGGAACAGAAGTGGCTAAAAAACTTGGGCTTTATGGAGCAGGACAGGATCTTCTAAAGGATTCATTCTCTGGAAATATCAAAGGCATGGGGCCTGGCATTGCAGAAATGGACATAACGCCCAGAAGAAGTGAGCCATTTATTGTGTATATGATGGATAAAACAGAACCGGGTGCATTCAATTACCCAATATTCAAGATGTTTGCTGATCCGTTCAATACTCCAGGCCTTGTGATAGATCAGAGCATGCATGAAGGTTTTAAATTTGAGGTTTGGGACATTCAGGAAGCAAAGGCCATAATGCTTGATGCTCCGGAAGAAATGTACGATATAATATCCCTCATAGGAACAAAGGGCAGATATGTTATAAAGAGGGTCTACACGAAGAAAGAACATGCAAAGTTACCTGATGAAAATGTTGCGGTTATTACAACTGACAAACTGTCATTCATAGCAGGAGAATACGTTGGAAAGGATGATCCAGCAGCAATTGTAAGAATCCAATCTGGTTTGCCTGCCTCTGGTGAGGCAATGGAAGCATTTTCACATCCATATCTTGTTTCAGGATGGATGAGAGGCTCATTCAATGGTCCCCTAATGCCAGTGGCAATGAAAAATTCCAAGATGACCAGATTTGATGGGCCACCAAGGGTAGTTGCACTTGGTTTTGTTTATAAGGATAAGAAACTTACTGGCCCCGTCGATATGTTTGATGACCCGGCATATGATAATGCCAGGAAACTCGCTAACGATATTACTGATTATATCAGGAGAATGGGACCGTTTGAGCCACACAGGCTTCCGGAGGAAGAAATGGAATACACAACACTCCCAAAGGTTATGGAAAAACTCAAGGGAAGATTTGTGCATGTTGATGCAATTGAAAAAGGCAAAAGCAAGAATTCCACTGGCAGGGATTCGGATTAATCAAGATGGAAAAGGAAAAACACCCTTCGTGGGATCAGTACTTCATGAAAATGGCCTATATGGCAGCCTCCAGGGCAAATTGTGTTAGGAGGCAGGTAGGGGCCCTCATAGTGAGGGACAAATCAATTCTTGCTACCGGGTACAACGGGCCACCGACCGGTGCTCAGCACTGTGATGTGGTTGGCTGCATAAGGATCGACATGGACATTCCATCAGGTGAAAGACATGAGCTATGCAGGGGGTTGCATGCTGAACAGAATGCAATAATACAGGCTGCAGTGAATGGTGTCAGCATCAGGGATGGGGTGATATATACTACAACTTTTCCCTGTGTAGTGTGTGCCAAAATGATAGTCAATGCGAGACTTAAGGAGATAATTTACACTGAAGGCTATCCAGACGAACTTTCAGAGCTTATGCTCCTCGAAAGCGATGTCAAGAAAAGAAAACTAGAAATGGAATAGTTTTTTAAGTTGGACTGTATAAGCGAGTAAATAAATGAGTTCCATAATTTCTGGTTTGATTGAGTACATAATTAATTTGGTTATATACGTGATTCAGGTATCAAATTACCCCGGTATATTCTTCCTGATGTTTCTGGAAGGTCTGTTGCTACCTGTACCCTCAGAGGTTGTCATGGCATTTTCCGGTTACCTGGCCCTCTCAAATCAATTGCCGGTATATCTAAGCATACCTTCATATTTGCTTGTACTTATTGCTGGAACACTGGGAAATGCAGTTGGTGCAAGTGCTGCGTATGCCATTGGGCTCTATGGTGGAAGGCCAGCCATAATGCGCTTCGGCAAATACATCAGGCTTGATGAGAAATCACTTGACAGAACAGAAAAATGGTTCAGTAAATATGGAGAAATTTCTGTTTTTGTCACCAGGCTGATCCCGATTTTCAGGACATTTATATCAATACCGGCCGGCCTTGCGGAGATGAAGTTCACCAAATTCCTTTCGTTTACTCTTCTGGGCACCGTTATTTGGGATTCAGTTCTGATATATGTTGGATATCTGCTTGGCAACGGCTGGAAAAATATTCTGGGTCTATTCAATGATTATACATATATAGCCATAGTCCTCGCTCTAGTCGTTCTCTTCTATGTGTACAGAGTGCTGTCAAGAGGGACCTCGAAAAAGCTCACTGATAACCAATAACTGAATCTTTATCCTTAATTTTTTAATAGCTCCACCCTTGATTTTACGTTGTTTTTCTACATGTTTGAAATTATGGTAGTTAGTTCAAAAAACTTAAATATGTGTAAGTAATACATAGTTGTCAACTAATGGTTGACAAGAGGTAATTAAAATGGTTACGAGAAGAAGAAAAGACGATGACTGGGATGACGACTTCTTCGGGGATTTCTTCGAGGATTTCGGCTTTGACTTTGATAAGGTGAACGATAGGATGAGGAGAATAATGGAAAGGATGATAAAAAATTCCGATGAGACCACGATTGGCCCCTATGTATATGGATTCAGCTATAAGGTTGGTCCAGACGGCAAGCCTTCTTTCCAGGAGTTTGGCAATATTCCTAACAGGCCCTCCCTGAGTGATAAAAGCAGTGAGCCTGAAGCAAGAGAACCACTTACAGACATCAATTACGACAAGGAGAAAGTTTACCTGACTTTTGAACTTCCCGGGATATCCAAGGAGAACATAGACCTTAAAGTTTCAGAGAATGAGGTAACAATAAATGTTGCTGAAGGTCCAAGAAAGTATTTCAGGAATGTGCCCCTGGAAGAACCCATAAAGCCAGAGACTGCCGTTGCAAAATTCACCAATGGAATACTGGATCTGACTCTGGACCTTGCCAGGAAGGGAAACGAAAAGGGAAAATCAGTAAAGATAGAGTAAGATGGATGACATAGATACCCTCCTGTCCATAATGGAAAATTCAACCAGGAGGGCTATTTTAAAAAAGCTCCTTCTGGAAGAATCTTATGGCCTGGAAATAAGCAAGAGCCTTGGAATTTCGCAGCAGGCAATCAATAAGCAACTGGAGGTACTTGAACGGGCAAACCTCATATTTTCAATGGGAGTGACTCCCAGCTCCATTGGACCGCCACGAAAGGTCTACAGGCCAACGGGCTTTTCTACACTTGTCATTGACTACACACCGACTTTCATCCAGGTTTCAAAATTTGACCTGACGGAAAAAAATGAACATGAGAACCATGAAGGGATTTCCATAGAAAGAATCAGGGAGTTGAATGAAAAGATGGATGCCCTTATGAAAGAGAGGCAGGGTCTTGTTGAGGAAAAGAATTACATAATTCAGACATTGAGAAAAAATGTTGTGGAGCGGGTAAAGGAAGGATTCATCAGGCAGATATTAATGGAATACCTGGAAACACTGAACGAGGACGAGGTTTCTAGAACCACGGGCATCCCGGTTGAGATAATCAGGAAGATTGTCGATGACTTCCTGGGATGATTGCTTATTTTTTTATCATTCTTGTGAAGTACCTTGTTAGTGATTTATGCACTTTCTGAGGTAATATTATATCTATATCAAAGAAATTTCTGAAATAATCAAGATTTTCCGTATTATCTGTAACGATACATGCCCTGCTTCCCCTTTGTAATAAATTTGACATCTTTTGGGCAGCCCTGAAATAGAATTCGGATCTTTCTAATGAAATGTGAGAGTTCTTCCCATATGGGAAATCTGTTACTATGCCGTCAAACTTCCTGTCAGATTGAAACTCCAGAAAATCTGTCTTAATTATGCTGAAGCCCCTGATTCCAAAATACTTCAGGTTCATTCTGGCTCCGATTACCATCTCGTTGAGGATATCTATGCCTTCTACCCTGTATCCCTTCAGACCTGCTTCCATAAGAATTCCCCCACCGCCGCAGAATGGATCTAGCAGTGTGGAACCATCCGGGAAATAACCAATATTAATGAGGAAAGATGCAAAGGCTGGATCCATAGATACCGGAGAGAAAAATGGTCTCAGGGGAGCCTTTCTTTTGGTCTTTTCAATGTTGTTTCTTGAGTACTTCTGTGCGCATATGTACCATTTATCCAGATGATAGGCAAGGACCACGAAATCAGGAGCTGAAAAAGATACACGTCCCGTTCCGCCAAGTAGTTGCCCTATTTCTCTCTCCTCTGATGTTCCATGGCATTTATGTGCGTCAATGATCCTGACATAAAATTTACCTTCAGGTAGTAAAACATCAGAAATATCTGAAAACTGTTCTGCAGTGCCTAAAACTTCTCCTGCCCTCTTCACGAAGGCAAGTCCATCCAGATCATGAAAACCATTTGCAATAAATATGCCCTGACCCATATCTCTTATTGAAATGGATGATGCTCTTTCAAATGTACATAAAAGTTCTTCCCTGGCAAAACTGTATCGCCCTATCTCTGTCTCTATAATTAAAAAATTATTTGATTCCAACCTGGAACCACTGACTTAGTTATCGCTTGGTTTATTCTTGTTCAGTTCTGGTACTCCTATTTGGGAATCATCATTTTTCTTAAGTTCCTTATTTAATTCATTGGAAAGATTTTCAAAAACCTTGCTTAATCTCTTAATCGATCTTTTAACCGCGGCTTGCGGCTTTCCAGATTTCACCTTAACATACACTCTAGGATTATCTATTACAGGGTGTTTTATGTAATATCTTGATTCTGTAACCTGTTCATCTTTTTGAATTTCCTCAACAAGAGGTCTTAGTAGTGTATTGTCATAGTTCATTATTTCAAATGTTATTGAATCTTTCTGCTTTTCAACAATACTTATTTTGCTTTCCATCGACATGATATTAAAAACGCCGTATTAAAAATTAGCATTTGCTTATTACTATAAGTAGATTAATTTTTTGGTTTATTCTTTATTTCCCAATAAGAGTCTTCGACCTCAGTGTTTATTCTGTCCATGTATCCATTTAGGTTCATAATTTCCTCTAACTGAATGATGAACGATATTGTGTTTGTTGTTCCATTTTTCTGGGTGAAATAGCTGTTTATTTCATCAATCTTAAGATCCGCCATAAGTTTCTCTTTTTTTTGCGTAAAATTAGCAATAACCTCCCGGGCATTCACATCAGCGGGAATTACTGAATTGAACTCGTATTTTACCTTTCTTCCTTCATTAAGCTTGGTGAATATTGAACTTCCAAAAAGGATGGTGTTGGGAATGAGTACACTCCTTGAATTTGTCAATTTCACTCTGGTGTAGAGGGTCTTTACGTCTTCCACTTTTCCGGTTAATGTTTCAGGGAACATCCAGGAAAATATGGAGATGGATTCATCTGGCTTTAGGAACCCGCCTGCAGTTACCAGCAGTCCTGAGAGAAGACTGGAAACAACGGACTGCACTGCAAAACCTATTACAACACCACCAATTGCTCCACCAACCAGCGCTCCTTCAAGATTAACCCCCGCATAGATGAGGAATACAGTTATTGCCAGTGCATAAATCAGTATACGTAAAATGATATAGATGCCGTTGAGGTTCCTTTCACCGTTGCTTCTTAATGTGAGTTGATTGAGTAATTTTCTTGTGATCCTCAGTAAAATAAATGCTACTATGATTATTATCAGTGCTACAAAAGCATCCTTTACGTAGATGTCATATTTGTCGGGTATGTTCAAGAAATTAGCTATTGTAAGGTAAAAATATTCGAATGTATATACTATAATCACTGCTATTACTATGGAAATAACTGATTTGGTCAGTGACCTTCTTTCCTGGGAATTCACATTACTTTAAATTTGTCTTTATAGATAGTCTTTTTTGATCTTTTTCCCTTTTTCATCCAATTTTCATGATTTCCTATTGACCCAGAAACTTCATGGCAAATCTTAGTAAAAATGGTAACTTTCTCCTCATGGTTACCGGATCAGACGTTTCTCCCATATCATTTTTTATAGACTCGATGATCTTCCTGTAACTGTCTACACGATCTATGAGATTCAATTTCTCCGCTTCTTTTGCGGCGTAAATTCCGCTGTTGCCAACCTCAACTATTTGTTCGTCTGTGAGGTGCCTCCTCTCTTTTACTATTTCCAGGAAGAAATCATATATCTCTGATAAAATTGCATTCTGCCTTAGTAGATCTTCTTCAGTAGATTTCTGAAACGGGTTCATTGATGCTTTCTCCTTTCCCATGCTGAGCACATTTACCTTCACACCTATTTTGCCAAGGAGTTCGCTCACGTCCGGTGACATTGATATCACTCCCACGGATCCAACCAATCCGGTGTGAATAGAGTATATCTTTCGTGTTGCGCATGCAATCATATATGCTCCTGATGCCGCTGTCCCCGTAACCATTGAAAAGACAGGCTTACTTTCATTAAGATGGCTAACAGCTTCGTAGATGAGTTCAGATGCACTTGCACTCCCACCCCCAGAGTTTATGTCGAGTATCACTCCTTTTATTTTTTTATTTCTAAGAGAAGTTTCTAGCTGGGGTTTTATTGTACTAAAGGTATTTTCTCCGATGTTTCCATGTAAATTTATGGTTATGATCATCCTATAATGATCGGTATTACACTATTAATATTCTCTTGATGCAAAGCTTAAAAAATATTAATCCTGGAAAATAAGAGATCTTTTTCATTTTATCTCAAAGAAAATCCTAAATTTTCTTAAATAATTGAGGCAAGTAATTCTAAAAATTATAATACAAAGAAATTATTTCTAACCGTAGAACAGATTAATATAATAGGTGATTAAATGAAAATTCCTGATAGAGTTGTGATTCTTGGTGACAAGGAATCAGCCGTAATGGCTGCAAATAAGCTTGCAAATCGGACAAACAAGAAAGAAATCGAAATAATAGTAATTGGAAAACAGGTTAATGTTGAATTCAGCGATTCCAACATATTCGTTCCATCCTCTCTTGTTGATCACCACTTGCTGAAGAGAAGCATGAATTCAATGTTACATACTAATATTGAGTATATTCAGGATGACATCGTCTCACTGAACTTAAAGGATAAAAGCTTGAATACACGAGGCGGAAAGGTTGTGAGATACGATTATCTTCTTATTACTAATCCGGTGGAAGGGGACCACACCACCATTACCGGTTTTTCAGAAGATGCGAGAACACTTGACACAATTCAGGATTCACTGAGACTGAAAGAAGATCTCCAGAACATAAAGAGTGGAGAGATCGTTATTTACCAGGACGGGTCGCATTCCAGGAGTCCACTTATAGGGGCAAACCTGTGCGTATTGCTCGCAAGTCATTTCAGAAGGAATGGAACAGATAAAAACATGAAGATAACCTATCTTAATTCATCCAAAACAATTATAGAAAGTAAGAGTTTTCATGCAAAGGTTGATCAGGTCCTTCAAGAGAATGGGATTAAAACGGTTTACGGATTCAAACTGGATCAGCTTAATGTGAAAAATAAGGAGCTTCAAACGAGCGATGGCACTGCTGTGAAATATGATGTTCCGGTTATATTTGCACCTTCCAGGATGAAGGAGTATCTTGCTGGTGCTGGTTTTCCGAAGACCGATAGCTCACTTATAGAGCTAAACTTCAAAAATCTCAATGTGAAGAACTTTCCTGAGGTCTATGTATCATCAATGGAACCATTGTACATATCAAACTACTGGAATATAAACCACGTCGAGCTGGATTATATTACAGCTAAAATTGCACACCATATCAGTGGCTATCCAGACCCTGAAGACTATAAGGGTGCAACATATATAGATTACCTGATAACCGAGGAGGAGAGGGCTACGAATATAGTAATTGACTACAATGGAGAATATAGTGAGGGAAAGCAGAGCAAGACAGATTACCTGCTGAAGTTATACTCCTACCATTCGTTCTTTGGTAGTTATTCACAGGGATTTTTGTGAGGTGTTAAACATGGAAAATGAAAAAAATGAAAAGGATCAGGTTGAAATTGCACTGTCAGAATTAATGGGTGATGACCAGACATTGCTTGGAGTTCTTAATCTTGTTAAGATGTTCAAAGACTCCGGCAACCTGGAGGTACTGGAGAAGTTGCTGACAGAGAATATGCCAGGTAATACAAAGGCTTATACATCTCTCATAGACAAGAGGGAACTTCATATGGGTGGTATTTCCCTTGTGAACAGTCTTCTAGCTCTTATGGCCTCAGTATCAGGTAAAACGTCACAATCCGTACTCAACGTATTGATGTATAACAGCGAAGATATATGGGACTCAATGATTGATGGTGCAAAACAGCCAGAAAATTTCTCTCTGCTCAGATTAATGGGCATGCTTAAGGATCCTGAGGTTGCGGCAGGATTGAGTGCTGTGATGAATGCCCTCAAGACATTGGGGTCACTCCTGAAGAAGGTAGACACTGAATGACCCTGTCCGTATCTTTCCATTATGACAAAGATGTTGGATTCAGAAGTGATTCCAGTGATATGGAAACAGTATACCTCAGAGATCCCATAATAAATAACCAGAAGATTTATTCTCCAACTGAAACCATGCTTTTTGCAATGTCCGGGTGCTCCTCGTATGATGTGCTCCTGATAATTTCCAGAATGAGGAAGGAAATAAAGAACTACGGAATGGAAGTGGAAGCAGAGCGGGAGACAGAAGAACCTAAAGTTCTTAAGAGTGCTCACTTCATATATACAATAGATGCAGATATAACAGAAGAACAGGCTCTGAGAGCTATCAATTTGTCCCTTGAGAAATATTGCAGCGTTACCATACTTGCAAGGAGAGGAGGAGTTGACGTGACTTACTCACTTGTCCTGAATGGAAAGAAAGTATGCGAGAAACAGGAACCCAAATTAGACTAGATATTTTTAATTCCGTGTCCAGTAAGTATTAGAAGGGAATTTTTTCCCAAATTGAATTTCTTCATTGTGGCATACGTTATGGCTGAACTGTATTCACAGTCTATGCCAAGGTTTAGGAGAGATTGTTTTGCCCTGATAATTTCATCTTCTGCCAGTACCTCGCATCTACCATATGTTTTGATTACGGAATTCAAAAGGGAATACCTGAGTGGTACGATCCCAGTCAGGGCATCAGCAACTGATGGTTCAGGTTCCCTGTTGATATTATTCATTTTGTTGAACATCCCACTGGCTATTTCTGGTTGAATAGCCCATAAAGTTGGAATGGAATCTATAAGTCCATTCTGGAGCAGATGTGAAAATCCCTCAAAAATTCCCAGGTATAAGGTTCCTGTTGAGAATGGAATGAGTATATTTTCTGGAAGATGATCCATCTGTTCGAATATTTCGTATGCAATTACCCTGAACCCATCGTAAAATTCAGGCCAGTACTGATGACCAAGATATATGAGTCCACTGTTTTTTGCGCTATTTTCAACATCCTTTCTTGATCCATTTATTCTCTCGATCCTGGACCCATATCCCTGGATCTGCCTAATCTTATTAGGATTGGCTGAAACCGATGTGTAGACTGTTGCCTTAAGATTTAACATTTGAGAAAACATTGCAAAAGATGCCCCGGCATTGCCTGACGAATCCTCACTAACTTCATCCCCCTTCTTGAGGAATTTTTTCTCGCTTAAGAATGAAAATAGAGTATTCATTCCTCTATCCTTGTACGAAAGTGTGGGGTTGTAAAATTCAAGCTTAGCCATAAATTCTGGGGTCTCAATTACTGGTGTCTTCGAACTTAGGGGAATGAGAGGGTGCTCAAAATAATCAAAGTTACCATCCATATTTTTTTCGTATGGTCCAGATACCTTTATAATGAACGGCGAGCCGCAGGAATTACATACAAGTTCATAATTTTCCCTTGATGCACCACACTTACTACAAAAAACCTTTGTTAAAACCATAGGGGTACATGATAAGTAATTTTAAAAATTTATATAAAAATTAGAGGGAAGAGTAGTAATCTTCGTTGTATGGTTCTGGTTTCAGTCCCTTCCTTGTTCTGATCTTTGCAACAACTTCCTTCTGTATTTCTGGAGGTACCTTCTGATAACCTGAGTTCTCTGAGCTCCAGAGAACTTTACCACCAGTGGCACTCCTGATAGCAGATGCAAAACCAAACATTCCGGAAACTGGAACTCTGGCAACGATTACTATATCATCGCCTTCAATGTTCATTTCATCAACGACTCCTCTTCTCTGCTGGATTTCGTTTGTGACTGATCCCATTATGTCCTGTGGTACATTTATGTAAACTTTCTGGATGGGCTCCATCAATACCCTTCTGGCCTGGCATATTGCTCCGTAAAGTGAGTTCCTACCTGCTGGGATTACCTGTGCAGGGCCTCTATGGATACTGTCCTCGTGGAGCTTTGCATCAACCAGAGATGCTTTTATGTGCGTCATTCCTTCGTTTGCCAGAGGTCCTCTTTCTACAACCTCCTTGAATGATTCCAGCAGGAGCTCCATAGTTTCGTCAAGATACTGGATTCCTTTTGTCACATCAAACATTACATTTTCTCCCATAACTGCGGTTATTCCCCTTGCAGTATCTCTGTCAATTCCGGCATTCTGCAACTGTTCTATCGTGGTTCTCTTATCCTTGAACTTTGACCCCTGTGGCAAAACTCCATCCTTAATTAACTGAACTACACTCTCTTCTAATGGTTCCACCTTGAAGTAGAACTTATTGTGTTTATTTGGAGATTTACCTTCAAAAGGACCGCCAGTTCTTTCTACTGTTTCCCTGTATACAACTATTGGATCGGATGTTGTAACCTCGATCTTATAATCGTTCTTGATTCTGTAAAGCGTAACTTCAAGATGCAATTCACCCATTCCAGAAATAAGATGTTCACCTGTTTCCTGGTTTATATTGATCTGTATGGAAGGATCAGCTTTTGAAACTGTTTTAAGTACATCAATTAATTTTGGCAGATCTGAGGTATGTTTTGCTTCAATTGCAAGTGTAACCACTGGATCGGTATAATGCGTCATCGGTTCAAAGGGTTCCATATCTACAACAGCTGAAACAGTTGAGCCTGCTATGGCGCTCTTAAGACCTATGACCGCTGCAATGTTCCCTGCTGGGATTGTGTCTACCTGGATCCTGTCTGGACCAACCATCATTGCAATTGTCTGAATCTTGAATTTCCCTGAGGCACTGCTTATGTATAATTCCTGCCCCTTGGTTAGACTACCGCTGAAAACTCTTCCGACTGCGATTTCACCTGCATGCGGATCTACGATAATTTTTGTAATCATCATTGCTAGTGGACCTTTGGTATCACATACCATCATTGATTTACCAACCTGCGACTCAAGGTCTCCATGCCAAACGTTGGGTATCCTGTAATGTTGGGCCTGCTTAGGATCTGGCAAATGATGAACCACCATGTTTAAAATGATCTTATGCAACGGAGCTTTTTTAGCAAGTTCTTTCTGCTTGCCTTCCCTCACCATATTTACAATGTCATTGAAGTTAACGTTGAAAACTTTCATTGCGGGCACAGAAATTGCCCAGTTATTATATGCTGATCCGAATGATACTTTACCATCCTGAACGCTGAGTTCCCAGTCCTTCTTGAAGTTCTCAGGTGCGTATTTCGAAATTAATTTATTAACATCATTAATTATTTTTATGAACTTCTTCTGCATTTCTTCTGAATTTAACTTTAATTCGTTGATCAATCTATCAACTTTGTTTATGAACATCGTTGGTTTAACATATTCTCTTAATGCCTGTCTTATTACAGTTTCAGTCTGTGGCATCACGCCCTCCACAGAATCAACAACGATAATACAGCCATCTACAGCCCTCATTGCTCTTGTAACGTCCCCACCAAAATCAACATGTCCTGGGGTATCGATCAGGTTGATCAAATAATCCTTACCATCTACCTGATGAACCATTGAAGCATTTGCTGCATTTATTGTAATTCCTCTTGCCTGTTCCTGCTCATCATAATCCAGCATCAACTGCTTTCCAGCAAGATCCTCACTCATCATTCCTGCTCCAGCAATCAGATTATCACTGAGTGTTGTTTTACCATGATCTATATGTGCAGCTATATCTATATTTCTTATACTTTCTGCCTTATTAACTAATGTTGCAGCCTTTGCAATATTATCTTCTTTTCGACCCATAAAAACACCTTTAAAATATTTAAAAAAAATTAATTTTTCATTTGAATTTCTATTTGGACTCCATCTGGTATTGAGATTTTCATTACCTGCTTAAGTGTCCTTTCGTCTCCGTCAATATCGATCAGTCTCTTGTGAACCCTCATTTCCCATCTGTCCCAAGTTGGTGAACCTTCTCCATCCGGGCTCTTCCTGACAGGAACTGTTAACCTCTTTGTTGGTAATGGAACAGGACCGTGAATATCGACTCCTGTCCTCTGGGCTATACCTTTGATCTCTCTGCAGACTTCATCTACGATCCTGTGATCAGTTCCACTCAGTGAAATCCTAGCTCTATATGATACCATATTATTCACTTTACTTAGTTTCTACTTCCTGGCAGAGACCGGCGGCAACAGTTTGCCCCATATCCCTAATTGCAAATCTACCAAGTTGAGGGAACTCCGCAACCTTTTCAATCACGAGTGGTTTGTCTGGCACTACCTTAACAACTGCTATATCTCCTGTCTTTATGAACTGCGGGTTGTTTTCCTTTGTTGTACCATCCTTAGGATTAATTGTCTTTATAAGCTCTTCAAACCTGCAAGCAACCTGAGTTGTATGCACGTGGAAGACTGGCTTGTAACCAACTGCAATAACACTTGGATGGTTTAGAACTACTATCTGTGCTGTGAATGATTTAGCTACGGTTGGTGGTGCATTAAGTGGTCCACAAACATCTCCTCTCTTTACATCGTTTTTAGCTATTCCTCTTACGTTGAACCCGACATTGTCTCCTGGTTCTGCCTGAGGTAGTGACTCATGATGCATTTCCACGGATTTTACTTCACCCTGCTTGTTGGCTGGCATGAATATAACCTTGTCTCCTGGTTTTATAATTCCAGTTTCAACTCTTCCTACAGGAACAGTTCCTATTCCAGTTATAGAATAAACATCCTGTACTGGAAGTCTCAGAGGCTTGTTTGTTGGCTTCTCTGGAACCTTTAATGATTCGAGTGCCTCCAATAGTGTGGGTCCACTGTACCATTTCATATTTTCTGATTTTTTCGTGATGTTGTCTCCCTTATAACCGCTGATTGGGATTATTGGGAAATTCCTGTAACCAACAGATGCCATGAACTTCTCTATCTCGCCCTTAACTTCTGTAAATCTCTTTTCACTGTAAGGTGGCTGTACAGAGTCCATCTTGTTTGCAAGTACTATGATCTGCTGTACTCCAAGAGTCTTTGCAAGGAATGCATGTTCTCTTGTCTGTGCCATTATACCTTCTCCTTCCCTTGCAGATATTACAAGCATAGCTGCATCTGCCTGGCTTGTCCCGGTAATCATGTTCTTGACAAAGTCTCTGTGCCCGGGTGCATCAATGATAGTGAAGTAGTACTTATCTGTCTCAAATTTTCTATGAGATAGATCAATCGTAACTCCCCTTTCTCTTTCCTCTTTGTACCTGTCCATTACCCAGGCAAACTCGAACGTAGCTTTTCCCTTTTCATCGGCCTGTTTCTTGTAATCATCGATTATATGCTGTGGAATTTCACCGTGCTCGAACAGCAGTCTTCCTACTAAAGTCGACTTTCCAT
This sequence comes from Thermoplasmatales archaeon, assembly GCA_027310185.1. Classification (GTDB taxonomy): domain Archaea; phylum Thermoplasmatota; class Thermoplasmata; order Thermoplasmatales; family Thermoplasmataceae; genus Cuniculiplasma. Next base: position 161,972 of record DAIDBH010000014.1, read on the forward strand.
GATCAACATGCCCTATCGTTACCAAATTTATGTGTGGTTTTTGTCCTGCCATTTATTCACCTTTTACTTATTTGAGTTATCCCGTTAGAGGATTTTATTTATTAAACTCTTCGTACGGTAATTTATAATAGTTATAATAGGTTTTCCAATTGCTTTCACTTTTAGTTATCACTAAATCAGTTTCACTAATCAGGTGCTGGAATATGATAACTGTGTATGTCCTATACATGAAGAAAGTTCTCAGGTGGCTTTTGAAAATAGTACAACCTTAATAATCGAAACATTTAATTTCACTGTTATTATTTCGTAAAGTTTAAAGTACACCTTTAGAGGGATTGAATGGCCGGAGAAAGATCAAATAAGAGAACAAAGGATAAGTGGAAAGAGAAAAAGTGGTACAGGATTATGGCTCCAAGTCAGCTTGGAGGTAAGGAAATAGCAATGACAGTGGGTACTGGACCCGAGGGCATAAAGGGAAGAGTAGTTGAGATTCCCATATCAGATTTTTCTGGGAACTTTAAGAAATCAAACGCCAAGCTTGAGTTTAAGGTTTTAGACTGTGTTGGAACAAAATGCAGTACGATTTTTGTTGGTCATTCTGTTAATGACGATTATATAAGAAGAATGGTTAGAAGAAGAAAGGAGAGAATAGATATCGTAAAGGACGTGAAAACCACCGATGGTTACGAGTTCGTTCTTAAGGTTGTTGCAGTCACAGAAAACAAGCTCACATCAGCTAAAAGTGTTGAGCTAAGGAATGCAATTACTCAACTGGTTGCTGATAAAGTTAAGAATATGGATTACTTTGAATTTGCGAGATTTATAATAGAAGACGAATCAGTATCAGAAATACTCAATGGAGTCAAAGATATATATCCACTTAAAAAACTTGAATTTAGGAAGTCAGAGCTTACAAGCACTGGGGAGAAATACAACTTTTCAGTTCCTGAAGATGCTCCGGCAGAGGAAGTTCCAGCTCAATAATCTAAAACCATTTTTAGCGCCGGGGTGGCTTAGTAGGTGGAGCGCCGGACTCATAAGAATTTTTCTGAGAAATCCGGAGGTCTCGGGTTCGATCCCCGATCCCGGCATACAGTTAAAGGTTCAATGTCTCGTTAGCATTTTTTGAATGATTCTGTTTTTAATGTCTTGGTAAGATTTGAACTTACAAAGAATGATTGGAATCATAATTGGTGAAATAGAAAACAAATATTTATCTCAATATCTATGTCCTGGATAATCTGGAAAAATTAGATTTCAAGATCTCATCTGCTGTGTCTTTTGCATTCTGTTCATTTATTCTATTCAGGTTTTCCACTACATTCCTGATATCTTCAACTGGTCTGTTTTGACTCATTTTCCACTTTGCATATATCGCTGAAGCTTTTATTCTAAAACCCACAATTTCTTCTATCATTTTTTGATAGTAAACTTCTTTTTCCTTTTTCTGTGCTTTCCACTCTGGATCAAATTCAGCACTGAGTTCCTTTAGTAATGTTTCTGTTTGACTTCGGCTCAATAATTCGAATATGCCTTGGATTTTTACAGTTGCATAATCCCAGGTTGGGACTGATGACTCTACGATATACCATCTGGGTGAGATATAATGATGAGGACCAAGAAAAAGAATTGTCACCTTCTTATTCTGAGAGACTTTCCACTGATCGTTATTCCTGGAAAGATGACCGTAAAGAACTAATGAATCTTCCTCATGCTTGATGATGAATGGAATCTGTGAATTATAAATTTCATCATTGTATGCGGTTAGTAGTATTCCAAAACTGTTGTTCTGAATGAATTTATTGATCTTCTCTTGATCTTTCTCCTCAAATTCATCTGGTATATACACAGTGGAACATGATGATTTGATATATTATCTTATGAATATGACTACTACTATTTATATGGATTTATGAGATATATTTGCTGAAACGTTCTCTGTAATTTTTTATAGTCCTGTAAAAGAATACTAGGAGTATTGTAGCAATAAATCCCGGGAGAGTGACGTAGATCCAGAAAAGCGTGTGACTGGAAATAATGGGCAAAAATGCCCCTCCTAGAAGTGGACCAAAGGCACGTCCAGCTGAACAGAATGCGTTATAAATTCCAATATTGGTGCCAATTTTTTCCTTTCGCGAAATGCTTGCAACTATGGAGTAACCATTTGGGAATGAAAGATTTTCCCCCATTGTAAATATTGCCGTGGAAATTAGCATCTGTATAAGGTTTGAGTCCAGCCCGTAAGATGCAAAACCTATTGTGTATATCAGTCCTCCCATAATCAACGCCTGAAATTCTCCTATTTTTCTTGAAATCCTGTAGAAAAAAGGCTGTGTGAATGCGACCAAGAGCCCATTTAGCATGTAGACTATTCCTGTCTCATAATACTGACCGGAGAATATTCCGTCTGAATATAGTGACAGGGATATTGTTTCCTGGGCCTGGACCATAAATATCAGGAGCGCTGAAACAGATATGACTATGAGGGCCAGGTTGCTGGTGTTGAACTTCAGATGTTTTTCCTCGATAGTTACTGGTATGTTCTTCACTCTTAGGGAGATTAAAAACGAAATCATGGCGGTTACAGTGAAAAAATAGAAGATGCCAGGAAATCCAAAGTATGATAGTATGAATCCTCCCATAGCAGGACCGAACCCCCATCCAAGATTGTTTCCTACCCTCATTATGGAGAATCCCTTCAGCTGGACATTGCTTGACCTGGAAACAAGAGCGTTTGAAGATGGGGACTGAAAGCCGTTAAGTATCATTATAGCTCCGAAACTCAGTGAAAAGAGAATTGGCGAGCCATTGATTTCCTTGCTTACTGCAAGAATAAGACTCATTAGAAAGACCCCCGATAGGAATAGAGTGAAGACTCTTTTGTGCCCGATCCGGTCACCAATCCTTCCGCCACCATACTGGGCAAATGAGGAAATAATCCCTCCAGACATGAATACGAGGGCCGCAAAGAAGGTTGAAAGGCCAAGAAATTTGGTCATGTAAATAGAACTGTAAATCCATACAGAAGAGTATCCAAGGCCCCTTATTGCAGAGGAAACAGTCACTATTTTCACATTGTCCATTGAGGAGGAGACGTTGAAATTGTCTATTTAGAAATATTCTCTAATTTTTCAGACATTACTCCTAAAGATTAACACTTTTAAAAAAATTATAAGATATTGTAGTGGAAAATTCCGGTTTACTTTATTGACGAAAAGACTGAGATTGTTTCCGTTCTTTCAACTCCTGCTACAGACCTGAGTTTATCAAGAACAAAGTCACCGATTTCTTCGATGCTTTTTCCTCTCACTTTGATAATTAAATCCCACTGTCCGGCCACAATGCTTACTTCGTAAACCTGTGGGAAATTCCCTATGATTCTTGCCATTTCCCTCTGCTGTACATTTGCCTTAGGATCAAAGGATACAAAGACATAAGCCATTGCACCCAGTCCAATCTGTGAATAATCGGGAATTGCAGTAAACCCTTTTATTACTCCCTGGGAGATCATGTTCTGCATCCTTTCATAAATGGTAATTCTTGGAATATCCAGATTTCTTGAAATGTCTGCAATTTTGTCCCTCCCCTTTTCTATCAGGTATTCCAGTATTATCCTATCCTTGTCATCCATTAGCACTGTATAGTTTTTTACTATTTAAGATTTTAAAACGTCTGATAAAATTTGTAATTAATTTCAAATGACTACAAAATGTCTAAAATATGCAACGAAATGTTATATTAAGATACATAATTACCATATCATGCAGGAAATTGTAACTACTGAACTGAGAGAACATCTCAGGGGAGAGAAGTTAAAGATAGCCCTTGAAGTGAACACGGTAATTAGGAGAAAAATGTCAGATATTCTGGTTGACCATGGATTCCTTGAGATTCCACCAGTAATATTCTCATCTGTAACAGACCCACTGAACCATCCGGTTTATGATCCAACATTCGAATATGAGGGATCAAGATATTCACTTACAAAAAGCATGATCTTCCATAAGCAGATGATTGTGCAGGAAATACCTAAAATATATACATTTTCACCAAATGTGAGACTTGAGACCGCAGATAAGGCGAAGAGCGGCAGACACCTGCTTGAGTTCACCCAGCTTGATCTGGAAATGCTTAACGCATCAAGGGAGGATGCAATGAAGCTTGGGGAAGAGCTCATAAAAGGTGCCATAGAGGAAGTAGTGAAGAAGCTTCCTGATGAATTGAAAGCTCTGAACAGAAAACTGAGAATTCCAGAGACTCCGTTTAAGACGTACAGGTATACCGAAGCAAAGGAGAAATATGGTGATGACTTTGAACAGAAATTGTCAGAGAAAGAAAGTGACCCATTCTGGATAATAGATATTCCACTGAAGGAAAGAGAGTTCTATGACAGGGAGAAGGATGATGAAAAGGGAATTCTCAGGGACATGGACCTGATGTATCCGGAGGGATTCAATGAGGCTATTTCAGGTGGAGAAAGGGAATATGAGATCGAGAGGATAAAGGAAAGAATACTGGCCAAGGGACAGACCTTTGAGCAATTCAAGTGGTTCCTTGATTATGCTGAGGAGGGTCTGCAGCTTTCATCAGGGTTCGGGATAGGAATTGAGAGACTGGTAAGGTATATATGTGGATTCAAGCGTATTGAGGATGTGCATCCATTTCCAAAAACACCGGGTAAATTTTCTATCTGAATCCAATCCGCCACAGGTTCAATTTTTCTTAATTTTTAAAAATTAGGACTCAGGACTGGAGGGAGTAGGTTATTGCCCTTCCTGATTTCATTGCCTTTTCCAGGTTGATTCCAGCCTCACTATCAACCTTTATTCGTATTATTCCCTTGCTGGAAGTTCTTCCCTGTATTGCCATTACCTCGTCAATATATATGTTCACAAGGCTGTTTTTCTCGTTGCAGTGCAGATAGATTATCCTGTTCTTCACCTCCACAGCAACGCTTCTCCTTTTCCTGTCTTCCTCGGAAACTACATCGATGGATACTCCAAGACTCTTTTCAAGCTCACTTATATTTGATCCTTTTCTTCCAAGCAATTTTGGGCGCAGGGACTCCGGGATCGTGACCCTGTACTTCCTTCTTCCTTTTGGTGACACCTCAACCTGGTCGTATCCAAGATATTCTGAAATCGTTGACCTGACCATTTCTGTTTTTGCCTCATCTATCTGTGATGTGCCTTCACTTTCATCTATGGGAACTACAACTATCTGCTCCCCGAATGAATAAATCTCATAGAGTTCCTGCCTGGTTAAGGCATCCTTTACCTGGATCACGGGCCTGGAGAGATCTTCCTGAACCATTCCGAAAGGTACCTTAACAGTGTGTGAAATGGACAGGTATTTTGAAATCCTTCCATCCCTTACAAACAGGATCGTATCTATAACCTGTGGTATAAGTCCAAGTTCTATACGGCCGATAAACCTGTGCAATGCATCCACTGGCTTTGTTGCATGAACTACACCGATCATTCCAACTCCAGCCATTCGAAGATCTGAGAATACCTTGAAATCTGAAGTGACCCTCATCTCATCGAAAACGGTATAATCGTTCCTCACGAGAAGCAATATATTTCCTGTCTGTTCCATAGATCCTTCAAGAGATGTATACTGTGTGATCTCCTTGTTCACCTGAAGGTCCCTTGGTTTTTCCATGGTTTTAACTATCATCCCCTGATCGTTTAGATGATCAGCCAGTGCCTGGACAAATGTACTTTTACCTGCTCCAGGGCTACCTGCAACAAGAATGCCTGCCGACCCAGAGGTAATGTGATTCATGATTTCGTCTGGAAGTTCGTAATACGCTAGTTCTTTCTTGATTACCGGCCTTACTGCTGTTATTTCTGCAGTGCTGGAAAATGGTGGCCTTGCAATCACGATTCTGTAAACATTCAGTTGAAGTACCGTGGCTCCAGCCATATCCATTTCAACAAAGGAATCCTTCTCATTTCCGGCTCTCTTGATCAGGTTGTTTATAAGCGCATCCACCTCTGAACTTTTTAGGAAATGCCCGGTACGCACTGTTTCAACCTTTCCCGGGACCCCTTTCTTTACTTTCACATATGTATCCGCCTTTATGTGAACTGAGATGGTATCACTGTCAAAAAACTCTTCCAGTTTCACGGATATCTTGTCATCAGGTTCCAGATACTGGCACTGGATGCCCTTGAGAACCGCTATGTTCTTCTGAACAATATCACCGGTAACAAGAATTCCATTGAGATCCATTGCCTCTGATCGAATTATCTCATCTATTTCTCCGTTGTGCCCATTTACTTTCTGCCACTGAGTGGGACGCTTGCCGAAAAATTCAATAATTATCCCCTTCTTTTCACATATTTCCTTGACCTTCTTCAATTCATCAAGTGCAGCAAATCCTATGGACCTGCTCTGATTCGCCTGGTGCTCAACTTCTGCAATAAGCGCTTCACTTATAATGATCCTGGAATCACTCTTTATCTTTGCAATGTATTTTGTAAATCTTCCATCTACTATGACAGATGTGTCTGGGATATAATCCACATATGGTTAATCCTTAAGATTATTTATTGGTTATGATATCGGATTTCATGGGGTCAGAAAATTTATCTCTTCACCTAATCACTATGCTGAAGGAACAGGAAGAATTAATAGATGACTCTGCTTTCGCTCTTTCCGGTGGAATTGACAGCTCCCTTTTGTATTCAGTTCTTGGGAAGGGCAGGCATGCTTACTGTGCTGGCACAGAAGGGTCCCTAGATTTTATCTACGCAGAGGAATTATGCAGGATATCAGGGACAACCCTTTCAAGAATAAATGTTGAAGAGGATGATGTTCTGGAGTTCACAAATATCGTGAAAAGCATTGATCCTGGGATATCATTTCTGGACCTTGGATTTGAGACTGTTCTGGCAATTGTTCTGTCAAGAATAAATGAAGATGCACTCGTTACAGGTCAGGGTGCAGATGAAATCTTTTACGGATACAGGAAATTTTCGGATGGCAGGGAGGAAGATAATAAAAGGAGTCTTGACAAACTATTCAGATTAACACTTCCAAGAGAGAGCAAGATTGCGGAATATTTTGGGAAGAAACTCATCACCCCTTACCTGGAAAATGGCATTCCTGAATATTTCAGCAAGATGGATCGTGGGGTTCACCTTGATGAGGTAAATAATAAATTAATACTGAGGGAAGCGGGCAGGATTTCTGGACTCCCGGATTCCATATACCTCAGAGGAAAGAAAGCGGCACAGTATGGAACAGGCATCAAGAAGGTTCAGGAAAGACTCGGATTGAAATAAGGGTGAATGAAGCTGTATAAGTTGAGTGGAAGGAATAGCATTATTCTGCTTCTAGGTCTCAGGGCACTGTACTCGATGAACTGGTACAATGTATCCCCGATGCTATTCAATATAACCACAACCTATGGTGTCAGTTCCTCACTTTCTGGCCTTATTCTTTCTGCATTTCTCATAGGTACAGGTCTCTTCCAGATTCCATCAGGACTTGTAGCCTCAAAAATAGGCTCAAAAAACACAGCCCTGACAGGAATGGCAATCATGTCCATAGCTGCCACAACGTCCCTTGTTTCTCCTGATTTCACAATTTTCCTGGTAACAAGATTCGTTGTAGGCCTGGGATCTGCATTCTTCTTTTCATCCGGTATAGCCGTTCTCAATGATATCGATGAAAGAAATGTAAGCAGGAATATTGCAGCATTCAACACGGCGTTTTCCATTGGAGGAGGTTTCGGCGTGGTCGGATTTGCATACTTCCTACAGTTTACCTCCTGGCAGAACCTCCTTGCAGCTGGAGGTATTATAACACTTGTTCTCACCATAGTCTCATTCGTACTTATCCCGGATATGAGTGCAAAGAGCGATAAAAAGAAGGAATTCGGGAGGAACGTATATCGGAGGCTCACATCGAGGCCATTACTGCTTCTTTCAATGTCCCTTGCGGGCTACTGGGGATTGAATTTTACATTTGAAGAATACCTGCAGCCCTTCGCAGAGAAACTTGGTTTCAGTGGACCAGTCTCAGGATTCATAGGATCATTGTCCCTATTTGCAGGTATTCTTGGAATGCTGCTCTTCGCCTATTTTTCAAGCAAGAAGGCATCTGTTGTACTCCCTTCACTTGTCATATTTATCTCAGCAATACTGGCCCTTCAATTCTTCGGGCTGTCATACTACCTGTTCCTTACGGCAATACTTGGTGGAAGCATAAGCGTAATAATATTTTCACTTGAATATTCCTATGTCGTGAAGTTAGAAACGGAAAGGCAGTTTGTGGCCCTTGGAATATCAATTATGAATGCACTTCAAATTGCAACCGGGTCTGCCATTACATTCCTGTTCGGCTACCTGTTCTCGGTGAACGCAGATCTTTCCTGGATAATTCTTGGAATAATCGCCCTGGTCTTCCTTCCAATGGGATTTTCTGTCATGAAGCAGAGAGGTTAATTATTGTGCTCCCTCATGTTAACTTTCTTCCACAGTGGTATGAATGACAGGAAGAAAATTGTACCTATTATGGTGAAAGGATACCATATCAGGCCAAGATCAGCTGAGAATATGGTGAGGAAGAATGTCCCCAGCACAGGTGCAATTGGTGTAACCATTCCTGAAAGTACCTGAAATGATGTGAAATACTGCCCCCTTTTATTAACAGGTGCAATCCTGCTTATGACTGTATTGATTGATGGTGAAACAATATTTTCACCCATAGTTATCAGAATTGTGTCCAGTACCAGGAAGGTGAATCCCCTGAAGAAAGGCAGTAAGGAGAATGAAAAGAGATACACAATATAGCCAAGATTGATCCTGGTGATATCTTCCATCTTCTTCAGCAGCCTGTTTATGGGAAGCTGGCCTAAAGTCACAACAACCCCGTTAACAGAATAGAGCAAGCCTATGTCAAAATCCGTCATGCTGTCAAATCCCTTCCAGAAGAATGTGAGTGTTGTTCCCCATTGACCTAAAATCAGGTAAAATAATGAAATCAGAATGGCAACTATGAAGAATGGCCTGTCCTTGAAAGCCTTGAAGATATCCGGTTTCATGTTCACTGAGTCTTCCTTTTCATTCTCCCTTTTTATCTGCTGCTTTTTCAGGAATTTTGCATAGATAAACAGTTCCGAGAATGAGAAAACGGTCGTTAGGAGGAATATATAGCCATAGCCTATTCCTGCGATGAAACCTCCAATGGCTGGACCCAGTGAAAACCCAAGATTCTGAAGTATTCTGACAATACTGAACGCTGAGTTTCTCTCTGATACTGTTGAATTGTCTGAAACAATTACATTATCTGCGGCGCCAATTATGTTCATAAGCGGCTCGCTCAGGATGAGTACGAGATAGATCAGATAGAGGTTGCTGTTTTCAAAGATCAGCAATGTCAGGGAAAGAAGGAGGAGACCAAGAAATATATTTGATATGATGATTACAGATCTGGCACCTCTCTTATCGATGAGACCGCCTGCCACCAGTGTTAAAGGAAGTGAGGATATTGCCATTAGAAATACTACAAAACCGATGATGAGGTAAGGGACATGCCTTATTACAAGAAGGTAGAGAGGCAGGAAAATCCACATTTGCGATCTGGCAAATACTCTTATGAACTGGTTTGAGGCTACAACGGCAATACCGTTCCTCCTGAAAATACTTATAGTTTGGTTACCTGATTGTTCCAAGCGATTCAGAGCCTCATATCAGTGAAGCATATAAGCCTGATTTCAAAGTTAGAACGTAGTAATAAGTTAATTCTGTTTCGTGACTTTACATCTATTTTAATTTTGTAGACTTCCCAATATGATTTTCAGGCTGTTTTTCTAAACCACTATTGTGGGTGCACTACTATTTCAATACCTGATCAAGTTTCATGATCATTCCAATCTTCCTTCCCGTTTCTGACTTGAAATCCAATCTCTCGCTCACCTTTTTTCCCCTGGCAGCATATACAACCATTATATCTTTCATAACATCAACTGTTGATGGAAGAGATACGCTCTTCTCTGTCCTGTGCATTTCATTATATATCAGTGAAAGGAAAAGATAGGCAAGAAGAGACATAAACATGTGAACCCTAATCTTCTGTGGAGTTCTGTGATATACTGGAAATGCAATGCCCATGCTGTTTATTGTGCGGAAGCAGTGTTCCACCCTGTTTCTTTTCTTGTAGAGATCAATTATCCCAGCAGGATCCATATCCATGATGTTTGTGAATATGGCATTCTTTCCCATCATGGATAAACGTTCGAAGAGATCCAAAAAGCCTATTTCAGGATGAAGACTGATAATCCATCACTTTACAAATTCCTGGAACGAGCGACGGACGACCTCAAGCAAAACCCTTTCTGTGGTATTCAGATGCCAAAACGGCAAATACCGAAAACCTACGTGAGCAAATATGAGGTCAACAACCTGTGGAAATACAACTTACCCAACGCCTGAAGGTTAGTTTATTCAGTTGCCGGGAGCGAAGTGGAAATAATTGCAATTCTGCTGGAGTGGTTTCCTCACAAGGAATATGAGAAGAGATTCAATTATTGAAATTTGATGACGATTCTCTGGATTAACCACAGTCTAAATTGATTTTACAAAAATAAACGTGATATACTTTGAGATTGTTTTTCCAAAGGCGACGCTAACGTTTCCGAGGTACAGATAGTACCCACTTAATTGATTAAGGGAATAATTAACTTTAGGGTTCAGGTCTATCCTTCTTATGTGAAAATGATGTTTCATTCACTAAATTAGCACTTTGATTGACACTGATTAACCTCACTTTTTACAACTTCCAGGATGTGAGTGAAAGTCCCAACGCAATAATTACGCTGACTCCCGAAACTAATGGCAGCATTGATAGGGAAAAGTAGCCGAATAGACTTCCGCCCAAAACGATTCCCAGAGCTATACCTATGTACAACATTGAGTTGTTAATAGCAAGGGCAGTTTGATGAGAATTTTTCGGCGAAAAATAGACCACCCTTCGTAACTGGGAAGGCATAAAGCCCAAAAGCAATCCATAGTGGAAGGGGTACACTTTCTATGAGCAAATACACGCCAAGTAGAATACCATAAACCGAAAACACGGGATCACGAACGCAATTGGCGTGTCATAGAATCTTTGCTTCTCATTAAAATGAGATATTTCATGTGGGTAAACGAAGCTAATAGAATCAGAGGAAAATAGGAAGCAATAAAAACCCATTGAGCTTGCTCTACTGAAGGCACGTAAACCGTCTCCAAGAGTACATGTCTGAAAATATAGAGCTCAAGCACGGTGACTATTGTAGCTACAACCATAATTGAAAGAGTCATTTTTTCGTAAAACGCTGCCCTAATAGGAACCGAAGTACGAAAATATCTGAAAGCGAGGCAAAAAGCCGCTCCTCCCTCGATTGCGAGAAGTAAAATCCAAAAATAAAGAAGTTGGATAATAATTGTCACCTTCTTAACTAAACCAAACCCAGTTTCCGCTACCATAATCGCTTACAAACTGATTATTAACGCTGGAAACCTCAGCACTGAAAGTGACTCCCATGATACCCCCATAGGCTACAAATGGTACGTTATACCAAAAAGTATAAGAGTTTCCATTGGAGTTCAAACCATATAGACCAACAGATGATGCAAACGTACCTACAAGTGTAATCCATGGATAAAAGTAATCATTAACGAAATCCAGATGGATATAAGAAAAGCCAGTGCTTTCATAGTAGCTAAGCATTGTTGAAGCCTCATACAATAATCCCACGCCTACAATTATCAGAGCAGCTCCAATTGCTTGTGCCAAGACCGGAACCGGTATGAAAAGTGCGACCAGCCCTGCAGCAGCCAATCCATATCCAGCGTATGTAGTTGTACTTTCCCAATTATTGAAAAACGATTGAGCAGCAGAACCTGTAAATTCCACATTGTAGTTATCATTTTCACCATACGTTAGAGACCATCCCCCAAGGTACCACGGGGCGTGATAAACATAATAATTAATGTTGACCCATACCCACGGGTCTATCACGCTACCAGTAGGCGTAGTAACGTTCACTGCCCATACTTCATACTGGGTTCCATTAAAGTTCGCTTCGTATAACACGCTATGGTCATGAAATGTTCCCTGAGAAGTGACAGTAGAAGTATTTATTTCGTTAATCGGTGTTCCAGAATAAACAACCTGCTCCTTTAACTGCAAGGATTGCTGGGCACTTTGAGCATTTGAATAGTTATTTTGTTCCTCACTGGTAAGAATCTGAAGATACATTTCCGCCGTCTGATTTTGACTTACAAATTCTTGAAACAATGCGATTGATGCATTCGTGTTTTGAATGCCTTGTGCTTGTCCATTAGACTGCAACCAATTTAAAAACAGAGTGGCTATCGAATTTTCTGTTCCACTCTGATTTTGTGTAGTAAATGTGGCAGCTTCAAAGTTAGGCGAATATCCGTTAACAACATGAGAATTGGAAGTTTGAACCAAATCTGAATTGCTTGTAACAGGAGAGAACCACAAAGCAGAAAGAGCAACCACTACAATCAGAGAAATAGATATTATAAGTTTTCCTCGGAGGCCATTTTTTAAGTTCATAAATTATTATCACAATACAACGTATATAGTTATGGATACGTTATGAAGCGTTCCAGCCTGGGAGAGTTCGGTGTCATACAATGCAACACCAAAAAATAATAGATATTTATTTCGTTTATGGCGTTTTCCTTTTCTTTTTGCCTACTTTTTCGGGAAAAATTATGGTCGAAGAAATCCGCTAATCTGCATTAATCAAAAATGCGGGTCTCTGAGAATCCCCTTTCTTGGTGAAACTTCTTTCTAAGAAGTTTGAACAAGAAATAGAAATTAACTATTATGAGAAGGATGATTTAAATATGCTAACCTAACTGCGATTAAAACTACTATAATCAGGAACGCTTGAAGTATCACAACTGCAACTATATCTGTGAAGCCTCTTAGATAAAGATATAGTTCTATCTCTGATAACATTATAAAGAGTAAAGTTAGTAACGAGGTGATATTAACAAAACTTGAGAAACCATATCCATGTTTTTTACCACCGAAATAACCCAGACTATTCATAAACAAAAGCAAGAAAAGCCCAATCAGTAAAAAGAATAGAACAATGCTTTCCAAATTTAAGTTCTTAAATATGGTGAATAATACCGATAGTAATGAAATACTTGCGAGAGCCTCTGATATTGTGTAAAATTTATTAAAGAATTTAGCATTTTTCAAGTAAGACCACCTAACAATCCTGCGTTAGTAGAATGGCCTCTGCTATTGGCAGAATATTGATAATCGCATACAGAGCAATACACCCAAATATGTCTCCAGAAAAACAAGCGACTGCAGCAGCAACAAGACCTATGCCTGTGACGCCTAATGATGCAATTTCTGCGAGGCAAGCAGCCAAGTTTCCATCAATAAGGTATACCCCTGTCATAACTACTTTTTGTTTCAGAATGTGGTCTGGTGTAATTTTTATAAAAGAAGTCAACGATTGCGCTGTAAGTAGATAATAGATGCCAAGGGTTGTTAATGTTTTATTTCCACTTTCTAGATATTTCATGGATAGTGAATATATACCGGACTGTATGCTTAGAAGCTGCCCATACAAGTCGGAACTGAAATTGGTGATGAGTACGTCCCCTAAATGTAAATCTCTCCCTTGATTTGGTTGAAAGGCAATTGCCATCACAGATAATAGTGCACCCACACTAACAAACTCTTCTCTCTAAATACATTGTGTACATATGAAAATACTGTGTACCCACAGACAGATTTACAGAAAATAGCTAAATTGCGTGTTCCATGATATACTAATAAAAAGAAGATGTAAAGTCACGCTGTTTTCTTAAATTATCTGATTTCCTTTATGGTATTTGGAGGTAGATATGCACATGATGGATCTGATTCAAGGAAATTGCCTGTTTCTACATATGCCCTTGCCCTTGATCCTCCACACACTCCATTGAACTCACATGATGCACATTTCCCCATAAGCCGCCCCGTATCACTGATCTCTTTTAGAACATGGCTCGCCCTTATGATGTCCTTCAGGTTCTGTTCCCTGACATTTCCAATGGACAGGTTGAAGAGGCCTGATACTGAGACTTCACCGGTAGAAGAAACGAAGAGTGTCCTGATTCTTCTTCTGGGATTGTACTGCTCCGGAATTTCCAGATCGAATATATCAATGCCAGTGAGCTTCCTGGTTTCCACTGCCAGGGCATTGAGAAGCGTTCCACCTTCCATGTATCCCTTTCGTATGGTCTCGATCTCTATCCTGCTTATTTCAGGCGCCTCTACAGTTCTTATGGAACAGCCTGCTACCTTCAACATGTACAGGTATTTGAGCACATCTTCCATTTCCTGTGATGAAATTGGTTCCTCTGAAATGCCTCTTCCTGTCTTTATCAGGAAGAACAGTTCCCATATGTTTATGCCAAGTTCCCTCAGGGTATGAAAGATGAATGGCAGGTCCATTATATTTCTCTCCATTACAGTGGTATTTATCTGTGTCTTGATCCCCTCTGATTTGATCAGGCTTGCCAGTTCTACAGTTTTCTTGAACGAACCCCTCCTGTTCCTTATATGGTCGTGAGTTGACGGAATACCATCAAGAGAAAGAGATATGGAACTTACACCGTATTCCTCCATCTGGAATATCTGATCCACTGTCATAAAGTCTCCAGCTGAGGGGCTCACGGAAAAACTCAATCGCAGTCTGGATGCATCCAGCAGGATGCTTGCGAAATCCGGATGAAGCAATGGGTTACCACCTGTAAAGATGATGTGTGGTATTCGATCCATTGAGGAAGAGAGGTTTTCCAGCAATTTCCTGATTTCATAACCTTTCATCTCTTCCGGACTGACTTCAGTGATGGAAGAGGCCCTGCAATGTACACAACTATAATCGCACGCTTTTGTTAATTCAATAAACAGTAAGTCCGGTGAATACTCTCTTTCCATAATCTCTCTATAAGCCGTATAAATAAATAGTAATACCCCAATATGTTAAGGTAAATTATTTCTAGCAGACAATATAGAAATAGCAAAACTCAATTTATACGGACATAGTATTGTTTCCGGAGTCCGTTGAATAGATAATAATTTAAATGTCATACACATGTCATACCATGGATTTGCTGGTGGTTTTCATCACTGGATTTGGTTCAGGTGCCATTGTTTCATCTGTACTTTTCTATCTCCATTTCAGGAAAAAACCCAGCCTTTCAGTGGATCGGGATATAATTAAGTCAATTTCTGTAGATGTCCTGAAGGAGGCCAGTGAGCAGAATATAAAAATGACAGAAAATCTGCTGAAGAGTGTTTCATACAATACCGCATCCATATTTGATGAAAAGAAATCCGAAATTGATTCGCTGGTCATCCCACTGAGGGATGAACTTAAACATTACAGGGAACAGATAGAGAAGATAGAGAATATCAGGAGAGAAGATTACGGAAATATAAGGAATTTCCTGGACACAATTGGTGAGACAACATCCAGGATAAGACAGGAGACACTTGCGCTGAACCAGATGTTGAAAAATTCCCAGTCCAGAGGTAGATGGGGAGAGATAACACTGAGGAAGATTGTGGAAAATGCTGGACTCACAGAGCACATAGATTTTGAGGAACAGGTACAGGGTACCGGAGGTGAGAGACCAGACATGATAATACACCTACCGGGTTCCAAGGAAGTTATCGTGGATTCTAAGGCCCCATACAAGAAATTCATAGAAGCATTCGAAGAGGAGAATCCTGAAAAAAAATCTGAAATAATGAAGGAATTTGCAGCGGATCTGAAAAAACAGATAAAGAACCTGAGCTCTAAGCAATATTATGAGAAGGTGCCAGGCTCATTCCAGTTCACAGTAATGTTCCTGCCCCATGAAAGCATGCTCAACGGTGCCATTGGAACAGATCCAGAAATTCTGGATTATGCACTATGGAACAACATAGTACTGGCCACCCCACTTACCTTCTTTGCACTCATGAAGGTGATCCAGATGTCATGGAAGGAAGATTCAATGCTGAGAAATTCTGGAGAACTGGTGAAAATATCCGGGAATATCTATGAGAGAATGAACGGGATGTATGAACGGGTTGAAAGGATTGGGAAAAATATAAATTCTCTCGTAAAGGATTATAATTCGCTTATTTCATTCAGTGAAAGCAGGGTCCTGCCATCACTTAGAAGAATGAACCAGATAGGCGAGCTTGGGAAAACTGAAACAATGTCTGGCAAGGAATTGGAAGAATTAACAAGGGAGCCCGTTGCTGAAAAGTGGAACGCAACAGAAAGAACAGATTAACTCATACGGCTCCAGCCTTGCATGAGAGAATATTGGTTTGGACATCTACCTCATTTAAAATTAAAGTTCAGTATCCATGAAGATGGTTACTGGAGCGTGATCTGAACCTTTCACATTATCCATTATGTCTGCTGAAATCATCTTTCCCTTAAGGGCAGCGGAAATAATGAAATAATCTATTCTCCATCCTATATTCTTTTCCCTTGCCCTTCCCATATAAGACCACCATGAGTACTTTACCTCATTCTGGTGAGTTATCCTGAAACTATCGATGAAACCATCACCAAGAAAATTGTCCATCCATGTTCTCTCCTCAATTGTGAATCCTGCGTTCTTCTGGTTTTCCTTTGGCCTTGCAATATCTATCTCGGTGTGCGCAACGTTGAAATCCCCACATATTATGACCGGCTTCCTCTTCTCCAGATCCTTTATCCATTCCTGAAATTCCCGGTTGAAATCAAGTTTATACTGAAGTCTTTCAAGATTCCTCCTTGAATTGGGGAAATATGAGTTTACAAGGAAGAATTCCCTGAATTCCAGTGTAAGCAGCCTCCCTTCCCCATCATATTTCTGGCTTCCCATGCCTTTCATTACACTCAGTGGTTCCACCTTTGTCAGTGTGATCGTGCCGCTGTATCCCTTTTTTTCTGCTTCATTGATATACAATTTATATCCTGCCGAAAGTAGTTCAACGGGAAGGGATGATCCCATTATCTTTGTTTCCTGCATACAGAGAACATCCGGTTTCACCGATTCTACAAAATCCATTAAACCATGGTCCATTGAAGCTCTAAGTCCATTTACATTCCATGAATATAATTTAACTACCATATTATCAGTTCCATTTTTCAAATATATACTTCAGGAGGTATTAATAATATAACTTTTTAACCATCCTAGTCCTTCCCCAGAATCTGGTGTCGGGGTTAAATGGATCTGTTTATTTTTTCTCTACCATTCCTTGTCCTTCTTCTCTGGACAGGCTCAAATTCGCTGATCAAGAAGGGCCTCAATGATCTTGGACCTGACAGAATATCTGTTTTTGTTGTGGGAATGGGACTGTTGCCTATCCTTGTTTTCGTTTTCCTTGATGGTGGCTGGCCATTCAGTCCCGACGTTATATTATTAGGCGTATTTTCCGGTGTGTTTCTTGGCACAGGTTATTTACTGTTCTATCGTGGACTCGGTGTGGAATCTTTATCGAGTACGGGTGTAACTCTTAACGTACAGCAGATCATTGTTATTTTCATAGGAATTTTTTTCCTGAAGGAGGAGGTGAATTATTTTGAGTATGCAGGTATCCTGCTTATAATTCTTGGAGCTGTACTTGTTACGATTCAGAATGCTCCAGCCAAGAGAAAATTTTTGATAATAGCCGGGATTGCAAACGTATCATGGGGAATATACTATCTACCACTTTCTGAATCTATCCTCCTGATTCACTACAGTGCCCTTCCCCTGTTTTTGGGGCGTTTAATTGGCTTTGCCTTTGTCCTGATCATAAGTTTGAATCTCAAGCATCCGCCTGAGAAAGCCCGGTTGAAAATTTCATCCATTTATGCTGGACTTCTGGCAGGGCTACTCGATGGACTGGGGAATGTGTTTTATTCATATTCTATCCAGCTTGGGGTATTCATCGTATCAGGTGCAATAGTTGCAATGATTCCTGCTACGCTTGCTGTTATAGGTTTCCTGTATTTCAAGGATAGAATGACTTCGTTGAAGCTGTCCGGCATTATTCTATCAGTTACCGGTGCACTGCTTATTTCTTTGCTCTAAATTTTTCAGGAAAAAATTTATTTTCGATGTTATGCATGTGGCAACATGGAAAGGACAGTGATTGATTATAACAAGAATGATCATAAAATAACGGTAAAAACCATTGAAAAACATATCAAGGTGTCATCTGATGGCGTGGTAATTGCAGAAACTGATGATGCTTTGATGTTGAGTGAGCAGGGACACGGAGATACTGTGTACATACCTGTAAGGGATGCAAAACTCAAGTATTTTAAGGAATCGCCAACAAAATCAAAGTGCCCATATAAGGGAACGGCTGATTACTATTCACTGAACATAAATGGAAATGAGAAGAAAGATGCCGTATGGCGATACATCAAGCCATCACTCGATTTTATCCCCATAAAAGATTACATGGCATTTGACCAGAACTCAATTGATAAGATAGAAATGTGAGAAAACAAAAACAAAATTTTAATTTTTAATTATTAGCGTATTTCTGTTTCCTGATCTCGTCAATGAGCCTGTTCAGGAGTTGCTTTATCAGATTTATGGCCATTTCATCGACTAGATGACCATTTTCATCAAATTTTGTATGAGCAAAACTTATGAAGACCTCGGGCCTGTTTATGACCCTTGCATCCATGAACCCCATTACCTGTCTCAGGTGGTACTGTGCCCTTGAACCTCCCAGCATGCTTGGAGATGCACTCATTATTGCTCCAATCTTTTCTGTGAAGGGATTATCCTGTGGTGGTCTTGAGATATAGTCCAGTGTGTTCTTGAGAAAACCCGGAATTGAAAAGTCATACTCTGGCGTTGCAATTATGAATCCATCTGCGTTCTTGATCTGGTTTCTGAATTTCCCGACAGGTTCTGGCTGGTTTTCATCAAGGTCCTGATTGTATAATGGGATATCCTTAATACTTACAATTTCCAGTTCGGCACCTTCTGGCATCAATCTCTGGCATTCCTTTAAAAGCTTCATGTTAAAGGAATCCTTCCTGAGACTACCACCGAATCCTGTTATCCTGACTGTCTGGCTACCTGTGACCATAAGCCCTGAAAGTAACAACCCTATACAACGTTTTTTAATTTTTCAGAATGGTAAACCGGAAAATGATAAATTATCAAAACCACTTTATATGTTATAATATTTACTTATTGATTATCATGGTAAAGTACAAGTGGGTTGCCCTGTCAAACACAACCCTGGGCGTACTGATGGCCAGCATAAACGGTACGATAATTCTGATTTCACTACCTGCAATCCTAGGACCTAAAGGAATAGATGTAAACCCTTTTGCTCCTGGAACTTTTATCTACCTCATCTGGCTCATAATGGGCTATAACATCATAACTGCTGTAATACTCCTGACAATAGGTAGGTTTTCAGATATATACGGGAGAACAAGATTGTTCAACTGGGGATTTGTAATTTTCACTGTTGGTTCTATTCTGTTGTTCCTGACTCCGGGTAAAGGCAATACCGGTGCCATAGAACTTATTGCCTTCAGGCTTGTTCAGGGCCTGGGTGCGGCTTTCCTCTTTGCAAATAGCACTGCAATTCTCACAGATGCCTTCCCTGTGAAAGAGAGGGGAAAGGCACTTGGCTTGAATCAGGTTGCAGCGCTGGGAGGATCATTCATAGGTCTCATACTTGGTGGAATTCTTTCAGTCTTCAACTGGAGATATGTGTTCCTTGTCAGTGTACCGGTGGGTATCTTCGGAAGTGTATGGTCTCTCCTCAAACTGAAAGATAACTCCATAAGGGATAAAACACAGAGAGTTGACTATGTGGGCAACATAGTTTTTGGAAGTGGTCTGACCATATTTCTGCTGGCATTGACCTATGGTCTTCTTCCCTATGGAACGAGTGTAATGGGATGGGGTAATCCATGGGTCATAGCAGGGATGATTTCAGGTGCAATTCTCCTCATAGCGTTTCCATTTGTTGAGATCAAGGTCAGCCAGCCTATGTTCAGGATGTCACTTTTCAGGATAAGGGCCTTTGTTTTTGGAAACTTTGCATCATTTCTGGGTTCTCTTGGAAGGGGTGGTCTTATGTTCATGCTGATCATTCTCCTTCAGGGGGTCTGGCTTCCCCTGCATGGGTACTCATATTCATCTACACCTTTCTGGGCAGGTATTTACATGATTCCAATGACACTGGGGTTCCTTACAATGGGACCCCTTGGTGGTGCTCTTTCTGACAGGTACGGAGCAAGAGGTATTGCAACCATAGGAATGAGCATAGTTGCAGTATCCTTCCTGATCCTCACCTTCTTCTCCTATAACTTCACGTACCTCCCATTTGGGGCCACAATATACATGCTTGGTTTCGGGAGTGGCATGTTTGCAGCACCTAACACTGCAGCCATCATGAACTCTGTTTCAGCAGAAAACAGGGGAATTTCATCAGGAATGGTGGCTACCGTGAGAAATGTTGCCCAGACAGCAAGTATGGGAATATTTTTCACAATAGTCATACTTGCACTCTCTACCAATCTACCTCATTATTTCAATATCGCTCTCACATCAGCCAACGCCTCCGGACTATCCACCTATTTAGACAAAATACCCCCAACCTCTGCCATTTTTTCGGCGTTCCTTGGTTACAACCCAATGCAGACAATTCTCAGCCAGATTCCATCTTCCTATCTGAGCTCACTTAACCTGAGCAGCACTACTATTGCAACACTTGAAAGTAACACATGGTTCCCGCTTGCCCTTGCTCCAGCGGTGATGAACTCGCTCAGAGACTCGTTCTATATAGGCGCAGCCCTTTCAGTGGTTGCAGCAATTTTATCTTTATTAAGGGGAAAGAAATATTACCACCCGGGTGGAGAAAGTCATAATGACCCTGATAGCGAAAATGTCCAGAAAGGGAAGCAGGAAATGAATATAGAAATTGACAAGGGAGAAATGAAAGGGAAAGAGGTATCAAAAAATGAGTGAAGAGAGAGAACCGATAGAAGTATGGAGAGCTATGGTTGAAACCTGGAAGGTCTGGAAGAAGGGCGTGGACAAGAATCTGGAAAGGATAAATCTTGGAAGCACTGAATATTCAATACTCAGGTATCTTACTGAGGAGGGGAGCATGCCCATGGTTCAGATGGCCAACAATATAATGGTCACCCAGGGATGGATCACAGGCCTCATCGATTCAATGGAGGGCCGAAAACTCGTTGAGAGAACAAGAAGCAGGGATGACAGGAGAGTCATAGAACTCAATATAACGAAAGAGGGCAGCAAGGTGTTTGAAAGAGCTAAAAAGGTTCATCTTGAATATATAGAGAACTGCATCAAGCACATGGACGATGAGACTGTAAACTCTACGGTTAAATTATTAAAGGACCTGAGAACAAATGTAGAGAATGCAGAAATGCCAGAAATTAAATTAGAGTAAACAGAACCACCATTCTGCCAAGGCATGTTCCAGATAGAGAATCTCTAATTCAGTAATATTTATATTTGAACTCTCGATCATATAACTGGTACCCATGGGCTTATTATCACTTCGCAGGAACAGGACAAAAAGCGCGGTTATCAATCTTGAGTCTGAGAATGACAGAATAGAGCCCTACATGGTTAGGGTTCTTGAAAGAGATCAGGAAAGGAGGGCCATGGATTATGAAAAGCACAGTTCAATGGCATATGAGTATGTCTCCAGCAGCCTTATTCTGGCCGAAGTGTATGCCAAAACAGGAAGAATAGATGAGGCAAGGAAACTTGCTGAATCTTCTAAAAGTGAGATTGACAAAATTGAAAACATGGACAAGAAGAACACCATGGAGACCCTGTATGGAAAAGTGATCCAGAGAATTGAACGGGTTGACTGATTTTTAATGCTCAAATTTTGCTGAATTCTCACGCAATTATTTGTAAGGCTGATTTCCATTACGTTGTATATCTGTTGATAAAAATATATTCCGGGAATATGACAGAACTGACTGAAAATATAATTGTATATCTTTACAGGTGGTAAAATATGAAAATTCTTATTCGCTTTAGCAGCCATAATTTGCTCCTGATCCAGATTTTTTCTCATCGATACCAAGGCGAATAATTAAGTAAAATGATTCATATATTACATGTATAAAAAAGAGTGAAGAAATGGTATCTAAAAAAGTTGTAAATCAGAAAGTAAGGGCACATAACATGCAATATGGAAGGGGTCACAACAGATTTCTTGATAATGATGTTCCAAAATATGTATTTCCAGAAGGAAAAATGGAACCAAGAGCGGCATATCAGCTGATTCATGATGAACTGAATCTTGATGGAAATCCAGATCTAAACCTGGCAACGTTTGTCACCACCTGGATGGAACCTGAGGCTGATAAATTGATAATGGAAAATCTGCATAAGAATTTCATCGATCACTTTGAATACCCACAAGTAAAGGATATAGAAGAGAGGATTGTGAACATAATGGCCAATCTATATAACGTTCCAGATAAGGACGATTTTATCGGGACTTCAACAATAGGTTCATCAGAGGCAATAATGCTGGGATTACTTGCCCACAAGTGGAACTGGAAGCAGAAGAGAATGAAGGAAAATAAGCCCACTGACAGGCCAAATATAGTGTTTGGTGGTGATACCCATGTTTCATGGGACAAATTTGCACGATATTTTGATGTTGAACCCAGGGTAGTTCCAATTGCCAGGGATCATTTCACCATAAGACCTGAAGATGTTAGGGAAAAGATAGACGAGAATACAATAGCCGTTGGAGTTGTCCTTGGTACCACCTTTACTGGGGAATTTGATCCTGTTGTCGAAATAAACCAGATGCTGCTTGACCTGAAAAAGACTAAAGGACTGGATATACCCATACATGTTGATGCAGCAAGTGCAGGATATATCACGCCGTTCTATGAACCGGATTTCAAATGGGATTTCAGGCTTGAGCAGGTTAAATCTATCAACACATCAGGTCATAAATTCGGTCTTGTGTATCCTGGACTGGGATGGCTCATCTTCAGGAATGAGCACCTCCTGCCTGAGGAGCTAAAGTTTTATGTGAACTATCTTGGTGACGAGATGCCTACCTACACACTCAATTTCTCGGAAGGAAGTTCAATGGTAGTTGCTCAGTATTACAACATTCTGAGACTTGGCAGGAAAGGTTATGGCGAAATCGTAAGGAAGATGATGAACAATGCAAACTATCTTGCAGAAAGACTTACAGCTAGTGGTGAATTTGAGGTTATAAATGGAGCAAAACATATTCCTGTGGTTACATTTAAGCTAAAGAACATGGATAGTTCGAAGGCATTTGACCTCTCTTACAAGATAAGGGAGAGAGGATGGATTGTTCCTGCTTATTCCCTGCCGCCAAATGCACAAGATACAACAATAATGAGGGTTGTTGTGAGGGAAAACTTCACTGCCGACATGGTGGATATATTTGTTGAGGATATCCTAAATGCAAAGAAAGCGATCACCAACGGGCTATCCATTGGAAAACAGACAGATCCGAGAAAGGGTCATTCAGTTTCATGATCTGTGTAATAAGTCCCTAATCCTATTTTCAGTTCATTAATTTTCTAACATAATAATTATTGAACAGGTACACAATGCCAAAAATGACCGCGGTCATTATGGTTGCTATTATGCCACCATCAATTAAGGATGAATCCACTGGCCTGTTGAACAGGAAGTAAGCTGCAGGGCCAAAGGCAATGAAGTAGCATACCCACATAACTGCTATCATTTTTATGCTCTTTTTTCTGCTGAGTGAGGGTGACATCTACAGCCTGAGTATTGGAGAGTTTTACTTATAACTTTCCTGGACATGTGTGTAAAATATTATTTGACAATATGTTTTAATAAACACAGGATATACTTACTTATGACATTAAACGTTGGAGAAACAGCTCCTGATTTTGAAGGAATCACAGACAGTGGCGAAAAGGTTAAATTCTCGGATATTGGAGGAAAGGGCAATGTTGTCCTGTACTTCTATCCGAAGGATGAAACACCTGGATGCACTGCTGAGGCATGCGCATTCAGGGATGAATGGGACGAATTCGAGAAAATGAATGCGAAGGTAATAGGTATTAGTTCGGACTCTCCTGAATCCCACAAAAAGTTCAAGGAACACAGGAAATTACCATTCATGCTAATAAGTGACCCTGGCCAGAAAATCAGGGAAATGTATGGTGCAAAGGGAAGGTTCATACCACCGAGGATATCGTTCGTCATAATTGATGGGAAGATAGTTAATGTTTATAATTCACAGATGAACGCAACCAATCATGTAAAAATTGCAAGGGAAGTCCTTTCAAAAATTGGTAATGAGAAAACCAATCAGTGATTCAGAAGGTACCTATCAAACCATTCCTTCTTTCTCTGCAGTCTGTCGATCATGTTATCGGGCTTTCCTGCCCTTGCATGTTCATGACTGTCTCCCTGGTACCTGATCAGTTCCGTGTCAATACCATTCATTTTCAGGCCAACAAACATCTGCTCTGACTGCTCTATTGGGCATCTATAATCATTCTCTCCATGTATGAACATTGTTGGGGTCCTTGCCTTTTTTATGCCGGTTATTGGCGAGTTTTCCAGTAGTTTTGTAATGGATTCGGGTGCCCATGGATCTTCCACCTTCATATACATGGCGTTGAACCAGAACCCAATGTCACTTGTTCCGCACATGCTCATGAGGTTTGAAACACATCTTTCACTGATGCCCACCTTGAAGAAGTCTGAGTGCGTGATCATCCAGTTTGTCATGTACCCGCCGTATGATCCACCTGTTATGCCAAACTGCCCGGTAAGATCATATTTCTTCTTAGCAGCCTCGATGAAGTTGAAAATGTCCTCTGCCGGTCCCTTTCCCCAGTCCTCCACGCATGCCGCAGCGAATTCTGAGCCATAGCTTGAACTTCCCCTGGGATTGCAGAACAGTATATTATATCCGTTTCTCAAGAAGTACTGAAATTCAATCATGTATGACTCTCCATATGCATCATGTGGGCCACCGTGAACAAACACCAGGTTGGGGCTATTTCTTCCTGCAATCATGCACCATCCCTCCACTTCACCAACCTTCATTTCTTCAGCTGCCTCTCCGGACATTCCACCATTAGGATCATATTCCTTGCCATCGAATACCAGAATCGATGGCTTAGTCTGGGAACTATAAATATACGCAATTTTCTTATCCCTTACATCAAAGCACTGAACTACGAACTTCCCTTTTACAACCTCCCTTACACTGGAATCCTCTATGGAATATATGGATGATATGCCTCCATTTTCCCCAGGGGCGTATACTGTACCATATTCACATATTAGATTTTCATCTGTACCCTGAAAGTGATCTGATATGGATGAGCCATTCCCTGAATGCTTTCCTAGAAGTACATGTTTATTCACTGGTAAATACAGATATTTTGTTGCCCATGGAGTCCTTCCTTCACTGTGGCCAATGTATACAACTTCATCATTTCCATCAAATGCCATGGTTGACACCTGATCTTCGTTTATCTTGCTTAGGTGACCGTCCTTGACATCAACTTCGTACATATTTGTCAGGCCCTCGTCATTATTCATGAATGAAATCATGGCAATTACCCTGTCATTGTTGGAAATGACATCCGATACGTCAAAATCTCCCGATACAATCTTTGTTAACTTTTCATTGAATAGATAGAGATTTTTTCTCTGCCTGATGAAGCCTCTTGTGTCGAATCTGTAGTTCAGCCTCTTTGCGACAACTGGAAGATCATTATTTGATTCCTCTGAACCTATAACTAGGAATCCATCTCCGTGCCTGACAACCTTGTTGATTTTTGCCATGCTGAATAAAGTAAATGGTTCGGTGTTGCCCTTAATCCGGACAAAATGATTGATCTTTTCTTCCGATTTTACATAATACAGGTTATCATCAATAATCATTGGGTGGCTTTCCTTCCCTTCGAAAGTTGCTCTTTCCACTTTTCCATTTTCAAACTTAAAAATTGATGTCTTATATTCATTGCCCTCGATCCACTTTTCCGTAAAGTATACCGTATCTCTGTAAATCACTGGCTCTGACAAAAACTTCACACCATATGCTTCTCTGGCATCCATTTTGCAATAGCGAAATCTACCTTAAGAAATTTACTGAAACTATGGCACTGTCCACTGGCAGGCAGGAGTGAACGGGATCAGATCTCATACAGCTATATTTGCACATATTCCAGCAGGACAGATGACGTTTACGCATCACGGAAAGTCATCAGATCTGAAAGAACTAAAGTTAGTTAAGGCTATACCAGAAGATTATAAAAGCTGTAAGTTTCCCTGGAAAAATGCAATTGGAGGTTATCTCTTTCTAATCTTATAAGAAATTATCAATTACTGTAATTCCATTATGGAATTGCAACTAATGTGTTGCAACTGTCAGTTCATTCAGCTTTCCGTTGATAAAATTGCTGAGACCCCCCTCAACTGTTAATCCTTCTCCAAGATAAAGCTTGATCCTGCCATTTGTGTATGTAAATGCATGAGCTCCAACACCAGATACTATAACTGATGTAACACCACGATCGACAATGGATTTCAGCATCATAATTCCTTTTGCAGATTTCGCTGTTAATGCTGGATTGGCATATGATTCTACCAGTTCATTGTTATCAGTATTGTAAATTCTTATCTCTTCAGCTTCTCCAGGACCGCTGATCATTCCCCTGTCAACTGCTATTGCGAGTTTCATTTATGTATATTGCCAGAGAAGTCATAAATTTTTGTAAAATATGAGAAAACCTGATATTTATAGTTACAGGATGAGTTTTTTATCAATCATGCGGACGTTGTTCTTGAGTGGATATAATCTATCAACCCATCTATGATTCTTTCTTTTATCATGGTGGGATTTTTCCAGGAGAATAAAGAGGGTTCAAGATAGCATGATAGCGCACATTTATTACAGCTTTCAAATTCTGCCCAGTTATAGTTGTTCCAAACCTTTACAATATCCACATCCCAGACCTTGGAGGTCCCCTTGTATTCATTCAGAACGTAACACGGCATGACAAGATTCCCAATGGGATCAACGTTCATTGTAAGCCAAGGCTTGCACTTCCACTCAATTCCGTTGAACCATGAATTTGTGACCGCCTGGAAATATTCCCTGGAGTTTACAATCCTGTAACCTTTTTCTTTCATTGCTGACAGTGTTTCAATGGCTTCCTTCAGCTTTCCCATTCCAGGAGATTCCTTTTCTGCAGTTGTATAATTGTAAGCGATCTGGAAATTAATTGGCACTCCCAGCTTTTCTGCCATGAGTACCAGATCTTTCGCCTGGAAGTAATTTTCTTCGGTAATAGTAGAGCTGAGTGAAAGAGAGATATGCCCCCGGGCAGCTTTAATTCCTTCCATAGCCTTGTTGAATGATCCGCTGACTCCCCTCATTTTGTCGTGCAGTTCACCTACTCCGTCTATGGAAACAAACATGTAGTCAACATAGTCTTCAATACTCTTCAATTTGGTCTTTAAAAGCCATCCATTGGTAACCATGGATGTGTGAAAGCGATTATGGGATTCAGCAAGAATATCCTGCACATCATTCCTCAACAATGGTTCACCTCCCTCGAAACCAAGGAATGAAACTCCCGCTCTTTTCAATGCTTCCATCATCCTTACTTCATCCTCCACGGATAGAAGTTCCTCATCTTTCCTTCTCCAGAACGGACACATCTTGCACTCAAGGTTACATGTGTAGAGTAATTTATGGCCGGCGATCAACGGTGCCTTGCTGCCATTGAACCCTTTCATCTTCCGCTCTATCGTCCTCCATAGAACGGGTTTTATCATTGCCATAATTATATAGCATCATACAGTACTTAAACCTGAGTGGCATCATATTTTAACTTTTATATTGATGCAAAATTCTGCCAGTACGTATCTTGAATTGCAACAATAAGAAATATTCCATATATAATACAATAATTGCAAATTAATGAAATGGATGATGATACTTTTCTGTAAGGATTCAGATTCTGCGGTAAAATTACGAAATTATAAAGATATATGTTTAATGTATTTTGGAAAACCTCCCAAAAAATAACAGTAAGATAACCTGAACTGGAAAAGGGTGTCTAAATTTAATAAAATATGATGGGAACATTTAAAGATATCAGCCCTGAAATCAGAACGCGATAAATAGAAATGATATAGAACTAATTTCGTGGTACAAGCTGTATTGCTCTCTCTGGACATGCCGTTACACAATCACTGCAGGAGTGGCATCTGTCAATACCCGGTGTGCGAGCAATCATGTTTCCATGTGCCCTTGCCTTTATGCGGCTGAAAAATCCCAGACCTGCGATTTCATCGGGTGTTCTTGGGGTGACTTCAAATACATCATATGGACAGACCTTCACGCACTCACCCTTCGCCTCGCATTTTTCTGGATCAACCATTGGAACGACTCCTGAAGAGTCAGGCTTGCAATGGGTACCATTCATAAGGACTTTATCACCACTCATTTCCTTTCCATGGCTTTGATGATCGGCCAATACATAACCTTTAGCATCATTTCATTATACATCAGCAACTTTTACTTTAGCAGTTAGTGGTGTTGACCCCCACTAATAGTTTTGTCCTTTTTTATCAGATCTAACGAGTGGAAAATAGAGACTTTGCAAGGAAACCAAAAACAAACCTTTGACCTCATCCCATTGAGTTATGTAATAATCTACTCCTGAACTCTTAAGGATCGCTTCGGAAGATTGAAGGTTAACTTTTTCATTTCAGCTCAAGCTTGTCGGGCATGAACAGAGTGCGAAAATAAAATTTAAAAACCTGTTAGATTGAAAAACTAGTTCCCTAAGCTTGTTGAGTTGGCAACTTAGCCAATCAGGATTTATTGCATATGCCTATGAATTCATCGTTATTTCTATCATACCATATTTATATACTAAGGGCTTAAAATATAGTTATTGAATTAATTCTTAGAAGTACAAACACCTTTGGATGTTGTTTAAAAGAGGCCTGTTTTACCTAATTTATGAATTTTATGAAACAAATTTAAGATGGTCAATAGTGGGTCTGCCCGGATTTGAACCGGGGTTTCCAACTCCCGAAGCTGGAAGGATACCAGGCTACCCCACAAACCCTTCGTTATTTTCCGTATATTTCATGGTTATATTTAATTTGATCTTATTATGAAACAGAAACACTTTGGACTGATTCTCTTTTGTTTATTTTGTTGTTAACTTGAAGTCCTATTTCCATCAATATGACAAGCAAAAGTAATAGCGGAAGACCAGTGTTAGGATCCGTTGCAGGGAGTATATAGATACCCATATCCTGGAATAGAACCCATGTGATCCCTGTAAAAACCATGGCAAGTACCAATCCAGCTTTATGATATAATATGATCAGTATAGCTGCAGCAAGCATAAGTAGAAACATGAACACGTTGATATAGCTCTCCCTGAATAGCAAATATACATATGTATGATTCAATATATAATAAACAACGGGATTTTCTCCCTGCTGGTTAATATTCATGTAAATATCGTATGAGAGTTGTCCTTTTGTCCAGAAGGTGTTTCCCGGTACGAGTTGAAGCACTGCCCCAATGAAGAAAATAACGGATACAGAATATATAAAGTATTTCTGAAGGAAATTTATGTTGTTGAACTTTGCTGAGACGTAAGGCACTGCCAGAATAATATAAATGAGTGCTGAACCGGGGAAACCTGTCAAAAGAGATACACCACTCTCCGGTATTCCTCCAAAGCCTTCACCGAATATCCAGATGACTATAGCCCAGATGATGGAAATGATGCTGATGTATTTCAGGGCTTTTGCACTCCTGTTTGATAAATATGATGCACCAATAAATATCTGGAGAGCACCACTTAAGGCATCAAACTGAAATGGGTGCAGCAGCCATGTATTATATGCTATCATCAAGAATCTCTCAATTCCTGCATTATTAATTGCCTGAATTGATGGACCGATAACAACTGACAGGAACCCGTAAGGCATCTCAGGTTGAAACTGGAGAACACCATCAACAATCCATAATATACCGAGAACCAGTCTAATTGTGTTAGGTATTACGCTTCTTTCTTCCTTCCTGAACATCATGGCTATGATTATTGCAGCAAGAATCCCCAATATGGAATAAATCATGGAATATATGTAAAACCTGCCTATTTCACTTTCTGGAATATAGTAAAATTTAAGATCGAATGAGAAAATTGTAATGACCGGTACAATAAGAACGAGAATGAGGAATATAACTAAAAGTTCTTTTATACTTTTATCTAGCTTAATCTCACTCATGTTTCCTAATAGAACACGTATTTATTATATAGTTACATTATATATCAGGTTGAGACCATATTGGATCTTGATCGATTATGATCTGATGTTGAATTAAAAGGATGTGATTTGATGGGATGGCAGGAAGCAGAAGTAAGAGAGTTGAAAGTAGGCAGGTACATGATGGTTGATGAAACCCCGTGTAAAATAATGGAAATTAACCTTTCTAAACCAGGGAAACATGGTGAGGCAAAGGCAAGGATCGTTGCTATCGGAATATTTGATAACCAGAAAAAAAGCGTCGTTTTTCCAGTAAAGCACAAGGTTAAGGTACCCATAATAGAAAAGAAGAATGCACAGGTTCTGAGTGTTGCAAATAATGAGGCACAGCTCATGGATAGTGAGACTTATGAAACGTTTGTTCTACCACTTGAGCCGGATCAGATAGACAAAGTAAAGGCAGGAACTGAGGTATCATATTGGGAAGCAATGGGAACCAGAAGGATCATGCTGCAGAATTAAGTGCACTTGCATCACTTAAAAGAATAGCTGATGCTATATTTGACTATGAAGATGCAAAGTACGTAATTTTTGGAGTTCCATTCGATTATACATCTTCCTTCAGGAGAGGATCTTCAAGGGGACCGGCAGAAGTTAGAAGGGCTTATGACAATCTAGAGTCCTTTGACGTTAATTATGAGGTTGATTTTTCTGAACTTCCAATCTGTGATATAGGTGATATACAGGTAAATGAGGATGCATCTGAAACCGTCGATCTTGTAGAAGAGGTAACCTCAATAATTACAAGGGACGGGAAAATCCCGGTAATGATAGGAGGGGAGCACTCCATTACCGGTGGATCTATCAGAAATTTCAGGGATGCGAGCATGGTGATAATTGATGCCCA
The DNA here is from genome assembly GCA_027310185.1 of Thermoplasmatales archaeon. Classification (GTDB taxonomy): domain Archaea; phylum Thermoplasmatota; class Thermoplasmata; order Thermoplasmatales; family Thermoplasmataceae; genus Cuniculiplasma. The sequence continues at coordinate 193,217 of DAIDBH010000014.1, forward strand.
TTCTGATTTCAGGAATTCATACATGGGAAACAAGCACAATCATGCATGTGTTACCCATAGAGCACTGGATGTTCTTGGAGAAAGCAGGATATTTTCCTTTGGTACAAGATCAACATCAAGGGAAGAGTTTGAGGATCCAGATTATCATAAAGTGAGATTTGTGTCCGCCGATGAGATCAGGAAGAAGGGAATTGATGGATGTCTGTCAGAAATTGAAGGCAGATTAAGGGATAAAGTCTATTTTTCCATAGACATGGATGGAATAGACCCTTCCTTCGCACCAGGTGTGGGAACACCTGAACCTTTTGGGTTAAATGACATTGACGTAAGATACCTCATAAGGAAGCTGGCCAGGAAGATTCATGGATTTGATGTTCTTGAATTCACGCCGGATTTTGATAATGGAAATACCTCTATGCTTGCAGCCAAATTAATCCAGGACTTTATAGGAAGTAGAGAGACAAAGAAAGAGTTATTTTAAAAGTCTCTAAACATATAATTTACAGGAATTTAGGGTACTAGAGAAATATGGATATAAAATGAATTTTAAGATCATTATAGTGGGTTTAGATTTTGCCTTTGAAAATATTGTTTCACGTGTGGTCTGGTGAAATAATACAGGAAAATGATACCCAAGATCGTTCCTACTGGTATGGCTATTAATGCAAGGACAGAAAAGATCATTATAAGTATTCTTGCCCATTCCTTTCCGGAAAACAATGAAATAGATGCAATTAGGAAAAGTGCACCAACAATTATTATAGGTACTCCAATAATAGGAAAACCAATAGTAAATATATATCCTATTAAAAGTTCAGGTAAGGAACCTAATATACCAAGAATCGCAAGAATAGTTATTCCTGTTGGTCTGTTATCAACCCTTGGTGTTGAAGAGAATTTAGAACTCCCGCAATTTGAACATACGGTGCTAGAAAGTGTGTTTGCAGTCCCACAGTTCTGACAATATTTTATTCTTTCACCAATAGAACCACCAGTTTGCTGGTTTAAATCTACACCAGATGATGATGGAGCAGCATCAAATTGATATCCACATTGGGTACAGATCGTCGCATTATCGTCCATTACTGAACTGCAGTTAGGGCATACTTTCATAAGAGTCACATACAAACTATATTAATAAAAGCTTTCTTTTAGAAAAATATAATTCGGTGGGTTTAGAATATAGAAAATTAAATGCCTATTTTCCCTGCTATATCCTTGCCCTTGGTTATTTCTATTCTGCATGGGGTGGGAAGCTTGATTGATGCTTTGTGAAGGGCTTCCTTCATTTGTTTTGCCCCTTCAGGAGTTACCCTTGCAACCATTATTATATCATTTGCATGAACCCTTGCAGCGGTACCCACAGGCTTTCCGAAAGCATTTCTCATTCCACTTGAAATCCTATCAGCTCCAGCGCCGGTAGCCATTTTGTGTTCCCTTATAACGTGATGAGGATATGGCCTGATCTGGAAGTAATAATTATCCAATCCCAAGGATTCACTAACCTTTCTGTTTATTGATATCCTGGCGGCTTCGAGTGCACTGTGCCTTATCTGGCAGCTTTCCTCGGCTATCATTCTGAATTCAATTGGGAAATCTCTTTTCTGGTTCCCATGTGTGAATGTTGTTATTTTTGGATAAGGTACTCCTCCCATAAAGTCTCTTCTTGTATAGGCAGGACCTGATATTTTTGTATACATTCTTGCTGGCTTTGTTACCATTATAATCTATCTGTAAATACTAAGATGTATAAAAATTAATTGAATCCTTCTGGTTTTTTTGAATTTGAAAGATATGCTTAAATCTGTCATTCTCCATTTTTTGGAAAATGGCTATTAATAAATAAATCATTCCGGGAAGAATGCGCCATACATCCTTCTCCATAGAAACTCCATATATTTTTTCCATATCAACAATACTTTTTTCCATGGCGTGGTTCTGGTTGAGCTTCACATTCCCCTTAAGATTAGTATCCCTGCATTATAACTATTTTCAAATCGGTGCAATTGGTACATCTTCATCCCTTCCATTTATTTTGATTTCTTACCTGTACAGAAAATCCGGTAGAACACATCTCAATATAGCATTGAAGATTCCATATATTGTTCTTATAGTGGCATCTATCCTGTTATTAATGAGGATAGATGATTCAGGCTCTTATCTTCTCATAATAATTTTTACAGGATTGTTCCAGAGCATGTGGTGGATTTCAGCGGAAATAGAGACTGGTTTGCTGGACAGGGATGGAATGGCAGAGAAATATTCCGCTGCATGGTCCATACCAACAGGAATATTCCCTCTTTTTTCTGGGGTAATGCTGCAGTATATAGGTTTTTATTCAGTATACCTTTTTGTTCTTGCTGTATCCGTTGTTGGGCTTATTTTACAGCCAATTGACAGAAAGGAGCGTCCAAAGCGTAAAATAATGATGAAACTAAATTACCGGATGGTTCTCCCCATGTCGTTTTCTGGAATAGGTATGGGATTTGTGATCTTTGTAATTGTTCCCATCATAAGAACAGGTAACTATTCCTATCTGCTCATAGGCATACTTCTCACCATATACTGGCTGATGTTTGCAGTTGGCTCAATTGTCGCAAACTTCTCCAGGATATCAAAGCAGAGGAATTTCACCATAATTTCCAGCCTGCTCTCGGCTTTCCCCTTAATCCTGATGTTTGGATTTACTGTTCCATTGCTGATCATTGCCCTGGCAATATCGGGATTTGGAAGTAGCATGGGTTTCTCAAAAATACTCAGTTATATTAATAAAACTGAAAGCCCAAGAGATGGTGTTTTCTTTTATGAGAGCTTTTTTTCCTTTGGTTTTGTTACAGGGACATTTCTTGGTGGATTTCTTGCTTATTTTGTCAGCTTGACATTATCCCTCATTGTGTTCATTCCTGCAATAGTTTTTGCTGTCCTGATGATCGTGACCAAAGACTCAGACCCGGTAATTCCTGTTTCTCCCAACCTTGAATGACTGGAATTCAGTTTCTCTTCCAGTCCATATACTCTTGCATTTTTTACATTCCAAATCTCCACTATCTTTAATGTAAAATTCCACAGAGTCACAGTGAGGACAGACACCTCTGATAAATAGCTGATCCTTCAGTTCCCTTGAATCTTTAAGCCTGTTTTTTTCATTGAATTGGACCTGATTGGGAGTAGATTTTAGTTCAGATATTCCATCCTTAACAGTTCCACCTGAATCATCCCTGCTGTTAGTCTCCGTAACTGCAGGTGTTTTTGCATTGAAGAAGAGACTTGATATAAATCCCAGAAATGCAAACACAAGTATTAGAATGGGGTAAATAATTCCAGTTACGGGCTTTGCAACAAGTTCTATAGAATTTGAGCCGAAAGTGAGGGTCAGCAGCATGATTGCCATTATAAGACCATATCTTTTGACAAAGATGAAAAGAATAAGGAATATCATGAAGAAAAATATTATATCATAACCTGTGAATCCATAGAAAATGTAAAAGAATACTGAAGCAAGTACTGCCGGTATAACGGTGTAAAAATAGTTATAGACATTCCTTTCTTCACTTCCAGTCATTAGTGCCATAAGAACCGGTCTATCTGTATCCTTTTGGATTAATGGTATCATTATTATGGACAGGACACCGATCACCAGGGAAAACATTATTGCAGTTTGTTCATAATATGCAGCCAGTCCAAAGTTTCCGATTAATTTGTCAAGCCCTGGCACCGATGGTGTGACGGATGAGAGAAGGGATAGCATGAGGAAGAGAAACAGAAATCCCTGTGCAATGGGAATTCTTGAAAAATTTCCAGTTTTTGAGGGCTCTGGATCACTCCTTGCCAGGTAATATGCTGTGCTTAAGACGGCAATTAAGATAAATATTAATGTGCTTATCAGGAAGGTTATTCTTGCATTATGGATCAGGAAGAAAAGCGAATCAATTGCATAGGATGAAAAATGTGGCTCTCCCTTTATTACATAATCTAGATAAAGAAACAGCGATGTAAGAATTGTGAGTAAAGCAATTACGGAAGCCAGAAGAATTTCAGTTATATTTATTGCCTTCTTGATTTCCATATTCAAGAATTACGCATTTGATAATAAATATATCCGCACATTTCCGGCAAGAAATGAAAGAAGAGTTTACTCGAGAGACAGGTTAACTCTTGTTCCTACCTTTCCCTTGATCAGGTTTGTCTTGAGTTTAATCTGACCAACTTCGCTGGAATTCTTTACCAAGGTTCCCATTTCCATCTGGTCCGGCAACCCATTTATTTTGACTATTCTTATCTCAGGTATATCAGGGACCTTCCCCTTGATTGAGGCCATCAGGGTTTCATTTTTCATGAACTCTTCCTTTGATATGGTGCTATAGGTTGGTTCAACCCCACTCTTCAGAAGCTGATTCGTCTCAGTTTCCAGCTCTTTTACTATCTCCTCAGATATATCCGGGATTTCAAGATCGATCCAGGCATAATCTTCGTAAGTCTGGTTCAACCTGTGAGGTGCGGAATATTTTTTGTATGCAAGCCCCGCAAGAATCCTGAGTGCAGTTCTGAATTTCATGTGGTTATATCTTATTGGCCAGTCTACAATCTGCTTGATTGTCTTTCCCTTGCTATCACTTGGATATGTATCGTGGGAAATAAGATGTACTCCATCTCCATCGTCCCAGACATCGATTATTTCAAATTCCTTTCCTTCAATAACTATCTTTCCCTTGTCATTTGGCTGGCCATATGAGGTTGGAAAAAGGATACTGTCATCTACAATAATATCAGTGAACTCATTGAATACTACCTTTCCCTCGCCTTCAACTCTGTATGCATCATCAAGATATCTGTGTACTGTTGGCATGTTCATGGAGATTGCATATTGCATATATTCTTTCTCATTGTAAGAGGGACTTTTTCACACAAATAGGACTTAAATTATTGCAATCAATATATATGTGATAAGTCTTACCAATCGCTTGAGAGACGAAAATCTTCAATTTATATACAGATTGAAAAGGGAGGGGATAAAGTATGACCTTTCCACCATGAGAGAGTTTGATTTATATTTCGGAAACCCTCATAAAGATTTCAAGAGTGCACATATTACAGGTTCGAACGGGAAGGGATCCGTTTCAAACATGATTTTTAATGTCCTTAGACTCAAAGGGAAAACTGGATTGTACACTTCACCTCACCTTGTTGATTTCAATGAAAGAATATTCCTCCAGGACAGGAGGATAAATGATGGAGAGATAGAACATTACATTGATATTTACAGGGATTACATAAATAAGGGAAAGAGTAAGAACAGGAACCCAACATTTTTCGAGGTAACCACTGAAATGGCTTTTCAGTTCTTCAAAGACCAGAAAGCGGAATATGCGTCCGTAGAGGTAGGTCTTGGAGGAAGACTCGACGCGACAAATATTATAACCCCAATTGTTTCCGTCATAACACGAATCAGCTATGAACATACTGACAGGCTTGGGACAACCCTGGAAGAAATTGCAAGGGAAAAGGGTGGAATAATAAAGCAAGGAATTCCTGTCGTGACTGGAGAGGATAAGGCGGAGCCTGTGAGGGTGATAAAAAGGATCGCAGAGCTCAGGAATAGTAAATATTTGAACAGTTATGAGTATACCAAGGTTTCAGGCATAAAGGTAAAGGATACAGGATCGAGGATATGGATTACAACGCCAACAGAAGAGTATAAAATAGACCTGAACCTCATAGGAAACTTCCAGGTAGACAACGCCAGAACAAGTATAACTGCACTGGAAAGTATTGATGAAAATATAGGCAGGAAAGATGTTGAAAAGGGATTGTCCAATGCCAGATGGCCCGGCAGGATGGACGTGGTTAGGACAAATCCTCTGGTTATCTTAGATTCAAGTCACAATCCATCTGCAGCCCAGACATTATCAAGGTCCATAAGAGAAATATACCATAAGAAGCCACTGCTTGTTGTCGGCATGTTATCAGATAAGGATCATTTTTCCTACCTTCACAACATATCAACATGTGCAGACGATATTATCCTGACCACTCCAGAGGAACCTGACAGGAAGGTAGATCCTGAAAAATTGAAGCCAATGGCAGAAAAAACATTCAAAAGCGTCAGGGTAATCCATGATCCCATAGAAGCGTACAGGGAAGCTATAAAGGACTCTGATTTCGTGGTTGTGACTGGATCTATGTACCTAGTGGGTGCAATAAGCAGATATCTGGGTGAAGATATGTCACCATTCCGGAAATGAATCTACCTGTGATCAGATATGTTATCAGTTTCGTATTAAAAATGCTTTTATGGTAGTCTCAATTATGAGGAGTTACGGTGCACTGATGAATCCATTTGACAAATATGAAACTCAAAATATTGCCCTGAAGGGCGATTTATCTATACTTTCAGTCATTCATCAACCTGACGAATTTCCCCATAGGGAAAGCCAGATCAACACAATGGTAGCCTCCCTCAGTGGACTTATCAGGGGCTTTTCTGCCAATAATTTATTGATTTATGGAAAAACAGGGACCGGAAAGACGTCCGTTACAAGGTATGTTACAGGGATGCTTGAAGAGAAGATAGGCGACAGAGTTGCAACCTGTTATGTGAATTGCCAGACCTATGATTCACCATATTCCATACTTGTAAACCTTTCAAAATGCATCCCCGGAAGCTCAACAATTCCTCCTTCAGGCTGGACTCTTGACAGGATATATGATGAACTCGTTATCAAAATCCGGGAGAGTGGAAAGATACTCATTCTTGTTCTTGATGAAATAGATAAGCTGGTAGAAAAGAATGGAGGAGATTCTCTTTACGTTATTTTGAAGCTGATGGGAGAAGACACAGGTGCTGGTGGGACTATTATAGGCATCACCAACGACTCCTCATTTTATGAAAGGCTCGACCCCAGGGTCAAGAGCAGAATGAGCAGGGAATCTGTAATGTTTTCACCATACAATGCAGAAGAACTTAAGGATATTCTTTATCCAAGAGTCACAAAGGTCCTGAATACAGAAAGCTATGAAGAGGCGGCAATCTCACTCTGTGCTGCCATTGGTGCAAGAGAGCACGGTGACGCAAGAAAGGCAATAGACCTGATGAGGATTTCCATTGAGATGGCAATAAGGGAAAGTTCGGACAGGGTTAGTGTTAATCACGTCTACAAGGCTAGAGATACACTGGAAATTGATGTAATCAGGGAAACTGTTAAAACCCAGCCAACGCATTCAAAGATAGTCCTGCTTTCAGTCATTCTATCGGGAGAGAGGCATCCTAATTCAGCAACAACTGGAGAGGTTTCAAGCTTATATGCAGATCTATGCAGGGATATAGGTATTCAACCACTTACCTCAAGGAGGGTTAGTGACTACATATCAGAACTCGAGGATTTTGGAATGATCAATACAACTGTGAAGAGTCTAGGCAGGTATGGGAGAACAAGATATATCAAGATTACTGGCAGGGAAAATGACATTAAGAGATTTATCCTGGAAGATCCTGAACTCGAACCACTTAAGGATATCAGGGGTACCAGGCAGTTCCGACTGGATGAAAATATATAAAAATCAGAGTCCAGATCAGACCTCGATAGTCTGGTCAATTGACATTATCCTTACCTTGCTTGTTGAATTCCTTTCAACTTCCTTCCTGAACTCTTCTGGATTCTGTTCTATGGCTGGAAATGTTCCATAATGCATCGGAATGGCTATCTGTGGCTTGATCATTTCAACTGCTATTGCAGCTTCTTTCGGTGCCATTGTGTAATGTCCCCCTATGGGTAACATTGCAATTTCTGGATGATACATCTTTCCTATCAGTTCCATATCCATAAAAACTCCAGTGTCCCCTGCGTGATACAGTGTTTTCCCATCCATTTCTATGATCATTCCACCCGGATTTCCTGCATACTTCCCCTCATATGATGAGGAATGATATGCCGGAACTGCAGTTATTTTGACCTTGTTTATGGTTACAGATCCGCTGTAATTCAAGTCATGAACTTCCAGGGATTCATCTTTCTCCTTCAATAGCCATGCCAATTCAACCATTGTAACTATGGGTGCCCTGTTCTTCTTTGCAATGAAAAGCGCATCTCCGACGTGATCTCCGTGACCATGGGTAATAACAACAATATCGGCTTTTACATCTTCTTTCTTCCTTGTTGCCTTGGGGTTTCCCTCCAGGAAGGGATCGATAATTATCCTCTTTGAACCTTCTATCTCGAAACAGGCATGGCTGTCCCATCTAATTTTCAATTTTTCTGACATAATTGTAAATATCTTATTTTCTTAAAAGCTTTCACTTACTGTTACGTTTTTAATATAGTCTATGATACTACTGCGTTTGATTACCATCTACACCATATTGATAGGCCTCATACTTGGAGTTTCAATGGCTGCTCCCCCAGGACCCGTCATGACTGTTATAATGAAGAAATCCCTTGGCAGTGTAAAGGCGGGATTTCTTGTTGGAATGGGGGCCATGACGGCAGATTTAATCCTGTTGATCCTTGTTCTACTTCTGAAAAATTATGTTGATCTAAAAGCGTATGAACCCTTGACTTTTATTTTAGGAGGGTTATATTTTATTTACCTTGCACTTAAAATTCTTAGTGAAGTGATTAATAAAGACGTGGAGAGTAGGTTAGAATCCAGTGCAGATTTCAGTTATTTAAAGGGCCTGTTTACAGGAATTCTGAATCCCATGCAGATAGGATGGTGGCTAACTGCGGGCCTCGGTATTATTGAGGCAGATGGAATTTCACCATTCTACTTCTTCTATATTGGAATAATCGTTTATGTTTATCTTCTATGCCTGGTGATATACAAAACCCATGCAAGATATCAGGAGAAGGTGAGTTTTGTTGTAAACATATTCAGTATTTTTGTATTGCTTGGGTTCGGGTCGTATTTTATCTTCTCATTCCTTATCCTGGAAGGATTTCACTTCTGAGCTTGAATTCATTATCTCCACGGATATTTAGACAAACCTTTTATATATTTTTAAAATGAAGCTATGATAAAAGATGGCACTCAATATTCAGGATTTAAGATTCGGTGAAGAGCTCCTTAAAACCGGCTTCGCGAAAATGACAAAGGGAGGAGTGATCATGGATGTTACCAACGCCGAACAGGCCAGGATAGCTGAAACCGCTGGAGCAGTTGCAGTCATGGCTCTGGAAAAGGTCCCAGCAGACATCAGGGCAGAAGGTGGTGTTGCAAGAATGGCGGATCCGGCTAAGATAAGGGAAATAATTGATGCAGTGTCAATTCCTGTTATGGCCAAGGTAAGGATAGGACATATAACAGAGGCACTTACTCTTGAGGCCCTCGGGGCTGATATGCTTGACGAGAGCGAGGTTCTGACCCCATCAGATCCTTTCTTTCACCTGAACAAGAAGCAATTGAAGATTCCCACTGTTTGCGGTGCAAGAAACATTGCTGAGGCAATTAGGAGAATATTTGAAGGAGCTGCAATGGTAAGAACAAAGGGGGAGGCCGGAACAGGTAATGTTGTGGAAGCTGTAAGACACATAAGAATGGTAAACGAAGGAGTTTCCCTGATTAAGGGGATGAACAATAATGATATGGTCAAGGTTGCCGAAACAGCTGCAGACAGCTACCTTAGATTGAGGAAGGATGTCATGCCCAACCTATTCCTGAAAGAAACAAAGATCGATACGGAGGATATATTTTATGGGATGAGCATGAAACAGATACAGGAAGAAATCCTTGGTGTTGTTAAGGATATCAAGAAGCTTGGAAGACTGCCTGTTGTCAATTTTGCTGCAGGAGGTGTTGCAACACCTGCTGATGGAGCACTCATGATGAAACTTGGAGTAGATGGAGTGTTTGTTGGTAGTGGCATATTCAAGTCTCCTGATCCAATAAGGATGGCCAGGGCAATTGTTGAAGCAGTTGAGAATTATGATGATTACAGGATGATAGGCAATGTATCCACTGGTCTGTCTTCTATGGAAGGAAAGGACATAAACGAAATTCCTAAAGAACAGAGGTTAGCTGAAAGGGGAATTTAGTTAATGCTCGTAGCCTTTAATTTTTATTATGTTCTAGAAGTTGTAATAGTACTGGTTATATTATTTGTTCTTTCCCAGATTTTCAAACTGTTTGATGTAAAAGGTGCCATAGGAGCTGTTATAATTGGCGCTATTGTTTCCTTCGCTGGGAACATAGACTGGCTCATCCTGTTAATAGTATTTGCATTTTTTTCTCACCTCGCAACAAAATATAGATTTAAAGAAAAGATGAGGTTGAAACAGCAGGAAGGTACGCGGGGAGAGAGGAAGATTTCCAATGTAGCTTACGGTGGAGCAATAGGAGTGGTGATTGCTATTTCTAACCTTATTGTACCATTTAGTTTTCCATTTTTTGTGATGTTTGCAGCAGCATTTGCTGCGATTACTTCTGATACATTTGGATCAGAAATTGGTGTCCTTGATGATAGGACGTACTTGATTACAACGTTAAAGAGATGCGAAACTGGAATAAATGGAGGAGTTTCCATAATAGGAACTCTTGCCGCCTTTCTCGGATCCTTTGTGATTGCCATTTCCTATGTGATTCTAACGCGAAATCTTGATTGGAAACCACTTGTTCTTATTCTTGTGGCCGGATTTCTGGGAAGCAATATTGATTCACTTCTTGGAGCTATGTTTGAAAATAAAAATGAGTTGTCTAAAGGTCAGGTTAACTTGATAGCTTCCATAGTAGCGGTTCTTTTTACGGTACCTTTTCTATTGTGAACGTAAAAAAATAAAAATGTAAAGGATTCATCCTGAAATATTCAATCTTATTATGCCTTATTCCTGAAATCTTGGTTTTCCATTAGATATTTAGTGAGGTATATGGATCTTTCCTTTGAAAGGATTCCATTTATGTCTCCTAATCTTTCTCTCCTTGCAATTGACATGTACTCCATTATATTTGTTAGAATGAAATCATTTGCCTTATCAAGAAATATCTCCTGCGGGAAAATTATGTCGCAATTCTTCCCCTCCTTTGATTCACCGTTTACAAATATGGGATACTTCATAATTGTGCGACTTAAACCCATTACAGGTGTGTAACTCTCGGATATACTAAAATTTGCACCTTCACGGGCGATACATACATCAGATAATAGAGTAAGTTCAACACCCAGATTCTTGCAGGTTCCATTTACAAGAGAAAACACAGGTTTGTTTATCATGGCTATAAATGAAGCAACAGTGCTTACCATATCCAGATACCTTACAGATTGCACTGATTCAAATTTTCTTAATCCTGTGAGAAAGTTGTCATTAGAACCTGTTATTGCAACCGCTCTTACCTTATCATCAGTAATTGCAAGAGATATAGCTTTTAAAAATTCTTCAAAAAATAATAGGGAAACTCTCCCCTGATCATCTGATAGGATTGTGATGACGCCGATCCCATCCTCCTGCCAGAAGCTTATCTCCTTAAATCCGGCAACTCTAGGTGCATTACTCATTGTAGTATGCCAGCCTGTAAAGTCTTACACCAATTCCTACTATGAATAACAGTGCACCCAGTCCCATTCCGAAACCAGCTTCCTGAACCAGATTAGTTGGGTTAACCTGTATCATCAGCCATAATATTTCCGCTGCAATGATGAAAAGAATGGCAACCAGAACGTTTACCGTTTTCTGACTTATCTGAATTCCCTTTACCGGCTTTGTTTGTTGCATTGAAAGGTGCGCGAAATTGGATGATTTCATGGTTCCAAATGCCGCAAATGCAGTAGCAGCTCCGTATGCGCCAACGTTCAAAGTGTTTGAAACTGTAACCCCATGCATCATATTCCCCAGTTCCAGTGATAGTTCAAATATACCCAAGGACAGGAGAATTACGAATATTATGAAAGATCCTGTAAGCTTTGCCAGTGATGGCTTGAAGGCACCTTTCTTATACAGGTGACCAAATGCCAGGAAGAAGCCCATGACTATAATGAATGGTGGAAGTAATACCAGTGCCACTATGTCATTACTGATTGGTATACCTGGAGCGAGTACTCCCCAGAGGGAGAGAATTATAAGGTATATGATTGCCAGAAGACCGAAGGCAGTAAATACTGGCCTGGAGAGTGGATGCAAATTGTTAGAACGGTCTAAAAACGGCACCAGTAGGAAATAAACCAGTGGAATGCCTCCAAAGACTGCTGATGCCATCAGTGGTGAGTATGCACCAAATAGATTGAAGAATTTAAAATCTATTGCTTTGTAAACAAACAGTAAGAACCATGGAGGATATGGAGGAACATAGGGTGCCAGAGGTGATGTTGATGCTACCTGTGGGAAAGGATCGAATAGTGCTGGAACTCCCATATGTATTGCCCTTAGGGCGTCAATAGCCGATGGAAGAAATAGGAGAATACCAAATGTAAAAGCCCCTAACTGCATCATAAACATCAGGTTGTAAGGATACCATTTTTTGTATTCTGGCTTGTCCTTGTCAACTGCTGGCGCCTTATAGTTTGCAAGTCTCTGAGAAGGCATCATTCCATTTGCCTCGGCTAGGTAGAAATGGAACCCAAATAGGGCACCGATCAGTGCTGCAAGAATTATATGAAGTCCAAGCATTCTGATAAACAGGGAGGTGTTTGTTCCATTTCCGAATACGATTTCCTCTGATATTTTACCTATTACAGGAACGGAGAGTGCAATTCCCCTTCCAACATCTGTTGCATCAGATGATAATACATCTCCCGTCATTGAATACCCGAAATATCCAACTCCAATTGTTAATGCGAGTAATATAACTCCCGTTACCCACTGTAATTCCCTTGGTCTCTTGTATGCACCATTGAAATAGTTCCTGAACATATGCAGGTATACTAACACTACCATGGCATATGCGCCATACAGATGTGTTGTTAAAAAGATTTCACCATATGGAACGTCCCTCAACACATATTCAGTACATGCATAAGCGTTAGCGGGATTATAATAAAGCAGCAAAATAAGTCCGGTTACCACCTGATAAATGAACGCCATTGATATTAACGCACCGGTCCAGTACCAGAATCCTCCTTTTTTTCGCATATAGTCAGGTACAGTCGCTAGGGGCAGCTCTTCTATCTTTAGCGGGTCTTCTCCCAGTACATTTTTTATACTAAAATTCTTTCTTATATCATTCATGCTCATTGATTCACCTTTAACTAGATGCGAGTTTGTTTACAGTTGTCTTACTTAGGTTGCTTATTGCGTGGCCTCCTGTGAGATCTGACGGGTGTCCGAAAACTACTGGCCCAGTTAGTTTTTTAGCATAAAGGGTATCAGTAAGATTGTCGTACTTCAAAGTCACAAATGGTAGTGGTCTTTGCGTTGGGTGTGTAATAATACCCGCGCCCCTGTAAGGATCATATGTGCTTCCATGACAGTCGCAGTGAATAACACCATATGTAGGCTTGGTCGTATTATAAGTCTTTAATGTGCTGATGACGTTTGCGGGTAGAGTGCCCTCCTGACCCGGTGGGTAGTAATGTATAATTGGAGGTATACATCCCAAATGCTGACAAATTGCACTGTATGATACGATAGAATTACCTGGCCCCACACCCCCTGTAAACGTATATACCTCACCTGAAGCATCTATGGTTACAGATGTAGGTGGGACTTCCCTGTCGAAGCGGATTATGAAATTAGGTTCATCTGATAGCGGATAATAATAAATCCAGATGTTTGGTGATTCTACCTCGAATTGACTTGCCTTCAGTGGCACTGGAGCACTGTTTGGCGTACTTGGATCATTCCAGTATAGTAATGTTTCTGGAAAATTTGTCAAACCTACGGCAGGTGTAATCAGGTTTTGAACCACTCCCTTGCCAAGTCCCCCTACAGCAGCAACAGCTGAGAGACCAACCATGGCTTTAAGAAATCCCCTTCTTGATGGATCAACTTCTCCTGTCATAAATGGTTATTGAATTAATGGTTAAAATGGTTTTCCCTCGTGTTATAACAAGTATTTATACCGGCACGGGGTTTTTGGATCTTATGATAAGAAAAATCTATCTCTCTATATATTATCTTAAAAAAATTATTATAGACGATCTCAATTGAACAGAATGGATTTTGATGAGTATGCAAAAATGCAGAAAAGAACTTCGCCAAAGGGTTCAGATATAGTTATGGTCGCTCTAGGTCTTACTGGGGAATCTGGAGAATTTGCAGATATGATTAAAAAACACCTTTTCCAGGGTCATGAACTTAATAGGGAAAAACTGATCGAGGAACTTGGGGATGTTTTATGGTATATCTTCGAGGGCGCAAGAGTTTTAGGAATAAGTGCCTCCGAGATTGCAGAGGAAAATGTAAAAAAATTAGAGAAAAGATACCCCGATGGATTTGATCCTGAAAGAAGCATAAAACGCTAGGACTGGACTTTTCATATAATAACAAATATTTTAATTTGATTACTTTTTTATATGTGTTAATTATTTCAATTACCAATAATGAAACCTGTCAATGATGTCCTAAACTCAATAAGATCCAAGCTGAAACCACGGTCTATAATTATTTTGGCAGTAATTTGTGTTCTCATTTTCCCGGCATTGCTTATAGAGAACAGTTCCATACCAACAAGTGATTCCCACCTGTATTTTCTAAGTATGGGAAGCAACAGTTTCCCAGGACTTATCTTACCAAACGAATACAGTTCTGGAAATTCAAGCGCAAACAGCCAGAAAACTTTCTTTCTGTTAAACAACAGGCTGGAAACTGTTTCCAATACAACTGTAAGGCTGAATGCCTCTGTAGTTGATACAAACCTTTTGTCCCATTCATCAATTATCCTCACTCTGTATTTCGATACCAATACAGGTTTATCAGGTAATTTTACCCTGAATGATACAGATTTGAGGGGTCATTTACCAGTAGCTTACAATAAAACACAGAATATTGTTTCAGGTTATCAAATTTATAACTATACAGTCTTGAAAAGTAACAATAAACCTGTTCCAAACCAAAAGGATGATGAATTTGAATTTCGTTCCTGTGCGGTTGTTTTAAATAATAAGACAGGAGTAAGGGGCACTTTGAACATGGCCTTTTTACCATCTTATCAGTTAGGTTATTATGGTATAGCTCCCGTCTTCTTCATGAATGGCAAACCTGACGGCAGTTATAACCTGTCATACCACCTTTACAATCCCCAGAATAATAATTCCGTTGGTCCACTTGTCTATCTTGGCAATTTCTCCTTCAATAAGATGTATATGATCAATTCAAATGAGGAACCAATCCTTTCCATGAATGAAGCATACAATGTAACTTTTTTTGTTAACGGAACTGCAGTGGGAATAGTTTATAGGAGCAGCGTATCCTCTTCATTTTCTTCAGGCATATCGATCCTTGGATTACTTGGAAACACCGGTTCAGAGATAATGCTTCTTGTAACAGTGTTTATGGTGTTGATGCTGTTCGTGCCAATGTTCAATCCCTCTGTTTACAAATATTATCTATCCCTGCCAAGGAAGAGATGGTATACGGTTGTTAATGAGTTTATCTCGTCCTTACTGGCAATGTCAATCTTTGAGGGTTTCGCTTTTGTGGCGACCTATATGATTTCCCAATTAGTGCTACACTTTTCTATTTCCGGTCTTGCCTTTGCATACATTTACCTATTAAGCCTGGCTGCATTTACAGTCTTTGCATCCCTTTACCTCCTGTTAGGTGTTTATTTCATAGGCAAAGCCATGCCCAAAACTTTCCTAACAATATTCCTTGTCTTGGGATATCCCATAATAGATTCACTTTCACAAACTTTGTTTGAAATACAGTCAATTCTCCCATTTTATTCTAGTAATTCCCTTTTCAAGCCAGTGCTAGAAAACATACGGACACTGAATGTCATCAGTGGCATATTGCCCGTACTTAATGTGGAAGAATTGAATAGCTATTTCCTGAGAAGTCCGGTCAGTGGAGTGATAATGCTGAATCATCTCTCAATATTCGATCTGTCTCCCATAATATTCCTGTCATCCATAATTGGCATTTCAGTGGCTTTGTTTTACCTGTCAATAAAGAGGTATTACAGGTACTGAATTAGAGTGTTAATACCATATAGGCGATCAGAAGCACTGCGATCAGAAGAATCAGAATTCCTGATGTTACTATTGCAGTTGACGATGGCCTGAAATCTCCTGATTCTATACTTTTCATGTTTTTCATGAAACTTCTCAGGGCCATTACCTGCATGAAACCACCTGACACAACCAGTATTATTCCTATGGAGGCTGAAAAAGGAGCAGTAACGTTTGAAGAACCTGGCACAAGTTCTTTTATAATTATTCCGAATTTTGCTACAACAAATCCCAGTGCCATTACTGCAATTCCTGTTCTGACCCATGCCAGATATGTTCTCTCGTTGGCCATATGATCCGTTACAGTAGACATATTGTATTTCTGATTATTGTTCGTGTAATAAGATGCTATTAACCTATTTAAAAGCCATTTTCTGCAAAAATGAAGTTACACTAAGTTTAAGGTCTTTACCTCAGTTTTGCCTGCTAGGCATACCCATATCAGTTTACTTTTGGATGCATGGATTCTTTTCGAGGTATGAATGAAGATAAATGAGACTGGTTTTTTGATAGAACCAGGTGATTTTTTCTGGTTACAATGAAGATGAGGTGTTTATCAACTTTTATATTACATTTTAATTATTGTTTAATAATCTTTATAAAGAACGTATTATAACGATGTAAAATGAATGTCGTTCCCATACTCGACAGTGTTAATGGTTGTTCTTCATATATAATAGGAGATGAAATTTCTGGGAAGGCGATTGTGATAGATCCACTTCAATCCTATGGGTTTAAGAATTATGTTATAAGGGCGGCGAAAGAAAGATTATACATAGATATGATTGTTGATACACATGTTCATGCTGATCATTATTCTGCAGCAAAACCTCTTGCCAGAGAACTTGGATTCAAGGTATCCATGAGCGAAAATTCACCCAATGAATTTGTATTTAATAAATTGCGTGATGAACAGGGATTCACGCTGGGAAATCTTGAAATTAAGGTTATGCATGCCGCCGGTCACACTCCTGATAATATTGTCGTAAAAACTATTGATAAATCCCGTTCAGATGAGGTTGGGTGTGTATTTACAGGAGATTCACTTTTTGTTGGAGATGTGGGAAGACCAGATCTCGTATATGAAAGCGAGGAAATGATAAGAAATGCCATTAGAGATCAATACAATACCATATTCAAGAAATTACTTGTCCTCCCTGACTATGTAGAAATATTTCCATCCCATTCTGGATCATCTTCCTGTGGTGGCCTCTTTCTAAGCCCAAAATTCAATTCAACAATAGGATATGAAAAAAGATACAATCAATTTCTAAGAGCAAAATCTCTGGAAGAATTTTCCAGTATGGTCATGAAAACACTGAAACCTCCTCCGGTAAACGCAAAGCGGATCAGAGAGTGGAATCTGAGCAGTAATATTGAATACAATAAAGAAGAGGTGAATTAATGGATACTGAAATAATAAAGAAGGAACTTGCGAATCCTGGAACTGTTCTCATTGATGTAGATCCCATGCCATATCTGGAAATTGGATATCCGGAAGGTGCCATATGTCATCCCATATCCACGGAGCCGTGGGAGGAAATTCTTGAGAGCATGATGGGAAAAAATCATAATGCCATTGCTGTATACTCCTCTTTCAAACCTGTTGGAGAGTACGCAAGCAGGCTTGCTACAGAATATGGAATTCCAGTTAAATTCACGTTTTCAGATGGACTGGATAAGTGGTCATCAATGGGACTTCCTGTCACAAGAATTAAGTCTATGGATGTAAAAGAATTAGAGAGAGATTTGAACCAATTCAATGTTATAGACGTCAGGGAAAGGGATGAGCTGAAATCGGGATTCATACATGGATCCATAAACATTCCGCTTAGTGAAATAGATTCTGCCCTATTCAGGCTTGATGTTAAGAAAAAATATGCGGTTATATGTGCCCATGGAAACAGGAGCAGGGAGGCCTCAAAAATACTTTCTGAATATGGTTTTGATGCACGGACAGTTAATGGTGGTATGTCCCAGTGGATAATTAAAAAGTTTTCGACGAAGTACTGAATACTATGATCGTACCATTTCGACATACCAAAAGTCAAATATAGTTTTAGTCCTTAAAGATCAGTATGACAGAGATAATTGGCGGGATAATATTAGAAAAAAGAATGCCGGAAACACTCCCTAAAGTAACGGTAAGCTGGACCTGGTTTGACCAGTTAAACGGGACAGTTGAGTGGACTTTCAAGAATAATACAAATTCTGTCCAGTCGTTTTTACTTTTCAGGAACACCTACTATTTCGGCAACGCCTTCTGGCCAGTTTACATTAATAATGAAGGGTTTAACGAGAAATTTGCAACCGCAGCAATCCCTCTTTCAGATTCAGGTACCAGTAATAACTCTGCACCACTTTGTGTTGCTGAGTTTCAGGATAAGAAGAGGATAGTATGCTTTCTCTTCACGCTTTCACCAAATCAGCAGTGGTCAATGATAGAAGGCGGCTTTTCAGAATCGTTTCCTCCCTCAGGCTACTCGGCCATAATAGCAAACGTTTCCGGATCGAAGGACTACTGTATTAAATATGATGAAACACAGGAAACGGACTGGGATTCACAGACTGGAACCAACTATACGGGATACGAACCGAACCCAAGCACATTTAACACGGTAACCGCAAAAGTTCAATCAAGTTTTGTGTCATTGTTCAATGATGTAATAACCCCTGCTGAATGCTAGAATCAATGAAAGGATCGTGATAACCCATATGTTGATAGAAATCTAGTTTCTATCCTCGAAAGTCATCATTCTGCCATCTCCATATGTCCTGAAATAATATCTATAGGTTTTATCTCCAGACATTGCCTCACATTCTCTACCCTTGCTGTAGTTCCCAATCAGTTTTATGTAGTCAATGCTATCCCATCCTGTCCTTTTCTTTATCTCATTAACCATGTTTTCAAATATATCAGCGCAGATATTGCAGCAGAAGAACATTCTCTCTCCTTCTATTTCCCTGTAATATTCCCCCCAGGTTGCGTCACATAATGCACATCCTTTCTCATTGTTTGTTTTTATACATCTCACCTCGTTCTATTCTTGCGTCCAGATATTCGCTGAAAACCCTTGCAGAATTCAGGTACGCTGATTGTATGTCTTCAAAGTTTTCCTCAGTTGCATATTTTTCAATAATATCCAGTGCCACATAGGAATGGGATACATCCGCCTCATACCCCTCTTTCAGGAAGTCCTTTACCTCCTGCTTCACTGACATCTCTTTCAATATCTCTGGATTGAAATATGGATATCTTGCTCCATACCTGTTCAGATCCCTGTTTGCAACAAGTTCGAGTGAATGCACTGCAGCCATGATTTCGATCCACGATCTTTTCTCGGCAATATTTTCCCATGTTCTAACAGCCATTGCAGTTGCTTTCAGTGGTGTTGAATTCAGGATTTCTTCCCTCCTTAGACCAAGGGAAATCCCCATCCTGATTAGTAGTTCATGGTGAGATGGTTCCTTTTTCCCGAACCCCTGCATCTCTGTCATAATATTCTCCATCTCATAATCGTGTATGTCGTCAAAGTCACTTTTTGCGATTACATATGCACATGATTTTATCCACTGCTTTAAAAAGTGATGATGCTCCACGGCATAACCCTTCAGCAGATCTTCATCATACCTCTGCATAGCCATAATAAATGGATGTGGGTTTTCTCCCCTGAAGTTTAACACAAAATTATCTATAATCCATCTTTTAATTCCCTTATCTTTCAGGGAATAAAATTCTGAAATCCTCTTTTCAAGTTCTTCCATGCTCAACTTATCCTTTGAAATATTTCTGTTCAGCCAGGACACATGTTCATAATTACTTTCTGAAGCCTCAGAAAGCAGATGTTCAGAAAGTCCATTAAAATTACCTTTATCAAAAGAACTGTAACAAACAGGACAATTTACCATGACTATCCTAACCAAATTTATTATAAATTAGTTTTGCTCGTGTTAAATACTTATTATAAATGACTAACATTGATGAATTCAATGACAGAATAGTCATTTTGTCTTTATAACGCTCACATAAACACTGCGAATTATAAGGTCAAAGAATTGAACTTATATTCCTTGAAAACCCTTAAATAGACTGCTAAAATGGATCAATGATGATGTTATGAAAATAAGGAATCTTGGAAAGACTGGGTTAAAGGTTACTGAACTGTGCATGGGAACCATGACGTTTGGAAATCAGAGCGACAAAAAGACATCGTTTCAGATACTTGATAAAGCATACAATGCTGGAATAAATTTTATTGATACGGCAGATGCTTATCCTCTTGGAAAGGATTTCAAATACGCGGGTGCCACCGAATCAATTATTGGCGAGTGGATAAAGGGTAAAAGAGATGATATAGTTCTTGCCTCTAAATGTTTCATGCCAACCGGTCCCGGTCCTAATGACAGGGGTATGAGCAGAAAGCATATAATGAGCGCCATAGACAGAACTCTTGAAAGACTGGGAACAGATTATCTTGATCTTTACCAGATTCATAACTTCGATCCTTCTACCCCCATTGAAGAAATGATGAGTGCCTTTGATGATCTTGTCCATCAGGGAAAGATCAGGTATGTGGGTGTTTCCAACTGGAGGTCCTGGCAGGTTGCAAAGGCAAACGGCATAGCAGATAAGAACAATTTCGCCAGAGTGGTAAGCGTTCAACCAAGATACAACCTGTTGTTCAGGATGATTGAGGATGATATAGTTCCAATGACCCTTGATGAAGGCGCAGGTATAATGAGTTTCAACCCTCTGGCGGGTGGAATGCTCACAGGACGTTACAGAAAGGATTCAACACCTGAAAGTGGCACACGGTTTGCCCTTGAAAACAATGCAGGAGATCTTTATCAGGAGCGTTACTGGCAAAGTGCAACTTTTGATGTGGTTGAGGATTACCTTGCCTGGTGCAGGGGGCAGGATCTTGATCCTGTCAGCACTGCAGTCCACTGGGTAACCCAGCAACCTGGCATAACTTCGGCAATTATTGGAGCCAGCAGGGTTGAACAGATTGATGGCAGCCTGAAGGCAGCAGATGTTGAAGACCTGACTCAGGAACAATTAAAATGGCTTGATCAGCTGTGGTACAGATTGCCAAGAAGGAAGGAAGTCAGATAGGCAAGATACCGGGTAACAATTTTCCCTAATTTACCAGTTAACCTGAAATATATAAATAGAGTTGCTTTCACATGAGGTCTATATGATGGTATTTACTGGATTTTAATTTGTGCTGCCTGATATTTTATTGAACAAGAGCGACTTCTTTTTCTCTTACCAGCATTCTTCTCTGCATATAGATTACTGCGAATGATACGACTGAAAAAATATCAAGATAGATGAAGTAGATGTTATCCGAAGGAGATAATAGAGAATTGAGAATCCTGAAACTCCCGTATCCAATGTAAATGAGAAAAATGAACCGGATAAGATACCCTGTTGTTATAGAAATGGTAAAGTTTGAAAATTTCATCTTCAATATCCCTGCTCCAAGAGCAAAAAGAACCTTGCCATAGGGTATGAATGTTGAGATAAAAATAGAGAACGTTCCATGTGTTGCGATCCAGTCATCTGCCTTATTGATGTCTTTTTCCCTTATCTTGATCTTTGATAGTGCTTTAAGTAAAAGTTCTCTTCCAGCGAATCTCCCACTGAGATATTCAATCAACGAAACGAAAAGCATGGCCAGTACTGAAACAAAGAGTGTGGCATAAACGTTAAACAGGCCGACAAAAGCGAGATACCCGTAGAACGGCACCAGTATATCGTCAGGCAATGGGCCAAAAGCTATTATAATAAACATCCCGAAATAACCAAGCCTGTAGATGGGTTCAAAGGCGCCGAAACTTACATTCTTTAGATTTATATCAGTGCTGATATAATGGAAATATCCATTTGCTATATCCAGAGAGCTGAGGATGATGAACACAATCAGTAATGTTTCAGCATAAAGGTAATACCTGTTCAGATTTGATCTCAGGAACCTGTACAAATCAAGAAATGTTTCACTGGTCGTATTCATCCACTATAACTGATTATATCACCTGTGTATTTAAGGAATATAGCTGACTCATGACTCTAATATGATTCCGTTATACTATTTTCTAAGTGATTTCAGCTGGTAGGTGCCTGTTCTGGACTGTAGTGGATTCTTCCCTTCTCCTTATACATGAACTTATATGAAAGAGCTCCTAAAGTTCCACCTATTACTGGAGCTACCCAGTATATCCACTGATAATACTGTCCTTTTAGTAATATCCCCGACAGTACTGCAGGTCCAAAGGATCTGGCCGGATTGATAGAACCCCCACTTATGGTTGCTAGCATGAATATCATAATTGAAACATATATTCCAATTACAATTGCTATAATTGCAGTATTACTTGTTCTGGAAGTTACTCCCATAATGGTCCAGAGGAAGAAGAAAGTCATTATCAGTTCACCTGCAAAGGCGACCCATGGTCCCCTGATCCCTGGAATGGTTGCACCGAACTGAACACTATTTGCGACGTTATAGCCAAATAAAAGCCCGACTGTTGCTGAGGCCAGTACCGCTCCTATTAACTGCGCAATTATATACTGAAACACATATTTTCCTGGAAAACGCCCGGCAAAGAACATTGCTATGGTAACGGCAGGATTGACATGTCCTCCAGAAATGTTTGCAACTGCCATGATGCCGATGGAAATCCCCAGTCCGAAGGTGATGGCAAGATAGAAAAGCGTTGATGGATTGAGAGTTTGATTGAAAGCAGCGATGAAAGCGACGACGCTCCCTGGCCCAAAAAGGACGAAAATATAAGTTCCAACGAGTTCAGCCAACGATTTCCTGATGATATCTGCCATATTCAATAACTAATAAATAAGCATTATAATAATATTTTTAATTTTATTTTTTCCGAAAATATACTATTGGGGTTTAAGTATTGCGAATCCTCGTGACCTTCTCTCTTAGCTTTCGCAGGGAACTTCCCACTTCAAAGGTTACTGACAAATTCTCAATTGGCTTGAATTCCCCCGGTCTGAAGGTACTATGTATTTCATGCTAAGCCATCTGACTTTACAGATACAGGCACGTATGAAGCTATATGCAATCCGATCTCTTTCACTTCTGTCCTCCAGCAAACACACCATAATAATACCTCAGCAAGTTGTAACTGTTTATCCCGCTTTCATCCCCTATCTTTCGAAAAGGGGATTCCCTCTCGCAAATTTAAAGAACCAGCTATATAACTAGTCAGCTGCCTTGAATGAGGCTTTGCGTTCATAGAAAAATGACTGAAACCTGTGATAGCGAGACTGAAATATAGCAAAAACCAAAGAAAACATAGTGAAACAGAGAACGTCTCGTGACTGAAATTTTATCACATTGCAGACAGAAATTTAGGATACACAAACAAACAATATATGTGATATGGATATTTACGCTGCCCATGGGACGAAACTTGAATTATATAAACAGCCTGGCAGAAAATACACCATCAATACATTATCATTCATATGCTACCATCCTGCTAATCGCATGTTTAAGTTTCTTTGGGGCAGAGATCCTGACCGGTTCCACAAGTGTCGAGGGAATTTTTCAATATCCTGTATCTTTCCTGATGGGTCTCGCTTTCTATGGATTCCAGATCACAATCATTGCTGACATTTCGGCTAGATACAACCTCAAATTAGGTACTATTTACATATTAGGACTTATTTATGGAATTCTTGAAGAAGGTATATCCATATTTACGATGGAGGCTACCGGCGCACATAAATTATGGCTTACCGCATTTGGACTGAACCTCACGTGGACCCTATATGTTATGATACTTCATGCTGTAGTCACAGTTATTACAACCCTTTTTATCCTAAGGGTTATCTGGCCTAAAAAACTGCAGAATCCAATTCTGTCCAAAAGGAACTATATGATCATGGTTCCCGTAATCATGTTAATTTATTACTTTTTGATGGTTGCTTCCATTTCTGCAGGAAGAGTGCCTGGAATTCTGCCAGTTATTCTTCTCATTTTGCTGCTTTTTGTATTGATCTTTGCAGCATGGAAAAATTCTCAAATAGAAAGAATGAGGAAAAAAGAAAGAATAGGTACCGGGGTAAAATACGGCGTTTTAATCCCATTCGCTGCTGGAATGATTCTTCCCTTCATTCTCGGAAACCGCCTTCCAGAAATTTTAATCCCGGAAACTTTGGCACTGCTTCTTTTAACGGTCTACCTCTTTCTATATTTCAACAGGTTTGACACTATAGTGAACATTAAAAGGAAATTTCTATGGTCCTTTAGCTCAATCATTCTTATTATAATGCTAGTTGGAGGTAGTTTTAACAGAACTGTTCCCAGTGATGTATTGGCGATAATTGCATGCGTCATTATCATTCTATTTGGGTACCTGAAAGTCAGAAGAACTGAAAATAATAAAAAGTGTGTAATTTCCTGATCATAATATCAATCTTGAAAGAACTCTGTTGAAATCGCATAAAAATTCGAATGCAGATTTGGATCATCTATGTATTGTTATCGAAAATCGCAACCTCCTTTAATATCGTCTATTTCCCCCTGAGTAGAATGGGACCGTTGAGATTTGAACTCAAGTCACTAACACCCCAAGCTAGTAGGATACCAAGCTACCCCACGGTCCCAAAAAGTATATGCCTTAGGAGAAAGGCATTATTTCGTCTATAAGTTCGATGTGCGAAAGAACCATTCTTCTGCAGCAATATCTTTCAAGCCCGAGCCTGTCCATAATTGCAGAAATTTCATCTGGAGTTGGTTCCCTGTTCCTGGCCCTTATCTGGTTTAACTCAGCCTCGAATCGTCTGTAGTCAGAGCCTATAACCCTGCCGCAGCTGAAACATCTTACCGGTATTATCATTCAGATCACCTGTAAGATTTCTGTCTTTTGGCTCTGGCTCCTCTTCCCATGGGCTTCTTTGGCAGCTTTCTTCTGATATCGTTAACCATTATGGTCCTGTCATACTGTCTGTATATTTCCTCTATTGTATTGTCCTTCAGGAATTTGACTATTCCCTTGGCCATTGCTGTTCTTGCAGCGTCAACCTGTCCTGTCAGCCCACCACCACTTACGGAAATATCCACGTCAATTGCACCTGATCTTTCACCTATCAATGCTATTGGCTCCATCAATTTTTCCCTAAGCAAGGCGACAGGATAAAGTTCAACCGGATAATCGTTTATCCTGAATTTCCCTGTTCCACTCTTTGTATATGCCCTTGCCGTAGCTGTTTTTCTCTTTCCTGTCGTGATAACTATTTCTTCACTCAATTACTTTTACCTCCTTTCCCATTATTTTTGCTACTTCTGTAAGGGTTACAAAACCACTTACCCTGTTATTCTGAGCCTTTTCAAATTTCTCGAATTGCTTATCCTTCAGTTCTGGTGGTACCCCATCGTAAACAATGCATCTCTTCAGTGCTTCCCTTCCCCTGGCCTTGTCTTTTGGAAGCATATCTCCAATGGATCTCTTGAGAATAGCCTTTGGATTTCTTGGATAATAGGGCCCCTTCCTGACGCTCCCTATATCTCTTCTGCTCCTGAACTTCCCTAGTACTGCATCCCTGCCGCCTGTTACCGCTACCTTTGCAGCGTTCACTATTGTAACTGATTCTCCTTCAAGCAACTTTTTTGCCAGTATAGTTGAAAGCCTGCCATAAACTGCGTTATCCGCATCTACATATATCATTATCTTACCTCATTATTTTTAGATTCTTAGGTTCAGGATTTTCCTTTGCCAGATCAGCCAGGAATACGAATTCAGAGCCAGAATCCTTGATCTTCTTCATTGCCTTCTCACTGACATCAAGTGCTGAAATCTTTAATTTCCTTTCCATATATCCGCTTCCAAGCACCTTGCCTGGCACAACAACTATATCTCCATCCTTGCACATTTTTGATATCTTTCCAACATTTAGATCTGCATAATTTTGCCTTGTCTCGGAGAGCCTCTTTGCAATGTCCCTCCATAGGGGTGACTGGTTTTCCCTTGACAGTTGGAGAAGGGTTTCAACCGTTTCCATAATTTTAGGGCTTGTTTTTCTTTCTGCTTGTATACTCATTTTGACCATCGGAATATAAACCTGAATGCCCAAGAATTAATAAAGATTTTCACGAAGAACCATCTTTTTCATTTCTCATGTCCCTGGATGCGATTTCAATTTTCCTCAGTATACCCATGATTCTATAAAATTCACTTCTTGCCATGTCGGATCTTGAAATAAGCCTCCTGAACATTACCATTGTGTTTGGAATCTTATGTGCAGGAAAATTGACCTTGCCCATTATATTATTTATATTATTCAGCAGAATCTCAATCTCCTCACTTGATGCCCTATCTTTTTCTGGATAGGCAACTTCATCGTTTGACATTGACTCATACAAGATCAGTGTGACGGCGTGGGATATATTATAAACGGGATATTCTGGATTTCCAGGGATAGTCAGGAAAAAGTCACATAACTCCAGTTCAGAATTTTTCAGTCCATCCCCTTCCCTTCCGATCACAAGAGCCGTCTTCTTCTCATTCCTGTAATGATCCGACCAGAATACTGAGGGCTTAATTGGTATTCTCCTGTAATCCCTCATGTTCTCGGATGAAACTGCGGATGTTCCTACCAGAACGTCAAAACGATTCCTTACTTCCCTTAGATCTGGGTAATATTCTGCCTTAGCAAGAAGGTCAGATGGTTCTTTAGCCCGTGCAAAGGCGTCATCGTCAAAAAATGATGTGCCAACAACTATCAGATCATTGAAAAATGTATTTTTCATTGATCTGGCAACTGCGCCAATATTGCCCTGAACCTCTGGTTCCACCAGTACGATGGAAACCTGATCCCTGTCCAGTTTCATTGTGCACTGACGCTTTTCTCGTTTTCCTTGTCTGTTGTTTCTTCTGCAACGGGTTTATCCTGTGCACTGTCTTCCTTTACTTCTTCTTTCACTGGTTCATACTTCTCTGTTATGTAAAGAACAAGGTCCTTCAGATATTTTCTTGTTGCTTCAACTACCCTGTATTTTGCATCGAACCACTCTATGTTGAATTTCATGTCTTCCGGGACAACTATCTCCAGATCATTTCCCCTTTCTTCAATCACAAAGTTATCCGATCCTCTTGAGAAGTTAAGGTCGATTATCCCCTTGAGCTTATCCTTCTTTCCATCCAGCTGCTCAACTAGGGAATATTTATAGAAAACGTCCTTTCCAGCCCATGGGTGATTATAGTCGACAACCACTCTACCTGGACTGACAGAGAGTATCCTTCCCCTCTTGTTGTTTATTCTCACTTCTGCTCCGGGAACAGGATCTATGTTATTTCTCTTGAACTCAGACATGGTATGCACTTTTAGATTCTTTGAATCCCTCATACCATAGGCATTTTCTGCCTTGATCTCCACTTCATGCTCTTCTCCAATCTTTGAACCCAGCAGGCTGTCATTTATCTCTTTGAACAGATCCTCTGATCCAACTACAAGAACTCCCTCTCCATACTTCTGATCCGGATCATATATATTGTTCTCTTTTGCTAGTGCTTCATCGCTCGTTGCAACAAGTTGTTTATCTGACCCGACTCTCATTTCGAATTTAATTTTTACAAAGTCTCCATTTTCCATGGTATCACCGGAATAAGTTATACGTAATTTCAGATATTATTTAAAGGTATTCTGTAAAAATTAAGCTTTTGAAATGCTTTCATGAATAAACGAAGCCAATATCGGAATCTATGAGCACATTATCACCATCTTTGACATCATTGAGCACTATTGTACTGTATATGCACGTTTTCCCTGCTTTTTGAATTTTCTGTATTACCGATCTTACTGGATTTCCTGTTATTATGAAAGCTTCATAGGAACTGAAATCAAAATTATCTCCTGCAATTTGTTCGCAGCTTCCCATGTAGATACTTCCATTTCCACTGTTGATTCTTCCAGATACATTCTTTCCTGATGCATATCCTCTGGCAACAAGGATTCCAGCTGTGAGAACACTGACCTGGGCTGTACCTGCAAATAGGTGATCGGGATGACCGGAGATTACAACTATCCTCTCCCCCTTAAGGATCATCCCATCCCTAACCAGTGCATTTAGAACATCCTTTACAGAGATATCTTCTGTGAAATTTTCCATGACATATGGAAACACTCCACGGTAAAGATTGGTTCTGGATGCAACATATCTTGAAGGTGTTACGGATATTATTCCAGAGGATGGCCTCATTGATGATGCCATCCTGGCGGTGTTCCCGCCCCTTGTGCATGCTACAATATGATGTGCATTTATCTGGTCAGAAAGAATCTTTGTTGACCTTGCGACAGAAAACGTTACCCTGCTTCCCGTGAATTCCCTTGGCTCTTCAAAATTATGGTAAAATGACTCCACATATAGTGAAGTGTCTTTCAGCACTTTCACAGCTTCAAGTGGAAAAGAACCTATTGCTGTCTCTTCAGAGAGCATGAGTGCGTCAGTGTTGTCCAGGATGGCATTTGTCACGTCTGAAATTTCTGCCCTGGTTGGTGAATCACTTGAAACCATGCTTTCAAGCATCTGGGTTGCTACTATTATTGGTATGCCATTTGAATGTGCCTTCTGCATTATGTACTTCTGGCTTACTGTTACCTCATGAACAGGCATCTCTACACCGAGATCGCCTCTTGCAACCATTATGGCATCAGTTGCCTTTACTATGCCGTCTATGTTTTCCATGGCCTGCTTGGTTTCAATTTTGGCAATAAGATGGATGTTTCCCCCCATCTCTCCTATCATGTCATGAACCATGTCTATTTCATCACGATTCTGGACGAATGAAAGTGCAATATATTCAACATTTTTTTCAACTGACATCTTCAGGTATTCCTTGTCCCTTTCCTGCAGTATACCCATGGGAATGTACCTTCCGGGAATGTTCATTCTTCCGTTGTTTTTCAATATGCCATCAACTGAAGAACTCAATTTGCAGATCCTTTCTCCTTCCCCTGTAACAGTAGTTCTTATCTTTCCATCCATGAATAGAACTTCATCACCCTTCTTCAGTGAGTTAACCACACCATCAACAGCTATGCAGATGTCAGCTTTTTCATCCTTCTGTCCCAGAGTATATTCCTTACCTGCTGTAATGGTAATTGTATCTCCCTTCAACAGGGCTCTCAACTCCGGCCCCTTAAGATCGACCATTATGCTCACATACATCTTCCTCTCACTGGCCATCCTATCCCTGAAATCCACCAGATTCTGAAGT
The DNA here is from genome assembly GCA_027310185.1 of Thermoplasmatales archaeon. GTDB lineage: Archaea > Thermoplasmatota > Thermoplasmata > Thermoplasmatales > Thermoplasmataceae > Cuniculiplasma. The sequence continues at coordinate 222,555 of DAIDBH010000014.1, forward strand.
TCTTCCTTCGTACTGTGTGCAGTGTTCAGCCTGAAACATGTAACCCCAGATTCTACCATACTTTCCATTATATTTTCCTTGGAACATGCAGGACCATATGTGGCAACAATCTTGGTCTTAGGTCTCTTTGAAATGTCCATCTTCTGATAATTCATGGATTTAAAAGTGTATTATGGTATAATAAGAAAACTAATGATTCGTTGTGAAGACCTGTTCAGAATTGCATGAATAAACATTGACAAAAATAAATAACTTTAGTTTTATCATGATCTGAATGACGGAGAAATATCCCATAGAAGCAGTTATTGAAGTTGAAAGGGACGACTGCAAGATTACCCAGGCAATAATGAAGATGAAAGGGGTAAAATCAGTAACGAGACTCAAGATAGAAGTTGATGAGACACTGCATCTGGTTGAGAAGGAGACATTTACGGATGAGGATATGAGAATCATCAATTCCCTTTCAAAAAAGGTTGCAAAAACCGGTCCCGGTAAGTTGTGGATATATGGAAAGAGCTGTTCGGCCTGCAAGGCGCTGGCACTGAGCGAGGCGGTCATGGTTTCCAGTAAATCAGTTGACTCGAGGAAGATCCTTTTCAGGATCCTGGTTGAGAACAGAGTTTCACTGAAAAAATTGATGAAACAACTTGAAGCAGATCAGTTAAACCCAAAGATTGTTGAAGAACCGGATGAACAGAGGAATGAAATGTCAGATAGAGAACTGAGTGTGCTCAAGATGTGCTATGATCTTGGTTACTTTGAGAATGACAGGGCATCATCACTGACAGAGATAGCGAAAGTACTGGGTGTTTCAACATCATCCCTATCAGAAACATTAAGGAGGGCGATGAAAAAAACAGTGAGGGATTATCTCACAAGAAAGAATCCCTGATATTTTTCCCTCTATTTTATTGCCTGTAACAATACCTGATTGAAATTCCTGGCTAATGATATTTATTTCAAAAATGAAGAATCAGGTAATGCCTGATTCCCTGGTTTAGAAAGTAATTTAAAGATTCAGTGCCCTTATTTTCATGGCCTTTTTGTAAAGTGAAGAAAACTCCTTGAAGTTCAGTTGCTGTTCCTTATCGCTCATTGCCTCTTCCGGCCTTGGATGCGTTTCTACCATTAATCCATCTGCTCCGGCCGCCACCGCTGCCAGTGCAAGTGGTTCAACATATTCCCTTCTTCCTGCTGGATGACTTGGATCCACCACTATGGGGAATTTTACCTTTTTCCTGAGCACAGGAATTGCCGAAATATCCAGGGTGAATCTGGTAGAAGTTTCGAACGTCCTGATACCCCTCTCAACGAGAATTATATCCTCGTTTCCACCAGCACTGAGATATCTGGAAGCCTGATAGAATTCCTCAACAGTGTTTCCGAATCCCCTCTTCAGAAGGACGGGTTTCGATTGTTTCGCCACGTCCTTTAACAGGGAAAAATTCTGACAGTTCCTGCTTCCTATCTGCAATATATCTGCATATTCACTGACAAGTTCCAGTTCATCGTTTCCCATTACCTCGGTAACCACAAGCATATTGTATTTGTCTGCTGCTTCCCTCATTAGCTTCAATCCAGTTTCAGCGAGTCCCTGGAATGAATCTGGAGAGGTTCTGGGCTTGAACGCCCCTCCCCGCAGTATCTTTACGCCCAGTGTTGACAGGAATTTGGCCGTCTCCATCATCTGGTCTCTGCTTTCCACGGCGCATGGGCCTGCAATAAACCTCAGGCTTCCTTCTGGAAAGAGTTCTCTAACATTATTCATTTCTTTCATCATCGTAATCACTTCCTTCTTTTTTAATTTCTACAACAAATTTTGGTTCTTTCAGAACAGATGTGCCTATAAGGTATCCATCAAATGGCATTTTGAGCAACTTCCTGAAATTGTCTCGGTCAAGACCACTTTCAAGGATCTTCACACCATGTTCTGCCATCATATCTACTACCTGATCTTCCTTCCCTTCCATCTTTAGGGTCCGTAGATTTCTTCGGTTATATCCACATATCACATTTCTTCCATGAGGTATCCTGTCAAAAACTTCCTTTTCGTGGAATTCGGCAAGTACATCCATATGCATGCTACCAGCGTATTCTGCCAGTTCTTCCAGCCGTGATGCTGGAAGGAAATCTGCAATCAATAATATGGCGTCAAATCCACAATTATATGAAGTTTCTATCATTTCCTCCCTGTCTATGAAATCCTTCATAAGAATCGGCTTTTCCAGTTTCTGCAGATTTAAGGCATCAGTGAAATTTCCTGAGAAGTGATCTGGCTCAGTGAGAACGCTGAACGCATCGGCATAATCATTGACATATTCTGCAAATTTCTCAGGACTTGAGAATGTGGGGCTGGAAAATCCCGAAGGCGACTCCCTCTTGTACTCTATGATCAGTCTTTTTCCCCCTTTACCCAGCACATTCTTCATCGATATTGGCTTCCTTGATCTCATATCCTCACTTACGAGATTACGCTTTTCATTTTTCTTGTAAATCTGTTCAACTACATTCAATTCAATCCCTCATGAAATTCTCCAGCAGCTGTCTTCCATATTCGGAATAAAAACTCTCGGGATGGAACTGCACTCCAAATCTTTTCATATCTGGAGTATGAAAACCCATAATGCTGCCATCTGACTGGGAGATGCAGTCAGGTATTATTCCAGGAGAAGGACGCACTGTAAGGGAATGATATCTTATTGCCCTGAACTGCTTTGGTATGCCCTGATATAAGGGAGAATCTCCGTGTATCATTGTGTCAACTTCTCCATGAAACTGGCGGTCCATTCGTTCAATCGCAGAACCATTGTTATATGCAATAACCTGATGACCGAAGCATATACCCAGGATCCTTGAATTCTTAACTTTGGTGAGGAATGTGTCAAGATCACCCCTGTCTTCATGAATCGATGGGCTTCCAGGTCCTGGAGAAATAACTATCCTGTCGTAATCACTTACTCTTATACCACTCAGTTCATCATTCTTCACAACTTCCACGCTAGATCCGATTTCACCCAGAAGCTGTTCTATATTATACACGAACGAATCGTAATTATCAATTAACAATATCTTCATTTAACTTACCTCCAACTGCTGAGTATGATTTCATCCTGATTTCGTCAACTTCCCTCTCTGGATCGGAATCCTTCACAATGCCTGCACCGGATCTTACGAAATATCCATTTCCGTTTCCATAAATTGTTCGTATTGCCAGTGCCATGTCCATTCTTTGATCATCAATCAGGCCGAGGCATCCTGCATAGGGCCCTCTGGGAGATGTTTCAAGATCATTAATGATCCTTATTGCCCTGTCCTTAGGTGCTCCACTTACAGTGCCGGCTGGAAAAACAGCGTTTATGATTTCACTGTTTTCAAAACCTTTCCTGAGTCTTGATCTAACCTGGCTAACTATGTGCATTACAGATGAGAATCGCCTGATTTCCATGGATCTTTCAACATGCACGGACCCATATTCTGAAATCTTTCCCAGATCATTTCTTGCAAGATCTACGAGCATCCTGTGTTCCAGTAGTTCCTTTGGATCTGACAGCAAATCGCCTGCGATCGCCTCATTTTCCGTTTCTTCAGTAGAGACCTTTCTTGTGCCAGCGATAGGTTCTATCATCAATTCATCTCCGTCCCTGCTTATGAGATTTTCAGGGGAACTACCAAATATTTCATATTCATTGAACCTGAAATAGTAGACATACAGAGATCTATCCATTTTCAGGAATGATCTAACCATTTCCACTGGATCAAGTGAAAACGGCCCGAATTCCCTTGAAATAACAACCTGAAGAGCTTCTCCATTCCTTATCCTTTCCCTTGCCTCGATTATTTTCCTTTCCATTTCAGGATCTTTTACTCTTTCCGTCATAGGTGAATGAACTGCCTCACGAGATCTCCTGTATTTTCCCCTTACTGTTGTTTCAGGAATCAGCATCAACAGAGGAGGGAAGAGTCCTTCCTTTGCCCTGGACTTAAATATACTGTTTACAAGTGAAAATGAAAGAATCACCGGTGTTTCCTCATGTATGTTCCTCAAAACGTCTGTGTTACTGGCTTCAACAACTTCTGTGCCTGAGATCAGGGTTTCCTCTCCTGTTAATCTATCTTCGTCCACAAATTTACAGAAATATGCAAAGTTTTTATTTCTCCTTTTGAGTTCTTTTACGGTTGCTAAAACATCACTTTCCATATCCAGCCTCCCTGAAAAAATTCCTGATCTTTAAGGCATCCTTCTTTCCAGGATAGGCTTCAAGCCCACTGCTGGCATCCACAAATCCCGGGTGGTAATCAATGATTTTTCTTATGTTTTCCGGGTTTATCTTTCCAGCCACACCCACCTTTTCATTGAGGAAGGATCTTATATCCTGCATTTTCCCTGATATGCCACTCCTGCTTTCGAGAAGCACAAGATCCGCTTTTCTTGTTCTTTCCTTCATTGTGACTGATTCTATTACCTCCCGATCAACATCGATCACGGAAATTATCTTTCTTCCATCCTCCCTTATCCTGTCAATATCCTGGGCCGCGTTTGGAAAATGAAGCTGTGCATAATCTTCTCCTGAGTCGTACTTTAAGCATGTTTCCATATCTGTATAAACTGAGGCCACATTCATCCCATATTCCTTCAGCTCCATCACCAGCTCCCTTGACCCCTTCCTCGGGGATATATCTGACAGGACTACTCCTATTATGGATGCACCTGAATCCCTTGCAATTCTTGCATCTTCAAAATTTGTTATTCCGCATACCTTAAAAAACAGAGGATATCGCCTCCTGTACCTTTCCACCGGTTATCTCATTGAGCTTCTCGACTGCCATCCCATTTTTTATGCTCCTGTATGCTGTTCCATAAGCTTCCTTCATGTCTCCTGAAATGCCATTCAGTATCAGGCATGGCGCTGCATTAAGTGCAATGAATTTTGCAGCTGATTCGTTCCTGCCACTCAGCCCTCCAAGTGTTTTTACAAATATCTCGTCCTTATTCTGGCCTGTGACCTCATCTTCCTCTATTCTTCCTTCTGTTATTCCCCTTGCTTCAATTTCTTTCCTTTTTATTTCCTGATCTACAAAGGAGAGCGTGGACTTTCCACTGAATGAGATTTCGTCCATGCCGTCATTCCCCATGACAATAATCCCCTTCCTGTTCTGTATCCTGATGACATTTGAGAAGATATCCATTACCTGCGGTTCTGTGCAGCCTATTACAATTCTTCCAGGATTCAAGGGATTTGTCAGTGGTCCCATGAGATTGAATATGGTTCTGTGCCCCAGTTTCTTCCTTACAGGTGAGAATTTCTTGAATGCTTCATTATAGTGTGATGCTAGAATGAAGACAAATTTTCTTGATTCCAGGTCAGACCTGATTTCATCCTCGTTTCTTGCAAACCTGTATCCTGCCTTCTCCATGAAATCGGCCCCACCAGATTTCCCGGTTATGCTTCTATTTCCATGTTTTCCCATTACTATTCCAAGAGAACTGCATACTAAGGATGCTGCCGTGCTCACGTTTATTGTTCCCTTCATGTCCCCACCTGTTCCAACAATATCAGTGCATCCAGGATATTCACCAACAGACGCAAGTTTCCTCAGTCCCTTTGAGAAGCCAGAGATTTCATTCAGATCCTCGCCCCTGACATGTATTGCTGAAAGAAAGGCAGCCCTTTCTGAGTCATTTACATCTGGCCCAGAAAGATAAGCTGGCAGCCTTTCCATTTCACCTTCACTAATGTGTATTCCTTCTATGATTTTCATAACAGTTTCAGATACCATTGAGACCATCCTCCAGCATTCTAATTTTTGAGTCAAACCCTGCCGTGTCCCCTGTTTCCATGAATGGCACCAGGCTTGAACCTACAGCGATGCCATCTGCACCGGACTCCCTTAATTCCCTTATTTCTTCTGTACTGTTGATTCCAAATCCAAATATCAACTCACGTCCTGGACACAGTTCCTTTATCCTGTTTACCATCAGATCTATGCTAACAGGTACCCTTATCCCGGTGGAAGGTTGCAGCCCATGATAGATCCAGTCATTTGTCCTTGATGCAATATCCCTGATCACAGTATCCGGAGTGGATGATGTGAAAAATGGGATAAGTGAAAGCCCAGATTCATTCATCTTCCTGATAAGCTCATCCCTTTTTGAAAAGTAATCTGTCAGCAAATCCGGTATTATTGCCCCGCTGAAACCCATTGACTTCAGGTTTCCAAGAAATTCACTTTCATTACCTATAAAATGGTTGTAATAAACAAGCGTGTATACCTTTATGCCCTTTGAAATGGCAGTTCTCAGGGTTTTTCTCAGCATTTCTTCTGAATAGTTTGCCCTTGCCCTGCTATGGGTCTTCCTGATCACCGGTCCATCGTAATATGGATGATCGGTGGGTATTCCAAGCTCAAGGTAGTCATACCTGTGATTGAGGGATTGATCAAAGAATCTCTGGAAGGTTTCCCTGTCTGGATATGGAAATGTGAAGTAGAGTGCCAGCTTCATCCTAATCCCTTATTATGGAAAGGTCGAGTAATCCATGTCCACTGAGGTTGAATACCACTGTCTTTCCCTGATTTTCAGGGTTCCTGCAGTAATCAATCACTGTTGCGATTGCGTGGGATGATTCCGGTGCTGGCACTATACCCTGGGTTCTGGCAAACAGTTCCATGGCCTGCATACTCCTCTCCTCTGTAACTTCATCTGTCTTTATTCTTCCATTTTTGATCAGGAGGGATAGGGCAGGAGCTGCACCGTGATATCTTAATCCTCCGGCATAGATAGATGGTGGAATAAAATCAGCCCCAAGGGATAACATCTTCAATTCCGGCATTATACCTGCCGTGTCTATGAGATCGTACTTGTAATTTCCCTTACTGAATTTCGGGACCTCACTTGCAGCGGTTGCAATCATTTCTGAATCCCCGCCAACAAAGGGGAATGTGAACCCTGAAAAGTTGCTTCCTCCTCCAACACAGCCAATGAGTGTGTCAGCCTTTTCTCCTATTGCTTCAAGCTGCTTTTTTGTTTCCTGACCGATCACGCTCTGATGGGTTATTACAGCATTTTCCACACTTCCCATCATGTATTTAAGATCATGATCAAGGGCATACTGAACTGCCTCACTGATCGCTATGCCTAATGTTCCAGGATGATTCGGGTTTTCTGAAAGTATCTTCCTCCCGTACTCAGTCATGTTGCTTGGACTTGGATATGTATTCCCTCCATACAGCTTGATGATCTTCTTCCTCAATGGCTTCTGTTCATAGCTCACCTTTACCATGAAGACAGTTGACCTGATCCTGTTTAGAGTTGCTGCAAGGGCTGTGGCTGTTCCCCATTGCCCTGCACCTGTTTCTGTGACAACTTCCTCAACGCCCTCCTTTCTTGCATAATATGCCTGTGGGAGTGCGGTGTTTATCTTGTGTGAGCCTGTGGCAGTTGCCCCTTCATTCTTGAAGAAGATCTTTCCCCTGAAATTCAGCAGCCTCTCCATGTTTATTGCCCTCACAAGAGGTGTGGGTCTTCCAATCTGCAGATACTGTTCTATAACCTCATCGGGTATATCCTCATACCTGCTTGATGTGAACTCCTGCCTGAGTATTTCCTTTGGCAGGATCCTGTTCAGAAGATCTATGGATGATTTCTCTGAATCATGATCTCTTGGTGGTGAAAGTGGTTCTGGAAGATCAGGGACTATGTTATACCATTTTCTCGGTATTATTTCCTCCTTTGTTATTTCGTACATAATCCAGTAATGTAATGTTCATATTTATACATTAATGCTTATAATCCCATATCTAAAATATTAATTTAGTGCTATAAAATTTAAAAGTGTTAGCCCTCAAAATGCTGAATCATTCTTTTACACCCCTGTGTATATACACAGAACCTGCTCCCAGCCTGAATGTCTCAACATTTGTGTAACCTGATTTCTTCATCATCTGTGCAAAAGTTAAAGGTGTTACAAAATTTTTTACTGAATTTGCCAGGTACGTATAAGCTTCTGTGTGGGATACCCTGTTCATTATTGGGGGAACTAACCTGTAGAAATATACCCTGAAGGCAGGTGCTATGAAGTTTTTTCCAGGGTCAAATATATCCATGTTGCAGAATATGCCTCCATGCTTGAGAGTCCTGTATGATTCATCCATATAATTCTGCAGTGTCGGAATGTTTCTTGTCAGGAAGCAGGAGACACACCTGTCAAATTCTCCATCGTCAAATGGCAATTTCTCTGCTGATGCGACGGTGAAATTCACATTCTTGATTGGCCTTGGAAACATTTCCTTAGTCAGATCTACGGCATCTATCATAAGGTCCGGCATTCTTTTCAACATCTCTTCAGTGACCTTTCCGGACCCTGCACCAATATCTTCGACCCTCATTCCAGGTTTAATGTCAAGAAGATCAATCACTATTCTTCTCCATCTCCTGTCCATGCCAAAACTCATCAGGGAATCGATGAAGTCATATTTAGTGCTTATCGACTTGAATATCTCCCTGACCATGACCTCCTTTTCCAGACTATCACCTTATCATTTTGGCGAACTGTGCATGAGGCACTCCTGAAATTGTGATTATGTTTCCCCTTTCAACAATTTTGCATTTTATTGCAAGTTCAACGGTGTTAATGCCTACAAAATTTCCTATTGTGCACATGCCCATGCTCTCAGCTAGAAATTTTTCAGTTACCTTTGTTGAACCATAGAAAGATTCCTTCACATCTATATGAAGAATGCCCTCCCTGAGTTCCTTCCCGATCAGATCTTCATCTGCTGCGCTTAAAATAACCTCACCCCTTATCTGCGTGAGCTTAGCCCTATACGCTTTCATCCCAATCACACCCTGTCGATGTATCCTGGTCCTGGGCTGTACAGGTAGCCAGTGCCCTTTGCCCTCTCAAGAGATTTTGCAAATTTCTCCCTTGGGATTCCACGTTCTAAAGCTGATTTCAGCACATCCAGTTCCTTTACAAGGCTGCCATCAGATCCCTTTAGGTCTGCTATTATCTCATAAATTATCTCAAGGTCCGATCTCTGCCTGGCACTGGTTCCTGTCATCAATAGATCTATGTCAACACCTTCGTCATCGCTTGCCACATCTTTGAGGTAAGAATCCACTATTCTCTTTGCAAGCATTGCATCATCAATCGAGACAAATTCTGATAACCTTGCCTTGGCAGCTGCCTCTGCAAGCCTTATGGTTGACTCCAGCTGCCTTGCAGTTATGGGCACTGATTTGTATTTCCCGATCTGGTGGCCGGTATTCCTTGTGAGGACATACTCCTGACTGAGATATTCCATTGCCTCGTCTGTCAACCTTGGAACAATGTGCCCCTTTGCGTAAGCTACATACTTCCTCAACATCTCCCTTGGAATTGGTGGCTCATATTTTCTCTCGTTGTCTCCGATGCTTCCATCTTCAACATTATTCATTTCCATGCTCTTGAAGATTTCTCCGAGCCTGTGAACTTCAAGTACGTGATCTGCAAGGTTCTTGTCCCTTTCCTGGTCAGGATTGTCTATAAGCTTGAAAATGACGTCGAATCTTGAAATGAGAGGCAGTGGGAAATCTAGCTGCTTCATGAAATCCTCCTCCGCATCAAACCTTCCATTCTTCGGGTTTGCCGCGGCAAGGACAGAGCACCGTGATTTCAGTGTTGCCATGATTCCCGCCTTTGATATTGTTACAGTCTGCTGTTCCATGGCCTCATGCATGGCTGATGTATCCCTTTCATCCATCTTATCAAGCTCATCTATGGATACAAACCCATTATCAGCTAGAACAAGTGCTCCCGCCTCCAGTGTCCATCTACCCTCCCCGAATTCATCTCTCACTGCAGCAGCAGTCAAACCTGCAGCACTCGAACCTTTTCCAATTGCCATCACGCCTCTTGGTGAGATCTCCGACATGTACCTTAGCAGCTGTGACTTTGCCGTTCCCGGATCACCAACCATGAGTATGTGTATATCCCCCCTTATTATTGTCCCATCCTTCATGAATTTCCTGACGCCTCCAAACATCTGCAGAACAAGTGTTTTCTTGATGTTATCGAGGCCGTAGATTGTTGGTGCTATGGAATCTGCCAGCTTGTCTATGATCTTTGGATCTCTGGAAAGTTCCCTTATGCTTTCTTCTTCCGCATCACTGATCTTAATTTCATCCAGTTCCTTAGTGGTTTTCCTGAAATTTATTGCATACAGAAATATATTAAATTCTGTCAGCAGGTTTCCCGAATAGATCTTCTGCTCTGCCCTCAGGATTCCATCCATTGTTACCCTGTCTCCAGGGAATAGCTTTCCGGAAAGATCGTCTTCAACTATAACGGTGAGCCTCAGGGGTTGTGCACCTCCATTTATGGTTTCCGGATTCTCCTGAAGTTCTATCTTTTCTGTATCAATGAACTGTGAATCTTCTATAATTAGTGAAAACCTTGCCTTGGGCTTCTCACCGTGGCACTCCTCATTGGAACATCTTTCAGGTTCCTCAAGCTTTCCCCTGTTCTGCAGTACAAATGTTCTTGAGCCACACAGTGAGCATTGAAATGCTGCATTGTACAGTCTCGGAATCACTTCTGTATTTTTCCTGATGATACCGGTGATACTGAGAAGTTTTCCAACATTCATGCTTCTAATATTCCTTATATCGATCCCGAGATGCTCAGGCAGATTGAATAGCCTTATGTTTATGATTATGGAATTTGAGTCCTTAATAAGGTAGTTCCAGCCTGAGTTGGAAATAAATTTCCTGACCCTAGATATGGCAAGCTCTATTGCCTCCTCAGAATTCTGAAGAACATAGGTGGCGAAATCAACATCAAATTCATCTATATCCTCATAGGATATGAAAAGACTGCGCTGCTCTGGATAATGCGAGCTCAATTCGGTTATCTTGTCATAATAATGATACTCCTGAAAAAAGGCGTCCCATAGGCTTTCTTTCTGATCCCTATCTAGCCTTATCTTTTCTGTTGACTGGACATGATCGTTGAACATAATTTACCATATGTCAGTATGTATTAATGAATTTTGTTTTGATTTTTCTAATAAATATAGTCAGACATTAACATGATTTACCTTTTGCGCCTGATAGTATTGATCCTACTCAGTAAGGCAATTCACGATATTTCCTTAAGCTTCTTCTCTGCTGTGTTCTCGCTATCCAGTCTGTGGTCTATCTTTATGATTGTTTCAACCCTCTTTATGCCCATTGATATTATTTTTTCCTCTCCCTTCTTTATGGCACCGAATAGTTCGTCCAGGGTATTTCCCTCTATGACACTTGACATGCTCCCAGGAATGACCTTCAGACCGGTTTCTTTAAGGGTGTTTACAGCTGCCTTTACATACTTTGCTGCAGAGGTTCCTTCCCCAATGGGATAATAAGTTACTTCCAATAGAATCATGAAACAAAATGTCCGATTAAGACTTAAGGTTTTTCAGACTTATCTGTAATCCTCTCTTCTTACAATATTGCGGGGTTTTCCAGTCTTCATCCATAATTCTACGTTCTTCACTGCACTCAGGAATGCGTTGATGTCAATCTCTGGTATTATTCCGGAATTGTGAGGTGAACCTATGACGTTTGGCAGGTCAAGGAATGGATATTTCATTTCATATTTTCCTGTTGTTATGGGCTCTTCCCACCACACGTCAATACCAGCCCTGAATTCTGGATTTTCCCTGAGATGATTATACAGGTTCTCTTCATTGACTATGGCGGCCCTTGCAACATTTACAAGGATTGCGTTTGCCTTCATTTTTTTGAGCTCCCTGGTGGTTATTAGGTTTCTAGTATACCTGTTTAGTGGAAGGCTTATAAATATAAAGTCTGAACTTTCCAAAACCTGATCAAGTGAATCCATAGTGCCTGAAAAATGAACCTTTTCATCCACTGGTTTTCTTGAAATCACCTGCAGTTCCATTCCAATTCCCCTGCACAGCCTTCCGATTTCTCTTCCTATGCCACCATATCCAAGTATTCCTGCCATTTTTCCTTCCAGTTTCACGCTGGGTGATCTCTGATCAAATATGCCATTCTTCATCTTCATGTGATTTGACAGAAGGTTCTTCGATAATGCCATGGCCATGGAGACTGCGTGCTCCGCAACTGGCAATGCGAAAGCACCTGCATTGCTGCATACTGTTATATTATCTGGAATCTGGTTGAAATCAAGCAGATCGACACCTGCGGAAAGTGTCTGTATTAGTTTGAGTTTCGGGAGTTTTGAAATGTATGAGTTCATTGTTTTCAGTTTTGGGATAAAGGAAAGGATGGCTTCAACATCTTTCCAGTCATCATTGTCTTCCTCAAAGATTGCCTGCATTCCGATTGATTCTGCCATTGTTTTTGCAATGTCCTTCATGTCATCCGGGACCTTTGCCAGTACCAGTAATTTCATAATTAGTAATGAGCGTATAGAATATTTAACTTACTGAGAGAGATTGGTTAAAATGGTTTCTAGATTAAATATCCAGAGACATAGATCATCGAATCATGTTAAATGAAAGACCCCCTTTTGTTATCGGGTATGGTTATTTCAGTTTCCATATACGTTCTTCTCCAAAAGAAGTACAGACTGCCAATCTAAATATAACACTAAGTAATATGGTATAAAAAGACAGAAAAATATCTGTATTAAAAGAAGAGTGCACAAATGAATACGTTTGAAGAGTTAGAATTGAAAAAACCTTTGCTTGAATCATTAAGGAAGATAAATTTTATTGAACCCACAGAAATTCAGGCAATGACAATACCGGTTGCCCTGAACGACAAATCCATCATGGTAAAATCCAAAACTGGAAGCGGAAAAACAGCGGCTTATCTAATACCATTGATACAGCTCACTGAACCAAAGGGAAAACTGATGAACCTTGTACTGGTTCCAACAAGAGAACTTGCAATCCAGGTTTTTGGAGTGTTTAAATCTCTGGGAGCAGGATGCAAATTGAAGGGAGCCTTAGTTTATGGTGGAGCATCCATATCAAGACAGGCAGAAGAGATAAGGAACAGGCCTGAATTTATAATCGGTACCCCAGGAAGAATCAAGGATATGAGGGACAGAGGATATCTGAACCTGTCCAGCGTCGAAAGAGTTGTCCTTGATGAGGCTGATCTCATGCTGGATATGGGGTTCTATGATGATGTTGAAGATATAATAAGTTCAACGAAGAAAGACAGGAGAATGTTTCTCTTTTCAGCAACAATGACTGGTGATGTCAAAGGTCTTGCATCAAAATTCATGAAGGAATCAGAATACATAAATGGTGAAGATGAGGATATGACACCATCCACAATAAAACACGATTACATTATTTCTGAAAGTCATGATAAGCTGGATTTTCTTGTAAGATACATCCAGGATTACAATCCTGAGAAGGCAATTATTTTTTCCAATACAAAACATGGAGCATCATTCCTCAGCGACAAGCTAAGGAGAGAAGGCTTCAAGGCAGTCCAGATTCATGGAGACCTTTCCCAGAAACAGAGGGAGGATTCCATATCAAAGTTCAGGAGGAGGGAAAGATTTCTTGTGGCAACGGATGTTGCAGCCAGAGGGGTGGATATTCCGGAAATAACACATATCATAAATTATGATCTGCCAAGGGAGGACAAGATATATATCCACAGGGTTGGAAGAACTGCAAGATTTGGCAAGGACGGTACTGCAATGAGTATAATACTGCCAGATGAGATGTATCTAATAAACAGGATAAAAAGAACTGCAGGTGTTGAGATCTCGAAACTGCCTATGGAAGGACAGGCAGAGGAGGCAAGGCCAAGGAGAGAGCAGAGGAGGAGGCCATCCTATGGGTACGGTGCTCAGAATAATAGGAATAGCGGCAGGAGATATGATTCCAGAAGCAACAAACGACAGGAAACAAGAAGCGGAGGAAATGCATCAAAAAGAAGACCCAGAAGAGACTGAAGTAACCATACAGGACCTGGCTTGATAAAGGTAACGACTGGCATACCCCAGGTTCCTAGCATATGGAAGGTAATAGGGCGATGGAATTCTCAATTAGAGACCTGCGAGTTACCCATTCATGAATCGGACTCTCTGATCGCCCGAGATGAGAGTGTGAGGGATTGTAGTGATCTTCCAATTCTCTCATTTTCCTTGAACTAAGAATGTGAGAAAAATTTAAGATAAAAATATCTTTTATGTTAAACCGGTTAATCAAATAGTGAAAATTTAAATAATTTTCAGCATTATAAAAGTGATAGGGTATGAATATTGTTTTCTCTAGGAAAACTATCGCAGTTATTACTGCTGTAATTATGGTTTCAGCAGGAGTAGTTGTCCTTGCTGAAAATTACCGTAATGGAAATGGGCCAGATAATGATCTTAAGGGAAGAACTGTTTTCATAGGACCATATATAACATTATCCAGCAATGGGAAAACCCTATCAGTTGAAAATAATACTACAATTCAACTTGAGATATATGCGCCTGTACCCAATGATTACAAAATGAATAGTGTACAGTATTGTAATTTCAAAATGAACTCTTCAAATCTAACAAACAATAGTTTAAGCGATATGGTGTTGAACCTCACCCTACTTCCTTTTACTCATAACAGCAGTAGATATTTCATGAACGGGAACCTTGTTAACATAATTTCCGGATGGTCATCCGCTATGGACCAATACACGGGAAAAAACAATATTTCATTAACAGTGATGGCCTTGAAAACTGTTGATGAGGATGGCAACATATCAATATACCAGTATTATAATAATCTGCCATTTAATCCTTTATCCATACATCCATTACTGACAAATGTAGGTTCATTATCTAATGGTACTGAAACCAGCGGTTTAACCGCCAGGAATACTGTTAATAGTCTTATAATGGAAAGTAACACAAACCTGACAGGTTACAGGAATGTATGTATTGATCCAGTGGGTTTCAATCTCAGTTTGTCCTTCCCAAAAAAGCCATTCCAGACAATCAAAAATACAGACATGAATGACAGTTCAACAAATAAAGTACCTTTGATTGAAAGAATTAATATGAAAAAAAGGAAAGGTGATGATGTTGACTCAATAAAGGGAGCGGGTTGTTCAGAACCTTTGAAAACGGGATATTCAGATCTGTATTATACATCAACATCAGACTCGCTGCAGAAGGCAACCAGGGCCCAAGGTGTGCTTCCTCTTTCTGTTGTTCATATGGGCCGGAATGCAGATATGGGGGATTCATTAGTCGTTTCTGGCTCTGAGTTCACAATGATTAATGATGACCTGAAAATAAACTCTAATCAAGTTTATGAGAGTTCCTCAGGAGAGGTTACAACTACCATGTCAGGTTCCGCTTCTTATGAGCATATGGCAAACCTGAGTTCAGTTACTCTACTTAACTCACAGAATGCCTACCCAACACATATCTCAGAGAAACTTGGGGATTCCAATAACATGGCATTGGATAATACTACAGTTATGCTGGGAATCTCTGGAGTAACGTTCTGCTATGCACACTATGGTAGATATACATATCACCATGAGGAGGAACTTGAATATGAGTACTGCCCTGATACAGGAGTAATAGTTAACGAGAAAGTGGTCTGGAATCATGTCCTTTCAACTATTGAAGATGGAGATTATTCAATAGGAAGAGTTGTAAATATTAACACGGCAAACAGTCTTGAATTAACTGCAGAACATCTGCCCATACAAGATAGCTGGGTAATGGAACATTATCTCACATATAAACGATCAGGATCATTATCCCTTAATACCTCAGGAGAAGGCAACGAATATTCAAGTACGACAATTTTCAGCAGTTCACAGAGCTGGTTAAATACTTCCAGTGTGTTTGAGAAAATAGGAAATGCGCTCAGTATATTCTCTTCTGCTCTTGGGATTGAGCTGACCATCATGTCAGTAGCTGCGGCCTTGAATGGTGGGGATGGTGATCTTACCGAAGGAGCCGTCATACTTGATGCTGCATCCATAATAAACAGTTATGTGGGAATGTCAGCAACGCTTATGGGCATGTATTCAACAATTGCCTCTATTTCTGGGTCGGGATATGCGAGTGTTGGCATATCGATTACAAATAGTCCCATTGATGGTGGTTCAGGTTATAATGTTGATTATTACGAATCAACCAATCCCATTTCTTATACACTCGGTGGAAATTCCTATAGTTTCTACGCACCAGAAGATTTTTACAATGTTACTTCTATTATCTAACCTTCAGGAATTGGACTGGTTGAATTAAAACACATTATTTCGCCTTTGAGGAGGAATTTTCATTGATTCAGATATTCAGTCATAAATCCCGGATGGTGGTATCAGCTGGTAATGCCCTGTGATCCTCTTAATTTCTCTTTCTGCTTCCACTATTTTAGATACGATGAAGATTAGGCCCATCAGTGCCAAAAGCAATTCAAGTCCCAGGAAAAATCTACCGGGAGGTATCTTTGAAGTAAGGAGGATTAGAGTGAACATACCTGTCATTATAACTGTCATTGATACTATTTTTCCTCTCTCAAAACCAAAAAGACTCCTTTTATTAAAAAATGAAAGTAAGACATCGTGAGGTTTATCTTCTATTATTCTGTCTCCTTCCCTTGGTGGGAATAGGGAGTAATGGCCGGTAATCTTCTTGAAAGCTTTCTCATTTTTTGATATCTGTCTCAACACATATAGAAACAGGATGTAATAAAAAATTAGAACAGCATAGAAAAGCGTGTACTCGTGCGCAATCAGTATGGAGATGAAGAGAAGAATGGCATCCACAAAGATAGGTATGCTAATGATTATACTCCTATTTCTAAAACCGAACAGAGACCTTCTGTAGAGAAAATCAAGTTCATTTAATTCCCTTCTAACTGTCAATGTTGATCAATCCACGTTATATACCTTAAGTTAAATAAATAGCTTATTTAAAGATTTTCCTGACGCGCTAAAATTTCAATCTGTATTTAAATGAGGGAGCTGGAGCGATTAAGGACTATAAAATGAGTCGGTATCAATGAAATTGAAATCGTTTTAAAGTTTTATTTATTTTTCTGGGCAGATCATATGGGTAATTATTACCGATTATCAGCGACTGATTGCAGTACATATAATGATAGCAATATTTTATCTAATCTCAGGCAATTTACATTTATGGATAGGATTGTTTCAGAAATATGGAATATGTCTCAGGGAAAAACAGCTCTTTCAGGTTCTTCAGAAATGGAAGAACTGAAGAAGCGGGTTGCAGATATTGCCTTCACTTCTTATGGTGCCCTTAATGCCGAACCTGTGAAGATAATGAAGAAGAGTCTTCTTCCGTCTTCAGGGAAGAAGAATGCTACCATTTTCTTCACTGGTGATAAAGCTTCGGTAGATATTGCTACAATGATAAATGGTACCACCACCAGATATCTTGATTTTAACGATACATACCTTTCAAAGGAGGCTTTGCACCCATCTGATAACATACCACCGCTCATTGCAATGGCTGAAAGCGAGGAATTGAATGGAAAGAGCGTACTGGATGCTGCAAGGGTTTCCTATGAAACTGTATGTGCTTTATCTGACGCTGTTTCAATCAGGGACAGGGGCTGGGATCATGTAACATATATAAGCATCTCATCAGGAGCAGGACTTGCAAAGCTTCTTGAATTAAATGAAGAAAAATTTGCCCATGCCATCAATCTTGCCCTGAACAACAATATAAGCATGAGGCAGACAAGAGCAGGTGAACTCAGCATGTGGAAAGGAGCAACTGCAGCTAACGCTTGCAGAAACAGTGTCTTCGCAGCGAATCTAGCTGAGGAGGGGTTCACAGGGCCAGCACCCATATTTGAAGGTGAGATGGGATTTATAAAACAGGTTTCTGGGAGCCTGAACCTGGACTTTTCAAGAAGCAGGATCCTTAAGACAATGATAAAGAATTATCCTGTTGAATATCATGCCATGAGTGCGGCAGAAGTGGCATCAAATTTAAGGAAGAATATGAAGGGCAAGATAAAGAGGGTTGAGGTTGAAACATTTACAGTTGCCCATACCATTATAATCAAGGATCCAGAGAAATTGAGGCCAAAAACAAGGGAAACTGCAGATCACAGCATGCCATATATAATAGCACTGACACTGGTAAAGGGCGATCCCACGCCTCACTCCTATGAAAAGGATTTGCTGAATGACAGGGAAATTCTTTCTGTTATAGATAAGATGAAGTTCAAGATCACGGAAAAATTTGACAGGATGTATCCTGAGTTCCTGCCTGTCAAGATCAGGGTTGAGACTGATGAAGGCATATTTGAGGAGGAGATGGATGCACCAAAGGGTCACAACAAGAAACCATATACGTGGGATGACCTGAAACAGAAGGGTACCAGGGTGATGAGTGAGGATAGTTCATCCTCAGTAATTGAGTTTGCGAGGTCGTTTGAAAAGAGGAGCATGAGGGAATTCATGGAGGTCCTGAGAAATGTCAAGGCTTAGGGATAATATCAATGGTTCTTCCAGAAGTTTCAGGAATATGCTTGGGAAGAATTTCATAACTATCCCTGGTGTATACAGCGGTATTTCAGCCCTCATTGCTGAGAAAGCTGGCTTCAAATCCATGTACCTCTCAGGTTCAGGAGTGGCGGGAATGATGGGTCTCCCTGACCTCTCGGTAACAACCCTGGATGAGGTTGTAAGGGAAGCACAGAATATTACATCCATAAGCAAATTGCCTCTGATTGTTGATTGTGATACAGGATTTGGTGAGCCCCTGAATGTTATGAGGACCGTGAGACTCATGGAGAGGGCGGGGGTAGCGGCAATTCATATTGAGGATCAGGAGTTGCCGAAAAAATGCGGCCATCTCAATGGAAAGAGTATCGTTCCAGTTGATGATTTCATTGCCAAGCTCCGTGCTGCAAAGGAGGCATCAAAGGATCCAGATTTTTCATTGATTGCAAGGACCGATGCCAGGTCTGTAGGTGGACTTGATGATGCAATAGAAAGATCCAGGGAATACCTGAAGGCAGGTGCAGACATTATTTTCACTGAGGCCCTTGAAAGTCCGGAAGAATTCAGAGAAATGAGGAAAAAGGTGAATGGTTATCTCATGGCAAACATGACAGAATTCGGAAAGAGTCCCCTGCTTTCTGTAGAAGAACTGAAGGAGATCGGATATGATATGGTGATTTTCCCACTGACTGCATTCAGGAGCATCCTGAAACAGACAGAGAATATTTATAGAGAACTTCAAGAACAGGGTACCCAGAGGAATTTTATAGATCAGCTTATGACAAGAAAACAGTATTACGAACTTATCGGCTATTCAGAGTATGAGGATGAAGATTACAGCCTGGCTTCCAGGAAGAACATGCAGAAGTAATTAACCCCGGTAATATTTAATTAACAAATATTTTTGTGGCATGATTGACTTTTAACTAATGCATACTGAAAAAACAATGACTGGCAGCTGGTTCAGGTCAGAAAAAATAAAGAGCATACTGCTGGAAACCCGGGCTGGTGAGGTACCGACCAAATTCAGGGAAATCGTTCTTGAAGAAGAGAATAAGGCTGTGCAGAAACAGGTTGATCCAATGGGAAAGGGCAGAGGTCTTACTGTAGTCAGTAATGGTGAACAGCGGAAATCAGGATACACAACATTTGTCAAATCAAGATTTGAAGGTTTTGACGGCGAAAAAATTGTTGCACCCGTGGTATCAAGCGCAATGCTCGAGGAATTGAGAATCGCTAGAAGCCCCATCTATGATATTTTCAAAAATAATCCGGAAAAATTGCTTGGTCATCCCCAGCTAAACGACAGGATATCATATAATGGCCAGAAGAAGGCAGAACTCGAGGCGAAGGACCTCAAGAAGATCGGGAGAGATAATGGGGTGAGCAAGGTTTTCGTGAATTCTCCCTCACCTGGTGTTCTCGCACAATTCCTTACTCCTGGAACCTATTACAGGGATTATTATGATTTCATTGAGGACCTTTCAAGGGAAATGTCAAAGGAGTATGAGGCTATCTTATCAGTAGACGGTGTCCAGTTGCAGATAGATGCACCTGACCTTACCCACGAAAGACATTACAGGAAATCAGAGGAAACAGAGAGAACTTCAGCCCTAAATGCAAGGATTGATTCCATTAACAGGGCAATTTCAGGGAAGGACCCCGAAAGGATAAGAGTTCATTACTGCTTTGGAAATTACAGTGCCCCACACATAATTGATCCTCCACTGGAGAATTTTCTTCATGAACTTCTATCCCTCAATTCTAATTTGATTGTGGCTGAACTTGCAAATCCAAGGCATGAAGGGGATGCCATGATATTCAAAAGGTATGTCAAGGAATATGGATGGCCAAAGGAAAAGAAGATAGCAGTTGGAGTTATAGATGTGAAGACTTCCTTCGTGGAAACACCAGAAACTGTTGCTCTTAGACTGGCAAGAATTGCAGAGATAGATGGTATAGGTCCAGAAAGGGTCATGGCAGGAACAGATTGCGGTTTTGAGACATTTTCAAGCCTTGATAACGTTTCAGAGGAAGTTGCACTCATGAAGCTGGATGCACTCGCCGAGGGTACTGCACTGTTTGATGAAATGTACAGATGAGAGGCTGAATGAAATGAATTAATCCTGTAATTTATGCGAAGAATACATGTGCGTGGTTGGTAGAATCTTCTATTCTATTTGGTTTCCACCTATTATTCCAATCCTTATCTCTTCGCCCTTCCTGTTGAAGAATTTATAATCTGTATCCCTGTATGGATAACCAACAATCATATGGATCGGCCCGGTGTTCTGAAACATATGCAAATCTGCATCTGAAGGCCTGATTACCCCTGAGGGATGTGAATGAACAGAACCTATTATGGTAAAGTCTACCGGCTTGCTACCCATCCACATTATTGTGTGATGATCCCCCTGTACTGTCCCGGGCATTATGGCAATTTCATATATGACATCATGTTCACCCTTCAAAAGTGCCCCGAATTCCATTGGATACGTGTCCTTGGAGGCTTCCATTATCATCCTTATTAACCTGAATCTAATTGACCACATCTTTTAACAGTTTCTCCCTGAGCTTTGCATAGAAATCCCTTCTCAGTGTTATAAACTTATAGGATTTTGATGCCCTTGTGATCGTTACCTTGTCTGTTGACTTGAAATTTACTTCCTTCTGTCCATCCATAATAATGAGGCAGTCCTGATCAATTCCAGAGACCAGGATATCAAGTACTGAAGTGGATGGTGCTACCATTGGCCTGATCCTCAGTGTTACTGGAGCAAGATATGATATAACCATTGCCTGTGTTGCAGGCATTACTATGGGTCCTCCAGCACTGAGTGAATAGGACGTTGATCCTATGGGCGTGGCAACAATTATGCCATCAGCCCTGGTCCTTTCTACAAAAGAACCATCAAGATAAAGCTTGAAATTCCTTACCTTTGCGATCCTGTTGCTGTGTACGACGACCTCATTCAATGCATATCCTACAATCTCGCCATTTACCATCACCTCAAGCCGCATGTATTCAACAAACCTGTGTTCTCCCCTGATGATCCGGTATACTGTCTCCTCAACCTTTCCAACTTCAACCTCGCTGAGGAATCCCAGTGAACCCATGTTGATTCCAAGGATTGCGCCTTTTGCCTTCTGTGCCGCTAGCAATACAGTTCCGTCACCACCAATTGTGAAAAGTATGTCTGCCTCGATTTCCTCCAGTGGTCTGTACTCCTTCTCCTTGATGAAAGGCCTCAGTTCCTCTGCGTATATTCTTTCCCATTCCTGAGGGAGGATATCATCTATCCGCTTCACAATCTTAGCACATCTGGGGCAGTCCTTCTTAATTATGAAAGCGATCTTCATCTGTTCACTAGCTCCTCCATCTCGTCCCTGTAAAAGGATGAAAGGGCGATCATGTTTTTCCTTTCTCTCACATCCCTGCCCATATTCATTTTCTTCATGCTGCCATCAAGAACAAAACCTCCCATTTCCTCCACAAGTAGCACTCCAGCCGCAATGTCCACATTACGTAACTTTTTCTCCCTTCCAAGGTACGCAACATTATCAAGTGCACCATTTGCAAGGAGTGCAAGTTCCATTGATGCACAGCCCAGAATCCTCTTTCTTGTTATGTCCTTCTTCAGGAAGTCTGGAACTTTGGTTTCTTCAAGATTGTAAACAACTGAAGCATGACTCCTCCTCTCTGCCTTCTCAATCTTGTATCCGTTCCTGTATGCACCATTTCCCTTGGTTGCCCAGAAGTAGTTTCCTGTGGCCAGATTCATTACAAAAGCTTCCTGGAGAGATGTGAAATCATCCTTCATGACTGCGAGCGACATGGAATAGAGTGGAATCTGGTTTTCAGCGTTATATGTACCATCCAGTGGGTCCATGATTATGTTGCTCTCGTATCCCCTGTCCACAAAACCTATTTCCTCGCTTATGATGTTGAATGGCAGGTCTATATCATTGATTCTTTCTATGATCTTGTCCTCTGCCAGTTTGTCCAGCCTTGATGTTAGTGTTCCATCAGCTCCCATTCCAGTATAACCGATCCTCTGCTCCTTGTTTTCCAGAGTTGAAATGTGTTCCCTTATTTCTGATCCGGTTTCAATAAAATTTTTGAGGAATGTCATATACTATATAGTTCAGAACTGTATATAACTAATCCGGAGATACTATACTCTCGTGTAAAATGTTAAGTCTTTCTGGCAATTTTTCAAGTGCAATTTTCAGTGTTTCCCTGGCTGTTAGTGAACCGTCTGTTTCAAATTTGAATACATACCTTTCCCTGTCCTCAGTAACCTTTACAGGCTTTGACTGGTTTATTTCTGTCCTGTGGTTCACGGTGTTTATGTAATTCAATACAGCTCTCTGCTGGTAATCATCAGTAACAGTTACTGTTTCCTTTGTCTCCCTGACAATTGATACGGGATATTTCTCCTTGATTTTTTCCCATCCTTCGTTATCTGCCTTGTTGATCTCAAACTCCCTGTGATACTTGAAGGAAACAGCTGATGTTACCTGCCATTTTGCATGCTCTTTTGCAGTCCCCATTGTTGCCTCTGCTGTGACCAGTAAGGCCTGCTTTGGTCCAAGTTTCACTATTGGTATCAGCGGATCTACCGGCTTCAGTTCAACGTTACCGGTGAATGGAACAAGATCCCCACTGTAAACCTCTCCTGGTCCTGTCTTGTCTATATTATAAGAAACTGTGCACAGTGAGCATCCCTTGCCCTCACATGAACATTCATTCCTGAAACTCATCCTGGAATCCGTTTTTATGGGAACCAGTCCAATCCTGTGCGCAACAATCTCGTCAAATAATGGCAATGATGAATCAAAAACGTTTCCCATAGAATCCCTGATCTGTCCATGCCTGAAAACCACCTTATCAATTGCCAGTTTTGGAATGTCATTTATCAGGGTTCTTCTGAGTGCATTGGCAATTCCTTCTGTAATGTTTGTTATTTCAAATCTGGCAAAGTTATCTCTTAGTTCCAATATTGATATTTTCGCTTCGCTTGAAGATGGCATTAAACCCTCCTTCCTCTTTTTCCGCCCTTTTTCTTGGTTCCGTCATGAGGAACTGGTGTTACCTCCTCAATCCTTACAATCTTGAAACCTGCCCTGGACAGTGCCCTTATGGCAGATTGTGCTCCAGGTCCCGGGATCTTTGATCTGTTTCCTCCAGGTGCCCTGACCTTGATTATCAGATCAGTGACCTCCTTTTCCTTCAACTTTTCTGAGATCAGATCAGCGGCCTTCATTGCCGCATATGGACTTGACTCATCCCTGTCATTCTTAACAACCATTCCACCAGTTGCCTTTGCAAGTGTTTCAGCACCGGTCTGATCTGTTACAAGTATGATTGTATTATTCTGTGAAGAATATATGTGTGCGATTCCGGTTTTATTCAACTTTTTCTACCTCCTCTGAGTTTTCCTGTTCTGCTGCCTCTGGCTGTTCTTCTTCCTTCTGGTCTCCTGCTATTATCAACCTTACCGGATGCTTGTCATCTATGAAAGGTGAAAATTCACTGTATTCAATGGAATCTTCTTCCATTCCTTCCACGAGAAGTCCTGGCACAGTTACTCTTCTTCCGTTCAGTAATATGTGTCCATGGGTTATCATCTGCCTTGCCTGCTTTACAGTCTTTGCAAGGTTTTTCCTGAACACTATGGTTTGAAGTCTTCTTTCTAGGACACTCTCTATTGTCAAAGACAGGATATCATCCAGTGATGCATTTCCTGTAGAAATTCTGTACCTGTTCAATCTTGCGAGTAGTAGGTTCAGCTGCTTTATTGCAAGGGGATCATTTCTTCTTGTCCTGGCCTGCAATTCTCTTGCCTGTGCCCTTATGGAATCAAGAGTAGCCTGGCTTCTCCATAACTCCTTCTTGTTTTTAAGACCATACAGATTAATAGTCTTCCTTTCTTCGTCTATCCTGTCTTTTTCCCAAGGATGCCTTGGTGTTGAATATAATTTTTTCTGAAACTTTGGATCTCCCAATCAAAATCACTCCTTTTTCCTTTGTACGCCTACTGTTAATCCTTTCCTGCCATTACTCCTGGTTCTCTGACCCCTCACCTTGTGATGGGTTTCATGTCTTATGCCCCTGTAGGACCTTATCTTTTTCATCGTGTTGATGTTATCCTGAATCTGCACATTGAGATCATTGCCTACCAGATTCATGTTCTTTCCCGTTACTGGATCTGAGCGGTTGTTCAGCATCCACGCTGGAATGTCCTCATACTCTTCGGATTCGATATAATCCCTTATCTCCTCTATCTTCTCCTCGCTGAGATCTCCCAGTCTCATGCTCTCATCAATCTCGAGTTTCTTTGTAAGGGTTTCAGCCAATCTGAGGCCGATACCTTTTAGATCTGCCAGAGCCAGAACTACATCTCTTTCTCCGTTAAGATCCATGCTTGCAATTCTTACAATGTATTGGAAATCAGTTTTTTCTTTTTCTTCAGGCATTAATTCACCAGTCCTTTAACATGCTTAAATGTTATCCCTTGCGGTTGCTCCTTATCTTTAAAATATATATATTCTTTTTGTACAGTTTGGCTATTTGTAAAAGGTAAATTTCCTATAATCCCCATCGGTTTTGAATACGCCAAGTCTCACCCCGCTATCCAGCCACCCATATGAATAGTTCAAACACGACAGTGCATTTATGAGGTCTCCGTTTTCCATGAAGTGCATTGCATCGGAGAAATATGAATGTATCATTTCCATTGAACTCTTTGCGAATTCGTAGAGAAGAGTGTTCTCCGGAACCGCTATGGAAAGCACTTCAAGGGCCCTTGTTTCTATTTCAATATATCTTTTGACCTTCTCTTCCAGAGTTATGGCAAGATCCTTATCTGTATGTGGAGTAGTCATTCAGTAAATTCCATATCTGCTTCTGGGTGCCTTCGTCCAGAACCCCTTCTTCCTTTTTCTTGATAACAAAATCTCTTGCCTCGCTGATTCCCTGCCTGGACGCGATGGCATATATCCCTCCAGTAATTGACCCCCTGATGCTATCAGGCAGGGCTTCAACAGCCTTTGACAGCATGAAATTAAATTCTTCACTCTTTCTCATGTCCAGTTTTTTGATCCTCTTTGGCCTGGGCGTTTCATTTCTATCGTTATATCCGTAATATCTTCCCCTGTTGTTCTGACCTGGTTTTCTTGGGGTATACTTTCTTCTTGCCGCCATATTTTTGTTCAATGCAATATGTTAAGGGTGGTTTTAAACCTTGTTGTGTTCTATCGAAATTGAATGATTTAAGATTTCTGGAAGAAAACATGGTAAACCTGGCATCTTTTTCTTATCTGCCCTCATAATTACAGCACTTGAAATAGTGAACTTATGTGCCATACATGTGGAGAATAAGACTTCACTATGTGGCTGTCCACTGGCATCAATGAATAGCCTAAGTACCTGGCAGACTTCATAAGGTCGTATACACTCAATTTGATATTACCGGTCAACTCAAGATGATGAAGGAGGATATATCCATTTTTTGCAACATGGGAAAGTCCTGAGGCCAGATATATTCTGGACTTGAAGTTCCCCATTATGACAAGGTCATACTTTTCCTGAGCATTGAACAACCTGCAATCCATGTTATAAGTTGTAATCTTTTCTTTTACCCCATTAAGAGCTGCACTTTTTTCAAGGTATTCAAGAGCTTCAATATTGAGATCGATACATGTGACATTCTTCACAGTTTTAAGTTTTGCAATTGGCAGTGAGAAATAACCAATACCGGCGAACATGTCAAGCACCGTTCCTGCGCTTATCTTTTTTATTGATGGAAGACCTCTCTCAACTATGTTGCCCTTGCTCATCATTAATCTTGCAGGGCTGGTGATGAAGGTAACTCCATTTTCCAGATACTGGGTATCTCCCTGTATACCTGCAATAAGCCTGAGTCTTGGTCTCCGAACTTCACCCTCGATTCTTCCATCCCTGACATAGACCTGCGTTGCTATGGACTTTTTCACGAGCTCCTTTGAAACTCTTTCCAGTTCCTCATACTCACTGCTGAATATAACTGTACTTCCCATCCTCTGCCACCTGATCTTCCTATTGTTGTATTTCATGATGCTGTTGATCACATCAGGTATTGTGACATCCTCCTTCCTTGAAAATTCCCTTTCACAGAGCATAGCACTTTTAAATTCTACCCTTTCTCTCACCGGAATTATGACCTTTCCATTTTCCTTCAGAGATCGCAGGTTCCTGATCAACTTTCCCTCTCTTTTTGCCTTCCTTATGAATAATTCTGCATCCTTTTCCTCAACTTCCATCGCAAGGTTTTTCAAATCTGTGAGTAATTGGATCAAACAATAAATTCTATTGCCTTAAAATGAAAAACATAAATTGATAGGAAAAAATATACCTTCATGCTTTCCGATGATCTGTTTAAAAGAGCATCCAGGCTTTTTCCTGGTGGAGTAAATTCACCTGTCAGGTTTTATAAGCCATATCCAACGTATTTTTCAAGGGCTTCTGGCTCAAGGATTTTTGATGTGGAAGGAAAGGAATACCTGGATTTCTGCATGGGTTTTGGCGTTAATTTTGCAGGATATTCCAACACTACCATAGCCGAGGAAATCATGTATTTACTGGATAACACAATACCAGAAGGAGTTCCCACAGAAAATGAGATAGAACTTGGGGAAATAATACAGAAAGCGGTCCCTTCCATAGAAAAGATGAGATTCACAAATTCTGGAACTGAGGCAACCATGCATGCAATCCGGCTTGCAAGAGCCTATACCGGCAGAGATCTTATCCTGAAGATGAATGCAGGATTTCACGGAGCTCATGACTATGTGCTTGTGAATGCCGGAAGTGGGGCACTGAATTTCGGTACACCTTCTACCCCGGGAATTCCCAGAGAAGTTGCAAAGACTGTTCTTATTGGAGATTTCAATAATGAGGATTCCATAAGGGAACTTTTTAAATTGCATGGAAAGGACATTGCAGCTGTTATTACAGAGCCTGTACTTGGCAATCTCGGGGTGATTGGTCCTGAAAAGGGATTCCTGAAATTCCTGAGGGAGATTACTGAGGAATATGGTGCACTTCTGATCTTTGATGAGGTAATAACAG
Organism: Thermoplasmatales archaeon; assembly: GCA_027310185.1. Classification (GTDB taxonomy): domain Archaea; phylum Thermoplasmatota; class Thermoplasmata; order Thermoplasmatales; family Thermoplasmataceae; genus Cuniculiplasma. The sequence goes on from DAIDBH010000014.1 coordinate 250,127, forward strand.
GTTTCAGATTCAGGTATGGTGCATACCAGGATATGATAGGAGTTAAGCCTGATCTGACAACCCTCGGAAAGATTATAGGTGGGGGGATGCCTGTTGGCCTCTTCGGAGGAAGATCAGACATAATGGAGAGGATCAGTCCTGAGGGCGACGTGTATCAATCAGGAACGTTCAGTGCCAATCCATTCACTGTTGCATCCGGACTCGCTACCTTGAACTTTCTTAAGGACAGGGATTATGAATATACCATAAGCCTGGCAACATGGGTTGAGGATAAACTGAAGAGTTTCTCTGATCTTGGCGTTCAGGTGAACAGGGTTTATAACATGTTCACCATATTCTTCAACGAAGAAAGAGTCTGGAACTATGAAACAGCCATGAAATCTGACAGGGAAAAGTTCATGAAATTCTTCAATTTTTCCAAGAAGCACGGAATCTATTTTTCCCCCGGTCAGTTTGAGGCATCATTTGTTGGCATGGCCCATACACCTGAGGAGGTTGAGATGGCAGTTTTCAAGATGGTCTATACCCTGGAGTTTGATATGAATGAAGATAGGAACAAGGGAGAGCAGATTAGCATTAATTCAAACTGAGATGTTTACCAGTATTCTTGGTGGAAACCATGATATTGTTAAGATCAGGAGCAAGGGTGATATAGATAGGGAAAGGCCACTGAAGGAGATCGGTGGCCAGGGTCTTTTCGTGAATGAGATAAACCAGATGGTGCTTAATGGAAAGCTGGACTGTGCAGTACACAGTGGAAAGGATCTCCCAACAATCCTGAACAAGGAGCTTGAGGTGGTTTCAGTTTTTGACTGGAAGAACTACCATGATGTGATCGTTTTCAGGAAGAATCTGGAAGGTGATGGAAGATTGAAGATTGGAACCTCATCACCCAGAAGGGAAGAGCAGATTAGGAAACATGTCAGGAACTGGGATGTATACGGCCTTCGTGGCAACATTGATACAAGAATAAATAAACTTGATGATGGCAATTACGATGGTATTGTACTGTCAGAGGCTGCGATGTCAAGGATGTACCCGAATAGGGATTATGAAATACTTGATGAAAACATTTTTGTTCCTGCACCGGGACAGGGTATAATAACAGTAATAGCAAGGAAGGATTCACCATTTTATGATGATATAAAAATCACTGAAGACCCAACCGCAAGAAAAAGGTGGGATGTTGAACGGAGGATTTCCGGCATTTTTAACATGGGCTGTTCTGTGCCCAATGGAATTATGTATAATCCTGAGACGGAATTTCTGTACATGGATATAAATCTCAAGGAAAACGTGATTTCTATCAGGATGAAGGTCAGAACTTTACAGGAAGCTGAAATGGTTGCCAGGAATGTGAAAGAGATAATGAACTATGGTGATTATTAGCTTCAGACCGGAAGAAAAATTAAATGAAAATGAAGCAGAAGTTATGGGTATTTTAAATATACCATTGGTGAGGATTGTCAAAATTGATGATGTAAGGGCCCCGGATCTTAAAAAATTTGATGGCATCGCTTTTACGAGCTCCACCAGTGTTGGATATTTCTTTGACATGTACGGTGAAATAGATGGGAAGATCATGATTTTCTCCATCGGTGATTCCACTGCTAGAGAATTGGAAAAATATATCACCAATCCACTTGTATGCAGTGACTCCAATTCCGGTGGCTATGCATCTTTCATAGAACGGCACAATCCAAGAAGTGTACTGATACCCAGGGGCGAGACCCATTCAGGTGTGCTCAATGATGAGCTCAAGAAAGCAGGTATTTACAGCGAAAACCTCTACCTTTACAGATATGAGGATATTGATCAGAGGGAAAATATCCGGAAAGCAGTGAAGGATGAACGAACACCATTTATATTCACTTCACCCCTTGAAGTCCGGTTATTCAGGAAATACACAAATGGTAGATATATTGATAATCCTGTTTATCCCATTGGAAAAACAACTTTTACAGCGTTGAAGGATGCAGGCCTCACGAATATAAGGTTTGAAGGCAAGAAGACGTTTTCAGAACTTGTAAAATTTATGAACTCGCAATAGCGGGGAATGGATTTGAACCATCGATCTACGGGTTATGAGCCCGTCGGGATTTCCTAACTACCCCACCCCGCTGTTATACCGTATTTGTTATTTGGATATATATGTTATTGATATGATCATGCCTAATTTATGCTGTATTCAATGAGTGGACCAGAATTCTTGATATTAAATTTTAAAAAATAAAATCTATCTGAAAGATTCTGCTATTCTTTCTGCCTTCAGCTCCTTTGCCTTGGATTCCAGGTAGGTGTAGACAGTTCTCTGCTTCTTGCCTTCGATTATCATTTGAAGTGCCTGGAGCGCATACCTCATTGAAATGTAGTCTCCTATGAGGGATACTGTATCCCCATAAACGCACACAAAACAGTCTGTGATATCCTCGACTATCTGTCTTGTCTTCCCCTGCCTGCCTATTATTCTTCCCTTTATCTCATTGATCCTGTTTGAGCCTTTTCTTGCAAACTCCCTGAGAGAAATAACCACAAGCTGGAAACCATCATTGTAAAGGTAGAGTGCCCTTTCCGGGCTGAAGCCTCTTCCTATTGCCTTCACAACCTCTCCAGTTGCGTTTACCTTCAGTGGATCGGTATCCTCCTTTGCAGTTACCAGGATGTCACCATCCGTGGAATCTATATCGAGCATGCAGCCTGATATTTCCTCTATATCATTCTTCGTTTTTCCTTCCCTGCCAACCAGGGCGCCTATCCTGTCTCGCGGTATTCTTATACTGATTGAATTTTCTATGTGATCGCTTCCTTCACTCATCTCTTTCACCCGGGAATTCCGGCTCATTTACATTAAATTCAAGGCCATTCCTCTTTGCAAATGCCCTCATGTTATTCATATCCCTCACAAGAAAGTCCTTTGCCTTTGGATGCTTGTATGAAACAGCCTGGCCCATATCTATGATATAGGACTTCTTCCTGTAACAGAGTACATTGTATTCACTGAAATCAGCATGAATAATCTTTGCCTTTTCCACCATCTTCCTGTATTCGTTCATGGATGAATCAAAATATGACTGCATCTCCTCTTCCTTAACATCTTTCAACTTTTTTGCAGCGGACCTCCTGTCACCGATGTAGCTCATCAGGATTATATTCTTAACCACCGCCAAAGGCTCCGGTGCCCTGATGCCGAATTTCCTGCATTCCAGAAGATTGGCATATTCTTTCCTTGCCCAGACGAATATAAGCGACCCCCTTGACTTCCTCTGCTTTGCAAATCGTGGATCTCCATCTATATAATCATTAATATGCTGAAACCTCAATGTGGATGTCTTGAATATCTTCATCACCACACCCTTCTTTTCTCCTTCCACCTTGAAAACAAGCGATTCCTTTCCTGATGAAATAGGATAATCGATATACTTTATATTGAACTGCTTGAAGAGCGTGTATATGTTGTCAAGCGTTCTTTTATCAAAAACAAGACCTTCTGTCTTTTCGTCAATGAACTCATTGAAGTTGAATTCGTCCCTGTCTATCAGCTGCTTCAGTGCGCTTCTATCTTCCATCTCTTGCTCTATTTAAATATGTTGATAAGCTCAGGCAGTGCAGAGTTTCTGCTTAGGTAATTTGCCTGCGTCTGGGTATACCTGTAAACGATATCAGCCTTCTCAGTCTGGAACTGCCATGGCTTTACTATTACCAGATCATTTTCCCTTATCCACATTCTCTTCTTCATCTTGCCTGGAATCCTGGCTGTTCTTGTGTAGCCATCCTCACACATAACTGAAAGATGGGAACCTCCTGATAATTTCTCAACTATACCATAGAGTTCCCCCTTCCTCTTGTTTGGAACTATTACTCTCGTAAAATTTTCTTCATTATCGTTATTATTCTTATACGGCATTATAACCTCTCATGTTGTACTAAGTCATACGATTTCCGTATATTTACTTTTATAAACGAAGATTCACGCTTGAAACTGGAAATCTGGATAGGATGGATCAGGCAGGCTGCTTGATCCCAAAATTCCTTATTTCATAGAACCTGGAGGCAACTTCCTTCATGAGCTTCACGTTTCTACCTTCTTTGCCTATTGCCTTTCCAACTTCTGAAATTTCCACGCCCACCTGTACATCTACCTGGCCCTGCTTCCATGAGATATCTATTTCCTTAACGCCATACCTGAAATACAGGTTCTTGACAAATGTAAGAAGGTCCCTGGAATATTCCGCCACCAGAATGTGCTTATTTATCTTTTCCCTGAGGTTCTGTATGACATTCTGGTTCCTTTTGAACATCTCTGCCATCCTTCTTTCACCCACAATGAAGACCACCATGTCTTCGTTCTCCATGCATTCTTCTGGCTGTACTCCCCTGGCCACTTTCTCAAAAAGTGCCCTGTATTCCATTATCCTGTTGTCAATAACTATACCCTTCGAAGCCAAGTTCATTCACCCTTGTCAGGTCCGTTCCCCCTGTAAACCAGATCTATTGCTCCTGTACCAAGAGTTATTGGTTGGCCGACAATAATATTTTCCGCGACTCCTGTCAGAGAGTCAGTTTCACCCACTATTCCAGCACGCATCAGATGTTTTACGGTAATTTCGAATGCAGCCCTTGCAAGGACACTGCTCTTCTTACCTGAAATTCCCTGCCTGCCCACTGCCCTGACTTGGCCTTCAAATGTCATCATGTCTGCCACTACCATCAGGTGCCTTTCATCGACATCAAGAGATTGCTCTTTCAGTGTATCACGTGATTCCTTCAGTACGGCATTTCTTGCTGCTTCTATACCCAGTACATTTGCAATTTCCACTATATCGTTTGTTGTTGTCCTGACTGCATCTACTTCCTCTATCTCCAGGACCTGTTTCAGGTTTGATCCCTGCGTTTGCAGTTTATACGTTCCATCTCTTTCCTTTACTGCTACGGCCCTTTTTATTCCCTGGAGACCCTTTATGTTCACAACCTTGACCTGTTCCTGGAGCTGGTACAGCCTCTTGTACGATTCCTGCTGTGCCTTTATTTCAATATCACCGTTTTCCTTCTGGATAACGGTTATAAGTTTTATGCCAGAAACTGCATCCATGATGTCCTGAACCTTTATTCTTCTCCTGTCCATCAGTTTCTTGTTTGGCCTTATGATCACTGTCATCTCATCAGTGTCTGTAATCACATCTGCGACATCAATGATGCTGGTATTCTCAATATCCTTTATGACCCTGCTGACAGCCTCGTCATCCCTGGCATATTCTGGCTTCAGGAATATATCCATTGAAGGTGTTGACGGTGTTCTTCTGGCATCTACTATTTCTATGAGTCTTGGGAGACCCAGTGTCACATCCACTTCCTTGACACCAGCATAGTGGAACGTCCTCATTGTCATCTGTGTTCCTGGTTCTCCTATGCTCTGCGCAGCAATAATTCCAACTGCCTCGAATGGATCTATCTGCCTTGCCTCAAGATCATTTTCAACTCTTTTCAGGATCTTCTTGAAGAATTCTTCGCCCTTTTCCTTCTTGAGTGATATAAGTTTCTCGGCAATACTTAGAGGTAATACAGTTCCCTTTTCCATTTCCTTCTCGATCAGCTGTTTTACCGAACTATCGATTTCGGAGTAGTACTTTTCCTTCTGTGTTATTATTATTCTATCAAGATCTGCCTCATAATAAGAATCAACTGAATTTATCTTGTTCCTTCCCATATTGAAATCTGAAGCTGGTATTGGAGGCGTTAATTCTTCCAGAGACTCCAGGCGAATTATTGTCTTGAGACCGGTTTTCTTTTTCAGCATGACTTCCTCGGTTTCTTTCTTCTTCTTTCCCTTTGCGTCTGATTTCTTTTCTGTCTGTGGTTCATAGGAACTTATGGAGCCAATTTTTGCCCTGTACGTAACTTTCTTCTTATCAACGCTTATGTAGGCTTCATCAATACCTTCAGAAACTGGAAAATCGACTGCATAGGAAACATTTCCTGACTTTTCAAGAAGCATTTCCATGTTCTTCTTCGTATCCTTCCATAGAATTACCTTCATTACTGACCACCATTTTCCTCATCGAACAGGATGTAGTTTATGTCCAGTGCTTCACCATTTTCACTCTTTGTGGGATCAATACCGTCGTCTCCATACTTGAACTGTATGATCTCCCCTACTGTATCTGTCACCTGTCTCTTCTCGTTCACCTTAAGGTCCTCGAATGCATTGATCAGTCTCCTCTGCATGTAACCACTTCTTGAAGTTCTCACTGCAGTATCAACAAGACCTTCCCTTCCTCCAATACTGTGCAGGAAATATTCCAGTGGATTCAATCCAACCTTATAGGAAGACTTCACGAATCCTCTTGAATCTGCACCCAGATCGTCTTTCTTGAAGTGTGGCAGTGTTCTCCTGTCGTAACCTCTGTTAAGTCTCTGACCCCTCACGGACTGCTGTCCAACCATTCCTGCTACCTCAGATATGTTAAGCATTTTAGCTCTTGCACCTGATCTTGCCATTATAACTGAAGGATTGGTCAACCCGAGGTACTGTGATGCAATTTTTCCTGACTGATCCCTTGCTTCTCCTGTAACCTTCATTATTTCCTCTTCCAGTGTCTCCTCTACAGATTTTCCTTCCCTGGGATTCATTCTCTCCTCCTTGAAGTCGGTTACATAATTATCAACTTCCTTCTCTGCCTTCAGCGCTATTTCCTTTATTTCACTGATTGCATTTTCAGGTATATCATAATCCCCGATACCGGTTGAAAATCCCCTGAAACTAATGAAAGCCACTGCAAGCCTGGTCATCTTATCAATGAAATTTGCAGCAGCTGCAGCCCCAAATTTCCTGTAAATCTTGTCAATAATTTTACCGGCGAATGGAGATATGGCTGTTTCATCGATTGTGCCATGAATCATCTTTCCGTCTATGATTACCACATCTATATCTTCCTGGTTTTCCTCGTATTCACAGAACAGGCTGCCATCATCTGTCCTTCTTGCTCCTGAACACAGTTTGCTCCTGAATCTTATATTGAAATCATCAGGTAAAATGGCCGAAAATATGTCCCTTCCAGAAAAGTATTTTATTCCTTTTTCCTCCTTACTGGGCTTTAATTCCTTATCCATTGGAAGATAGCTCATGATATGCATGGTCTCCTTCTCTGTGAAAAGTGGATTTCCATGAGTAAGCAGGAATAAAGCAGTTACGTGATCATGGATTCCTCCAATGATAGGTCCGCCAAATCTCGGTGACATAATCTGTTCCTGTACCTTCATTATTATCCTTGCTTCTGCTCTTCCTTCTTCCTTCTGAAGAACATGAAGGTTCATTTCGTCACCGTCAAAATCTGCGTTATATGGTGTGCACACTGCAAGATTGAACCTGAATGTCTGCCCCTTCAGTATCCTGACAGTATGTCCCATCATGGACATCCTGTGAAGGGATGGCTGCCTGTTGAAAAGCACAATATCACCTTCACTCAACTGCCTTTCTACCACCCAGCCTATATCTATCTTCTGGCTGTTGTCCTCTGCATTCATGTCCGTGATCTTTACCCTTCTACCATCTGGCCTGAGTATGTAGTTCACACCGGATTCATAATTATCATTTTCCTTCCTTGGTGCTGGTCCTCTCTTGACCCATTCCCTCATGACATCTATATTGAACTGGTTTATTGTGACTGGCACAGTAAGTTCCCTTGCTGCTTTCTCAGGCACTCCTACTTCATTTATGGATAGAAATGGCTCTGGAGATATCACGGTTCTGGCTGAAAAGTTAACCCTCTTACCTGAAAGGTTAGACCTGAATCTTCCCTCCTTTCCCTTCATTCTCTGTACAAGTGTTTTAAGCGGCCTTCCGGACCTGTGCCTCGCAGGTGGTATTCCGGCGGTTTGATTATCGAAGTAAGTTGTGACATGGAACTGCAGGAGGTCCCAGAGATCCTCAATGATCAGCTGGGGAGAACCGTTATCCCTGCTCTCCCTCAATCTCTGCGATATTCTTATGATATCTACGAGTTTGTGAGTCAGGTCATCTTCACTCCTTTCTCCCGTTTCAAGGGTTATGGATGGTCTCACATTTATGGGCGGAACCGGAAGTGCAGTGAGTATCATCCACTCAGGTCTAACGAAATCCTTGTTCAGACCGAAGAAAATCAGGTCATCATCGGGAATCTTTTCCAGTCTTTCCCTGATTTCCTTTGGCGTGATCTTCTTTTCTGCTGCTCCACCAGATTTGGCTCCTTCCCTGAATGTTGTAGGTTTATCCAGTATTACACTAAGGTTCTTGAAACCGCAATGTGGGCATACCTCCCTCTTTATTGCCTGATCAAGATTCTTCTTTATTATTAGAGTCAGTAGTTCCGGATCAAACTCTTCCAGTTTCTTTTCTGAAAGCCTCTTTCCATAGGATTCCATCTCATCATTGGTCAATTTTACCCTGTTGCAGTTCTTACAGGTTCCGTCAAGAAACATTTTTATTTCCTTAACAAAACCGACCTGAACCACTGGCATGGCAAGATCTATATGACCAAAGTGACCTGGGCATTCATCAACCTTTCCTGAACATGTTGCACATTTCAATCCAGGCTCAATTACTCCCATATGGAGGTCCATCAGACCTCTTTCAATTGGATATCCATCGTCATCATATGTATCAGCGGTTATAACCCTGACCTGTGACATCTTTCTTATTTCATCTGGTGACAGGATAGCAAATTGAATATTGTTTATCCTTTTTGAAATAAAACTATTCATTTCAGATCACCCAGTATTAATCTCATCATTACACCCATTGACATTAGTTCATCTCTCATCAGTTTAAATGCGTAGCTTGTTTCAACTGGATGTATATTCCCAGTGTTTCCACAAACAGGGCATCTCAAAGTCCCCTTTCTCCTATCCATAATTGCAATATGACCACATGACTGGTTACCGCACACATACAGTATGGTTCCATCACTCTGGTCAAGCAGCCTGTCCTTTATTACCATCGCAGCTCCATGTGCAATTAACGTATCTCTCTCCATTTCACCAAATCTAAGACCTCCCTGCCTTGACCTTCCTTCTGTTGGCTGTCTGGTGAGTATCTGCACTGGTCCCCTTGATCTGGCATGGAATTTGCCTGCGACCATATGATGTAGCTTCTGGTAGTAGATTACTCCGGTGAATATCTGTGCTTCCAGTCTTTTTCCTGTAATTCCATCATACATTGTCTCTGTACAATCATATGTAAGACCATATTTCAGAAGTTCTTCCCTTAGTGACTGTTCCGGTTCACCCTTGAATATAGTACCATCTACGGTGCTTCCCCTCATGGAAGCAACCTTTCCTCCTATCATTTCCAGGATATGACCAATGGTCATTCTTGAAGGAATTGCGTGTGGGTTTATGAGAATATCAGGAATTATCCCTGATTCTGTGAATGGCATGTCTTCCTGTGCAATCAGTGCCCCGATTACCCCCTTCTGTCCATGCCTGGACGCGAATTTATCTCCAAGTTCTGGAATCCTATCGCTTCTTACCTTGATTTTAACAATCTTGCTGTTGCTTTCGGATACCGTCAGGATGACATTGTCCACGTAGCCGTTTTCATTTGGTCTCATGGTGATGGATGATTCCCTTCTTTTCTGCGGACCAAGTCTCTCATTGCCCTCCTCCAGAAATCTTGGAGGTGAAGTTTTTCCCACGAGCACATCGGAACCTTCCACATATGCCTCAGGATTTATAATACCATCCTGATCCAGATTCATGTAGAAGTTCTCCATTCTGGCACCCATAACATCATGTGTTGGGATTTCGAATCTATCCTCCTGACCTCCCGGGTATCTTCTTTCCTCTGCAGTATATGTCCTGAAGAAGTTACTTCTTCCAAGACCTCTTTCTACAGCAGATTTATTGAAAACGATAGCGTCCTGAATGTTGTATCCCTGGTAGGATACTATGGCTACTACAAAATTCTGCCCTGCTGGCCTCTTATCATAGTGCACATAATCCATTACCTGTGTCTTTACCATTGGAATTTGCGGGTAATGCATGAAATGTCCTCTTGTATCCGTTCTTATCCTGAAGTTTGTTGCTGAAAGACCAATACTCTGTTTTGTCATCGCAGACGCCATTGTTACCCTTGGAGAAGAATTATGCTCCGGGTATGGTATCATTGATGCAGTTACTCCTAGAATCATTGATGGGTCAATTTCCAGATGGGTATGTTCCTTCGACAGGAGAGTCTTTCCGTCAAATTCCTTTCCACATTTCTGGCACATCAATTTTATTTTTGACTCTCCCTGATTCACCCATTCCACAATTCCCCTGTAGAGCAGGGTATCACATCTTGGGCATCTTTCAGGGAAATCGTATGCATACAGTGATATGTACAGGTTCTCTTCCTCTTCAGCATCAATCCATTCAATGGCTCCTATGGATGTAAGGTCCTTGAGTTCCATATCACCAAGCCTTAGTTTTTCAAGTGTTTCTCTTGATATATTAGGCCTGCCATCTTCGACTACGATTAATGGCCTCCTGATTCTTCCCCTATCGCAGTTTATAATAACCTCGTTTGTGGAGTCATCATATCTTACGTTGACCTCTGATGACAGTTCTCCCTTCCTTCTGGTCTTACGAATGGTATTTGTTAGGCCTATTGGGTCCTCATGATACCCAACCAGGTCCCCGTTGATATACACTCTTCCCATGTTGCCTTCTTCCTTCGTTGGTTCCCTGATGCCGTTGGCATTGAGAAATTCCACTATATCAAGAGGATCCGCCCCTTCTGAGATATTCATAAGAAGGGCTCCGTTCTTGACCAGTCCACAATTCTGTCCTTCTGGCGTTTCATTAGGGCATATTCTTCCCCACTGGGTTGGATGAAGGTCCCTGGCTTCAAAATGTGGTTGTGATCTTGTTAATGGAGAAATGATCCTTCTAAGGTGGCTCAGCGTACTCACATTGGAAACACGATCGAGAAGCTGGGAAACACCAGTTTTTCCCCCAATCCAGTTTCCTGTGGACATTGCGTGGAGTATTTTTTGAGTTAGAAGATCCTGCCTAATGGCCGGTTTTATTCTCAGACCTTTCTTTCTGTTGTACGTTTTTTCAAGCTGGTATTTCAAATCTTTAACTACAGACTGGAAAGCATTTCTGAAAAGTTCATCCATAAGGTCTCCTGCCAGCTTTACCCTCTTATTTGAAAGATGATCCTTGTCGTCTTCCTTTCTGATTCCAAGGTTCAGCTCAAGCAGTGATCTTGCCATTCTACCGAGATAAAGAGCTTTTTTGAATCTGTCCTCAATCTTGTCACCAAGGTGCGGAAGAAGAGACTTGTCTATAATTTGTGAAATCTTCTTTTCCCTGAAGTCCTTTGCCTGGCCTGCTGCAAACCTCTTTTCCAGATAATTTATAGCGTCTTCTGTGAAAACAACACCGTTTGGTGGATGTATCTTGGGGTCTCTCGCTGCTTCCAGATTGTAATATATGATGGGGTTCATTCCATTTACTGAAAATATCGCATCGTGAATTTCATTATCCTTTTCCATTCCCAGTGCCTTCATCAGGATAACAAGAGGAATTGAACCGGGTACGCTTGGTATGGAGACATTGATATCACCATCTCTGCTCTTTTCCAGAGCAGTCATTGCCCTGTATCCTCCAGCCTGTGAGAATACCTTTGCGATTTCAACCTGGGTTTCGTACTTTTCTTCCTTTTCCACGAGAATTTTGTTTGGAGCAAGGTCTTCCAGTGATACTATAACCCTTTCGCTGCCTCCTATAATGAAATAACCACCAGAATCAGTTGGATCCTCACCTACATACTGCAATTTCTGTTTTCTGGTCCCATTTATAGGGGCATTGTTTTTCTCCCCGTTTGTCTTTTCAATATACCTGTCAAGATTTGAACCGTATAAAGTGCATACTTTTGTTCTTACCATTACTGGCATTTCTCCAATCTTTATGGTTTCCGGTTCCCTTTCAATGCCATCTTCGGAAACTCTGAGTTTAAGACTGATAGGTGCGGTATAATTCAAGTCCCTTATTCTTGCTTCCTGTGGTGTTATCTGGTTTATTGCCCCAGAAGCTTCCTTTATTTCAGGCATATCAACTCTTATGGTAGTATCTCCTACGAACCGGCCTCTTTCTCTCTGCCTCCCGAAGTATATTTTTATTTCCTTTCCACCTGTCTTTGTCTTGTCAAGTAAAATAACTCCAGGTTCATCTTCATCTGACAGTTTTGTTTCATCAACTATTTTCTGCATTAAACTGTCTGGATTGTCTGGTGTTGCAACAAAGGCATTCATTGAGTCTATCTGGTGATTTACAATACTTTCATTCCTAAAAAACGATTCAACAATTTCTTTCATTTTAAAACCTCACTGGTTGTAACCCTGTAGTATTCCGTAATACCTACGTTAGGGTTCTTTCTAACAATCTTAATAATTCTATTCGGTCCAATATCCCCGTGAATTTCCATCAGAGCCTTTATAGCGGGGTCAGTAACATTTATATGGGGTAACATACCTTTTACAGTATGGAGCTTCTTTAGAATAGCAGCCTCATCCTTTTCCTCTACCAAATAATGTTCTGGGACCAATTCGTGGTGCAACACGTTAAATTTACTCATTTTTATCCCTCTTAACGGGCCCAAGGGGGTTCGAACCCCTGACCCTCTGGTTAAAAGCCAGATGCTCTACCTAGCTGAGCTATGGGCCCTTAATTTTGCCGGCGATGTGAATAACTTTTTCCAATATAAACATTCTTTATAATTGGCAATATTCTGCACGTGAAAACCCATAGAATCCCTAAAGTACTGCATGCTTACTTTAAACCTTTTTAGATACGGGATATCATTACCTTTTAGCATAAAAGCTTAACTAATATGCCAGCACTTTTTAGGAAATCATTATCATTATGTTATTTTAATTCTCTGTTAATAATAAAATCAAGTACAAACTTAACAGCTCAACCCGATTTCAGAAAGCCAATAATTCCTTTTAAGAAATATTCAAATTTATTTACCACTGCCCTATTTCAGATAATGAAAAATGGAGACCTGTTTGAAAGAATAAAACCCATAAGTGATGGAGAAAAACCAGAAAAACCAGTTTTCTCAATTTCGTTTTTAGATACACGAGTGGATCCACTGGATGATTTCTTTACCTATTCCTGCGGAAAATGGGTTGAGACTCATCCAATACCTGAGGACAAATTTATCTGGGGCGCAACGATGGAACTTATTGAGTGGAATACTTTTATCCTTGGCAAGATATTGGAAGATTGTGCCAGAAAGAGTTTGGATCATGATGAAGGACTTGAGGGACAACTTGGGAAATATTATATTTCTGCAATGGATTTAACAACAATAGACAGCTTGAAGTTCAGGCCAATTGGTGAAATGATTGGCAAAATCGATGGAATGGAGGATAAGGCAGAGATTCCAGGAATAATAGAGTTATTGCACAGATCGGGAGTTAGAGCACTCTTTAGGCTGGAAGTGGATAATGACGAAAAGCAAAGCAACAAATATGCAATATATCTTTTCCAGGGAGGATTGACGCTACCCAATAGGGATTATTATCTTGAAGATAACTTCAGCAAAACAAGAACAGAATATGTAGAACATATTGCAAAAATGTTTGAACTTATGGGATTAAATCAGAAAGAAGCAGCGAGAATTTCAGGTACCATAATGAATATGGAAACAGAAATTGCCAAATCGAGCAGAAAGCCAGTAGAACTGAGGGATCCTGAAAAGAATTACAACAGGATTGAAATGAAAGACATTGACAGGATTTTCGGTAACATAAAAATGCGAAAATATTTGGAGGGTTCTAAACTTAATGAGATGGATTATCTAATAGTTGGCCAGCCCGAATTCTTTAATGGAATTTCGATGCTGGAAGATAAATATTCACTGGAAGAGTGGAAGATGTACCTGAAATGGAAGGTGCTTCACTTTGCAGCCCCATACCTTCATGAGGAAGCTGAAAGGGAAGACTTTGATTTTTTCCACAGGAAATTGCTTGGACAGAATGAGATGGAGAAGAGATGGAAGAAGGTTGTGTCTATTGTGGACGGGACAATGGGTGAAGCCCTCGGCAAGATTTATGTTGATAGGGAATTTGGGGAGGAGTCCAGAAAAAGAATGAATGACATGGTAGAGGACCTGAAAGAAGTATTTGTTGAGAGAATAAAGAGCCTTTCCTGGATGGGAGAACAGACAAAGGAGAAGGCCCTTGAGAAATTCAGTAGATTCAGGGCTAAAATAGGTTATCCATCAAAATTCATCGACTATTCATCAGTAAGGATAGAAAATGATGACTTTTTCGGAAATGTTCTGAGATGCAACCAGTTTGAATTCAACAGGAAAACTTCCAGGGCAGGAAAAGAAGTTGACCATGAACTCTGGGGAATGACACCTCCAACTGTGAATGCCTATTTCTCTCCAACGGATAATGAGATTGTATTTCCTGCTGGAATTCTTCAGCCGCCTTTCTTTGATCCGGAAATGGATGATGCTGTTAATTACGGGGCAACTGGAGGCACAATCGCGCATGAGATTTCCCACGGGTTTGACGATGAGGGTAGAAAGTTTGATCTTGATGGAAACTTAAAGGAATGGTGGACGGAGGATGATGATAGGGCATTTATGGATAAGGCAAAGGAAGTTGTGGAACTTTACAGCAGTCAGGAAGTGCTACCCGGGCTGAAGGTTAACGGGGAACTTACCCTTGGAGAAAATATTGCGGACCTTGGTGGTGTAAGTATAGCATTTGAAGCATTACAGAGAAGGCTGGGGAGGAACCCTGAAATGAGGAAGACCATAGATGGATTTACTCCAGAACAGAGATTCTTCCTTGGATGGGCTCAGAGCTGGAGGGAGTCTGTAAGAGAAATGGCACTTAGATACCAGATATCCAATGATCCACATTCGCCAGCGAAAATAAGGGCAGAAATTCCAGCGAGGGTTCACGAGGATTTTGAAAACGTCTTCAGCAATCTTAGTTCAATGAAAAATTCAGGATACAAGAAGATTAAGATCTGGTGATATGAAGAGAAAAGTGAATGCAATAAATTTTAGACTTATTAATTTTAATTTAGATGTTATGACCTAAGGGTATGGAACATAAAGGTTCCTGCATATTCCTTTGAAGTCTGTTGTGTTTTGATAATCTATGGTGTAGAGTGTCTGAAACCCTGAACCTTCAAGCTTCAATATTTTGTAGCTATCTTTCTGCTGAAGAGGGAAGCAGTAGCAGAGAATGTTTCCACCATTTATTGAATGATTTGAATAATCCATTTCTGACAATACACCGGTATTCAGGTTTTCCATGTACAGGTGGGTTTTATAGTAATTGATTAAAGAACAATTTTCACCAGCATTTGGTGTGATCTGTGGCTCAACACAACCATAAGCTAAAGCACTCGTAATTGAATTTATTTGAAAAGTTGTGTATAGATCACTTGATGTAAAAATCTTAACATTTAATGATATTACAGGTACATTCGTTGGGAAACTGATTGAAACGCCTGTTGAGAATTTTCCTTCTGAGTCTTCATTTACCCTTGCTAGAGCCCCTAAGGAAGGAATTCCAGACACAACTGATCTTGATATTGCAGGTAAGGTTCCATTGTCGTGAGTTAGCAAGTTCTGCTGCGAGAGACATGCAGGAGAAATAGATAAGTTCTCACAGCACAGTATTATTCCTGGAGAACTATTTTTGGAAAATGTGCCCTTTAGCACAATACCTATGCAGGTAACACCTTCGTCTAGAATATATTCCGTGCATTTAAGCGTACTGTTAAGATAATTAAATTTTTCTCCGATTTTGCACGAAGAATTAAGAGTCTTGTCTATGGTTGATCTTGCCCATCTTGCTCTGTCATGTGTTTCTTTTTCGTGAAATGTGCTTATGCTTGCAGAACTGTCATAGCTTTTTATTTCTACCTGTTTTGTTTTGGGTTCGATGAAAAATACATAATCCACAGTTACAAATATAATAACAACTATGATAACAAAGGTTAAAAATTTGCTTTTCAATATTTTTTTCATAAATCTCCACCTTTCAAGATAACTATTTAGCCACACCTATGATAAATTTAAATCATGTGAACTTCCTGAGGTAAGAATGCTTCCAGGTATCTGTTCTAACAGTGTATAAACTCCGTTCATATATGAATACACTTGATAGGCTGTTCCGGGATTGGCGTAAAAAGCCGTCATTCCCTTATTTTCTACTAATCTATATAATGAACAGGTCTGATCGTTTTTGAGATAGAGAGTGTAGCCATCTAGGCTTGTTGGTACATTTGAATAAAGATAATTTGCTGGTTCGAAATTTAAGTTTTCCTTTGCAGTTGCCCCATTTATAAGTGTTCTAACTGGTTGGGAACCTGTACCACTTACAACCGAAGTACCTTCATATATGCAGCAATACTGTGTTTCATAAGTTACGCAAAGAGTAAAAGATTGATCGAGTTCTGAATTGGGTAAGCATAAGAAGCTATCGAGACCTGCACCGTAAAAGTTTCTTGAAGCCGAGCCACCCTCTATTT
The DNA here is from genome assembly GCA_027310185.1 of Thermoplasmatales archaeon. Taxonomy (GTDB): domain Archaea; phylum Thermoplasmatota; class Thermoplasmata; order Thermoplasmatales; family Thermoplasmataceae; genus Cuniculiplasma. The sequence goes on from DAIDBH010000014.1 coordinate 266,654, forward strand.
GATATTTTACTGAAGCGGGTTGATTATTCTTGTTATCACTTGTTATTACTGACGCGTTGGCACATTCTACAAGATTTTTAGCTGCTTGGCAGGCTTGTACTAATGTTATAGCATCTGAAAGTGGGACCGGTGAAACAATGGAAAGACCATCAAGTAGTAAAGATTCCATATCGCAGACTTTTGATGTCATTTTTGAACTTGATGATGAAACATTAATTCCAATTTGATGATTATTATTCACTGGTAAGAGAAATACAGTTGCAGAATTTGCATTTTCAGTTTGCATCTTAATAACTAGATCTTGAGGCTGCAATTCTGAAACATAAGAACTTTCAGTAGTGCATATTGGACCAGAACCAAGAGTGGTAAGATTAAATTGGAACACCAGGTTTTGGTTGCTTCCATCATCTGCCTCGATATAAGATGTATCTCCAACAATTGCGTTTTTATTCAACTTGCCGGAACAGGATTTTCTATCATGAACCTGTTCTAGATATATGCTATTGAAGATGTCGTCAGATGGCATAAATTGATCATTAGCCAGATATAATACCTGATTCCCATCATATCCAATGTATCCCTTGAAATGGTTGCTTATTGTCGTGCTTGACAATCCAAAGGTTGAGAAATAAGGATGATAGACTTCTCCAGTGACCAGTTTCTGGTTACTGGAAAGGTTCAATGTCATGTTATTGATGTGTGGTTCTTCAAGCTCCTCTGTGCATGTGGATACATATCTTGCTTCAAGATCCACTGTTCCGTATATGTTCATGCAGATGTATGTGTATGTGCCTGTTCCTGTTACTGATATGTCATTCACGTCTGTGAATGATCCGTTGTCCTGTTTCACCATGAAGTACAGGAATGTTCCTCTTTGAGATGTGGATGAACTGTATAATGTCACATCTATACTGAGAGTTGTGATACCTCCATCGTCTGTTATCTTTGATGATCCTGATAGTTTCCATGTCATTGTGGATGGTAATGTGCTCATGATATCATTTGTTTCTGATGCTGGTGAGGATTGGGCCTGTATTCCTGAAAGAGAGAGA